>JAJRZA010000007.1 GCA_024275485.1 Candidatus Krumholzibacteriota bacterium | reverse complement strand
GTTGCCCGACGCCATGGAAGGCCCCACTCCGGTGTCGGCCCTGATTCACGCCGCGACCATGGTTGCCGCCGGTGTGTACATGGTGGCTCGCCTGGCTCCCCTTTTCGGTATTACAGCGATGATGGTGATCATGTATGTGGGTGCCATCACGGCCTTCCTTGCCGCAGCCATTGCCCTGGTGAAAACAGACATCAAACGTGTGCTCGCGTTCTCCACCCTGAGCCAACTGGGTTACATGGTTATGGCCCTGGGTGTGGGCGATTCGCCCAACGCCATGTTCCACCTGACAACCCACGCCATGTTCAAGGGTCTGCTCTTCCTGGGAGCCGGCTCGGTGATCCATTCGGTGCACAGCCAGGAAATGACCGACATGGGTGCCCTGCGCAAAAAAATGCCCATCACGTTTGTTACTTTCCTGATCGGCACCCTGGCCTTGTCCGGTGTGCCGTTCCTGTCGGGGTTCTACTCCAAGGACGGAATTTTGGGTTCAGCCCTGGCCTATGGCATGATCAACGGAAACTGGATGAGCTACATTCCCTTTATTCTGGGAATATTGGCCGCTGTTTTGACACCGTTCTATATGTTCCGTCTGGTTTTCCGGACCTTCTTCGGCAAACCTGCTGACCAGGAAAAGTTCGATCACGCCCACGAATCATCTCTGAACATGACCATCCCTCTGATGGTTTTGGCTCTGTTTGCCATCATTGCCGCGGGTATTCCAGGAAAGGTGGTCAGCGAGGCCTGGTTCTCGAAATTTGTGGCCCAATACGATATGCCCGCCATCGCCGCCGAGTTCCACCTGGAAAGTGCCGGCGATCATCTTGAGGTGGCCGAACATTCTGATCATGCGTCTGATCATCCAGAAGCTGCCGGCCACGTTGAAGCAGCGCATGGTGAAGTAGCTGCAGTGCACGGCGAAGGCGCTCATGGCGGCGGTCATGATGCTTTGGACGATGTCCACCACGTTGCCCACCAGCGGGCCATGTTCATGTCCATCGCCATGGTTATTCTGGGCATTGGCAGCGCTTGGTGGGTCTACCACCAGAAGAAGATCAACCCGAGCATCATCCAGGAGAAGATGAAGGGTCTCTACACCGTCCTTCAGGGACAGTATTTCTTTGATGAGTTTTATGCGGTAACCGTATATCGGGCCACCTTGTGGTGGGCTGATGTGTGCGCCGCTTTCGATCGCATCATCATTGACGGCATTGTCGACGGTACCGGCCACCTGACCCGCATGGTCAGCTCGGTGAGCGGTGCTATTGACAATTACGTGGTCGATGGCGCGGTCAATGGTCTCGCTTCGGTCTTTCATGGCTTTGGCGAAGGTTTCCGTCGTATCCAGACCGGTCGGTTGCAGACATACTTCGTGTACGTCAGCGCTTCGGTTCTGGTCCTGGTTTTGGTTTACAATGTCCTGTAAGGGTGGGTTTATCGTGAATACCCCCGAGAGGAGCGCCACGCATGGGTGAGCACATTCTATCCTGGATGACCTTTTTTCCGGTCATCGGGGCGGCTGTGATCGCTTTCATTCCTTCTGAAAAGAAGGAGATCATCAAGACGACGGCTGCGGCCGCCGCCGCCGTACCCCTAATCCTGGCTGTGCAACTTTTTATCAATTTTGATAGAGATGCCACCGGAATGCAGTTCGTCGAACACTACACGTGGATCAAGAGTTTCAACATCGAGTACTTCCTGGGAATCGACGGCCTGTCCGTTCCCATGGTACTGCTGACGGCGTTCCTCTCCTTCCTGTGTATCTTCGCCTCCTGGGGGATCAACAAGTCGGTGAAGGGCTATTTTGCTCTCTTTTTGATCTTGGAAGCTGGTATGATGGGCGTATTCTGCGCCCTGGATTTCTTCCTGTTCTACGTGTTCTGGGAAGTGATGCTGCTGCCGATGTACTTCCTGATCGGTGTCTGGGGTGGCCCGCGTCGCGAGTATGCCGCCATCAAGTTCTTCCTGTACACCTTGGCCGGCTCGGTGCTGATGCTACTGGCGATGATCGCCCTTTATCTGAACACCACCGACCCGGTGACCGGCGGGCACACCTTCAATATGCTGCACATGATGGACCAGGCCAACCACAGCGGTTGGTTGCAGCAGACGGACATCCGGCATTGGTTGTGGTTCGGCTTGTTCATCGGGTTTGCCATCAAGGTTCCGATCTTCCCCTTCCATACCTGGCTTCCCGACGCTCATGTGGAGGCGCCCACGGCGGTGTCAGTGATTCTGGCCGGTGTGCTTTTGAAGATGGGTACCTACGGTCTTCTGCGGATCAGCTACCCCATCCTGCCTGACCAGGCCCAGTGGTTTGCCTACGCCATGGTGGTGCTGGGGGCCATCAACATTCTATACGGTGCCTATTGTGCCATGGCCCAATCGGATATGAAGAAACTCGTGGCCTATTCTTCAGTGTCGCACATGGGTTTTGTACTGCTGGGAATGGGTGCCGCGGCCAAGGTCGGGCTGGATATGCCCGCGGCCCAAGCGGCCCTCAACGGCGCCGTGCTGCAGATGTTCAACCACGGCACCATCACCGCCATGATGTTCCTCAGTGTGGGAGTCATTTATGACCGCGCCCACCACCGCGACATCAACGGCTTCGGTGGTCTGGGTATGCAAATGCCCATCTACTTCAGCTTCTTCAGTTTCTGCTTGTTTGCCGCCCTTGGGCTGCCGGGACTGAGCGGGTTTGTGGGCGAAGCGATGATTTTCATCGGAACCTTCGCGGCTTTCAAGACCATCGCCATTATCAGTGCCCTGGGTCTGATCATCGGTGCGGCTTATGTGCTCTGGATGCTGCAACGGGTTTTCCTGGGGCCCAAGAACGACAAATACGACGACTTGCCCGACATCAACGCGCGTGAAATGTTCACCTTGGTGCCCATCGGCATTCTGGTGTTGGTCCTGGGTGTGTACCCCATGCCAGTGTTGAACCTGATGAAGACGTCATTGACCCATCTGATCAAGGCGGTGGCCGGCTAGGCCCCGTTTGCAGAGGAGCGTTCCTTGATGGAACTGATAAATCTTAACATTCCCAGCTGGTCGGACATGGCTCATTGGCTGCCCGAGGCCATCCTGTGCCTGACCTTCCTGGCTGCGTTGCTCGGAGATTTGGTGGTGCGTGGTAGGCGCATCGCGGTGCCGTTCACCATCTCGGTGATTGGTCTGCTGCTGGCCGGGTATTACACCATCCAGGATTTGGGCGGACCCGCCCATACCATCATGGGCGACCTGATCATTGTCGACGGCATGGCCGCGTTCTTTCGCCTGCTCTTCATCTTCACCGGCCTGGCTACTGTCTTGTTTGCCTGGACCAGCGAAGAAATCATGGGAGCCAAGCGAGAGAACAAAGGCGAGTTCTTTGCCCTGACGGTGATGATGACAGTCGCCATGTGTGTCATGGCCGAAGCCCGCGACCTGTTGATGCTCTTCCTGTCCATGGAAGGTGTCGGCTTGACCAGCTACGTCATGGCCGGTTACATGCGCGGTAGTTTGCGCAGCACCGAAGCCAGCCTGAAGTATGTACTCTTTGGCGCCGTCAGCAGCGCCATCATGCTCTACGGCCTGTCCTTGCTTTACGGCATGACCGGCAGCATGACCTTTGACGGCATACGAACAGCCCTGATGGCCGGGCAGGTGGACAACTTTAGCCTGCTGGTGGTCGTGATTCTGGTTTTTGCCGGCATGAGTTACAAGATTGCCGCGGTGCCGTTCCACTTCTGGTGTCCGGATGTGTATGAAGGAGCCCCGACTCCCGTCAGCGCACTGTTCTCCGTTGGCCCCAAGGCCGCCGGTTTCGCCCTGATGATTCGCTTCTTCTACACAACCCTTGCCGTAGGCCCCGACGCCGCAGCCAGCAGTCCTTTGATCTCCCAGATCAACTGGCCGTTGCTGCTCGGTGTGATTTCCGCTGTAACCATGACTTACGGTAACCTGGTGGCTTTGCGCCAGACCAACGTCAAGCGCATGCTCGCCTACTCCAGCATCGGCCATGTGGGCTATTTGCTCATGGGCTTCGTGTTGCTGTCTGGTGGCGGTTTGGTTGCGATCCTGTTCTATCTGCTGGTCTACACGCTGATGAACCTGGGTGCCTTCTTCTATGTGACGGCCATCAACAATCATCTCAAAAGTGAAGACTTGCGGGACTACGTGGGGATTGGTTTCAGGGCTCCCTGGGCTAGTGCCATGATGGTGATTTTCCTGGGATCCTTGACCGGAATTCCCCCGTTTGCCGGCTTTGTGGGTAAATTCTACCTGTTCACTGCTGCTTTGGATAGAGATCTGTTCTGGCTGGTGATTGTGGCTGGGTTGAATTCCGTGGTTGGCTTGTATTATTACTTCAAGGTAGCCAAGGCCATGTTCCTGACGGAACCTGAAGAAGGCGCGGACCTGTCGCCGCTGAAGTTGCATTGGTTGCAGTATGTGGTGCTGGCGGCGCTGGCTATTCCAACTCTTGGGTTGGGGCTGTTATTTAATGAGATTTCGGAGATGGCAAGTACAGCGGTTTCTTTGTTGGCTATTGGGATGTAGTTTGGCGGATATTGAGTTGGAGTTTGTACCCCCTGGTTCCTTTGTGGAAGCGGGGGGCTTTCATTTTGGCGGGATACAGTCAATGAATGTTCTTCAAAAGCATTCTCATCAATACCGCAAAGTCCACTGCAACTTAACGGCCAGATGATCCTCGGTATTATGCAGCAACCCCCAGTCATCCGGACTCCATGGCCGCTTGAGAGCGGAAGACCAAACAATATACAAATCATTTCCCGGTTGAATAGTCCAACGAAAGCGGGCATTGACACCCACATCCCTCGACTCGGAATCGTACTGGGTATCGGTAGACAGTATAAGTTTGGGATTAAAAGCATACTCCACCCTGAGCTGATAAAGTCGTTGAATGAATGACCCCTCCGGCAGCTCCGCAAAATCATTTTCCGCAGCCAGACTCAATTGCAGACGCCCATCTCCGGATGCAAACCCAATTTCCGTTTCCCACTGAGTCAGGGTGCCGGTATAAAATTCACCGAACCACACCGAAGAACTGATCACAACAGCCCGGTGTTGCGAAGTCTCAACCTCTATTCGAAAACGGTCAAAGCGAAAATCACCACTGGGAATGATCACTCCATCTGATATTTCAAAGGGCTCAGAGAGCCACTCATATTGAGGCACATAGTTGGCTTCAATGTGCTCCCCGGATTCTGTTTCGGCATTGAAGGGGGCTGTGAATATGCGCCAGGATTGTGTCTTCCCATCCAGATCCTTGACGACTCTTGAGTAAAGTTCGAAGAAAAATTGTCGCACCCAGTCGAACATCCCACCGGATGGTCGCGGTTGGTAGGAAACCCCACCTTTGAACCATTGAGTCCCTGGCCGAGGTAAAAAGCCAAGGGCGGGATCCAGACCGTCACCCAATTCCCTGTAGATGAGGGCCACGTCCCACAGATCGTTGGGATAATCGATTTTCAGGCCCCAGCCGTCACTTCGTCCATCAGGGACATCACCCTTGCTGTCGGCAACCCAGGAACCAACAGAGAAATTTTTGTCGCCACCCAGAGTGGAAGTTTGCCAGATGGCATCGAAGCCCAGTAGCGAGTTGTCGGATATTCCATCGGGATCACCATCAGTTGCGATGGTTCCCACGGTCAGGTTGGAGTTCACGTCGTAGGTGATTCTGCCCACATAGAGATTGGCCTCGTTGGTGACCTCCGATGATCCGGTACGCGCGCCCAGCAAGCCAATTCCCCAACGTCCGCTTCGGCCAAGGATTTTGCCACCCACATCCAGGGGAACCTGCTCACCATCGTACAGGCCAATTCGTCGGGAAAAGAAAGGAACAAAGTCGCGTCCCAATCCTGAACCGAAATCGAATTGATCGGATCCTTCAAGAAAGAAGGCTCGTTTCTCGGGGAAGAAGAGTGGGAATCTGGTGAGATTGATCTGACGTGCATCCACTTCGGTTTCAGCGAAGTCGGTGTTGAAAGTGACAACGGCGCTCAGCTCGGAAGTGAGGTTCCAGGTTGCATCGCCGCCGAAGTCGCCGGTGGTGGTGCGGTCGGGGGTGTTTTCGTCCTTGTCGGCATGGACAATGCCGTAGGGGCTGATGGAAATGCCGAGGCCTTGTTTGAGAATGGAGACGCCGGTTAACCCGCCTGCCCGGCGCAGATCCGAAAGCATGGCGTTGCGTGAACTGTCGGCCCAGCGAAGGGTGAGCCGGTCCCTGGCTACCACACGTTCCAGGTTCAAACCCCAACCATTGACTCCAGTGGGGAAACGCAGTGTTTGGGCGGGGATATGGATTTCGGCAGTCCATCCCCTGGCGGTGTGGGCAGTGGCCGCGTCCCAGATGCCGTCCCAGTCGAGAGAGACATCTTCGGGGCCGGTGATCAAGCCATCAACCCGGGCACCGGCGGCGTTGATCTGGAAGTAATAACCTCGTCGCCGGTCGCCGAAAGTATCGAGGACGAAGGCGATGCTGTCGTCACCATCGAGATTGCCGTCCCGCGCCATGGTGTGCACGGAAATGGCATCCGGTTGTGGATCGTTACAGATGAAACCGAGGGTGATTCCACCTTGATCGACGAGGAAGAGTATCTCGGTTCGGTAGGGAGTTGGCTGGCCGGGATTTGGGTTCTGTTGGGTAAGATCGTTGATGCGACCGGCCTGTTTCCAGGCTGTTTCATCGAGGCGCCCGTCGAGGGAGATGTTTTGGGTTGTTTGATGGGCAGTGACGGTGATTTCGGGGGTCGCCAATGCACTATTTGGCAGGAGGGAAAACATGAGGCAAGCGAACAAAAACCTGATACCAGTAATACAACTACTTTGTATGGCTAACCTGAAGGAGGCTGCAGTAGAAATCACCTGTAATGTTCTGACGAAGGTCAGCAATATGAAATCACCTTGCACATTTGAATCCCTGGTGTCATTGGAGTAATCTTTTTAGGCGGCTACCCCATGCTGTGATATACCAGGCTTTCCCAGGCTGTTTCGCATCTATTCTAGCATAGTCTTCAAAGTCGCCTAGGGTGTATTTTCGCCGGCCAGGCTCACCATCGAACAACCCGCTCATCGAGTTGTTCAACGTAGCTTTAGGGACGAGTGATCCAAGGTCAATGGAGACATGGAGCCCAGTTGGCCAAAGGCGAGTTTTTCAATATTGATCATGATCATGCCACCGTCTATATCCGGTGTCCCCAGGATCCCATTATCATTCGTCTCAACCCCAACTATGCCAAACCACGTTGACCGAAACCACTTAAGTTGCTGCCATGGTGCACCCTGACAGCTTTCGCCTCAACGTGGTTTTGCATAGTTGGGGTCAACAAGGAGCTGAATGAAACCTACCAAACGGCCTCAAACCCAACCGGCAGCAAACTCCAGCGCTTGCCGTAAACATGAACCTTTTGCACCGGAGAGCCATCGTGCTCCACTGTGCCCCCATGATGCACCCAGGCTAGAATCCCACCTTCAAGATTGTAGGCCTTCACGCCCTTCTTTTTCAGGTCCTTGGTGAAATTTCCACTGCGGTAACCGATGGTGCAATAGACAACGATGGGGCGGTTGGTAAATGAGTCCAGACTGGCCTCGAGGTCATTTTTCGTGATGGAGTTGGGAAGCTGGGACACCGCACGTTCGGCAGGTTTACGAACATCCACAAGAACCACATTCCGCAGGCTGATCCATTCGGTGAGTTTCTGGGCGGTGACTTCGCCAATGTTGGGAAAATCCTGACGGTAGTCCTGGTACATGGTTTCGATTTTGGCAAGTAGCTCGGCGTCGGAAACCTCTTCGCCAAGGCAAGGCAAAGCCATGAGGTTCAAGACGAGAACAGCGGCCAATACTGAAATGGATGGAGAGTTCTTCATAGGGGAATGATAGTTTCCGGCGGTGTTGTTCGCCACGATGAGGTTGCAGAAAGGATCAATCCGGCCCTTTCTTTTTCAACGCCTCAATATAATCCAAATCATTATTCTCCATGTGGTGCTGATGAATCATCTCCCTGCTGATCCCGCCGGTCACCTTCTTGCGATCAATCTGACCCTTCAGGAAAAGAACACGATCCACCGCCACGTCAAAGAAATATTCCATTCGTTTTTGAAGATCATGGTTTTCCACAACCCCAAGCGCCCTGCTGATGGCCTCAAAGGTGGAGATCCAATGATCATGGGCGGCGGTCCGCAGCCTGTAACGGGAAGGCTTGTCGATGTTCAGGTGCACATGGGGCAGGGCAATCAGTTGCTTTTCGCGTCTGACCATTTTTGAGGCCTGATTCCAGTTTCCGTCGGGGACAATCAAGTTGATTGGTTTCCGAATCGATTCCAGGAAGGCCGGATTGAGCTCCCGGCTGTCCGGCGATGGAAATAGCAGAAGATTATGATAGCCGGTTTGAATGGCCCGGCTCATGTCCAGGGGGGACTCTTTTTGGCCCCGGATAAGGACCTCGCAGTTGGACAAGACCACTGGTGTCCATTTGCCGGTGTTGGTGGTGCGGGTGATGTCACTAAAATGAATGACCACCGTGATGCGGGTTTTCAGGTGCTCAACAGGAGTGACCCGACATACGCAATAGGCCTTGGGAATCAGGCAGGCAGGGCATCGTTCGGCTCGTCGTCTCAAGATTGTTCCTGTGGGGTTATCAGACAATGGAGTTTGTCTTTTCTGGTCATGTTACCTTAAGATGTGACAAAGGAAATGCCAATCCAGAAGGTAAGATTAATCCATGAACATCGCCCTGTTGAACATGATGTCCGATGCGGCCCTCAAGGCCACCGACCGCCAGTTCTCCCGTCTTTTGCTGGGCAAGGGCAATATCCGCCTGCACCGGTTCACCTTTCCCGAGATTCCCCGGAATCAGAAAGCCACGGCTTACATCACCGAGAACTATCAGTCGGAGGATCAAATCCGGGCCCTGCACCCCGACGCCATCATCATCACCGGCGCCAATGCCAGCGATCCGCGCCTGGAAATCCAACCCTTCTGGAAACCACTCCAGAAAACCATGGCCTGGGCTCACGGGCATACCCGCTCCACCCTGTGTTCCTGCTTGTCTTCCCACGCGGTGATGCAGTTTCGGTTCCACCAGCGGCGGGGTGCCCTGGCCAGCAAAATCTGGGGTGTTTTTGAACATCAGGTTGTCAACCCGGATCATGCTTTGGCTGCTGGATTGCCTGAGGCCGTGCCGGTCCCCCAATCGCGTTTCAACGAAATAGCCGGAGATCAATTCCGGGATGCCGGCCTGGATTTGATCATTGCCAGTTCCAGTGCCGGGGTTCATCTGGCGGCCAACCAGGACAGCAGCCTGGTCCTGATGCAGGGGCATCCCGAATACGATGCGGTGAGTTTGCTGAAGGAGTACAAGAGGGAGGTTGAGTTGTTTGTCCAAGGCAGACGGCAGGATTATCCGCCACTGCCGGTAGGCATATTGGATCCAGTGGGGGTTGCCGTTTTGGAAGATCATCGGTCGGTTGTGAAGGAAGCCCTGGGCGCAAGCATGGCTCCACCCGAATTCCCGGAAGCCCAGGTGGAACCTTTTCTAACCCGCCAATGGCATTCTGCAGCAAAGCAGGTTTTTGCCAATTGGCTGGCTACATTGGCTGAAAATCCTGGATAGCTGGACCTATTGGGCCAATACCAATTTCACGAAGGCTGTTTCCATTCCCGAAACCAACCGCGCAAAATAAACTCCACTGGGCAGTGAATGCTCGGCGTCGTTCTTTCCGTCCCAGGAAACTTCAGTGCGCCCGCTGCCGACGACCATGTCCATCAGGTTGGCCACTTTTCGGCCGCGCACATCAAAAACATCCAGTTGTACGGCATCGGTCCGGTTGGTATCAAAGGCCAGTTTCACCACAGGATTGAAAGGATTGGGCCAAGCCGATAATTTCAACTTTGGTTGCACGATTTCCGGATCCGGGGCATCACCCCAAAAGGCCTCTCGGGCCACGATCACCTGGGAGGGCTGGGGGACTCCACCGAAAGTATCGCGCTCAGTCCAGGCCAATACCGGGAAAGGCGTGGGGTCGACTGCCAGGGCCACCTGCTCTCCAAAATTTCGGCCGTTGCCGGCCTCGTAAAGGAAATCTCCCTTGTCGGTCCAGATGCCATCTTCCAGCACCCAATATTCCCGAGTCTTTAGCCAGGGTTCCAGGTTGGATGCAGAGGATACCTGATACCAGAAAGCGTGCACCCGACCATCGGGATCCGTGGCAAGGTTCGGTGATTTGGGCCAGTCGTATTCGCCATAGTGCGAGGTCATGGACTCAGAGGCCTCCCATCCCAAACCAGGCACATATGCTTGATGGTGAATGGTTCCACAGGGGCAGGTTGGCTGGGGTCCCAACCCGAGGATGTTTCTTTCCAGAAAACCCCGAGTGATCACATCGAATTCACCGGCAAAGGGGCTGGGCGCGGAAACGCCGTCTCCGGGCACGATGGTTGGCGGGGTCCAGCCGGTTTCGAAATGATAGGTTGTGTGTTTCATGAGTGGGTCGCCCGGTTCGCCGCCGAGATAGAAAATTTTTGGTAATGGGCCAGCCGGGCCCAGGTCCCAGGTTATCTGGGGGTGGGTTGCCATCTCGGTTTCCGTGGCTACCCAGGTCAGTTCCGACCATCCATTAGACTGGTTGTGGGAGGCGTACATCACATGATGGTCTCCATCGTAAGGATCGGTGGCCGTGTGCACCGCCATGAAGACATCCGGTCCGGCGGCATCGGTGGGCACTCCATACAAATCAATGCCCAGGACAGGTCCGTTGGTTTCAATGATCGCGTAATCTTCAAGATCCCATTCACCAGAACCAAGGGTGTGGTAAACAAGGATGACGGGCCCGCTGGCAAAGGCACAATGGAATCCGGTGCGACTCCAGCAGAGTGATGGTGGTCCACCGGTGTTGAGAATAACCGGGTCCGTCCACCAAATGTAATCGGTCAAATAGGAGTTCATGGTCACAACCTGCACGAAATTCTCCGGAATCGGATCACCGCAGATCAGGTAGGCCAAAACAGTCAATTCGTCGATGGATGAAGCCAGAGCCGGATAAGAGCAGTCCGCCTCGCTGTTGGTGATCTGCAGGGGAACCAACACCGCCAGGGTGATGGTGGCCCACAGGAGCAAAACCCCAAGGGTCAAAAGGATCAATGGAAGGCGATTCATGTGTATCCCCCTGATTTGCTATTTGCCCATACTTATGATAGCATGTTTTCACTCTAAAATCTGCAACCAATCGGTCACAACCAATCGGTCTTCGGCATCGAGTGAATAGACAAATTGCCACCAGGGTAACCTTTTCAACAAAGTCCCTGCGTCTTTTCAAGGAGTGACTTCGGCCACGTAAAAGGATGATTTTTTCAAGACCCCATAACTCAAAAAAGGGGAGATTTCATGAAAACGATGTTGCTGACTTTGATCTTGATAACCTGTGCCGGTTTTTCCCTCCAAGCGGCGGATATTCCCGGCTTCCACTTCGTGGTTTCTTCTGCTTATGAGGGCACTGAACCCATCACCCTGTTCAACCAACTCAATGGATGGGGATCCGATTTCACCCTTGCCATGGATGCGGATGGTGGGATTGTCGATGCTACCATCACGCTCCTTTTCGAGGACGAATTCTTAAATCCCATTCCTGATTTCCCGAAAGAGGATATGTGGTTGGAATCTGCCGATGGTGGACTGGTTCCTTGTATGGGTGGCAGTTCCGCTGATCAGAATACGGACGAAAATGGGCTGACCTATTGGGGCAACCCCTTGGTCGCCGGAGGGTACAGCCAAGCCGCCTGCGTGGTTGTCGTCAACGGTAATCCGTTGACCGAGCAGGGCTTACCCATCCAGTTCAACAGTCCGGATATCAATGGGGATTGGACTGTCAATTTGATGGATGTAGGTGCCTTCTCGACCAACCTTTATGGACCCTATCATTTTCGGTCGGATTTGTATTTCGATGGGGTGACCAATTTGGCCGATGTTGGGCGTCTTGCTGCCGGGATTGGGACTGCCTGTCCCTGATCTGGAAGACTGCAACTTCCTCCATTGGTAAAGCATCATAAAATGCTTGTTGCAACAAATAAGGTTCAAACATATATTGTCAAAACCGGACAGAAATCATCTGCTAAATTGGGAACGAAAATGTCCAACCTGAAACACGATATTAGACAGACCCGGCCTTTTGAGTCGCTGGAACAGGAAACCCACCTGAATCTCCAGCGAACCGCCAGCGAATTGGGTGGTCCGTTTTTGAAATACCTGAAACAACACGGCTTGAGTTTATCCCTCTACAACATCCTGCGCATTCTGCGCGGACAAAAGGGGAATGGATTATCCTGTTCAGGCATTGCGGAGCGCATGGTCACCCGTGATTCAGATATTACCCGCCGAATTGATCGGCTGTTGAAGATGGGGCTGGTCAAACGAGTGCGATCGGAAGAAGACCGGCGGGTGGTGCTGACCAGCATCAATAACAAAGGGATGAACCTGCTGGAAGAGTTGGCTGAACCCATGAGTGGGCTCGACAAACAGAGCCTCGGGCACCTTACAATACAAGAGAAAAAGCAATTGAACCGGTTGTTGGACAAAGCCCGCAACCCCAAAAAACCAAGGAGAAAGCAATGAAACAATTCGTCAATACGCTGAAGGTCCTGATGGTGGCTGCTTTGCTTACGGCGGCGTTGCCTGCTTTGGCGGCAACCTACGATATTGACAACACTCACAGTTCAGTGGGGTTCAAGATCAAGCACATGGCCATAAGCAACGTGAAGGGAACTTTCACCAAATTCAGTGGCACTTTTGATTTTTCACCGGGCAACCCGCAGGATTGGAGTGTGGAAGTGACCATCGATGTCAGTTCCTTGACCACCGGTGATACCAAACGGGATGAACACCTGCTGACCGCGGATTTCTTCGACCCGGAAAAATTCCCCACCATGGTTTTCAAATCCACGGGTGTGAAGATGGAAGACGATGAAGAGGGCAAACTGATGGGGACTTTGACCATGCACGGAGTCACCCTGCCGGTAACCCTGGATCTGGAAGTCGGCGGAACCGTGACTGATCCCTGGGGCAACGAACGGGCTGGTCTCTCGGCAACGGGTAAAATCGATCGCAAGGACTGGGGCTTGACCTACGGTAAGGTCATGGAAGGCGGCGGCTTGCTGATCGGCAACGACGTGAAGATCTCCTTGGAAATTGAAGGGGTCAAGCAGAATTGAAATCCACTATACTTCGGTAGCCGCCGGAAATCTCACCGGCGGCTGTTTTGTTGAATGTGGTCTTTCATGTTTCATCCCCCCAGGAGGATGATATTGGGGAGATGACCTTGTCTTGGGAGCCCGGAGTAGGTTATTAATCGAAGATGAATATCAACCAACGTGAGGAGCGCTTCGTGGAAACCCGCCAAATGGCACCAACCCTGAGTTTGACCTTCATTCTTGGCCTGATCATGATTTTTGGAAGTCCAGCCACCGCCGACCCGGTTTTCAGCCATCATTTCCTCGATGAGACCCTGCGCATCGACTATTACCACACTGGAAATTCGGACGAGGAAATCATCTCACTGGATCAGGTATGGCGACAGGGGATCTGGTCGGGTAGCCGGCTGCACCTGCTGGATGATCTTGATCTGGGCCGCTATTACCAGAAAGTCTATGACGCCCAAAATGGTGATCTGCTTTATTCCAAGGGATTCGACAGCTATTACGGTGAATGGAAAACCACCGGGCCGGCTGCCGATGGAATTCGCCGGACCTATCATGAATCAGCTCGTATACCTTTTCCTCGGCGGACCATCGAGTTTGCCCTGGAAGTTCGCCAGCGCGACATGACCATGAAAGAAATCTATCGGGTAAAGATCGATCCTGATTGGCATCTGATTCGAAAAGACCCTCTCGATGATGACGTGATCGTGATGAAGGCGGCCTATCACGGCGATCCTCACGGGCAGGTGGATGTTGCCATTCTCGGTGATGGCTACACGGCCGCCGAGGAAGGAAAATTCCGGAAAGACGTGCAGCGGTTTGCCGATCTCATGCTGGGTTACGAGCCCTACAAGAGCATGGCCGACAAATTCAACATCTGGGGCGTGCTCAAGCCTTCGCAGCAGAGTGGTTGCGATGAACCTAGCCGTGGGGTGCACTTGAACACGGCCTTGGGCAGCACCTTCGATTCACTGGGGTCCGAACGTTATATGCTGACCGAAGACAACCGCGTTATCCGCGATGTGGCCGCCAATGCGCCCTACGATGTTTTGTACATCATGGTCAACCACGAACGTTATGGCGGCGGTGGCATCTACAATCTGTTCTGCACCTTCACCAGCGACAACCAGTGGAGTGAATTTGTATTTCTGCACGAGTTTGGTCACAGTTTTGCCGGTTTGGCGGATGAATATTACTCCTCAAGCACTTCCTACAACGATTTTTATCCGGCGGGCAGGGAACCCCATGAGCGAAATATTACCGCGCTGATTGATGCGGATGATCTCAAGTGGGCCGACCAGGTCACTGCCGGAACCACCCTGCCAACGCCTTGGAAAAAGGCAGAGTACGACGCCATGGATGCCGAGTACATGAGTGGTCGAGTCGAGCAAAACAAACGCATCGCCGAATTGATGAACAAAGATACGGGCGATGCTGAAATCGCAGCGGCCATTGCCGCAGGCGAGGCCTGGTCGAAGTCGCATCAGGAAAAGGTTGATTTGTGGTTCCAAGACAGTGAATTCTTCGGACAGGTGGGTGCTTTCGAGGGTGCTGGTTATGTTTCGCAGGGGATGTACCGGTCGCAGCTCGATTGCATCATGTTCACCAAGGGGCTGAAGAAGTTCTGCGCTGCCTGCACGGCGGGTATTCAGGAAGTAACTGCCAGATACACCGAATAGCTCAGAGTAGCCCTTCCTTGCGGGCCAAGGCTTCGCATTGGTCGGCAATGCGGTCGTATTCCTGCATCCCGGGAACCATTTTGCTGATGCGCCGGGCCATGGGAATTGCTTCCACGATGCGGCGTGTTTTGATCATGAGCTGGCACTCCAGTTTCATAAGCAGCGGTTCTTCAGGGAAAAAATCGCGGGTGACGGTGAACGCCGATTCGGCCTGCTCCCAGTGTTGTCCGTCGATCAGGAGTTTGATCAGGTCGGTCCAGCCAAAGAGCCATCCCGGGTTTTGAGTGACGGTTTGATGCAGCAAGGCGATGGCTTCGTCCGGCCGGTCATCCGCCACATACAGTTTGGCCAACATGGCCTGGGCGCGACTCAGCACCGGGCTTTTATCTCCAATTTCATTCAACTTTTCCAGCACCGGAATGGCTTTACGACCCCGGCCTTCCTGGACCAGAATGTAGGCAAGCTCCAGGTTGGCCTTCCAATCGTCGGGGTCATCGTCAATTTTTTTCCGAACCAATCGACCGTACAGTTCATTGCGATCCAGGTTATGGTCCTCGCTTTTTACGTAGCCATAATGATGGACGGGGATATCCAGGATTTTGGTGGGCAGATCAGTGGTTTTCAAGGATGGAGAAAGGTCTTCATGCACCCGGCCTTGCCAATTCAAGCCGCAGCCGGTGGGAAACAACCTGTACTGGTGGGCGAGAAAAAAACCAGGGTGATTTTTTTCAAGTTAGGGATACAGACCACGAACTGGTTGCCATTCCTGGTGGCGAGCGTCGTCGTAGTAGTTCCATTGGGGAAGCATGAAGCAGGTGGGTTTGTCCTGGAGCAGTTTGCGCAGACGGTCAAAATCGGCTTGGGCGATGATTTCGTCTATATCAAGGCAGAGGGCCCATTTTTTGGTAGCTTTTTCCAGGGAGAAGTTTCGGGCGGCGGAAAAATCGTCGCACCAGGTGAAGGGAAAGACCAGGGCACCGTTGTCGGCGGCGATGGTGGCGGTTTGGTCGGTGCTGCCGGTATCGATGACGATGAGTTCGTCGAAGAGGTCCTGGTGGTGGCCCAGGAAGGCGGCCATGTCGGCTGCTTCGTTTTTGGCGATGGCGATGAGCGAAAGCATGGAACTCCTAGGGAAATGTAGAAAACTGGTCGGCCGGAAACTCAATCTTCTTGCGAATTTCCATTTTTCGGGGCATGGTCAGGCCGACTGGCAGATTTCGCTCCCACTGAAGTGGGCGTGATTCAATGGTTTAGATAATACACGACATGGGATAACCGCTCAAGTAGTGTCCCCTGGGAGCCGAATTTTGGTCTGGATGCCCAGGTTTCGAAAACCTGAACCCGACAGGATAACAATGCGCTTGAAAACACGGATTATACCAACTTTGCCGATTCTGGTCGGCTTTTTGACAGTGGCAATTCCCGCCAGCGGGCAGATTGTCGGCAATACCCTGAGTCTTTCCGCAGCCTCCGCCCCTGCCGGCAATACGGCCACGGTGACTTTGTCCTTGGCCAATGAGGACACCATAGGAGGCATCCAGGCGGATATTATTTTTGATAGCCAGGTGACTGCCTTCAGCAGTTTGGCAGTGACCGGGCGAGGCACCGGCATGACTGCCGAAGGACGGGTTGTGGCGGCGGGGCATCTGCGAGTGGTGCTGTACTTTGCCGATTCGGACAGCCTGACTTCGGACGAGGGGGTTTTGGCGGAGTTGATGTTCACCATGCTTGGAAATGTCGATGATACCACCAGCCTGGTATTTCAAGACATCATCCTTTCAGACCCTTTTGGTGGCTCATTGCCGGGAGGCGGCGCCTCCGGGGTGTTGACGGTCCTGGCACCCCAGAATCCGCCTACTTTGGCCATTGCGGTGCTGAAAAACCCCGGCCGAACCCGAATCGTCCGCATCCTGGTAACCGTAACCGGCGGCTCCGGTGATCTTCCCACGGTCAATGCCGGTACCACCGCAGTGACCATGCACGCTTTGGCCTCCGGTGTTTTCGAAGGACAATATTTCGCGCCAGAATCGTCCACCTCACTGATTGTCTCATCATCAGATACCAACAGCCATGGCACTGGCAACGCCCAGGTCACCCTGGCGTTGCCTTAGGAAGGTAGACCATGATTTCAAGAAATGTCCGACAGATCATGATGATCGGCCTGCTTTCCCTGGTAGGATTGTTCGGCTGCAGTTCTGGTGATGATGATACCCCGGTTATCCCCGATACACCGGACACCGCAGCCGAATTTTCAGCCCGGGCCTGGGGATTCTTCGAAAGCGAAAACTACAACGATGCCTTGGATGATTTTGGCTCCGCTTTGGCTCTGGATTCGGGTTATGGCGAAGCCATGGCGGGCCGAGGCTGGTCCCAGCTGTTGTTGGCAACGTCGGTTTTCGGAGTGAACTCCAGCATTGTGAATTTCGATCTGGCCCAGGCTGCCGGTGAAAATGAGAATTATGTCATGGCTGGTCTGGCTGCCGCCCAGTTGGGCTCCGGCGGGGACTATCTGGCTTCCGCCATCACCAATGCCGGCCTGGTTTTGAGTGCTGACCCCGCTTTCGTTTTCGAACATCAAATATCCTTCGATACCAAGGATCTGCGGTTGATTCGGGCTTTCGCCCATGCCGTTCCCGGTAATTTTCAGCTGGCCCTGGATCAGGCGGATGTCATCGACGACAGTGGGATTGATGAAAACGTGCCATCCACCTGGGTGGTTGGCGGGACCACCTACACCAATTTCGTGGCAGCGGTGCTGGCTCATTTGCACCAACTTTCAGAACAATACTCGGGATAGGGGACGGTTGATGAGTAGCAAAGCAAAGATTTTACTTCTTTTGGGAACGGTGATGGTTTTCCACGGCTGCAAAGACCAGTTGCCGGCGGAACTGACCGGCCTGGCAGATCAGCAATCCCTGCAAAGGTTGAGCGCCCTGCCTGAAGACTCCGGACTGTTGTTGTCCCTGCATTCTGATGGTGTTCTTGGCAAACTGCCCAACCTGGGACCTGACGGACGGGAGCTGGGTCGATTCGGGCCCACCAGGCTTGCCCTGGTGAGCCGGGACATGGTGCCCGCCCTGGCCAAGGTTGACGGTCTTACGGGTTTGGTGCTTTGGGGTGACGACAAGGTCTTGACCAAAATCGATCCCAGGTTGCGCAACGACATCCTGGGCGGGATGGCGTCGAACCATTGGCAGGAAACCCAATATTCGGTCATTGGTACTTTTGACGAGGGCGCCGCCAATCTGAATCAATCCCTGACTGATTCGGGAGCCGTGATCGGCAGCGTCAACGGCAACATCGTCACCTTCATCGCAACCAGCCAAGTGATCTTCGACATTCTGGCCAGAAATGATCTGCGCCAGCTCGACAAACCCGACCTTCAGCGCCCGGCGCAGGGTCTGAACTAGGCTTGGGCCCTCAATAGCATTGGGCCTTCAATAGCCTTGGGAGTGCATATGTTTGCCGGATATGAACAACGGAAAACCACCTGGATGACGGTTTTGATCCTGGTCATTGTTGCCGCAGCAGGATCGGCTTTATCAGCAACCATGGACCCACTTTTGAAGGGTCTGTTGCAAGCAAAAAACAACACTGGCCCAGGTTTGAGCTATGAAAAATTCCTGGCCATCGATGCTTCGCAAAATGCCGATGATCCCCGTGTGGGAGTGATCCTGCATATGGGTGGAGGTTGGGCCGATCTGGCGGAAATTCCCGGTTTGGTGGTTGGATCCCGCACGGGTGATTTTGTCACGGCCCGCTTGCCTTTGTCATCGCTTCACCTGTTGGAGGCCGATGGGGACATTGACCATGTGGAGGCTGCCCACTTGTTGCATCCCTTGATGGATCTGGCCGCTGTTGACGGCAAGGTGGACCAGGTTTGGAATGGTGAGCCCGCCTACACCGGTGCCGGTGTTCTAGTGGGAGTGGTCGATTCGGGAATTGACTGGAATCACGCGGATTTTCAAACTTCCGGTGGCGATACCCGCATCAAATTCATCTGGGACCAATATGTTTCCGGGACGCCGCCCACGGGTTTCAACTACGGTACCGAATACAACGAAATCCAAATCAACGCCGGCAGTTTGACCGAAGTGGACCTCAGCGGGCACGGGACCCATGTGACGGGAATTGCCGCGGGCAACGGTTTGGCTTCGAGTGGGCTATACAGCGGTGTGGCCCCCGAGGCTGATATAATTTTCGCCAAGGCCTTTGACGACCAGCTGCATGGTTTTCCCGAAGACAAAACCATCGATGCCATCAACTATCTGGCGGGCAAGGCTGCTGCCCTGGACCAACCCATGGCCATCAACATGTCGCTGGGTGGGCACATGGGAGCCCATGATGGAACAAGCGCCCAGGAGCAGATCATTGATGGTTTGTCCGGCACCGCAGTGGTGTTCTGCATCGCGGCGGGCAATGAAGGAGAATTGAATCTGCACGACAGCGGACCGGCATCCGCCACGAATCTTCTTTTCAACATATCTGTTTATGATGCCAATTCGGGCACCAACAACGACTATGTCATCCTGACCATTTGGGTGGATGGTGCAGCCAACCCAACAGTGGCGGTGACCTATGGGGGAGAAACCACCGGTCCAGTGAATTCAGGTGCTTTGTTCGGTGAGGACACCGGTCATGGAACCGTGATTATCGACAACGCCACCGGCGGAGTCAATCCAGCCAACGGCGACAAACAAATCCTCATTCAGATCGACGACCGCAGCGGGCCGACCCCTGGTGTGGGCGACTGGACCATCTCAATCAATGGGGGTACGGGCACAGCCCACGCTTGGAAAGGGACTGCAACCATGACCGCTGGTTTTCCCAACAGCGATCAATCCTATTCCGTGGGCATGCCGGGGACAGCCGAGCAGGCAATCACCGTGGCGGCCCATAAAACAAGGCAGAGTTGGGTCGCCCTGGACGGGTTTACTCATGTATACGGATCAACCTGGGGTGCTGTCGATATAGGTGACCATGCACCATTCAGCTCTATCGGGCCAACCCGGGACAGCCGGGAAAAACCAGATGTCAGCGCCCCTGGTCTGGGGATGTTTGCGCCATACAGTTCCGACACCACCAACTATCCTGGCGATGCCTGGTTGGACCCCAGCGGCCAGTATTTTTTGAGCCAGGGCACCAGCATGGCCAGCCCTTTTGTTTGCGGCGTGGCGGCTTTGCTGTTGGAAAAAAACGGCACCCTGAGTGCAGGACAGATCAAGAATGCCCTGCGTGCCACCGCAGCGGTCGATGTGTACACGGGAGCGGTTTGGAACAATCGTTTTGGAGCGGGAAAAGTTGATGCCCAGGCGGCCATGGCTGCTATTTCGACCCCTGGTCCGGCGCCTACCGGCGATGTCAATGGTGATGGCCAAACCACTGTGCTGGATTTGGTCCTGCTGGTGAACCACATCGTCGATCCTGACGGTAATCCCCTGGACGGCGACGCCCGTATCCAGGGCGATGTTTATCCTTCACCCAACGGTGATGGTCTGTTGAATGCTTCGGACCTGGCACGCATAGTGGCTTTCATTCTGGAAAGCGATGTACCGGGTTATTCCGCCCCGACCTTCGTTCCCGTCGCCTACGAGATCGGTCGGGCCACCTGGCAGGACGGTCGCTGGTGGCAGCCGGTCAATATTACCGGGGCAGGTATTTCAGCGGGTCAATTCGCTCTGGATCTGGACGGAGCTGTCTGGCGTCCTGAAGATGTGATTTGTGAAGCGGATGTTGAGGTAGTTGCCGGCAAGGTCGGGACCAGGTTGCGGGTTCTGCTCTACGACCTTGATGGCGCCATGCCGGCAGATGGTGTTTCGTTGCTGATCCCCTTTGAGCACTCTGCGGATCAACCGGGCCGAGCCAGGAATGTCGGCCTGTTGATGGTCGATGCCACGGGTTCCCCTCTGGCAGTTCAGGAATCCACCATCAATCCTGTCGGCTACCTCCACATCAGCCCCAATCCGGCACGGGGTGATATG
Organism: Candidatus Krumholzibacteriota bacterium; assembly: GCA_024275485.1. GTDB lineage: Bacteria > Krumholzibacteriota > Krumholzibacteriia > LZORAL124-64-63 > LZORAL124-64-63 > LZORAL124-64-63. The sequence goes on along the minus strand of JAJRZA010000007.1, from coordinate 14,944 downwards.
CAGGTTAGTTTTTCCCGGGACAGCGGGCGTTCATTCGATCTCACGGTTATCGATGTACGAGGCCATCGGGTCAGGAGTTTCCGGTGGGGTGGTGGTGGGAGCGGTCGCCAGACGGTGGTCTTTGATGGTCGTGACGATGACGGCCGTATTTTGCCGGCGGGTGTTTATTTCGTGCAGTTGCGCAGTGCGGATCAGGTGATTACACGGAAGGTTGTTTTGACCAGGTGATGCCCGGCGCAAGAGGGTATTGAATTCAATATTGAACCCGGACAGCACTGCTGCCCGGGTTTTTTAATATACATGGGATTGATGTGTTATAATCAGGTGTTGGTTGTCAATTTCGCCCTACTGACTGAACCATCCCGAAATCGTCCAGGGAGCAATAATTTTGTCAGAACATGACCTTCGTATTTTGCTTCTCGTTTTAACGGTAGTAGTTTTCCAGGTCTTGATTTTTCCCACTTTCCTGCAGGCCGACCAACCCGACCCCAATTACTGGCGTCTCGACCAGGTTCTGGCCCAGTTCGACACCTGGGAAACCCAATATCCGGATATTTTCCACCAGTCCACCCTGGGTCGCAGCGGTGATCGGGCGGACATCCCCATGGCCTGCATCTGCAACCAGATCCCCGGTGAAAATGAAGATCCCCGCCTGCTTTTCCACGGTGCCCTGCATGCCAATGAACCCAACGGCACCACGGCCATCATGAAAACCATCGAGAACCTTCTCCAGGGTTATGGCATCGATCCAGCGGTCACCGCCCGGGTGGACAGCCTCGAATTGTTCTATGTGCCCATCCTCAATGTTGACGGCCATCTTCACAATTTCAGCGGCGGTGTGAATTGGTTGGAATGGCGCAAAACCATGCGCGACAACAACCACAATGAGCTGATTGATTTTCCCGGGGACGGCGTCGATTTGAATCGCAACTGGGACTGGAACTGGGATGACTACGACGAAGATGACCCGGCTTCGCAGAAATACAAAGGCCCGTACCCTTTCAGCGAACCGGAAATCGCGGCCATCCGGCATTTTGTCCTGCGGGAGCGACCGGTGGTGGTGGTTGACTACCACTCTCCTGTTACCATCTCCTGGCGCAACTACATTTTCTGGCCCTGGCTCGATACCAGCGGCGGAGGCATGGGACCGGACAGCGCTGTTGCTGAAGATGTGGCCGAGCTTTGGGCTGCCGCGACCATCAATGAGGATGGCAGTCCCTACAACGAAATTTACGCGTACAGCACTCTTCCCAAGGAACAGTGCTGGGTGTATGGCGAGACGGGAACCCTGGCCTTCATCATGGAGATTGCCGACCATTGCTGGTGGTCCGGCGCCATGGTAGACACCATAGGCGCCAGGGTGGCCAGGGGCAGTGAGGCCCTGGTTGATCGTGTGCTTGAAGGGCCGGGTGTGCGGGGTTCGGTGACCAACCTTGCCAATGGCGAGCCCTTGGTGGCGGAGGTTATTATCCATGAAATGCATCAACCCGGGATCGGCCCCCGGCTGACCGAAGCCGGTCATGGCATGTACCACCGTCTCACCACCAATGGTACCTTCAGGGTGTCGGCCAGTTGCGAAGGATTTGAATCCCAGAGCAGGCTCGTTACGGTGGCCAACGGCTGGGTTCGGCTGGACTTTGCCTTGGAATCACCATTGAGTGGTGTTGGGCCGGCCGGAGAATCGAGTTGGTTGCAGACCGGCCTGGCGCTGGGTTCCGGGCAAGCGATTCGTTTGGAATTGCCGGATGGTTTGCCTCCGGCCACGGTTGACTTGTTTGATCTGCGCGGGCATCGGGTGGGCATCATGGGACGGGATCTGGCCTCTGGTCAAATCCACTATCTGCAATTTCCCGACCATCTTGCAGGTGGGGTTTATTTGGTGCGGGTGGTGGCTGGAAATCGTCAACAGGCCCAAAGGGTGACTATCGTTCCCTGATGGTGTACAATGAAATCATCGTCAGGGCCAAATGTGGGGGGAACGTTGCGGCTGGAAAACTAACCTTGTAATATTTTTTACGCGATACCCCGCTCATTTTGCCCAAGTAGATCTCCCCTGTCGAAGGGACTGGTCATGAATTCCAATTCATCCCCAAGAAATATCCATCCCATATCGATTCTGGTCCTGACAACCCTGGTTGTGGCCCTGCTGGTTGTTGGCTGCGGTGGCGACGACGATGGTGGCATGGCGCCAGATCCAGGGGATAACGACGGTGACGGCAATACCATCGGGATTGCCGGCGGTACGGCCACCTCGGAAGACGGAAACGTCAGCGTCGTCATCCCGTCCGGCGCCCTGGTTGTGGACACCGACATAACCATCGAACCGATGGCCAGCTTTCCGGTCGGTCCCATGGCCGGCACGGTCTACGAGTGCGGCCCGGATTCCACCCAGTTCACTTTGCCGGTGGCGCTGTTGATTGACTACGACCCGGCCCAGTTGATGAAGGGTGAGGCCCAGGCGGATTTGCGGCTGGCCTACCTTTCGGGCGACACCTGGTTGGTGAGCCCGAACAGCGAGGTGGACAGCCTGGCCCACACCGTCAGTGACAGCGTCACTCATTTCAGCATCTACGGAGTCATGGGCGGCGGCGGCGACGACCTGAGCGACAGCACGGCTGTCTATGTGCTGGACAACCCTGCGCCGGGAGATTCGACCCAATACGCAACCCTGGCCGAGGCTCTGGCCTACCTGAATTCCAACCTGGACTACGAAGATATCGGCCGTATCATCATTCAGACCAACACCACCCAGACGGTAGAATCGCTCAGCTTTTCGTTCTTCCTGCAACTGGTGATGGACGACGGCTACAGTTGTGCATTGGCCGGTCCCGGCAGCAATCCGTTGGTGGTCTCGGCTGCGGGTGCCTTCGCCCTGAACGGCTTCACCGTGATCAACGCCGGTGGCCTGCTCATCAACGCGAACCAGAATCTGGACCTCCGCAACAATTCGTTGCCCGCCGGCACGGTCGTCGCCATCGGCGGCCTCAAGAGTGCGCCCTTCCCCGCCGGTGACCCGGCCTACAAGGGGCTCGAGAGGCAGAAAGGGTCCGCCGGTGGTGCCAATTTCCAGGGCAACGCCTTCGACGGCAACCTGGACTGGTACTTCAACGCCGGAGTGTCCAACGCCTATTCCTACAACGTGATCAACAACAGCGGCACGGGTATCGCCGCAGCCGGCGAGGGTTACCTCAGCGGCGGCGCCACCCTACGCTTCGACGCCAACAACCTGGAGAACCTCTATGTTCGCACGGCCTTCGCATTGAACAGCCAATTGGTGGTGGAAAACCACAACTCGAATCCCGATTTCGAGGTGGATTCCCCTGTTGACGGCGCCACCACCTGGACTGTGCGCAACAACCTGTTTACTTCGGCCGCCATCGGAGCCAAGGGAACCGGTGAACTGGAACTCGTCCTGCGCACCAATGACCTGGGTGACGGGCAGATCAACGTCGGCCTCGGCACCTTCCGCATCGATTCGCTGGACCAGACGGCCAACAGCATCCTGGTGGCGGGTGTCCAGATAATCCAGGAACTGGCCTTCGAGTGGAACTCCACCGACGACCACATCGACGATGCCTTCACGGTCGACCTCTACGACAACTTCGAGGACACCAACGTCAACATGTACTTCTCCAACCTGTTCGTGGGCGGTGACCTGGGCTTCGGCTTCAGCGGTCGAACCAAGATCGAACTGAGCGAAAATTGCAGTTTGAACGCCGAGTTCCGGGCCCACATCGACAAGGATGTGTTGAACCTGCGGATCTTCGACGCCACTTTCCACGGCAAGGCCTATCTAGAAGTGGATGACTGGCGGGCCGGTGTGAAGGTCGAGGGCATCGGCGTGAGCTTCGACGACGACTTGCAAGTGAACTTCCCACGGGCGGCCTTCGCCTTCATCGAGTTCGGTGAGGGGGCCAACTTCTCCGGCGGCAAGTCCATTGCAATTGGCGATTACGACTACCTCAAGCGGCAATTGCCGGGGTGGAACGCCCCTCCCGGAATGCGCAGTCCGCTCCACAAGGTGGACACGGCCGCCATCGTCTTCAATGGCGCGACCTTGACCTTCAGCGGCAGCGCCCACCTGGACATCAACCAGGTCGACGTGCCCGTGACCATCGAAGGCTGCACGATTACCCAAAGTGGCGGCGGGGCGGCGGTATCGATCAATGATTGTTCCGCCGCGGTCACCGTCAGTGACAACAATTTCACCGGAGCCGGCCTTGGTCTGGTCGAATGCACGGGTACAAACACCATCTCGGACAACCAGATGAACGTCACCAACGGCGGGGCCGTGGCCATCGGTCTGGGTATCAGCGGCCAGACCAGCGTCACCGGCAACACCGTCACCTGCGGCTCGGGCGCAGGATTCGCCTTGACCAGTGGCGAGATGACCGGCAGCACGACCATCACCGGCAATACGTTCAACGCCTCCCAGGCCTCGGGTTGCCTGTTTATCGGCACCGGCACGGTCTACGCAGACGACAACCTGATGCTGGCGGGTAACATCTTCATCGTGCAGGGACCGCTGCACATTGAGGGCAATACCATGCAGTGCAACTCCTTCATCGACGGCTGGCCTCTCGGTGGACTGATGAACGATCCGGTGGAGGACAACGATGGACTGGATCCCTTCGCGTGCTTGACATTCGTGGATTTCGACGGCAACGGCTGTTGCGAGTATCCGCCGCCGATGAACGAAATAGACGATGATGGAAACTGTGGCTGCGACGGTGTTTCGCCGGCGGGAGGCAAGTAGAGACAGCCGTACCAGGACTGATGGCTATTTCAGTTCGGCGATCAAATTCGCCAACTCCAGGGCAGACAGTGCCTGAGGACCATCGCAAAGGGCGTTGGCGGGGTCTGGATGGATTTCCACCATGATGCTGTCTGCGCCAACGGCACGGGCCCCCCGGGCCAACGGGGCCACAAGGGCCTTGCGTCCGGCTGCGTGGCTTGGATCCACGCAAATGGGCAGGTGTGTGCGCTCTTGCAAGACAGGTACAGCCGACAAATCCAGGGTCGAGCGGGTGGCCGTCTCAAAAGTACGAATTCCCCGTTCGCACAGGACCACCTGGAAATTTCCCTGGGACATGATGTATTCCGCGGCCATCAACAACTCATCAATGCTGGCCATCAGTCCTCGTTTGAGCAGAATCGGCCGGTCGGTGCGGCCAACTTCCCGCAGCAGATCAAAATTCTGCATATTGCGAGCCCCTATTTGCAGCATGTCGGCCAACTCGGCCACCCGGCCCACCTGCTCGGTGGCCATCACCTCGGTGACGATGGGCAGATCGTACTTGTCGCCGGCTTCACGCAAGAGGCGCAGTCCTTCCCAGCCCAGACCCTGAAAAGAGTAGGGTGAGGTGCGGGGTTTGAACACACCGCCACGCAGGACGACGGCACCGGCATCGCGGGCATCCCTGGCCGCCAGGTCCAGCTGGGTGGGGTTTTCCACCGCACAGGGACCGGCGATGACATGGAAATTTCCGTCCCCAAAAGCAGCTTGGCCCACTTGCACGATGGAGCGCTCTCCGCTGGGTTGGGAATCGAATTTGAAGGTGGGTTTTTTGGGCCCGGGTTTTCTGGCCGGAGTCTTGCCCGGCAATACATGGAGCTCAACGGCCGAAGGATCGGGATCCGGGTCCACTGCCCTGCCCAGCAGATCATCCGACTCGCTTTCCAGTCTGGCCCGATCCACATAGCAGCCAAGGACCCGTAGGCTGCGTGCTATTTGGCGCACGGAATCCACGGCTTCCTTCAGGACCGGGTTCTCGGCGTTGCCGTCCAACTCGATATAGAACCGGGTCAGGCTTGAACCGTCGGCGCTGGGCCTGGATTCGAGTTTTCCCATGTTGATGCCACGTTGCCCGAAGGCGTTGACAATACTTGCGAGCACACCCGCTTCGTTGGGCAGGTTCACTACGATGCTGGTTTTTGCCGGCAAATGGTTGTCCACGGAAATCGGCTGGGCGGCAATGATGGCGAAACGTGTTATGTCGGACCCGACACCGGAAATGTCTTCCTTGAGAATGGCCAGGTCGCACAGTTCCGCCGCGTGGCGCGAGGCAATGGCGCCCTGGCTTTTGAGGCCGTCTGCCTGAACCTTGGCCGCCGCTGCCGCCGTGTCTTCGTGGGCGGTGGTTTGAACACCGTCGAGAGTGCCCAGGAAACGGGCGCATTGCTGCAGAACAACCGGGTGACTGTAGATGACTTCCAGGTCGCTGACCTGAGCCCCGGGCAAAGCCACCAGGCACAAGTCGATGGGGATGATTTCTTCGCCCACAATGCTGCACGGACTCTTGGCCACCAAGTCGATCACCTCGTGAAATGATCCGGCCAGACTGTTTTCCAGGGGCAGCACCGCGTAGGCGGATGTTCCACTGCTGACCGCATCGATGGCTTCCTGATAGGTGTGCGATCCAGCCATGCGGAAGTCAGTGTGCCTGACGGAAAAATACTTGCGGGCGGCCAGCCAACTGAATGCCCCGCGCGTGCCCTGGTATTGCACCACGGGTGATTCATGGGTCAGGGGAGTGAGGATCGACTCCTGGGTGTTGCGTCCGTAGCGGATCATTTGCCGGAAAATCTGGGCCACGAAATGTTGGCTCAAATGACGCTTTTCGGCTTTCTCCAGAATGCTGGTCAGCAGGGCGCGCTCGCGTTGCACATCCAGCACCTGAAGGCCCTGGTTGGCTTTGATCTCACCAATTTCCCGCACTATCTCGATGCGTTTGGCCAGGATGTCCAGCAGCTGGGAGTCCAGTCGGTCCAGATTTTGTCGGGCGGCATCGATTTTTTTCATGATCATCCTCAAAAACAGGGACCGATTTCAGGGTCTTTGTTCAGTTTCGGGCCGGGTGGTGTATACTGAAGACAAATCAGTCCAAGGATGCGATTGGGAGAGGATAAACGATGAAAATGAAAAAGGCGACCATTGTTGGGGCGAATGGCGGTTTTGGGCGAATGTTTGCCGAAAAATTGCGCGTTGATGGCTGGGCCATCCATGGTATTGATCTGGTCGGCGGGGTTGATGATTCACCAACCGGTGACAAATTTGCCCTGGTGCCTGAAAGTTCTTCGAGCACCGAGGCGGATTTGTGGCTGAGCCAATCCTCCCTGGTTTTGCTTTGTGTTCCAACCAAGGCGGCCTTGTGGTGGTTGGACCATGCAGCCGGGCTGCTGGCAGCCGATTCCCTTTGCCTGGACATTCTTTCCATCAAAACAGAAGTGACTCAGCGGGCGGCGGTGGCCGGTTTCGCGGGGGAGTATCTCAGTTTGCACCCCATGTTCGCTCCCCGGGGTGAATTTTCCGGCCTGACCATGGCTGTGATTCCGGTCAAGGAGGGTGCCCTCGCTGCGGATTTTTTGACCATGATCAAAACCTGGGGCTGTAAAGTTGTGCCCATGGACACGGAAGATCATGATCGGGCTTCGGCAGTGATGCAGGCCGGCGTGCATGCCATCCTGCTGGCCATGGGAAGGGCTGCTGCACGATCGGGAGTGCCGAATGAAACCCTGGAAGCCTTGGCTACACCGGTGTCCGGACCGGTTTCCGATTTGATCAAGATCATCACTGATGGAGACCCTGCCACCTATGCGGCGATTCAAAAAGAGAATCCCCATGCACGATCGGTGCGCGATTCGTTGGTAGAGGCCCTTGAGGATTTGGGGCGTTGGTCCGATAGGTCTGATTCTGCAAGTTTTGAGAAAATGGTGCAGGAGATCCGAAAGGGCGGCAACTCCCGATGTTGAAAGTATCCCGATGTTGAAAGCCGGCTTCGGGTGCTTATTTCTATCGACTCACCGTGGGGGATTTTTCTGAGACCGGGAAGATGGTGTTGGTGCGATGAGCCTCCGGGAAAATCAGTACCTGCGAATTAGATCGCCATGGACAGAATGGCACATTCCGTTCAGGGCGAATTTTTCGACTGCAAAAAATTTCAGGTGCCAATTGCTCGACGACACCCTATTCTGAAAAACATGAACATCTGGAACCTTTGGGCAGCAAGTTATCGAAATATGCGGGCCATGGGAGCAGTGGCGGCGTTGCTGGTGGCCATTGTTGCCATGCTGTGGCTGCGTTGCAACCCCATGGTCGGCCGGCAGCCGGTTACCGGAACCGTTATTACCGTGGAAGCCGATGGCTTGCAGCCCCATGGAACTGGTGGGAGGCAGTCCAGGGTGGTGGTTTCAACTCCGGACAGTGTTCAGGTGCGATTGTTTCTACCCCCGCCGGTGCCTGCGGTCGGGGATGTGATTCCATTGATTGAAGAGCAATATGAGAATGGGGATAAGTTGTATTATTTGGACATCAGGAGGTGGAAAATGGATGGTCCTGTTTGAGGGGTTCTTTATTCAACAATCTGCTAGTTGGCCAAAACCATCCTCACACTGCTGACTTCATCCCCAGCCCGCAACCGCAGAAAATACACTCCTTGGCTCACCCGATGGCCTTCATTGTTCCGGCCATTCCAGGAAACAAAATTGATGCCGGCAGCCCGGTTGGCCTGGATCAGGGTTTTGATCTCGTGCCCCCGCACATTGTAAATCTTCGCCGAAACATATGAATCCGCTGACAAGCTGTAGCTGATGGCGGTGCTGGTGGTGAATGGGTTGGGATAGTTCTGATTCATCTTGAAGGCAGTTAAGGCTTGATCGGAAACGCCGGAGGTGTTGCAGAATTCAAAAGCACCCATGTCCGGGGCACCGCCGCAGTATTCACTCGGGTCCAAATCGACCAGGATGTGACCGTCGAGCTCGATGTAGTCGGTGCCGGTATCAACGCTGGCAGATGTTTCAACAAGTCGGTAGTCGCCATTGTCTGCATCCACGAACTGGGGATCGGTGTTGATGTTGTTGTCGCCGACGGCTCCGGCGGGCAGGGGCATGTTGCAGTAATAAACATCGGCGTAGGAACCCCAGTCGAGGTGCACATCGTCGCTGAACATGCCGTTGTTCTGGTAGACGATGGTGTTCACAAAGTAGGCAGTGGTGTAGGCCAGGTTGACGGCGCCACCATCACCGGTGACCGCGGAGTTGTTGGTCAGGGTGCAGTTGACGAAAAACAGGACGTTGCCGCCGCCAAGAGTGTGCACCGCGCCACCGCTGGCATACATGGTGTAGTTGTCTGCAAACAGGCAATTGATCATTTTGGTGCCGGTGGCGTAATAACCGGAGATGGCACCTCCACCGTAGTTGCAGGTGTTTTCCACAAATTCACAATTCAGGAATTCAGTGTTGTAGTCGGATGTAAATTTCACCGCACCGCCTTCGCCGTAGCAGTGGTTGCGGATGAAGCGGCAATCGGTGAAACGAGTGAGGGTTTGGCTGGGGCTGCCGGTGTTGAAGGCATAAACCGCACCTCCCATGCCCATGTCGTCTGCCGTGGCGTCGTTGTCGGCGAAAACACAGTTGGCGATGATGGCGTCGGAACTGAGAAGAGCGAGGCCGCCACCGTGCATGTCGGGGTAGTCGCCGCTGGATTTTCCGAACTCAATGCGGCAATAGGAAAGCCGGCAGATATCAGGAGAGGAAATCCGGATGCCGCCCCAGCCGGTGGCCGGGTTGCTGGTGGTGAAGCGGATCGTGTCGTTTTCCGCTCCCATGGCCTGCAGGTTGCCGTTGACGATAAACTGATAATGGTTTTGGAAGTTGATCACCACACCAGGTTCAATGGTGAGGGTTTGACCAGAAGGTACAACGATATCACTGATAACCAGGTATGGAGAATTGGTGGAATCCCAGACGCCAAATTGGTCGCCCCCAACAAAGCTTTGAGACTGTGCCAAACCGGGGAGAATCAACAGCAGAAGCGTAGCAAGGAATTTCACGGCGACTCCGAATTGTTTTTGGGTGCTCATGTGATGCAAAAGGAGACTTTATTATATCATAATCATGGAGTGGAAGTCAATTTTCGGCCCCAATTCTATCCACCCCAATTCCGGAACGTTATTTGCAATCTATTACCTGAAGTAATACGAATCAACAATTTGTAAACCCCGGGGAGGGTCTCATGAGTGTCCCTGACACTGTCCTTTCAATCATCCTGACCTCGCGCAACCAGTTGGGCGCTTTAAAGTTATCGTTGTTGTCCTTGCTGGATCAGCCGCCAGAAGTGAATTTCGAAATCATAGTCGTGGATTGCGGTTCCACCGACGGCACTGGTCAATTCCTGACAGGACAGGCTGAAAAGGGCACCATCAGGGCTATCTTTTCGGGGGAAGAAAAAGGTCGAACGGTTGCTCGCAACCTGGGCGCCCATGCGGCTTTTGGGCGTCATTTGATGTTTGTTGATCCGGGCCTGCTGGTAGCTCCCCATTGGTGGGAATCCCTGCTGCGATCCCTGGAAAAAGACCCACGACTGGCTGCCATAGCCGGTCGTATATTGCTACCCGACGGCACCCTTGACCATGCGGGATTGGCTTTGTTGCAATGGTCCGCCACCGAGACGGCTGGGCCGCGTTTGAGCACACGCTCCATTCACGCCGGACGGCCGGGCAATCATCCCCCTGCCGAGCGCCCCATGATGGTTCAGGCTTTGGCCGGCGAAGCAGTCATGGTGCGAGCCACTTCCTTCTTTGCCGTAGGCGGTTTCTCCGCACGTGTAGGCCGACAGCACATTCTGCATCGTCCTGATCATGAAGGGGACCCGGCGGGTGTGGACCTTTGTTTGCGCCTGGGGCACCGCGGTTGGTCCTGTGTGTACCAACCGGAATCCATCATGACGCGGTTGCGCAACGGTGGGCAGGATGCCGAATACCCCTTCGCCGATCACGAGGGTGATATGGCTGTCCTGGGCCGAGCGTGGCAGGATCGGGTGCGTCCTGATTTTCTGGTGCAGGAGTCCAGGGGGACTGTACCCGCCGAACGTGGGGCCATCAAACCCTATGTGGAACCCACCATCAATTTCCAGACAACCCGGGCTCGAGGGACAGTTGATCCCGATGGGCAACGAAACAAGCCGGAAGCATCCGTCATCATTCCAACCATGGCAGATCTGGCAGCAACCCGCCGCTGCGTGACGGCCCTGCTGGAAAACACCGATCCCTGCCATGAACTGATACTGCTGGATTCCGGAACCGATCTGGAAATGAAACAATACCTCGGCGAGGTGGCGCGTCGGCACAGTCATTGCCAAGTGGTCGTGGGTGGCGATGAGACCACCGAAGTGCAAATGACCAACCAGGCTTTCGGTATGTGCCAAGGCCGGTATGTGGTGATGCTCGACCGTCAGGTGGTGGTGACCACCGGTTGGCTGGAAACACTCATGGCCACGGCGGAAATGAACCCCCAGGCCGGTTTGGTGGGCCCGGTGACCAACCGCATGAACGGCATGCAACAGGTGCCGGCTGTGGACTACGACGTGGAAACTCTCGACGGCCTGAAACAATTTGCCTCCCGGCAAAAGATGAAACACGTCGGCAACCAGAACAAGACCACGCGCCTGGGCGGGTTCTGTCTGCTGATCAAGCGGGAGCTGTTGGCCCGTATCGGCGGTCTGGATAGTCGTTTCGACGGCGGTTTCTATGAATTCAACGATTACAGCATGCGCGCCCACATGGCGGGATACGATTGTTTGATCGCCCGCGGTTGTTATGTGCACCATCAAATTGCCGACCCAAGTGCCATCATCACCCAGGAGCGCATGATGCATCTGGAAATCCAATGGGAGATTTTCAAGCGCAAGTGGAATGTCCCGGCATCCATTGGTTTGAATTCAAAGCTGGATCTCAGCACGCTTTTGGTGGGTGGATTCGACCAGACGCGGCATTTCCATCCGTTGGGCACCGGGTCCAAAATGGAACCATCCTCGGAAGGGATGGTGGCCCAGGCCCTCAATCAGAAGGCCGCCAACTCATAAATGGCCCCATCGCGACACGCCCGTATCCTGGGGACATCTCACCGTGTCTCCAGCTCTTCAATCGTGAACGGGTATTCCCGATCTATCAGGTCTGACCAGCTGAGCAAAGCTCCCTCCAGCCCAGGAATCCTGTCTCAGTAAAAATCAGGGGACGGAAGACATCTTTGACGGGGTTGTCCGAATCAATCAACAGGATTGGGGTGAGTGCCGGTCTCCAGTGTCTGGACTCCTGTGTCGTTGCCAAGAACGAGGCCCTCGACCATGACATCCCCCGTCAATGATACGGTATAGGTTCCTGAAACGGTGATGGCTGCAACGTCGCCTTCGCCAGGCACCGTGAAGCCACTCCAGTTATCCGGATTTTGCCAATCGCCATTTCCGGCGGCAATCCACTCGATCAACGGGCCGCTGGTGAGGTTGACCGTCACCGAGGCGGTGTCTGTGACGCTTCCGGCTGTGGTATAGATCTCCGCGGTTCCAACCCCCACCGAGGTTGCAACACCGTCGGACCCGACGATGACGACATCGGTCTGGCTGCTTTGCCAAACGAACACCGTGTCAATTACAGCACCCGTGGCATCGAAGGCCACGGCTTCGAATTGAAGATCATCGCCGGGGGCGGTGAAATCTGCGGATTCAGGCGAGATGACAATGGTTTTGACAACGGGATCTTCGGGTGGCGGGGGTGTGGTTGGGTCATCGTCATCATCACTGCATCCCGTGAAGGAGACCATGGCCACCATCATCAGGGCAAAAATTGTTTTGCGGTTCAGTTTCATTGGGTTGCTCTTAACGAGGGGAAGAGACAGTGCGCCCCGATCAAAAGACCGTCTTCTGTCAACTTCGACTTATTAGTTGATTAGTTGATTGGTTGATTGGTTGATTAGTTAGTCCGCAACGAAGGATAGTTCTGGACTTTAATCTGCCAAGTGATTTGCAATTTTCACACAATGGATCATCTGCTGATTATTGACAAATCACCAGCGAATGCGGCTCCGTCTCAAGATCTCTTGCTGTTTGCGTCAATGTCTGCTGAAGGTTGACATTTAACTTTCGGTCGTGGTTTAGGTTCATTTAAACCTGAAAATCAGGTCTGCCTTTCTGGATGATGGTTCTCATAAAACATCCCCCCGGGGGGATGTTTTTGCCAGCCACTAAGTGTCTAATGCCGGGTAGCAGTTCTACGGATTCTCTTTTGGTTCATCATGCTGCACGGGCAAAACCATCACTGTTTTGACACGCTTCTCCTTCACAATGGTAGGCTTGTTCATCTCAGCCAAAACCAGCACAAACATACCACCACCAACCAGCAGCGTCAGCAAAACCACAACCCAGATCCACGGACGATCGTACAGCCAATTTTTCATCGATATCACGGTCCCCTGAAGCGAACTTTTGTTGTCTGCACCACTCCGGTCGCCGAATCGGTGATGGCAAAGTGGAAATCTTCGGACAGAGAATAGCTTGCTTTGGGCATGATGGCAAACAGCGTCAATTGCTGGTCTCCCAACGGCGGCAAGGCAACGCGCGGCTGGGGAATGATGTAGGTGACGCCCTCATATCCGGCCAGGGCGTCATCGGCGGCCGTGATGAAGTACACCTTGTTTTCGTCGGTCTTGTTTTGCAGGTGCATGGTGTACAGGTTGCGGATGTTGCCCGCGTCGATGGTGTAGGGCATACCTTGACTGCGCATGGTCGTAATTTGGAACGACTCGCGGCTGCCGGCGCGCTGAATGAACAGAGCGGCCATGGCCAGCAGGATGACGGCATAGATCCAAAAGCGGGGACGGAAGATCTGGCTGTTGCCGGTTTCGAATCCGCGGGAAGAGTCGAAACGAACCAGGCCTTCCGGTTTGCCGATTTTGTTCATGATGTCGTCACAGGCATCGATGCAGTTGGTGCAACCGATGCACTCCAGCTGCAGGCCATTGCGGATATCGATGCCGGTGGGACAAACGTCGATGCAACGTCTGCAATCAATGCAGTCGCCGCCCGCGTCGATTCCCTTTTCCCTGGGCTCGCCGCGTATCTTGTCGTAGCCGATGATCACCGTATCGTAATCCACCAGCGTCGATTGCAGGCGGCCGTAGGGGCAAATTATCAGGCAGGTTTGTTCGCGGAACCAGCTGTAGTCGAAGTACAGCATGCCTGTCCAGAACAGACTCCAAACCAGGGCCGAGGAGTGCCCGGCAAAAAAAGGCACTATGGCGACCAGTTCGCGAACGGGAATAAAATAGGCCATGAACATGACGGAGAACAACCAGGAGAAGAAAACAAACAGGGTGTGCTTGAGGAATTTGCGTCCGGTCTTGTCGAAGGTGGCGGCTCCCTTGTTGCGTCGTATGCGGGCAATACGATCACCTTCGATCAGGCGTTCAATGGGACGGAAGACACCTTCCATGAACACGGTCTGCGGGCAGAGAAACCCACACCAGATGCGACCAAAGAGCGAGGTCATCACGAAGATGCTCAAACCGGCGCCGATGAGCAGGAAAAAAACCAGGTGGAAGTCCTGATTGGTAAAGGTGCCGCCGAAGACGTGGGCGCTGCGGCCGGGAATGTCCATCAAGAGCATCGGCTTGCCGCCCATGCTCATCCAGGGGATAACCATGAAAGCAACCAGTAATACGGTATATGTAATGTTGCGCCGCAGATGCCATCTTCCCTTGACGTCGGCAACTTGCAGAAAATTACGCGAACCATCCTCGTTGATGGTGTAGACAGTGTTCAGGTCAGGCGCTCGTCTCCTTCTGGCTTTTTCCCTGGGGGCATCCTGCCCGCTGTTTTCGGTCATCATCCATTCCTCTCGGGGCACGGGCCTAATTCAGGGTCAAAACGTAGGCTTTCAGCATCGGGTAGGGTGAGGCTTTGCAACCTCACCCTCCCACACCACCGGACAAACGGATCACGTATCACGGCGGTTCAAGTTACACATTGAAGTCATCGCAACTCATTTTGCAGATTTACGAGACCAAGATTATCAAAGAACCTTCTGGGTAAAGCTTGATTCATGTGCGAGGCCCCGGAGTTCCACCATGGACCACGTTCATTAGTGGCTGACCGCCACGCACGAACCTCACCCAT
>JAJRZA010000006.1 GCA_024275485.1 Candidatus Krumholzibacteriota bacterium | reverse complement strand
GAAGAACGCTGGCCTGGCCCGCATACTGCCCCGTAAGCTGGCAGATTTCCAGTTGGTCCAGAGCCCGGGAGGCGGCGATTTGTTTGGCTGCCAGATCCTGCAAAGGGGCCATTATACCTACCTGCATGGCACCATAGGCCATACGGCTACCCGTCAAATAGAATGAGTTGAACCCCAAGGTAAACTCCACCGGCCCTGGGGCTCCAGTCAATTCGCCAAGGCGCAAACCATAGGGCTTATAAACCATGTGCAACAACCAGGGACGATTGATCTTTGCAAATTCCCAAGCCTGACTGGCCCGCTTGTAACGGCCAGTGCGTTCATAGATCAAACCCGCATCATTCCAGAATTTCGCGGAAAAAGGGTAGTGCCGATTGACTGAATATTCACCGAAGGTGCTGGCGGCAAGTTTGATGTCGCCCTTTTGCAACTCCATCAGCGCGAGGATCCAGTTCTTGAGGTAGTCGGATTTTATTTCCTGCCAAGTGAGAACATTGACCAACTGGGGGGACATGGTGGCATTGGTAAAATCGGTAGGAAAGATGCGCACGGGTTGGCTACGCAGCTCCGAAGCAATTTCCAGGGCTTTGGCGTGGTCTCCGGTTTGGGCGGCAATCAACCCCTGCAACAAGATGGCCTCCACCGACACCTTCCCCAGCCTTGAAACAATATCCAAGCGCCCGGATGCCTTCTCGAACAAGCCAAGGTCACGTTCCAACCAGGCCAGATCCAGCATCACCCTTTGTTTCATCTCGATGAGTTTGTCAGACGGGACCGCCTTGAGAGCCTTGGCAGCAGCCAGCAGGGAGTTGGTTGAGCGCTCCACGTCACCACAGCAGGCGGCGAAATAGGCCTGCAGATGCCAGGCGTAATAATTTTCGGGATCCAGCCCCGTAGCGTGGCCGAGGAAACGAAGACAATCGGTAAGGTTGGCGCGATTCTGCACCTGATTGGTATTGATGCTGGGATAATTTTCCCGGGTTTCCTGCACACGGCTTTCCTGAACCATGAGGAACCGAGTCACAAAATCCAATTGTTTTAGGGCCGACTTGCGACGACTGGATTGCTCCTCTGAACTCAGGGACCGGAACTGATCCAGCCCAACGGGATCCGGCATGGTTATCACCCAGACCTTCGACTCATCATAAGCTTTTTTCTGGTCCAGCTTGAACTGGGAACGATCCAGGTAGAGGTTGTCGTCCAATATCCGATAAAAACGTGAATCCAGATCCATCCAATGACTGACAGTGCCGATTTTCTGCCATGCTTTTTGGTTTTCCACCTCTTCTGATGCCGCCAGGGAAGTCAGGGAAAAAACCAAGAAAAATAAAACGGCTGCGGGTTTTGAGACTTGTCGCACTGGAGCCCCCCGGATAAGATTTGGCCATGCCTTGTTGAATCACCCTGATAATACAGAAGAAGGAGCCCTTCTTGCAAACACTCTTGTTCGTGGGCCTGGCCGCCACCCTTTGGTCTTTCTTACACAGTTTGCTCATCACCCATGCGTGGCAGCGGTGGCAAAAGCGGGTTTTCCCCACCCTGGAACCTTTTTCCCGGCTGATATACGTTGTCTACAGCACTATATCACTGGGAGCGATCTCCTATTGGTGGCAAACCCTGCCGCAAACCCTGCTCTGGAATTGGGACGGCCCCTGGCAGGTTTTGCGCTGGACTGGGATCCTCATTGCCCTGGTCTTCTTTACCCTGGGAGCCCGGTCTTATGACAACCGGGCTTTTCTGGGACTTCGGCAAGTGGTGAATCACATGGGCGGAAAAGTTGGAGGAGAACCTGGTTTCTCCAGACGCGGAGTGCTGGGCAAAGTGCGGCACCCCTGGTATACAGGGACAATTTTTTTCTTTATCTTCTGTTTGCCGGTTACCGATGTGAATCTTGTATGGCGGCTGGTTTTTATTGTCTACACCCTGATCGGAACCGAATTGGAGGCAAGGAAACTGGGTGTTGAATGGGGTGACAAGTACGAAGAATATCGGCGGGAAGTTGGACGGTTTTTTCCCTGGTGAGAAATCTTTCTTCTTGATCGGTTGCGGAGCTTCGTCACGTCCTCCAGCCTCTGATGTGGATATCAAGTTGAGAATGAAATACGGTCCTGGATGATCTCCCATTGTCCTGCGAGCGGAACTGGAGTATAGTGCTCTCATTCAATCGCCTGACCAACCATTACCCTGGAGTCGAAGAACAATGCTCAAGGAAAATTTTGTCGCCACCATCGGTACAGCCATCGACACCCACTGGGATGTTTCCTGTTTCAGCGACCTGAACGGCCCCACCCTGACCTACGGGCAGGTCGGTGCAGCCATCAACCGCCTGCACCACCTGTTTGAGCATTGCGGCTTGAAGCGGGGAGATCGTGTCGGGGTGATCGGGAGGAACTCGTCTAACTGGTGTGTAACCTATCTAGCTACAGTCTGTTATGGAGCGGTCATTGTTCCTGTTCTTCCTGATTTCACCAGCTCCGAAATCGAACATATTGTGCGGCACAGCGAATGCTCTCTGCTTTTCGTCAGCGATACCATTTACGATGGCTTGACCGAAGAAAAAATGCCCTCCGTGAAAGGCATCTTCAGGATCAAGGATTTTGGCGTGCTCTGGCAGGACGATAATAATGTACTGCAGGCCGCCGAGTCCGCCTCCGTCCTGCCCGATGTGACCCCAGACGGATTCAGGCTGCCGGAAGTTTCCAACGAGGATCTCGCGGCCATCGTCTACACCAGCGGCACCACCGGGTTTTCCAAAGGCGTGATGCTCAACAGCAATTCCCTCATTGCCAATATCATTTTCTTCAACCTCCAGGTTGAATTGGAACCCGGCGAAAATATTGTCTCGTTTTTGCCGTTGGCCCACGCCTTCGGCTGCGCCTTCGACTTCCTGTCGCCCCTTGTTCAGGGTTGTCATATCACCTTCATCGAGAAAATCCCCACGCCCAAGGTTCTGCTGAAATGCTTTGCCGAGCTGCGACCCGCCGTGGTGATGTCGGTGCCCTTGATCATCGAAAAAATATTCAAGAACCGCATCAAGCCATTGATCGAAACGCCCAAGATGCAGTTCATGTTGAAAGTGCCGGTATTGAACAAGATGGTGCACAAGAAAATCCGCAACAAAATCTATGAGGTGTTTGGCGGCAACTACAAACAGATGGTCATCGGTGGTGCCGCGCTCAACAAGGACATTGAGGACTTTTTCCGCACCATCGGCCTGAGCCTGACCTGCGGCTACGGCATGACCGAGTGCGGACCGCTGATCAGCTACTCCAAGTGGGAAGATAACCCGCCGGTGGGCAGCGTCGGCAAAATCATCGACTATCTGGAATGTCGCATTGCCGACCCAGATGCTGAAACCGGCATCGGCGAAGTGCAGGTTCGTGGCGAGAACCTCATGCTCGGTTATTATCTTGATGAGGAGAGCACCAAGCAGACCATCGACCCTGCGGGTTGGCTTTTGACCGGCGATCTTGGTCGGCTGGACAGAGAGGGCAATCTTTTCCTCACCGGGCGCAGCAAGAACATGATCCTGACCGCCACAGGACAAAACGTCTATCCGGAGGAGATCGAATCACAGCTGAACAACATGCCTTGCGTGGAAGAATCGTTGATCATTGAAAACGAAGGCAAGCTGGTGGCCCTGGTCTACCCCAATCTCGAGTCCGTGGACAAAGCCTGTCTCAAGGGCAAACAAGTTGAAGATATGATGGAGAGTAACCGCAAAATCCTGAATCTGAAGCTTCCCGGATTCTGCCAGATCAGCAGGCTGAAGGTTCGTTACGAGGAGTTCGAAAAAACACCAACCAAAAAAATAAAACGCCGTTTCTATCAGGCGATTGCCTGATTTGTCCAGAAATCACGTCAGAAAATAATTTCAGAAATAGCCCGGAGGCTGTCTAAAAGGAGTTGAGATGAAAATCAATCATAAAAGCGATGGCGACATCACCATCATCGAGTTGTCCGGCAAGGTCATGGGAGGGCCGGATCACGAAAAATTCAAAAATTCCATTACCGAATTGATCGAAGGCGGCGCCAAGAACTTCATTCTGGACCTGTCGGGAGTGCCCTGGATCAACTCCACCGGTCTGGGAATTCTGATTTCCGGATTCACCTCCATCAAAAGTTCCGGCGGCAAAATGAAAGTCTGCAGCGTCAAAGAGCGGGTGCTGAGTATTTTCTACATCAGCCAGCTGGAAAACGTGTTTGAAGTCTTTCCTACCTGTGAAGAGGCCAAGAACAGCTTTTAGGGTCGGTTGGAAAAGAAAAAGCCCCGGCCAATGGTGGTCGGGGCTTTTTCTTTTCAACGCACCAAAACCATGGACCTGGTCTCGCTGTGGGACCCGACGGAAAGCCTGTACAAGTAGACCCCGCCAGCCACGGACCGACCTGCCTGATCGCGCCCATCCCAGTCCAGGCGATGGCGCCCTTCAGGGAATATCCCGCCGTGAGCAAGATCTTTTACCAGGCGTCCGGCGACATCATAAATCTTCAATTCCACGGATGAGGTATTGGCCAATTCAAAAGAGATGGCCGTGCGCGGGTTGAAGGGGTTTGGGTAGGCGCGGAACAAACGAGTCAATACCGGCAACCCGATAGGCTCGACGATGGCCGACATTTCCTCGCACTGCAATTGCCCCACCACCAGGCCACCTTCGGCATCGGCCACAAAAAAGGCATTCTCCCCGATGGTAACACTTGAGGCCAGATGCGAAGTATCCAGGGAGCCGAGAAAAACCGGGAACAGGGGATCGGTGGTGTCCATCACTTGCACACCCGCTCTTGCGTCGGCGATGTAGGTGATGTTGCCCCGCCGGGCCAGCCCGACAGCCAGGTCGGGTGTATCGAAAGAGGCCTTGACTATCGGGACCGCCGGATCCGCCATGTCGACGATCAGAATCCCGGCCGTGCGATCAGCCACCCAGGCCAGGTCACCAAAAAACACTATGCCATGGGCTTCACTCTCCACCTCCAGGGTACTCAGAAGAACAGGGTCCGAAGGATCATCCGCATTGATCACGTGCAAGCCGCCCTCGCTTGCGGAGACGTAAACAAGGGAACTGGAAACGGTGATGTCCACGGTAATACCGGGAACAGCAATAGACCCCAGGGAAAGGGGAGAACTGGGCATGCTGATATCATAGATTCTGATGTATGAGGTTGACAAAATGCAATCAGCGATAAAAAGGATATCGCCCTCGACGGCCACCGCCCTGGCATAGCCACCTACATTAATGGTGCTCACGATGCTGAGGTTCTCGGGATCCCGAACCTTGACGATATACACTCCAGACAAGAAATCAGACAGGAATGCGTAATCATTGGAGACCGTGACATCAACAACCGCTGAAATTGTACCCAGGGTACCAACAACCAGAGGTTCAGCCGGGTCACTCACATCCACCACTCGCAATCCACCATAACCATCGGCAACGTAGGCCATACTGCCGACCAAGCACACTTCGGATGAGCCAATGAACTCATCCAACTGGGCCAATGTCAGTGGTGAAGAAGGATTGGTGATATCAACCACAGACATGGAGTTGCCTTGCAGGACCAGGGCCCTCTCCCCAACCAGAGACACGTCACTCACCCCAGCCGGAGATGTATAAAGCGATCCGACAAGCTCGGGTTCCGAAGCCGGGAAAACGTTGTAGACCTGGAGTCCAAAATGGACATCAATGACGTAGGCAAAATCACCGGCCACCTCAACGCTGTTGACCGAGGAGGGAGAGGGCGCATTGCCAATAATGGTCGGGTTGGTCAGATCGGAAATGTCGATCACCTGCAATCCTTCGAAGCTATCGGCCACATAGGCGGTCATTCCGGAAACAGCGACACCCAGTGGCTCACCAGGAGTGTTCAGGTAGGACAATTCCTCGGGAGCGGCTGGGTCAATGACACTGATAATCTGCAGGGCGCCAAAGCGGCTGGCGACAAAGACAACATCTCCATCCTTCACCACATCCACCGCAGAACCGGGAAAGTCGTAGCTGCCGACTATCTCGGGGTTCATCGGATCATTGATGGCGATAATTTTCAGCCCGGCGTTGCCACAAGCCACATAGGCGAAACTGTCTTCAGCGGTGACGCCATAGACTTGGCCGGGCAACTCCAGGGTCGCCACGGTGAAGGGCTGGTTGGGGTCAGTCACATCCATGACCAGGAATCCTGCAAAATAATCAACCACAAAGGCGTAAGATCCTTGAACCGCAACGTCCTTGGCATAACCTGGTGTGTCCTCTGTCCCCAGGACCACTGGTTCATCAATCTGGGAAATGTCGATAATCGTCAGACCCGCCTGGTCATTGGCCACATAGGCAAAATCACCGGCTACAGTTATTCTATTGCATCCACCATTGGTATTTATATTGGTGACCAGGTGCAGATAATCGGGATAGTCCAGGCAATCCTGGGCCATGGCCGGGGCAAAGGCAAGAACCAGGCACAAGGAAAAACCAAGGGGTAGGAATTGCAGTTTAATAGTCATAGTCGTTCACCGATTAATCTTTCCCGATGATGGGCATATGGGTAAAATGAACCACACCCGCCGCAAGCAGCGGGGTATCGCTAGATTTTTTGCATACCAGCCAGGAGCGCCCCAAGGGGCGGGGAATTAAACCCTCCTTCGATTAAACTTTAAATTCGAGTATACAGGTTATTACAGTTTGATTGTGAAAAAAAATCGCTGACATCCTACAGCAGTCAGGCAAATGGCCGCCTCACCTGCCAATTTATTCCAATTCCACATTCTTGACCATCGCCTCACAAACCGAATACCCGAACTGCTCATACAACCCATGAGCATCATCGGTGCGCAAAAAATGCTGCTGACATTTCTTCACTTCCGGATGTTCGCTCAAACATTCAACAATAAATTTTCCCAACCCCACACCCCGATAATCAGGATGAACCATGATATCGCAGATCCAGGCAAAGGTGCACTTGTCCGTCACCGCCCGGGCGAACCCGATCTGGCGTCCCTCGGTATAAACACCCAGGGTCACCGAATTGCGAATGCTCTGCTCCACAATTTCCTTGGGCCTATCAATGGCCCAATAGGATTGTTGCAAAGCCGGAACAATGTAGAACAAATCCAGCTGCGATTTATCGTCGTTGGCCGTGTAGGCCCCTTTTGTCCATTCCATGGCTTGTATTTCTCCTAGAAGTCAGCCGATTTGGGAGCCCTCGGAAAAGGAATGACGTCGCGAATGTTCTTCATTCCCGTTACGTAGTTCACGGCCCGCTCAAATCCCAGCCCAAAGCCCGCGTGCGGGACGGTGCCGTACTTGCGCAGGTCACGATACCACCAGTAAACATCCTTCTCCAAGCCCATTTCTTCGATACGGGCGTCCAGCACGTCCAACCGCTCTTCGCGCTGACTGCCGCCGATGATCTCGCCAATGCCAGGGGCCAGCACGTCCATGGCGGCCACGGTCTTGCCGTCGTCGTTCACGCGCATGTAAAAGGCCTTGATGTCCTTGGGATAGTTCATCACCACCACGGGCCGCTTGCACAAATCTTCGCAGAGGTAGCGCTCGTGCTCCGACTGCATGTCCATTCCCCAGCTGATGGGGTACTCGAATTTCTTGCCCGATTTTTCCAGATGGGCGATGGCCTCGGTGTAGTCCATGCGCTCAAAGCTGGTGTCCAAAAAGTTTTCCAGACGAGTGACGGCGTCCTTGTCCACGTGTTGGGCAAAGAAGGCCATGTCGTCGGCACACTCGTCCAACACCGCTTTGAAAATGTAATGCAGATAGGCTTCGGCCAGGTCAGCGTCGTCGTTAAGATCGGCGAAAGCCAGTTCCGGTTCGATCATCCAGAACTCGGACAGATGCCGGCTGGTGTTGCTGTTCTCGGCCCGGAAAGTCGGGCCGAAAGTATAGACGCGGCTCATGCTGCAACAGTAGGTTTCCACGCTGAGCTGACCACTGACGGTGAGGAAACTTTCCTTGCCGAAAAAGTCCTGACTGTAGTCGATGTCGCCTTGGTCGTTCCTGGGCAGGTTGGCCATATCCAGGGTGGAGACACGGAACAACTCGCCGGCGCCTTCGGCATCGCTGGCGGTGATGATCGGCGTATGGATCCAGTAGAAACCATGCTCGTGGAAAAAACGGTGTGTGGCCTGGGCCAGGCAGTTGCGAACCCGGGTGACCGCACTGAAGGTATTGGTGCGCGGCCGCAGGTGGGCCACTTCGCGCAGGAATTCAAAACTGTGACGCTTGGGCTGCACCGGATAGGTATCGGGATCTTCAACCCAGCCGAGCACTTCCACCGCCGAAGCCTTGATTTCCACACTCTGGCCCTTGCCCTGGCTCTCCACCAGTTCGCCAGTGCAAACAACTGAACAACCGGCACTCAGTTTCTGGATTTCCTCGATGTAGTTGGGCAGCTCTTTCTGGGCCACGACCTGGATGGGGTTGAAGCAGGTGCCGTCGTGGACCTGGATGAAACTCAAGCCGGCTTTGGAATCGCGGCGGGTGCGAACCCAACCCTTGATGGTCACCGTGGTGCCCGTGGCGACATCGCCTCGCAACAGGTGGGAAATCATGTGGTCGGCCATGCTCAATCCTCGTCAGGGAAATGGGATCGGGGAAAGCTGTTTTCTGGGAGGGAAAGATAGCACAAAGAAATTCGTGGCGCGAGCCGGGAAACGAGGAATATCCTCGTCTTGCGGGGCTCGGCTAATTATTTTGCCTGAAAAGGCCGGGAATATGGACCTGTTTTAGAAAAAGGTATTTTTGATGGCCAAGGGGCACAGCCAGAAAGACCAGGTTGTCCGATGGGCTGTTTCCAAACCCCGGGCCTGGGGAAAGTCGGCCCAATCGCGGCGGAAGCCACCCAATTCTCCAGCCTGAATTTTCCAGCCACTCGACACAAGGTTCTAGCTCGGGCGTATCACAAATACCAGCAGCCCGGATGCAATCACCCCCGCTTCCTGGAAGTGCATCACATTGTTCCGCAGTCCAAAGGTGGCACCAATGATCCGACCAATCTGGCCTGTCTGTGCAGCGCCTTCAATCAACTATTGCATGACCAAAAATCAGGTGGAATGGGTATATTGGTAAAGGAGCGGTCGGCGGTTTTTCAATGTAACCTGTAAGTTCAGGGGACTTACATGACCTGGCAGGCTGATTGGTGTGCATGGTCGGAGGCAAATTGGCTCGAAAATGAACTCCGTTGCGAACATCTGCCAAGAAGAAACCAAAAAGAAAACCCCGAATCCGTTGGGATGCGGGGTCATTTCCCAAATGTCGGGAGGGCTGGTTTACCAGCGGCCACCACCGCCGCCGCCGCCACCGAAGCCACCACCGCCGCCGCCGGTACGGCGGGGACGTTCCTGAGCTTCGTTCACGCGCAGGGCGCGACCATTCATCTCAAAACCGTCGAGAGCCTGAATCACATTGTTCAGGGCTTCGTCATCGACTTCCACGAAACCGAAGCCGCGGGGGCGGCCGGTCTCGCGGTCGTTGATCAGAGCAACACTGTGCACCGTTCCATGCTGACCAACCAGGTCGCGGATTTCGTCTTCGGTGGCTGAGAAAGGCAGGTTGCCCATGTAGATCTTCTTCATTTTCAATTTCTCCAAGTGCCGGATTTCCGGCAAACACTAGACCTTTGAACCCCGGCTATCTCCGAAAAATCCGTTGGTCTTAGAAACCAGCCCGGCCTGTTACCGGACTCAATCCCCCGATTGTCGAGGGAATTTCAAAATGCCCGGCCACGCATAGACGTAACTGAACAGATTCCTCCAATTCATCTGACAACGCTAACCTATTGGAGCAGCTTATGCTAATTTTTTTGTAATTATTTTTCAGTCTATTTCCATGGGAAAACCCGGGCGCGGGTCCAGGCGACCATCCGAACAACCAAGTCCAGCCGCCCGAACCACCTCCCCATCAATGGATAATCTCAATTTCTCCATATTTTGCCCGGGTACGCAACCGCAAAACAGGCATATCCATTTCGGCCCCTGCAGCGGACATACTTTCAATTTCATTCGCCCCTCGCAGTACCTTGACATCCCGCGGGATGGAAATGGCCATGCCCCCCATTTTTACGGAAAGATTTGCATCACAGTCGTTTAACCAGGCACCACTGAGGTCTACATCCGCTCCTCCCATGGTGCAGAAAATGTCCAAAACCTCCGGACTGGCGTTGCCCAATCCTTCAGCGGCAAAGCCCCCCATGCTGCTTTTTACGTGAAAACTGCGCATGGGCTCTTTCAGGGGTTTGCTGATCTCCAGGGCAAAACCGCCCTGGTGCACCTCAAGATCCGCAGTAGTCAGCCACAGGCCACCCAATTCACCTTCGAAGCCGCCCTTGGAAATGTCGGCCACAAGTTCTAGAGGGATCTCCGGGGGCAGGTAGACTTCTATTCTGGCGGACGGCCCCTTGGAGAAGACGGATTGCAGGAAAGCACGCATTCCCCCGGCGGTCCGCTGGAAATTCAATTCATATTCCCAGGTAGAGTCGGGCAGGGTGACGAATTCCTGGTCCAGATCATAGAGTTCGTCGTCATACACGGCTTCGATGCGCAACCCTTCGCCGGGCTCCGCAGGGCGGATATAGAATTCTCCCTGGGACATGTTCAGCACAACTTTCCCCCCATGGCCCACCAACAGGATTCCTTCATCGGCCTCCAGGGGTGCCAGAACCTGGTCCAGGGGTGTGCTGGTCCTGGAGTCATTCCAGGCCAACAACGCCGTCACGCCCACAACAAGCAGCATCAGCACGATAAAACCGAGGCAACCGAGGCAACCGTTTTTGAAACATCCACGGGCGCTGGCCATGGCGGGTCCTTTCGAATTATGAAGGAACTTCCTGAACAAGCAGACAATACGAACTTGCATCGAAGATGTTACACGGGAAAAATCAATGGATCCAGCAAGTAATCCAGCACTCAAAAAAACCGCCTTGGTGCCGATGATAAGGTGAGCCCCATACCTTCAGGCCCAGTCGCAAAGATAGAATTGTGAAAAAAATTAAACCTGCACTCTGGATCATCCTCGCTCTCATGGTGGCTGCACCCCTGGTCGGCCCCCGGCTCTGGCAGGATATTTCCGGGCCTTCCCCTTCAAATCGTCTGTTAATGGGTGCTTTTTCCGGAGATGAATCGAATACCAAATGGATCAGCATCGCCGGTCAGCCACAGGATATTGCCACATTGGAGCTATCCCGAACCGGCCCTTCCTACCAGAGCCTGCATTTCAAGATGCCGGGGTTTTATCTGGAACCGGTCCTGGTGGGCTCCAGGCCCTGCACCCGGGTCAGCATGCCCAAGCACATTATGTTGCAAACCGAAGGCCTACCAGAAGTGCCTGTGATATCGCGCAGCCTCCTGGTTTCTCCCGGCAGCACCACCTCTCTGAACATCATCGAACACGTCACCCGGCAATTCAAAATCGACCCGGTGGAGCCATCTCTTGGACACATCATGCGCAATGTGAATCCCCTCGGATTGATCCCCCGTTTTGACGATTTTTACAAGCAAAGCGCAGTCTGGCCCAAACAAGTGGTGGAGGTGGGAAAAACATTCACCCTGCGCGAACTCGCCGGAGTGAACATCCGTGTATATCCCCTGCAGTACGATGCGGGCAAAGGTCTGCTGCTGGTGACGGAAAAACTGGTTGTCGACATCCTCATCAAGGATGCCGAAGGATACACAAAAACCGTGACTGCGGAGCTGAAACCCGGCAGTCGGGAATTCCAAACCGTGTACCAAGGGATTTTTGGCAACAACCTGCCCGAACAAGGGATGGACAAATACGACGCCTTGCCATCGCGCGGTCGCATGCTGATCATCGCCCATGAAGCACTGGCCTCGGCCATGACCGATTTTGTGGTCTGGAAACAGCAACTGGGTATTGATGTGACGCTGCGCACAACAGCCGAGTTGGGCGGCACCAACACATCCATCGGCACCGCCATTGCCGACATGTACAAGGATCCCCAGGGCCTGGTCTGGGTCATTCTGGTGGGCGACAAGCAACAGGTGCCCACCAACAGAGGCGGATTCGACGGTTCCGACTCCGACACCCGGTACGCCATGATCGATGGCAACGATCTCTATCCCGACCTGTACATTTCGCGGGTCTCGGCCACCAATACAACCCAGTTGCGCACCCAACTGAACAAGTTCATCACCTACGAAAAACATCCCGACTCCGGCCTGAACGCCGCCTGGTACCAGCACGCAGTGGGCATTGCCAGTGATGAGGGTTCCCCCACCGACTACGAACGAGCGGAGTTGTTGCGCACCCAGCTTTTGGGTTACGGCTTTCACACCGTCGACCAGATTTACCAGGGCCAGGGCGCGGCCTCCCATATGATCACCTCGGCTTTGAATGATGGTGCCAGCATCGTAAACTATCTAGGCCACGGCAGTGGCACCAGTTGGGGTAGCGTCTACTTCAGCACCACCCAGGTTCATGCCCTCGACAATGGGCCACGCTGGCCCTGGATCGTGGACGTCTCATGTTCCAATGGTGAATTCGGCCTGGACGAATGCCTGGCCGAAGCCTGGTTGCGCGCGGGTACTCCCGAATCGCCCCAGGGAGCCATCGGGGTAATTTCCGCATCCTCCCTGGCACCCTGGGTTCCACCCACGGTGATGCAGGCCGAAGTCATCCACCTATTGACCACCGAAAGCGCGTTCACCCTCGGCGCCTTGTACTATTCGGGCTTGATGAAGGTGCTGGACCAGTACAATGGCATTTCCGTGTCCGAGCAGGTCATCGACCAGAATGTTGTTTTTGGAGACTGTTCCCTGATGGTGCGCACCGCTATGCCCGGCAGTTTTGTGGTGAGTGGACCCGGCGACCTGCCATCGTCGGCCACCTCATGGTCGGGCCAGGTGACCGGGCCTGCCGGGTCCGTGGCGTCGTTGACCTGGGAGGGCGTACTCTACGGAATCGGCATGGTTGGGGTTGGGGGGGCAACGGAAATCATCATCACAACATCCCTGGACAATGTGCCCCAGGTTCAGCTCACCGTGTCGGGTTTCAACATGGTGCCCCATCAGGAGATACTGAGCCTGGATGGCGGTACCGTCATCCCCAACGAGCCGATTGACGATGATCAACCCGGCGCGGTGCTGCCTGCTGAAGTTCAGTTGCGGGGCAATTATCCCAACCCATTCAACCCCAATACCCGCATCGCTTTTGATTTGCCTCGGGATATGGCCGTGCGGCTGAGTGTGTACGATATCCGGGGTAACCTGGTGCGGCGACTGTTGGATGAGAACTTGGGCGCGGGCGCCCAGGAGGTGCTCTGGAATGGTACGGACTCTCGTGACGGGGCGGTTGCCAGCGGGGTTTATCTGTATCGAATGGAGACGCCCGATGGTGTGCAAACCGGGCGCATGACCTTGAGCAAATAATGGTGCCCCGGCAAGACTGATTGGCTAAGCCGGTGGGCCAAACCCGCCGGTTTTCTCTTGCATGAAAATTGCAATTCTTCCCCCTGAGATACGAATACCAGCTATTTCAAGGCCCTGTTGGTCGGATTCCGGCCAGAAGAGGTTGATTTCATGCCTTTGTGCCGTCGTGAGTGCCGTCCAGATGTTTCAGTCGTAATCCCGGTTTTCAACAAGCTGGAGCTTACCCGCGCCTGCATCGAATCGATCCTGAAGCATGGGGCCCAGGCATCTTTCGAGATCATCGTAGTGGACAACGGTTCCTCTGACGAAACCCGCGAATGGTTGACCACCCAGGCTGAGGCCGGCCGCCTGAAAGCCATCTTCAACAAAAACAATCTGGGATTTTCAAGAGGTTGCAATGTGGGCGCGGCGGCGGCCAC
The DNA here is from genome assembly GCA_024275485.1 of Candidatus Krumholzibacteriota bacterium. Lineage (GTDB taxonomy): Bacteria > Krumholzibacteriota > Krumholzibacteriia > LZORAL124-64-63 > LZORAL124-64-63 > LZORAL124-64-63. The sequence goes on along the minus strand of JAJRZA010000006.1, from coordinate 18,125 downwards.
GGGACGTTACACCCTTTTTCTGAACAACGACATGGAAGTTACCCCGACCTGGCTCGACCCCATGGTCACGACCATGGACAATGATCCCGGTGTGGGCATCACCGGTGCCAGGTTGCTCTTTCCCGACGGCACCATCCAACACGCCGGGGTGGCCCTGTTGCAATGCGATGATCCCGACCGGGCAAAACTGTCCGGGGATCATGTCGCCTACAAAATGCCCGCCAATTCTCCCAGTGCAGCCTTGCCCAGGTATTTTCAAATCGTCACCGGGGCGGCCCTGATGATTCGGCAGGAAGTATTTTCAGCCATGGGCGGATACGATGCAGCGTATTGGAACGGCAATGAAGATGTGGACCTTTGTCTTCGCGTCGGCGAGGCCGGCTGGAAGGTTGTCTACCGGCCCGAAAGTGTGATCATTCACTACGAAGGACAGAGTGGCGCTGAGCGTTGGTCCAAGGTTCAGGACAATGTCTTGCATTTCAACAAAACCTGGAAAGACCGGGCCAGGGCCGACCTGATCATCCGGGAAAACGGTAAGCTGGAACACTCGGCCCACAGCCGGATCAGAACCTACCTTGAGCGTCGGTTGCAAAGAAGCGTCACGGTCAACGCGGCGCCTGATACGGTTTCGGTGATCGTTTTGACCTGGAACGCCCTGGAGTATACGAAACTCTGTGCGGCATCCTTGTTGAAACACACGGACACCCGTCACGAGATCATTTTTGTGGACAACGGATCGCGGTCCGAAACAGTGGAATTTCTTCATGAACTGGAGCGGGATCACGGTCGGGTCAAGGTCATCCTCAATGGAGAAAACCTGGGATTTGCAGCGGGCAACAATGTGGGGATGGCGGCTGCCCGTGGGCGTCATGTTTGTTTGATCAACAGCGATACCGTGGTCACCGACGGCTGGCTGGAAAACATGATTGGTCACCTGAAGAGCAACCCGAAAGTTGGGCTGGTGGGGCCGTTGACCAACAGCATCACCGGTGGGCAGAAACTGGAAAAGGTGGATTACAACCAGGGCACTTGCGAAGGACTGGATGATTTCGCCGCCGAGTTGACCGCATCGTTGGCCGGCAAGAACCAGGAGACCATGTGGGTGGTCGGATTTTGCCTGCTCATTCGAGATGAATTGCTGGAACGACTCGGTGGCCTGGACGAGAGTTTTGGCCGGGGTAATTACGAAGATACCGACTACTGTCTGCGAGCTTTTGTCGGTGGTTTTGGGAGCGTGATTGCCGCCGACAGTTTTGTGCATCATTTTGGCAGCCGCAGTTTTGTCGATGGGGATGTGGACTATTCAGCGGAGCTGCGGGCCAAACACTCAATTTTTCTTCGAAAATGGAATTTACCGGTGGCTGATGCCCAGAACACTTCCATCGACACTGCCGCCCTTTTGAGCCAGGGGTTCATCCCCGCCCTGCATTTTCATCCCTTGCCCGCAGTGGCCAATATCCCTCTCTGGGATTGGGAGAAGGACCACTGGACTCGTCATGGAGAGGCTTTCTTTCAGGCCGGGCGGCTGGATGAAGCGCAGCGGGTTTTTCGGCGGGTTTTGGAGATGTGTCCCGAGCATACACAGGCGGCCAATAATTTGGCCTGCACGCTTTGGCAAACCTGCGATCAGGAGAAAGCTATTCCTGAAGCTGTGGAGATTTTGGAGGGGATTTTGGCCGTGGATCCGGAAAATGAGGATGCCAAGTGGAATCTTCAGGAAATTCGGCCGGCATTGTCGATCACTAATCCACGTTGATGCACCGCACCTGCAACTCCCGCCCGGCCAACACTTCGGTGATCGTCTGCCCGCACTCAGAACACACCGCCACAAAAAAATCCAACGACACTTCCGCCCGGCAGCCTTCGCACCAACCCTTCCCTGCAATCTCATGAACAACCAGCTCCCCCTGGGCCGCCATGGTCCCGGCCCGGGCGATGCTGAAACAAAACTCCAGGGAATGGATTTCCACACCTGCCAGGGCCCCCACCTGCACCTCAATACGATTGATGATTTCAGCCCCGCCGGCGCGGGCCTGATCTTCGGCAATGGCCAAAATATTGGTAATTAGCGACATTTCGTGCAAGATGGCCCCAACCGAAAAAACCCTTGGCGACAAGAACCAAAGTACTGGGGTCCTTCCGGGCAGGCAAGCGCCATAAGTCCGTGCATTAACTTTCTTGGAACTGGGACTTTCAGGTATTTTCTTTTAACCTAGAGGAACCGTGTCCTACTACCTAGACAGGAGTCTACCCCATGGCCGACATTCGTCCCTTCCGCGCCTTCCGCCCCCGAGCCGAAGTGGCTGCCCGTGTGGCCAGCGTTCCCTACGATGTTTTGAATTCAGCCGAGGCCCGCATCATGGCCGCCGACGAGCCTCTCAGTTTTTTGCACGTGGTCAAGGCAGAGATCGACCTGCCAGAGGCCGAGGCCCGTGATCCCGAAAAAATCTATGCCTGCAGCGCGGCCAATCTTCAGAACATGATCCGCGAGGAAGTGCTGGTTCAGGACGACAAGCCCGCATTCTACATTTACCGTCTGCAAATGGGCGATCACACCCAGTTCGGCCTGGCTGCTGGTTGCAGTGTGGACGAATACGAAAGCGGCGCCATCAAAAAGCACGAATTCACCCGTCGCGACAAGGAAGACGACAGGGCAAGGCACATGGAAATTCTCGGCGTGAATGCCGGCCCGGTTCTCTTCGCCTATCGCCCGGAGGCAGCAGTGCGCTCCATCATTGAGCGCATTTGCCAAAGCGCCCCCGCGGTGGAGTTCATCGCCGATGATGATATCGGTCACGCCATTTGGGTGGTCGATGGTTCTGAAGATATTGCGGCCATACAAAAAGCTTTTGCCGGCATCGATGCCTTGTATGTGGCCGACGGTCACCACCGGACGGCCTCGGCCCTGCGGGTGCGTGACATCTACCGCGACCGGAACGAGAACCACAACGGCAACGAAGCCTACAACCACTTCCTGGCCGTCATGTTTTCCGAAGATGAATTGCAGCTCATGGGTTACCACCGGGTGGTGCAGGATCTCAACGGGCTTTCATCCGAAGTGTTCCTGACCCAGGTCCGTGACCTCTTTGATGTGACCGAAACCACCGACCCCGCTCCCGCCGGGCACCACCAGTGGGGCATGTTCCTGGACGGTCAGTGGTACAATCTGAAGGCCAAGTCGGGCACCTTCCCCGCCGACGACCCCGTGCGTGGGTTGGACGCCGCCATCCTGCAGGAACTGCTGCTCGAGCCCGTGCTCGGCATCGGTGATCCCCGCAAGGATTCGCGCATTGACTTTATCGGCGGCAGCCGTGGCTTTGGAGAGCTGGAACGCCGTTGTGGTGAAGACATGGCCGTGGCCTTTGCCTTTGCCCCGGCCAGCGTGGGACAGATCATGGCCGTGGCCGATGCCGACGCCGTCATGCCTCCCAAATCAACCTGGTTCGAACCCAAACTGCGCAGTGGCCTGCTGGTCCGCAGCCTGACTGACTGATTGATAAACCGACGAAGGAGAACGTCATGTTGATTCTGATTTCCGATGCTTTCGACCCCGGTCTGGAAGCAAAGCTGGCCGAATTCGGCGAAGTCACCACCGACAAGGGACGCCTGAGTGAAGCTACCGTCGTACTCATACGCAGCAAGACCAAAGCCACCCGTGAGTACATCGATTCGGCTCCCAACCTGAAGATGATCATCCGCGGCGGCGTGGGCACCGACAACATCGACAAGCCCTACTGCGCGGACAAAGGCATCATCGTTCACAATACACCCCACGCCCCGAGCATCGCCGTGGCCGAACTGGCCTTTGCCATGATGCTGGCCGTGCCCAACCACATCGTCAAGGGCCACCAGAGCATGCTCGAGGGCAAGTGGATCAAGAAGGAGCTCAAGCGCACCGAGCTGAACGGCAAGACTCTTGGTCTGGTGGGCATCGGCAACATCGCCCAGGCCGTGGCCACTCGAGCCGCCGCCTTCGGCATGAAGGTCATCGCCTACGACAAGTACGTGGACAGCAGCCCGCTGGCGGCCATGTGCGGAACCCTGGAAGAGATGGTCGCCGATGCCGATTACATTTCCATGCACCTGCCCCTGACCGATGAAACCCGCGGCATGATCAATGCGAAAATCATTGGGCAGATGAAAGACGGCGCCGTCATCATCAACACCGGACGCGGACTCACCGTGGACGCGGACGACCTGGTGGCTGCCCTCGAAAGCGGCAAAGTCGCCGCCTACGCCACCGACGTCTGGCCCAAGGATCCGCCGCCGCAGGACTACCCCCTGCTCAAGGCTCCCAACGTCTTCATGTCCCCGCACCTGGGCGCATCCAGCAAAGAGAACCTGCTGCGCATCGGTGACGAGGTTTGTGGTCACATCGAAAAATTTCTCGGAGGTCAGTCATGAACCGCATCTTCAACTTCAGCGCCGGACCCTGTACCCTGCCGGTGCCCGCCCTTGAATCGGCGGCGGCCGAGTTTCTGGAATTCCAGGGAAAAGGCATGTCCCTCATCGAGATGAGCCATCGCAGCAAGGAATACGACGCTGTGCACATGGAGGCCATGGATCTGGTCCGGCGCCTGTACGGCGTGCCGGACAATTACAAGATCCTCTTCATCGGTGGTGGAGCCACCCTGCAGTTCAGCATGATACCCATGAATCTGATGGGTCAAGGCGGCCGGTGCGACCTGACTTTGACCGGAGCCTGGGCCAAGAAGGCCCTCGCCGACGCCAAAAAAATCGGCACCGTGAACGTGGTGTTCGACGGCAGCGAAGACAACTTCATGAGCCTGCCGGAACCAGACAGCCTGAAAGCCAACGAAGGCGCCGCCTATTTCCACCTGACCAGTAATGAGACAATTGGTGGCGTGCAGTGGAAAAGTTTCCCGGACACCGGCGATGTGCCGTTGGTTTGCGACATGAGCAGCGACTTCGTCAGCCGTCGTATCGATGTGAGCAAGTTCGGCCTGATTTACGCCGGAGCCCAGAAAAATGCCGGGCCGGCCGGAACCAGCATCGTCATCATTCGTGATGATTTGCTGGAACGCAGCAGCGACAGCCTGACCGCCTATCTCAACTACTCAATCCATGCTGCCAAAGACAGCATGTACAACACGCCTCCGGTGTTCCCCATCTACATGGTAATGAAGACCCTGAAGTGGCTGGAAGAGGAAGGTGGACTCTTGGCCGCCGAAAATATGGCAGCCGAACGCAGCGAACTCATCTATGGTGCCATGACCAAGAACAACGGGTTTTACAGCTGTCCGGTCCATGAGGACTGCCGGTCGTTGATGAACATCGTTTTCCGCCTGCCCAGTGAAGACCTGGAAAAGATGTTTGTGGCCCAGGCCCTGGAAAACGGCATGAGTGGACTGAAAGGTCACCGCAGCGTTGGCGGTTGCCGAGCTTCGGTTTACAACGCCATGCCCGTAGACGGCGCCAAGACCCTGGCTGACTTCATGGACGAGTTTGCCGCCAAGAACGGTTGAGATTGTTTCTGATCGTTTGTTCAATATTAAGTAGAAACAGCCGGCTCCTTTTGGGGGAGCCGGCCATTTATTATGGCTAGAACTATTGATTCATCGCCAGGCCAAAATACCCGAGCACCCAGCGGATCGATTTTTTGGATTCCACCTCATTGAAGCGGTAGGGATCGAATCCCCAGTAGGCATCGGCCTTGCCGCTGGGTTTGTTGGCCACGTTCTTGTACGACAAGTACCCATAAGTCAGACCGTTGGTCAGGGCTGTTCCGTTGGGAACGGTGCCTCCGGGAGTATCCAGGTCCGTCAGCGACATGGCACCGCATATCGCTTCCAACTCACCGGGGGGATAATAATTCCCCGGCCAATCGGTATCGCCGGCATCCCAGTGGGCCTTGCGCTGATAATCAAACCGGGAAACACCCTGGAACATGGGTTCGACACAGTAGCCATTGTAACCATCGGCACATTCCTGCGGTTGCCACGGTGTGGGGCGGGAAGTAATATTCGCGTCGACGAATTCGTCGTCTGTGAAAGGGAACTCCAAACTCAAGAGAGTGTCAGGGACATTGTAATAACCATCCCGCCAATCGATATCGCGATTGGTTTGCAGGGTATCGCTTATGACCAGGCTGTTGATCTGGTGATGAGACCTGAAATCCTCGTTCAGGACCATGGCCTTGATGCCGGAGCATGAGGCACGCCGGTCCAGGTGGGCCGGTAATATGCTCCCATAAATATGCTTGTTCACCGGCACCGACCAATCCAGAAGACTGAGCCCCGCGGTAAGATACGGATACATGGTTACGCCACGGTTGATACTCGATCCGTCGGGCCGTACAAGGAGTCCGAAACCCACAATGTAGGTTTCGTTGTTCATCTCAAAGAGCTCTTCGCTGGTATCAAACAACAAGGGCGTCATGTAGCTTAGATTTTCCAGAAACGACTCCATGCTGCGGTCGCCAACCAGGAAGAGATTTCCACCCTGGGCCTGGTACGGGGCCAGCCACACGAACTTGTCTTGCCCGTTATCAGCACGGAATTGCTGGAACATGGTCTGCTGGGAGTGGAATCTGGCGGTGACCAGTACAGACCGGTAACCCACTATCTCCGAGTATTGAACCTGATCCCTGTGATCGCGACGATCACGCTGAAGGATGTAGTCGGCAACACCTTCGGGCCCGGCCAGGAAATCCCAGTACCCATTGCGGTAATCCTCGCCATCGTAAGCCACTGATCCGTCCGAACTCGGCCATCGGTTCGTCAGGTGATCCACCACCTGGTCCACAAAGAGCAGGGGCAGTTGGTTTTCCGGAGAGACGAAAGGAATCACATTGAGATACACAAAAAAGTGATGCTCGAAGCCATAGGAATCCACCGCCTTGACCAGCAGGGAATGCAGGCCTTCCATGAAAACCTGTTCCGGAACCACAATGGTCTCTTCAGCCAGGCCACCAGGGATGGCCCAGCCGGGGTCATTGTCATCATCAGGGTCGTCAACATCCCAGCCATACCGGAACGATTCAATGGTTCCACCGTAAGCGTCGGCGCTGGCCTGCAGTTGGAAATTCAAGGTTTGACCGCCGGCAATATCAACCTGCCAGGAGCTGCTGAAGGTGCCCATAAATTGCTCATGGACCACAATGACGGGTCGGAACTGGTCGGAGACCTGAAAGTTGGCCACCGACTCGTTGTAAATGCGATCCACGCTGGCGGTGCCGTCCGAGTCCAGAACCTGAACCGCACAAATGTAATACATGCCCTCGACCAGGGGCGGCATGGTGATGCGCGTGGGGTCTTCCGCCCCCAGTTGGATGTCCATCCATTCCGACCATCCGGGGTCATCGAAAGGGACCAGAGTATCCTTGTGTTGATTGAAACCGTAAAGAGTTGATATGACTATATCGTCTACCACGGCTTCCTTGACCAGGTAACGGTACTTCCGCGGTCCACCCGAACCACCATCCTCATCCCAGGCATCCACATTGAAAGTGAATCCGGGGGGCAGTAAAACCGCCGATGAGGACCCATTTCCCAAAAAATCAAGACGAACTCCGGGAACCGGATCCATGGCCCAGGCCTGGCACGCCAGCATGCTGATCATGAGGACAAGCAGGCAGCCTGTCAGTTTGTTTATATTTAGGTTTTTCATAACCCATTCCCCTTTCAGGACAAAATTTTCGTTCCTCAAATCACTTGACCAGCATCATGCGCCGGGTGTCGATGACCGACTCCGTCTTCAGACGGAATAAGTAGACGCCAGCGGCCGACATACGGCCATCGGCTCCACGACCATCCCACATCACTTCATGGCTGCCGGCGGCCAACACTCCCGAGTGGAGATTGCGCACCAGGCGTCCCGCCAGGTCATACACATCCACGGAGACGTGATCGGCTTGGCTGAGGTCGAATGCAATGGTGGTTTGAGGATTGAAGGGGTTGGGAAAGTTGCCCTGCAGTTTGGTTTTCGCAGGCAGGGTGTCTTGAGAAATATCAGAATCTTCCGATCCATCAACAATACCGGCGCTGACACAACCCACACCCATGGCGCCCATGCTACCGCAGGAAGGGTTGGCTTCGGCAGTGCAGGGTGAGCTTTCATCCAACTCGTAAGGAGAATTGGTACCCGCATTCCCGCAAAAAATTGGATCCTGGGCAATGTTCCCGTCCAGTTCGGCCTGCTCGGCCAGGGCACCGACCCAATCTCCATCCTGGTTGCCGTAAACATCGGAACAATGGAACCAGGGGGTGCTGGAAAAATCGCCGTAACAGGCGCGACCCTGACTCTCGGTAACAATGCTGTTGCCGATTTCAACCAGTTGGCTGTCCCAAACAGTGATATCGCCCAGGCCTGTTGGGCCATTGCCCGAAACGGTGCAGTGAGTCATCCTGGCCGAAGCCCTCAGGGCAGCGTTCAGGACACTGCCGCCGGCAGCGGCGGAATTCCCGGTGAACAGACAATGATCCAACAAAAGGTCCTGGCCACCCACCAGGGCGATGGCGCCGCCGGAAGCTTCAGCCAGGTTGCCATCAAAATGACAGTCAATGAAATTGGGAGCCTGGCCCGCAGCGCAATAAACCGCGCCACCATAGACGGCCAGCAAATCCCGGAATGTGCATTCAGAAAAAACCACAGCCGAATTGACGGAATAGATTCCCCCACCCCGGTGTGGCAATTTTTCCAGCGGGGGATTGATTCTGCTGAAAATTAAACGCTCGATCCGAGTACTGGTCAGCAGGTTCTCACAGTGCAGAAGGGTGGTTCCAGTGGAAGAATAGAGAACGGGGTATTGCTCCGGGTCCTGGGAAAGAGCAGCCAGAATGATGCCGGCAGGCATCACAATATTGTTGGCTTCATATTCCCCGGATTCCACCAGGACGGAATCTCCTGGGGCGGCCATGGCCAGCGCTGCGGCCAAATCATCTCCCGCGGATACAACAATTGTTGCTGCCTGGCCGAACAATGGAATCAACAGGAAAGCCAATGCACCACTGATGATGGCACGCGTGATTCGCAGGGAAAATTTCATATTCCCCACCCCCTTTAAAAAGTTCGAAAACGATGCCCCAGATTCACTTTCCCGCGACGGAAGTAGGCGTTGTTGAAAAATAGGTTCTGAAAATCAACAACTGTTTGCCATAGGAGAGTATACCAATTTTGTACCTATCAGGTCAAATTTCTACAACAGCTTTGCAAGTTTGGCCACCATCTTGTTCATCTCCGGCCCAAGGATGTCTTCAATTCCCTGCTTGCTGTTCATGCGGCGGGCGTTGCCTTTCAAACCCGGCATGGCCTTGGCGGCTTGCTCGGAAATCTCATTGCGGGCCGCCGGCGACAGGTCACCCATTTCATCAATGAGACGATCATACCCCTCGTTCACATCTTCCAACTGGGGCAGGGCAGCCTTGGCCGTCTCCACATTGACCACATCGCTGAGAATGCGATTGGTTTTGTCCAACAGGTTGTTCAGCAAATCCGTGGCGTTGATGCCGCCGGTTTCCAGGTGACTGACCTTGCTTCCACAGCCGGTCGTCAGCAAGCCCAGGGTCAGCAAAACGACCATCATCGGAATTCTTTTCATTTTCATTGTTCTCTCCCCAAAGACTAGGAAAATCGAATTTTAAGGATGTTAGGAGGCTGCCACTCAAGTGTCTACCCTCAAAATGAAGGTACTGGAGGGGAGTTCCATATTTTTGACCCCAAAAAAGGGAGCCCCAACCAGGTGCCCCCCTTTTTATCAATTCCAGATTTGGATCAGTGGTTGTGACCTTCGTGACTACCGCCTTCGTCGCCCTTGGCTTTGGCTGCACAGCCGGCGCAGTAGAACTTGCCATCAATCTCCGTGGTTTGGCCGGCAGGCATGTTTTTCATGCCGCAGCCGCCGTCGCAGTCGTGGGTGGCAACTTGAATGGCTTCGGTTTCCTCGGCGGCCTTGTCGCCCCCGCAACCGGTGAAGGCAACAAGGGACATCAGCAGAAACACGGCGCTCAGCAGGATCATCAACTTTTTCATGGGTTTTCTCCAAGGCAAAGGATTGAATTCTTCAGCTTACCAATTGCTTCCCGATGTAAAACCCTACTCAACAGATAGAGAAATGTCCATAGCAAATCTCCAGGGGGAGAGATGGCCACGGGTTCTGTTGAGAAACCGAAAAAGTTAACCCCTTGATTGACATGACTCATCTCGAATTCCCAACATTTCCCCTGTAGTTTGCGTCAGGTAGACTGCTCCATAAAAACATCCCCGGTTCAAAGGAAGCCCATGACTCGGGATACAGACTAATCAGGCAATTCGGTCAGGAACGGCAACGCACCCAACGATATCCGCTGGGCCCCCATCAGGGTGGCGATAAGTTCACCATTTTCCCCGGCCCGATAGGGGCTGACGTATTCCCAGATAATCTCTCCGTCCGATGTGACCTCTTGCAATCGTCCGTTTGTCGATTCCGATATCAGAGTATTTCCATTGGGCAGTCGCTGGTTGTACCCCAACCAGTGGGTGAAAATGGGTTTGTCGGGAGTGCCGTTGAAACGCCAGACAATCTCCTGCGTCATCGGGTCGATTTCAATGACCTGCGACCTGTCGAAATCACAGTACTCTGCACTACCGCCCATATTGTCCAGCACCAGAAAATTGCCGTTGGCAAGATATTCTGCCTGATGCTGCCCAAGCCACTTGCCGCTCAGGGCCCATTTGACTGTTTTAGAGGCCAGGTCCACTACAACAATCGTGCTGATCTTCCTCATTGAGACAATGATGTCGCCTTCTCGGAAGAGGGTTTTCTGGGCTACAATAGGCCGCTTGATTATGCTAACGGAATTGGCGTGAAACAGGTCCCAGGTGTCTTGGGCCTGGTTGAGAATCGGGGCATATTCTGAAAAACAAAGTGCTTCCAAAAGATCTATCCGGTCAATTTCGGACCCCTCCGGCGAAATAAAGGCGACCACATCATAGGTCGCTGACTCGTAGATAGCATTCTCACCCATGACCGCTTTGATTTCTTCAGACGATTTCTTCAGTTTCCTCAACGTGACAATGGTGCCATCATCCAGAACCTTTATGTCGTGATGATGCTCGCCGGCAACCGACCAGAGGACATTTGAATGCCGGTCCAATTTTACGATGCCTATGTACTCGAATAGTACGAGCAGATCGCCATTGGCGTAAACATGAGTTCGACGAAAAAACTCCTTGTGCTCCTTGTTGACCTCAAAGTCCAGTGATTCCGGCCAAACCTCATCGAACGTTATCTCCCACTCGTGGACGGTATTGCCCTCCAAGTCCATCAGCAGAGCCACGGTGGCATGCCCCGAGCAGAACAGGGTCAGCCCGGGACAGATCATCTCCTTGTTGCTGACGACAACTCCGGAACTGTCGGTGGGTTTGGTGTAGCCGCTCAAGTATCCAATGGACCGCAGCTCCGACTGTCTTTCCACGGTCGCCTGATCTGCAGGCAATACCGAAGCTGAATTCATTCCTTGGAGGCTGGTGGAAATATTGGAAATTTATACCAATTAAGCTTTTCCCGTTCCCTTTAAACGATTTATGTTCTATCCTGTTTTCAAATAATCCTCGCCCCGAACAAGTCAGGATCGCCCATGTCTTCCGGCCTTCGGCCATTTCGCCATCACTCCCTGATCGTCTCCCCCATGGTTCTGCCTCTGGTTTTTTTCCTGCTATCGGTGATGGCAATTTTCTCCTTCTGGATCAATGCCCGGGAAACCAGGCTCCACGAAATTCAACTCGAGACCGAAGTCACCGCCGAACAGGTCAAATTGCGGCTCGAGGCCTGGGTGGACAACCGGGTGGCTATCCTGAAGCATTTTGGTCACTCGTGGGGTGTCCTGTCTGAATTCGGCGAAGATGCCTTTGTCCAAGAGGCTTTGGAAATCCAGGAGCTTTATTCCGGTTTCCAGGCCATCAACCTGATCGATGAAGACTGGGTTATTCGCATCGTGGTCCCTGCGGCCACCAACCAGGCTGCCTTGAACAAGGATCTGCACTTTCATCCTGATCCCGCAGTAGGGACCGCCCTTCAGGATGCCCTTGCCTCCAACAGCATCCGGCGATCCTCCTTGATTCATCTCTTGCAGGGCAAGACGGGATTTGCCACCTATTTACCGGTGCTCAGGGCCGATGGCTCCCTGGTCGGAGTCATCAATGGCGTTTTCGTAATGGAGGACCTGGTCAACAGTTGTCTGGGTGAAGAACGCCTCAAAAAACAATTTGCACTTGAGGTCAAGACGCTGAAAGGAGAAATAGCCTACTCCCACCTGCCAGCCGGTTTTTCAGACGAAATGTCCGAGCCGGCCGTGCGTCTGCCCATCCGTTTTGTGGATAAGAATTGGCAACTGTGCCTTCAGCCTCTGGCCGCCGTGCGCCAACCACTGCTCATGACCGGCGAAGGGCTGCTGATGGTCGGCGGCCTTATTTTAGCCCTGGGCCTCAGTCTCATGATGCGTGCCTACCTTCTGCGTGTGGCAGAATTGCGTGAGAGTCAGAGCAATTACAAGATGCTGGTGGATAACCAGGTCGATATGTTGATCAAGGTGGATAACCAGCACCGGCTGATTTTTGCCAGCCCTTCAACCATCAAAAAAGTGGGCCTGCCCGAATCAGAATTTATTGGCAGTCTGACTTCCGATTTCATTCACCCGGATGATTTGGTGACCTTAGCCGATTTCTACATGGACATGGAAGCCGCTCTGGACAACAACAACCTGGTCGTGCGCATGAAAAGTGGTGATGGATGGATGTGGACGAGTTGGACCGGATCCAACTTTTTCGATGATGAAGGCAACATTCAGGGCAGAGTCAGTGTCGGTCGCGACATCACCCTGCAAAGGGAGATGGAAAACCGTCTGCTCCAGGGTCAGAAACTGCAGGCCGTAGGGCAACTGGCCGGTGGTGTGGCCCACGACTTCAACAACATCATCCAGGCCATTCTGGGTTATCTTGGATTTGTCAAAGCCGGGCTGGACCCCGACAGCGAAGCTTACCGGGATTTGGCCCAGGCTGAAGTCGCCTCCGAAAGAGCCGCAGCCCTGACCCGCCAACTCCTGGCTTTCAGCCGCCGTCAGATGCTGAAACCAGTACTGCTGGACCTGAACTCGGTCACCACTGATTTGCTGCCTATGCTGCGGCGGTTGCTGGGCGAATCCCTCGATCTGGAATTCCGCCCCGGCGCAAATCTGAGCTCTGTGCGAGCGGATCGCAGCCAGTTGGAGCAGATCCTGGTCAACCTTTGCATCAACTCCCGGGATGCCATCGAAACCGAAACCGGCTCCATTGTCATTTCCACTTCGTCGGTCGACCTGGATGAGGAATTTTGCCGTCAGCACCAGTGGGCCGAGCCTGGTAGCTGGGTTTGCCTCAGTCTTGCCGACTCGGGTGGCGGGATGACTGAAAGCACCCTGGCCCAGATTTTTGAGCCCTTTTTCACCACCAAGGAAACAGGCAAAGGCACCGGCCTGGGCCTGGCCACCGTCTACGGCATCATCAAGCAGCATGAAGGTTTGATTGAAGTCAGCAGCAACCTCGGACAAGGGACTCGCTTCTCCCTGTATCTGAAGGCCACCGATGACAAGGTTACCGAAGATGAAATCCTGGCCCTGACCACCCCAAAATCAGGATCCGAAACTATTCTTTTGGCCGAAGATGAAGATATGGTGCGCAATCTGACCGAGCGCATTCTAGTCCAGGCCGGCTACCGGGTTCTGGTTGCTGAAAACGGAGTACAGGCCTTCGACATCTGGACCGAAAGAAGGCAGGATATCGATTTGGTCCTGGTGGATGTGGTGATGCCTCAAATGGGCGGCAGGGAATTATTCAAGAAAATCAGGAATGAAAAATCAGAAATCAGCGTCCTTTTCATCAGTGGTTATGACTCGGAATCCTTCCGAACTCCCCTGGCCACATCCGAACCGGTGGATTTGTTGCTCAAACCGTTCAACAGGGAATCACTTTTGGAACGTGTGCGGGATATTATGGACCGGTAAACCAACGCCAGGATGCTGACCAAAACCCCCAGGGCGGCCACGGGCCAGAAACCATCCACCTTGGTGTTGCCATCCGGACCACCGGCCACCCCGGACACACCCACATCCACCGTCCAACCCAACAAGGGCGCCATGGCCGCCGCGGCCAGGCTTTTTGACTGGGATTCAATGGACAGGATGGTGGCCCCCATCTCCGGCAAAGACTCCCGGTCGAGCCGGCTGATCTGGGCCGGGCGAAAAGTATTCTGAATCATGCCCAGAAGAATGAATCCCAACACGACCATCCAAACCTGATTGCCCATCAGGGCCATCCCCATGAGAGCGAAAACCAACAGGTTCAGCACCCACATCAGGCGAGTCAAAGCCTCTTCGCCACCCAGACGATCAGCCAGTCGGTGTGAGTTTCGGGAAGAAAATCCCATCAAGAGGAAATAGACAAAAAAGACCAGCCCGATGACCGGGGCAGTGCGCTGATCGGGGGAGGAACGCCCACCCAGGAACTGGCTCGACCACAAGAATGACAAACCAAGGGCCAAAGCCTGCAGCACCGGTTGTAGATAATCCTTGGTTACCTTGAAGGCACCTTCGAGAAGCATCGACTCCAGAAACAACCCCCGCAACCGGGGTTTGCAGACGGCCTCGCTCATGGCCCGCCTGGTCAGATGAACGGCTGTCGCCAGATCCGCCTTCTTCCTGGTTTTGCCCTCCAGGGTTTTCGGATATCCCAGGAAATTCAACAGATTCAGGACATAAGGCACCACGCTGAGCCAGAACACCATGGCAAAGCTGCCGCTGATCATCACCAATGCCCCGGCAACCAAGGAGCTCACCGCTGAACCGATTTTTGACCATGACCGGGTGAAGCCATAAACCCTGGTTCGCTCGTGGAGGCGATCTTCCTGGCGAAGCCATTCGAAAATCATGGCCTTGTGGGTGCCGGTACGGAAGGCATCGCCCACGGCAAAAAAGAACATCGCCACCATCAGCAATGGCATTGCCCCCGCCACCGCGAACAACATGAAGGAGATGATGTAGGAGACAAAGGATAGAATCATGGATCGACGGCGACCGAAAACATCGGCCAGGGCCCCGCTGGGAATCTCCAGAACCAGGGTGCTGATTTCACGGAATCCCACCAGCAGCCCGATGTCCAGAAAAGTGAGGCCCTTCTGCAGAAACGCCAGGACAATGAAAGGCTCGAAGTACCGCTGGTTCTTCAGGAAACCGTATAAGCAAAATCGGCGAATCATCCGGCCATCCTTGTCTTCACTAGCGGCGTCATTTAGTTTGGTTCGACCGACTTGATTCTATCACGGCTTACCGAACTCCAACAACCGGTCGTCTTCATGTCCCTGAAAACAATGCACGGCCGAGACATGACCCGTGGTCCCATGACCCGTCATTTGCTGGCCGTGGCCTGGCCGGTGTCGGTTTCCTTCCTGTTGCAAACCTTTTACAACCTTGTGGATGCCTTCTGGCTGGGCAAGCTGGGCAAAAGCGCCCTGGTGGCCCCCACCGTGACCATGAACGTCGTCTTCAT
The DNA here is from genome assembly GCA_024275485.1 of Candidatus Krumholzibacteriota bacterium. Lineage (GTDB taxonomy): Bacteria > Krumholzibacteriota > Krumholzibacteriia > LZORAL124-64-63 > LZORAL124-64-63 > LZORAL124-64-63. Next base: position 2,609 of record JAJRZA010000006.1, on the reverse strand, counting down.
CGGCATCGCCTTGGCCATGGGACTGGGGCAGGCGGGCACCACCCTGATCAGCCAATACAAGGGTGCCGGACAATTCGATCGCATGGGTCGGGCCGCAGGGCAGTCGTTCATCCTGCAAATAGGGGTGGGCAGTTTGCTGGCCCTTTTGGGACTGGTTTTCGCTCCGCAAATGTTGCGCCTGCTGCACACGCCCGAAGATGCTTTCGCCGGGACTTTGACCTACATGCGCTGGATCCTGGCCGGTGTTCCCCTGATGTTCATTTTTCATGTTTATCAGGGCATTTACACCGGTCTGGGCGACACGGTGGGGCCCATGCGCATCAATGTGGCTACGGTTCTGCTGAACATGGTGCTGGACCCCCTGTTGATTTTTGGTTGGGGACCGGTGCCGGCCATGGGTGTTGCGGGGGCCGCGGTGGCCACGGTCTTTTCCCGGGTGATTGCCTCGCTTCTGGCCATGCGGGCTCTTCTTGGCGGCCCTGGTTTTCGCATCAGCCCCTCGGATTTGAATTTCGACAGGAAGATGATCACCCGGCTGTTTCGGGTGGGCATTCCCCTTTCCCTCGGCCAGGCTGGAACCTCCCTGGGCTTCACGTTGCTCATCGGCATCGTCAACCATTTTGGTTCCTCCGTAACTGCGGCCTTTGGCATTGGGCATCGGGTGATCATGATGGTCTCGGTGCCGGCAGTGGCCCTCGGTCAGGCCAACGCCACGGCGGTGGGCCAAAATCTGGGCGCCGGATTCGTCAGCCGGGCATCTCTTTCGGTAAAAAAATCCGCAGTGTTGGTCACGGTTATATTGTTGCCGCTGACCACCGCCACATTTTTCTTCGGCGAACACATCACCCACTGGTTCATCAATGACCCTGAAGTGATCGGCTACGGACGGGATCTGTTCCGCATCACTTCTTTTTCAGTGTTTGCCTTCAGCCTGATCCTGGTCCTGTTCGGGGCCTTTTCCGGTTCGGGCCATACGATGCCGGTTATGGTGGTGAATATGGGACGGTTGTGGGTGGTGCGCATCCCAGTCACCCTTTTGCTGACTGTTGTCTGGGACTGGGGACCGGCTGGATTATGGTGGGCCATGAATCTGTCCAATGTGCTGGCTGGGACAGTGGCCTTTCTCTGGTTCCTGCGCGGAGATTGGAAAAAATCCGTTATTGCCGACAACTAGCAGGCTGTGGGATTGGGTCTTGTCTAACGATTCAACCTTGGGTATTGTTTTGTTGGACCAACTTACATCTTAAACATATGAAAACGAGGCCCGGAAATGTCCAGTTTCACCAATCTTGAAGAAATCCTCGACTATGCCATCGCCATGGAACAGAAAGCCGTGGATCTCTACACCATGATCGCCGAAAAAGCCGCCAGCGAGCACAATCGCGCGATGTTTCTTTCTTTTGCCAAAGAAGAAATGGGCCACAAGTTGAAACTGGAAAATGTCAAACTTGGAAAAATAGAAATCGGATCAACCGAGAAGGTCATGGACCTGAAAATTTCCGACTACGCCAACGACGTGGAATTGACCGACAACTCCAGTTATCAGACAATCCTGATGTTTGCCATGAAGCAGGAAAAACAAGCTTTTCGGCTGTACACCGATTTGGCCGACCGGGCGGAAAAGGAAGAAATCAGGGATCTTTTTCTGGCTCTGGCCCACGAAGAGGCCAACCACAAACTGCGCTTCGAGATCGAATACGACGAGAATGTTCTGCGGGAGAATTGATGGATCAGGATTGGCTGCGGGAATCAGGTTTGTCCCACAGCCAACCTGACAGGCCTAAGGCTTGATGCCGACTTCACCACTGATGATGCTGCACTGGCACATCATTCGATCAGAATCGCGCATACTGAATTCATTTTCCGCATCATTTCTGGCCGACAGATTTTCCATGCCCTCAAGCACTTCCACGACACAGGCCCCGCAAACTCCTTTGCGGCAACCGAATGATACACCCAGTTCGGAGGCAGCCTCCTGGACTCGCTCTCCATCATTGACACTGGCCTGTGCTGTGGCGCTTTTTAAAACTGCCATAATCAAAACTCCTTATTCCCGTGGACAACCAAGGTGTTCTTTGTCTTGTTTTCCAGCCATATTGATAACCCTAAATAAAAATGTCGCAAGCTCTTCGGCTGCATTCCTGCTGCCAATCCTGTGCTGACCACAGACAAATCGGCCCTATGCTGATGGCAGGTCGTGGAGGCAAATCTGTGGCCGAAGCTTAGCTTCCGAAGCGATGGAGAGTTTGCGGCGAGTAGTCGGGTTAGTTTTGTGAAGTGAGCTTGACGCTTGCCTGCGAAACCAAGACGGATGCCGTCCCATTCTGTCAGGTTCGGCTACTGGATATCCTCTGGCTGCTCTGCTTCGGACAGTTGTGTGGTAGAGGTCTTTTGTGATTCGTTTGCGGTCGCAGAGGTGTTACTCCGTTGACCATTGCCCCACTGCTTGGCGTCAACTACAATTCCTCTCGCAAGAACCGGTCATTATCGGTGATTGACGACCTGGAGAAATATCTTCTGGAGTGTCGCCAGGCGGTTCTACCCAAGAGCCCTCTGGGCAAAGCCATCGAATATGCTTTTGGCCAATGGGAATGGTTGGAAACTTATAT
>JAJRZA010000106.1 GCA_024275485.1 Candidatus Krumholzibacteriota bacterium | reverse complement strand
TCAGGCCAGTGTTTTGCCTGCGGCTTCCTTCAGACCCCACCTCACGGTGGCTGCCCTTGCCGTTAAGCTAACAGTTCCCCCTGTCGGGTCTGTAGAGGACTTGCACCTCCGAGTGAGTGCGCCCTGCCGGGCGCACCATCATACAAAAAAGCGCGGCGTCGAGAGTCTAACGCCGCGCTTCCATCACACCAATCTGCTATGACCTTGACTAACCAAGCACAGATTCGATGGTCCTCATCATGACCTGAATGTGTTCGCCGGTCTCATAGTCCAGGGTCGATCCGTGGATGCTGTGGGGAATACCATAGACCACAAAGATGACGATCATGGCAAAGACCGCTTCCCAGCGGCCGGCTTTGTTTGTCGAGTCTGATTTCCAGGTTCTCCACATGACAAGACCCCAGGCAAGGGCACCAATGGCCAGTTTGTTGTCGGTCCAGTCGGTGCCGAAAGGCCAACCGGTCCAGTAGGCATCGAAGGCATATTTCTGCACCACCGGGCCGAGTATCATGCCGCCCAGCATCAAGAACCCAAAGGCGAATCGGGAAAAGGTTTTGAGATGGTGGCTACCGGTAAAGGCGTCAAAGCCCGCAGCGTTGCTGAAAAGCATTCCCATGATCATGCAGATCACGTGCACCACCAGAACAAGGCTGGGCACGGTCCCCTTGAAACGGGCCACTGCCGCCTCTTCAGGGGGAATGGTCAACGTTTCTCCACCGTGGGAAAATTCGACCGAGTATTCCACCTTGCCGGCCATACCCTGTTTGGGCACCTGGGTCACCAGCTGCCCCTCTTCCAGAACCAGCGCAGTGCGAGTCCACTCATCGCTGGTGGGGTATCGTCGCCACACCATGACGGCCGTCACGTTTTCGTTGGGCACGGTGATGGCAACTTTCATATCCTCATGGATGTCACCCGATCGGGGCAGCCTGCCTTTGATGGAGGCGCCGCCCAACTCAATGTCGAAGCGAACAGGATAGGTAGGTCCAGTCATCTTCTGGTAGACCATTGTTGCCCCACTGACCACGATGGTGAACACCCACAATAGTATCAATCGTTTCAAGACAGGACCTTTCGTCGCTGAATCAGAATATCGAAGAAACTGGAAAATACCAGAATCAGGCTCCGTACTTATTGATGGCCGAATTCAACCGTGGCAGCATGGCGTAAATGAACGCAGCCACACCCAGCATGGCAACAGCTAGGATCACAAAAATCTGTGTCCCTGGCTCCAGGCCACTGATGAAACCGGACATTTTGTTGCCGATGGCCGTGGCCAGGAACCAGCCGCCCATCATCAATCCCACCAGGCGCTTGGGTGAGAGCTTGGTCACCAGGGACAGGCCCATGGGCGACAGGCAAAGCTCGCCGAGAGTAATGATAAGGTAGTAGAAGATCAACCACAGCATGGATATTTTTGCCGCGCCACTGCCTCCAAGGTAGGATCCCAAGGCCACAACCAGCAGGGATGCAGCGGTGATCACCATACCCAGGAAAATTTTTCGGGCCGTGCTGACCGCTTTGCCGCGTTTGGCCATGAAGGCAAAGAACCAAACCACCAACGGCGTGCAAATCACCACAAAGATTGGGTTGAAGAATCCGGTGATCATCTCTGCGTTTAAAAGACGCACAAATTTGCCGGGTGCCAGGGTCTCAGCACCGGGCGGAACTCCTTCGTACACCAAATCCTTGGTTTGCTGGCTAATAAGCACCAGGGAAACTTCCAGGCCCTCAATGTTGCGCGAGAGAACAACCTCACCCAGGCTTTTGGTATTGTCCGGAACAATCTTCACCGCTGTGGTGGAAACTCCGTGATTGTCTTTTTCAGTGACGATTTTCACGTTTTCATCGGGATAAACCTTGCAAGCCAAACCACCATTCAGGCCATCCCGTTTCTGGTAATCATTCACCTTCAAGCCAAGAGAGAGGTCCTGACGGAAAGCATTGACCGCACTTTCGGTCAGTATGCGGGCACCGAACATGGCTTCGGTCTCACTTTTGACCACCAGCAAG
>JAJRZA010000105.1 GCA_024275485.1 Candidatus Krumholzibacteriota bacterium | reverse complement strand
GCTCTGGCAAAACCATGGCAAAGAAGACCACATTTTAGATACTCACGAAAAGCTGCTTCAACATGAAAGGGAACGCGGCCTTGGAAATCATCCTGCTCATCATTGGCAACCAAATAAGTTTCCAGGTTCTGACGCGCTGTTTTGTGCAGATTGATGCCTGGATGTTGGTATTGGATGAGTTGGAGGCCATTTTCCGTGGTGAGAAGCTTGTGCCCCATTGGCGAGTTCGGCCGGGTGCGGGAATCAATCTGGACAAGCTGATCGAGGCGCCGCCAGAGCTGGATCTTGTGCTGTGGATCCATGGCTCGGCTATGATTCCCTTCCTCGAAGAGGGCCCTGTCAGCGATGCTGCAACCTGGGAAAATCTTACATCGCCCTTTGGATCCGGGTTCGTTCAGTTTGCCATCTGGAGCAATTGATACCGGTTGGTGAGGTCTGCGGACTGCTTCGTGGTAGGGCTCCAGGAACCGGCCCATGTCCAGAGGACGTGGGTTTCAAGACTTTCCTGAAATTAATGTGAAGTGTTTCGGTCCTGTTTTTGCGGCTTATTCAGTAGACCACCCTCGACAATCAAGGGTGCAACGTCGAATGCCTTTAAAAACGGGAGATATACAATGCGTTCAACTCTTCTAATCATTGCCCTGACTCTTTTCGCAGCCATGGCCGCCATCGCGCAGGAAAACGCCCAACCCACTGCCAAAATCAGTGAAACTCACGCCGTTTCAAAAGTGATTGATTCAACAGAAATTCAAACCGCTCCCAGCACAGTGGACAACAGCCGCCGCAAAGCCATGCACGAAGAATTGCGGGCCGCTCGCGAACAATTGTACAATCAGGTCATGAACCTCGGCGCGCAAATCACGCAAAACATTTCATCCGAGGAGCGCATGGACCTGCAACGCCAGGTGATGCGCCTGAAAAGCGATGAAACCCTGCAGTCCATGAATATCCAGCTCAAATACGCCAGGCTTGGGGGATATACCGAACTGGCAGAGCAGTTGGTAGCAAACATTGAGCTGTTCCAGACTCGTCGCGATGCCCCCACAAGCCCCATCAAAACCATCAGCACTCGTCCCACCCCTGCCCGTAGAGGTGAAGTGCGATGAAGAAATTTACCCCTGAAAACGGAAGCGTTGGCCGCGTTGGCCATGGCAGTTTATGGGCAGCCCTCATACTGCTACTGACATTGACATCATGGGCGACCATGGCCGCCGGGGGCGATCAGGACAACTTGGTCCTGGATATCCTGCCCGACTTCATCCCTTTCATCCCAATAAACTGGGACGATAATGTTATTCCTAGCCCTGACCCCTTCCCGGACTTTGAACACGGGCCCTTGCCTGAATTTCTGTACGGTAATGCCATCAGCCATTTCGCCTACGCCTACACCAATATTGGTGATGCGGAAAGCAGCGATGATTTTTACCACGAATTCGGTATTGATGAATCCCTCATCAGAATTTCTGACTTTTATCCGCCTCCCAATGGTTATTACAATTGGTTTACTCCGGGCCACTACGTTGGCGGTGGACGGCACACCATCTGGCAATTCAGTGACCCCAATAACACCATTGCCGAGCAAAACGAAACCAACAACGCCTACGCCCGGCAGTGGATTTGGGAGCCCCAGGTTCAGGCCCCGAACACCCAGCAGTTGAGGGCCCAGCCACCGGAACGCTTTGCCGGCACCCAATATTTGCCCAGCGGGGTGCCTGTGTATTTTAACATCGACGGAGTAAGGCTGTCCTCCACCGGTTCCGGCTATTGGCGAGGGGCAGCCATCAGCACCCCCGACATTGATCATGACTACGACATCTACATGTACTCTCCTTCCGACGGAGTCGACCTCGGGTTCGACAACAGCTACCTCACCTATTCGATGGCCTTTGGCCCCGACACCGATGCTGTGATCAGCAACCGGAATACTGCCGGCTACGACCAGTACGATCTTGGTATTCTCAACTGGAGTGAAACCAGCAGCGATTACCGGCTCGAATACCGAGAGTCGCCAGCTCCAATCATCATCGGCGATACTGTCACCGGCACCATCGACGAACACCAGGTGTTGGAATTGGTCGAGCTCTACATTGAGGACACACAGACCGGAGTGATCACCCTGGACCTGCAATTCGATGCGAATCAGAACGTGATGCTGGCTGCATTCGATTCTGGCTTTGAAGAAGGATCGATCTACGATGCTGCATACCACGGCCAGCAAGAGGCCGATGGACGAGTGCTCATCGAACTGAACGCCCCTGTTGAGGGGTATTACGGAATTGCCATCTGGCGACATGCCTACCAAGGCACCGACTCATTCAACTACACCTTGAAGGTTTTGCCTCCTTTACCGGATTTGGCCATGGTGACGCTGCCCGGCTCTTACGGGCCGCTGATCCCCCGCAACAACTCCGATATAATACCCGGCAATCCCGTGCCCGCACCGGAAATTCTGGACGGTGACGTGGCCAACACCAATTTCTACTGGCACCTGGCCAACTTGGGTTCGGTCAGCACCCAACCGTTCCGCATGGACTTCTTTCACGATGGAGTCACCTCTGCCGTCCTCGAGTGGCCTCATGATTCCATGCCGGGAGATCCGTCCCTGATCTATAGCGAGTACATGGGTTCATTCAACATCCGGGGTGGCCGCCATACTACCGGGATCATGCTGGACAGTCAGAACAGCAACATCGAAATCACCGAGAACAACAACATCCACGCCGAGCAGTGGGTGTGGAATCCTATCCAGTTGGCTCCCGAGACCAGCATCCCGCGGGCAGCTCCGCCATCCCCCCATGGCGGGTGGGATCAGGTTGCCGAGGGGATCGCTCTGTACGAGAACGTTGATGGTGTGCGCTCTCAAACCTTCGAACAAGGACCTGGACCCCAGGATGGATTTTGGGGAGCGGTGGCTCTACTGCCCCAAGGTCAATCCGAGATTTACCTTAGTCTCTATAGCCCGACAACCGGACCCGACAACGGATTCGACATCCCCCTCGAACAGTCGAATTCATTCGATTACCTCCCACAATTTATCCTCATTGATTTTGATTGGGTTCACAGTTGGGGACAGGCCTGGGATGTCGGCGCATTGGGGTTCTTCAGTCTCGGTAATTACATGTTGCAAAGCACCCGGTCGCTGTTGATCAACCCCGACGGCTTGGTGCTCCCTTCTACCTTTGGCGCGTACGGAATTGCACAGGATGAGGTAATCAGCCTTACTGAATTTTCCACCTTCAACACCTCTGATGAGGTGTCGTTTGTTCTGGATATTGTGCATCTGGATGGGGAGGCAAACTTTGGCGTGATGGTCTTCGAGCGTAACGACTCTTCCGGGTTTTACAATAAATTCGAGTTTATTGCGGTCAACGATATGGGAGGACCAGGAGTCGACAAATCCCTGGAGCTCACACTTCCCGGAAGCAGTTATTTCGGATTGGTGGTCTACAAAATGCGAAATTACGACTACGACAAAGATCTTCAGTACGAGGTCCGATTCCGGAATCCGGAACTATCCAGCACACCTGAGGAACAGACCCTGCCTTCGGATTCCAAAATTGAAAGGATATATCCCAACCCCTTCAATCCCCAAACCACCATTCGGTTGGCCATGAAACAATCGGGCCCGGCTTCGGTAAAAGTCTACGACGTGCAGGGCCGCTTGGTGCGCACCCTGGTCGAAGGCGAGCTGAACGCTGGGCGGCATGACCTGCGCTGGACCGGAGTGGACAACGCCGGGCGTTCCGTGCCCAGCGGGGTGTATTTCGTGCGGGCGATTCATCCCGACGGAGTGGACCAGCAAAGGATGTCGTTGGTGAAATAGTCTGCCCACCGCCACAAGATCGGTCCGGTGATGTCCCTCCCAGATCACCGGACCGCAGAATTTCTCAGGAATTAAATCATGGCGGAGCAAGACTTTGGCTAGGTGTTGCCAAGACTTTGGCTGGGTGTTGCAACGAGCAGGAAGCGGGTTTAATATGTGTTCGATATTGACCATACCGTTTTCAAATGGAGTGCCAATGCTCGACTCGAATGCCAAAGTGACCATGTTGCTTAACAAGGTGGCCGAAGGAGACCGTTCCGCCTCGGAACAGCTGCTCCCTCTCATTTATGAAGAACTGCGCAAATTGGCCCGAATTCGCATGTCGAAGCTGCCGCCCGGGCAAACCCTGCAATCAACCGCCCTGGTCCATGAGGCCTACATGCGAGCCGCTGATCAGGGAGACGGCACCTGGGAAGGGAGGCGCCATTTTTTCTTTGTGGCCGCCCGGGCTATGAGGGACATCCTGGTGGAAGATGCCCGCCGAAAAGCGAGCCTCAAAAGAGGGGGCGATATGGTGCGGGTCGATCTGGGGGTTGCCCTGGAAATCGAAGCCCCGGCCGAAAAAATGCTCGACCTGGACATCGGCCTTCAAAAACTCGAAAATTTGGACCCGAAAGGTTTTGAGCTGGTCATGCTACGTTATTTTACCGGATTCAGTTTGGCCGAAGTGGCCCAGGCCTGGGACACATCACTCAGCACGGTGGAGCGCAAATGGCGCTTCGTGAAAACCTGGTTAGCCGAAGAAATGGAAGAATAATCTTGAATCCCGACAGTTACCGTCAACTCGAAAAGCTGTTTCACCAGGCCCTCGAGATGCCTGCCGAAGATCAGGCCGCGTTTGTCCGGAGGGCCTGTGCTGAGAATGATGACTTGTACTCAAAACTGACTGCCATGCTTGAGCTTGAGGGCAAAAACGACGATACAATCCTGGCCGAACCACAGCCGGCCCCGATGCCTGAGAGGATTGGTCCCTACAAGATCCTGCGTCTCTTGGGCGAGGGAGGGTTTTCCCTGGTTTATCTGGCTCAGCAAGAAGAGCCGCTGCGCCGAGAAATCGCCCTGAAAATTCTCAAGCCCGGGCTCGATGCCCACACCATCCTGGCCCGCTTTGGCGCCGAGCGCCAGGCTCTCGCGGTGATGAATCACGACGGCATTGCCCGAATTTTTGATGCCGGAGCCACAGAGCAGGGTCGCCCATTTTTTGCCATGGAGTATGTGCCGGGCCTGCCCATCACCGAATACTGTGATCAGCACGAACTGAGCAACCGGCCGCGGCTCGAACTCTTCACAGCGGTGTGCAACGCGGTGCACCATGCCCACCAAAAAGGTGTCATCCATCGCGACCTCAAACCAAGCAATATTCTGGTGGCCGAACGCGATGGCCGCCCCCAGGTCAAAGTCATCGATTTCGGCATCGCCAAGGCCACCGCTCCCGATTGTGAAGATCAGACGATGTTCACTCTGCATGACCAGATCATCGGCACACCAGAGTTCATGAGTCCCGAACAGGCCGGTTTCGGGCCTGGAGATGTGGACACACGGACGGACATCTACTCATTGGGGGTGGTGCTCTACGAGTTGTTGGCCGGCGTTCCCCCTTTCTCGGCGGAAACGCTGCGGAAAGCCGGGTTCGCCGAGGTTCAACGTATTATCAGGGAAGTAGATCCGCCTCGACCCAGCATTCGGGTCAGCACCCTCGGCGTCGATTCGGCCACCGTGGCCCAACAGCACCAGACCGAGCCAAAAACCCTGATCAAACAATTGCGGAGAGAACTGGACTGGGTTGTGCTGAAGGCCATGGAGAAAGACCGGGAACGCCGGTACGAATCTCCTTTTGCCCTCGGAGCCGACATCCAGCGCTACCTCGAAGATCAGCCCCTGATTGCCCGACCGCCCAGCTGTTTGTACCGTTTCAAGAAATTTTCCAGGCGCAACAAACTGGTCATCACCGTGGCTTTGGCCCTGGGCCTCGGCCTGATGGGACTAGCCGCCGGTGTGACCGTGGCTCTGGTGCAATCCAACAAACAGCGCACGGTCATCGAAAAGTCCCTGGCCGATGTGCAGCAGGCCCGGGATGAGGCTCACGCCGTAACTGATTTTTTGGGCGATATGCTGGGGGCCGTCCGCCCCTATAATCTTGGCCGGGACGCCACCGTGCGCGCTGTCCTGGATTCCACCATGCAGAACCTTGACGCCGACCTTGGCGCCCGCCCGCTGATCGCCACCCAGGTTCGGCGCACCATAGGGGCAGCCTACGCCGATCTCGGTTTGCTTGAAGAAGCCGAACCTGCCCTGCGGCGGGCTTATGAGGATCACCTGCGTTTATTGGGTCCGGACCACGCCCAGACTCTTATGAGCCTGGAAGAAATCTGCGACATCCTCATGTTGCAGGATCGCAACCAGGAGGCTGAAAGACTCTACAACGAGCTGCACTCCAAATACGAACGGACCCTTGGCAAGAATCATCTCCGAACATTGGCGGCCATGCACCAACGCGGCAGCGCCCTGGTAGAATTGAACCGTTACGACGAAGCCGAATCCCTGCTGGTCAAGAGTTGGCAGGGCGCCCAAACGGCCATGGGCCACGAAACCCAGATGTATCTCTCGTTCGCCTCAAATCTGGCCAACTTCTATGCCGAAACCGGAAGGCCGGACGAGGCTGCTCCCCTGCTGAACCGGGTGCTTGAAGTTCAGCTAAGGGTTCAAGGAGAAGAGCATCCCGAAGTCATGGAAACCTGGAATAATATTGCCATGCTCTACGCTGATCAAGGGCGTTATCAGGAGTGCATTGAGCCGTTGACCCGCGCCCACCTTCTGCAGGACAAGCTGCTCGGTCCGGAACATTTTGAGGCCTTGCTGATCCGCAATAATCTGGCTGCCATCAGTGGATTGCTTTTCCGCTGGGCCTATGCGGAATCCCTTTATGCAACCGGGGTGGAATTGGTCCGGACCCACCACGAGCCCAGCCAGCGCATCACCCAGCACATGATCAACAATCTCGGCTACCTGGCCTTGCGACAAGGGCAGTTGGATCGGGCCGAGAAGCTATTGCGGGAAGCATACGAATTGCGGCTGGAATATCATGGTAAACGGAGCCGCGATACCATGGTATCGGTGAACAATTTGGCGGAATTGGCCATGCTTCGTGGGGAATATTCTCAGGCCGAAATAATGCATCGCGGGAACATTGTCGCGCGTAGTGATCTTTTAGGGGCGGAGCATCAGCACACCCTATCCTCCATGGTCAATTTGGGGCGGGTTCTGGCAGTGCAAGGCAAAGCCGGCGAAGCTGATTCCGTGCTTACGGTCGGCTTTGATCTGGCCCGGCGCACTTTGCCGGTGGGGCATCGGGCTACCATTGCGGCAGCCTGTTATTGGGGAAGAAACCAGTTGGCACTGGGCCTGTTTGATGAGGTGGAGTTGGTATTGTCGCCAATGTTGGCGGTGGCCGATTCAGCCCTGGTTGTCAATGATCCCCTGCGTGGGGCAGTTCGGGTTCAATTGGGGGCGTGTGCTGTTGAAGGAGGGCGTTTTGATGAAGCAAAGATGCTTTTGGACGAGGCGGTTGGTTTGTTGCCGGAGAAATTGACCAAAGTTACTCCTTGGCGTGGCGATTTTTTGGCTGTTCGCGGTGAGTTGGTGCTCGCCAGTTCCGGTCTACATTAAACTACTTTTTTCGTTACTTTATGTAGACCAGAACTGGGTGGTCTCCAAAAGTTTTTTATGTTCTGGAATTAGAACTGCCCGATACCCAATTCACTGATGGTTTTGAGCACGTCATCATGCACCAGCCCATTGCTCACGATGACACCCAGATTGTTTTGCAAAGTGTATCCCTGGGTGAAATCCAGATCCTTGCCGTTGATGTCCGTCACCCGGCCGCCGGCTTCCAGAACCACCAGCACACCACCGGCATGATCCCAGATTTTTTCTTTGTATTTGTTGTCGCGTGGCAACCGCAAATAGGCTTCGGCTTCACCTCGGGCCACCACTGCGTATTTGGTTTGGCTGTCCAGACGGGCGGGTTCAGCCACGATGGCCAATTTGTCGGCGATCCGTGCGGTGATCTTCCCCGGAAATAACGGACACACGGTTAAGCACATTTTTCCAATTTTGCCATTGCCTCAAATTCTATGGGGCTAATGTACCCCAAGCTTGAATGACTCCTTTCCCGATTATAAAAACTATCGATGTAGTCTTCGATTTCACAAATCGCTTCCCGCCGGGTTTCAAAATCAAAATCATATAACCACTCGACCTTCAAGGAGTGCCAAAAACTCTCCATGGCGGCATTGTCGTAGCAATTGCCTTTGCGACTCATGCTGCAGATCAATCAAGCGCCTACCAGTTGCTTCTGGTAAGTATCACTGGCGTATTGGCTGCCTCGGTCCGAGTGAAGGACCAATCCCGGCACAGGACCCCGCAGAGCAAGTGCTCTTTCAAGAGCTTGGCTGATCAGGTCAGTCTTCATTCGAGCACTTGTGGCCCAGCCAACAATCCGGCGGGAATGAAGATCCATCACTGCCGCCAAATACAACCAGCCCATTCGCGTCCAGCGTGGAGTAAGAGGCGGGGCGTAGTCGAACTATTTCCCAGCCTCTCCTCCCCGAACCGTACTTGCGCCTCTCAGCGCATACGGCTCTCCATTCAAGAGTGGCCCATGGCCATCGCAATATTGCGGTAGCGCGAGGTGACGGTGCTGCGCACCTCATCCCGAAGGATGTAGGGATTTACAGCAGGATTCCGCCACCGAAAGCTGCGCTTTGGACTCGCAACGAGTCGGCGTAGCACAACTCCACAAACATTACCTCGACCACTCCGGCCCCATAGCACCCAAGTCTTTGCGGTGCCATCGTCCGGATACCGGAACATACGACGCATCAGGTCCTTTATTGAGCACCGGTACTTCCGGGCAAGCCAGTACGCAAGTTTCCAGAATACAATACAGCCGGTTTCCATTGTCGATTCTCACGAATCGCAATGGGCCTGCCTTGCTTGATGCCGAAATTCCATGCCCAACGATCCTTCCGGGCTTTCTTGTTCAGGTATTTTGCCTCCAACCATTGATCGTACTCGTTGAGCATGATATTGGACAGGAGTGGCGAGATAACCCCGCCTTGCGGAACACCCTTGCTTGCGGCCCGGAACAGGCCACGATCAATGTGGCCTGCCTTAAGGAATCGCCAAAGCAGGGAGAGGAAACGAGGGTCACGAATTCGTCTTCTGACACATTTCAATGAACCACACCCGCCGCAAGCAGCGGGGTATCGCTAGATTTTTTGCATACCAGCCAGGAGCGCCCCAAGGGGCGGGGAATTAAACCCTCCTTCGATTAAAAGACGATGATGAACCGTATCAAAGTAGCTGGCGAGGTCACCCTCGATAACCCAGCGACCAACGGTATGGTTACCATCTTGCAGCTGAAATTTCACAGTTCGAATTGCGTGATGCACACTACGCTCTGGCCGAAACCCATAAGAAAGACGATGAAAATCACTCTCCCAAATGGGCTCCATCACCATGAGCATGGCTCGCTGCACAATACGGTCACGCAGCGCCGGAATAACGGATAGGAATTTCAAACGCATAGTCCCCTTTTTGTGACCGAAAGTAGACACCATCCTACTACATTTTCTGAACAGCCTCAATTCATTCTTGCTGCAAAAACCCGGCAACCCACCCAATCTTGGCCCATTCTGCCATTTTCGCTGAATTCCAGACACACCCCGGCCTCAACCGGTTC
>JAJRZA010000104.1 GCA_024275485.1 Candidatus Krumholzibacteriota bacterium | reverse complement strand
GATCTTTCGTGATCACATTGAGTTACCGGAACGTTGGTCGGAATACTACGATGGCAAGGTCAAGACCCGGGCATTGGAGAGGAATTGTGAACATGAGTTGAGTTACGCACGGTAGGGGGTTAATGGATGGTTGGGGAACCGGCCAACGATAGAAGGGAGAAACATTTTCGGGGGCACAACTTAATCCATGTACCACCGGAAACTCAGCAGGGCATTGTGGCTGGAAATTTCGGTATCGTCAAACCCTTCAAAAGCGCCCACCCCGAGATGACGATACTCGTAGGCCAAGCCAATGGCTGTTGTATCGGAAACCCTGAATTCATATCCAGCTCCGCCCAGCAAATTCCACCCCCATTCCTGGAATGTAACATTAGCCCTTGGAACGACTGCTGAAAAGCTGATATTTCCCGGACCAATTCCCCCACGCAACCAAAACCCCTTACCCCGCGGAAACCAGGATACATCTGCTTGAAACTGGGTGGTGCTGGCACTATAGGAGTTTCCGAGAAAATAGTAATGGGCCTTCCAGCCATGCACTCCGAGGGAGAAGACCAGATGATCACTCCGGGCCCAGCCCAGGGACAGGCCACCGGTCAGATCGACATCGGTATCGGTCTGGCCGGACACCGGGTTGCCATCATCGTCGGGGATGGAGAAATCCAACCAGTTCCAACCGGCACCGATGGTGAAGCCGACAACCACGCCGTCACGATCGTGACCGCCAAGGTCCATGGCCAGAGCGGAGGTCGTCACCAGGAGAATAATTAAAGAGGTAAGGGCCATGGTCTTCAGTGATGAACGCATCAAAATCCTCGTTTCTGGGATGTGGAACAATTTCATGACGTAGTATAATCAATCGGTTAAAAGAGGTCCACATCCGGATGAAATTATTTTCGAAATCGATTTATCTGATTCAACAGTGATTTTCATGGGCGATCACAGTTTCAGTGATTATATTTCACACACTAAAATATTCTCCCTAATGAATACGGTTTTTTTTGGGGCCCGCCCTTGGAGAATCGTGATAACCCGGGTGGTCTTCGTGAAAGCAATGTTCAAGAATCCTGTGCTCCAGTTTCTCTCGTCGGTGAAACTTGGCGCGGCCCTCATGACGATCGTTGCAATAGGCAGCATCTTCGGCACATTCATCGAGTCCTTCTATGGTGGTCGGGATGCAGCATACCAAATGATCTATGCCGCCTCATGGTTTGAGGCCACCTTGGCGCTTTTCGTCATCAACCTGATGCTTTCGTTCTTAAAGCGCATGCCGTATCGACGGCAACAGAGTGGGTTTATGCTCCTGCATCTATCGATGATCGTGATTCTGATCGCCTCCGGAATCACCCGCTACTTTGGTTATGAAGGTGTGATGCCCATTCGCGAGGGTGCAACCGTGGATTATATCCTATCGGCCAAGGTTCACGCCAAAGTGAGCACCGGCAAACAGGAAGCCAGTTATCCAGTGCGCCTGTTCAAACCTGGCAAGGTGGACCAATGGCAAAAAGTCACCCTCGAAGGTGAGCAGTTTGAACTGGGCATCACCGAGTTCTGGGCCAACTTCACCGAAATCTACGATGAAGGTCCGGGTGGCCCTCCTGGTGTGCAGTTCGGTGTGAGCATGGGGGGCGATATTACCACCCATATCCTGACCGCCGGTGAGCGCGGCAAAATCGGTTCCGTGCCGGCGCATTTTCTGACCCGTGGTTTTTCCGGGGAGATGAGCGTGTCTCCCTATGGTGATTTGCGAGTGCATTCCGGTGGCGAGTCTTGTAGCATCCCGGTGGGGATTCCTGACGGCACGGTGCACAACTGCGGGGACCTTGCTCTGGAAATTGTCGAATTCCAGACTTCGTACGCGGTGGGTGGCGAGTCCCACCCCGAAGGGCCCCTGACCAATCCCATGATTCGCGTGGCGATCAGCGACAACGATGGTCGCAGCGGAGAGCGTCTGCTCTTTGCCCTGCATCCCGATTTCAGCATGGGGCACAGCGGTGGTGAAGATCCCTTTGCCGATCTGGACCTGCTTTACTCCGTTAGTTCAGGTATCGAATTTTCCTACCATACTGCCGATGGCCTGCAGGCCAGGGCTTCGTTCCCCATTTCGGCCATGGACATGAACTCGGAGGAACGCTCGGAAGTTGCCGCGGGGGAGGTTTTCGCCGTACGGGAGGAAATGCTCTATATCAACGATGCCCAGGGCTTCAGTTTTGTGCCGGTCAAGGTCATGAGCTCGGTGGTTTTGAAACCCTCCCACAGTGACAACTCCAACGCTCCGCCCGCCGCCCGGCTGACCATTCGTGACAGCCAGGGCAATGAGGCTTCGGCCATTTGCGTCAAATATTCTCCGGCCGAAAGGGTGGACCTCGGTGGTCGCCCGTTGAAGCTGAGTTTCGGTCCGGTACAGATGAAGCTGGGTTACAGTTTGACGTTGGAAGATTTCGTATTGGACACCTACCCTGGTAGCGACAATCCAGCCACCTACGAGAGCCATGTGTTGCTCAACGATCCTGGGCAGGGCATTGTCGACCAGAGTTTTCATATCTATATGAATCACCCCCTTTCTCATGGCGGAAGCAAGCATTTCCAGTCGTCCTACGACGCTGACCGAAAGGGAACAGTGCTTTCGGTGAACCACGATCCCGGCAAGATCCCCACTTACATCGGTTACTCCCTGCTCACCCTGGGATTCCTCTTGACGATCCTGAAAAATCTGTTGTTCCCGCGCAAGAAAAAGAGTGGGAAAACGGAAAGTGTGGCAGCAGTGCTGTTGGTAGGGTTGCTGGCGTTGGGCTCAATCGGAACAGCCCGTGCCCAGGAGCACGGTGAGAACGATGGGCACAATCATGCCCCGGTGGCCGCCAAGGGTTTTATTGCCCTAAGTGACCCGGCCCGGGAATTGGCGAGTCGCCTGGTGATCCAGGATTTCCAGGGTCGCATGAAACCCCTCGATACCCTGGCCCGGGAAATGACCATGAAGGTGGCCAAGTCCACCAAATTCCAGAAGCGTCATCCCGTGGACATGTTCCTGAACTGGACAGCGAATCCTTCGTTCTGGTGGGACCAGGAAGTGATCGGTGTGCGGCACGGCGGATTAAAAAACCTGCTGGGAGTGGATCCATCCACCAAACGGGTGAGCATGGCCAGCATGTTCGAAAATGGCAGCTACCGCATGATGGACCAGGTGCGCGAGGCCCATCGCAAACCTGATCCGGAACGTAGCAAGGTTCAGCGCAAACTGCTGACTTTCGACGAACGATTCAATTTGCTCTACATGACTTTCCAGGGCACGACCCTGCGCATGTTCCCGGTGCCCGGTGATGTGAACAACACCTGGTTGGATATAAGCGACGTGGGTTCGCGCCTGACCCCCGAACAAGCCGACCAGTACAACATGGCCTACAGCAGTTTGATGAAGGGACTCAAAACCGGCGACAACAGCCAGATCATGGCTGGTTTGCGCGGCATAAACGACATTCAACATCAGTATGGATCCGCGGTGATACCTTCGGATGCTCGCTTGGCCGCCGAACTTTCCTACAACAAGAATCACATTTTTTCCTACATGATGATTCCTCTGCTGGGAGCGTTCCTCATTCTGATGGGTGTGTTCTTGTGGAACCTGTTCAAAAATCGCCTGGCCAAGGTTAGTTTCCGGAACATTTTTTACAGCATAGGCATGGTGTTGTATACCATTGGTGCCGTGGGAATGATCTACGGCTATGTGCTGCGCTGGATAGCCTCCGGGCGGGCACCCTTGAGCAATGGCCACGAGTCGTTGTTGTTCATCAGCCTGGCTGCGGTGGTTACCGGGTTGATCAGCGAGCTGATTTTTCGCATCAGTTTGCCCGCCAGCTTGGCTGCGCTGCTGACCTTGATCATTGTAGGGGTCTCGATGCTGTCCATGTTCGATCCGGCCATCGGGCCCCTGGTGCCGGTTCTGGTTTCCTACTGGTTGAACATTCATGTGACGGTGATCACCGGCAGCTATGCCCTGTTCGGCCTGGCATTCCTGCTCGGGGTGATGATCATGATTCTCATCCTGGTGCGCGCCTTGAAAAAGGACGAAGCCGGCCGGGAGAACCTGGATTTCAGCCTCAAGGCCCTGGACAAGGTGAACTTCTGGATTCTGGTGGTGGGCATCGGCATGATGAGCATCGGCACTCTGCTGGGTGGAGTGTGGGCCAATGAGAGTTGGGGACGGTATTGGGGCTGGGACCCCAAGGAAACCTGGTCTTTGATCACCATTCTGGTGGCGTCGGTTGGTCTGCATTTCCGCTTTCTCCCGAAGATGCGCAGCTTTTGGCTCAGTGCCGCCTGGAACTGGGTGATCATCGACTCTGTGCTGATGACCTATTTCGGGGTAAACTACTTCCTCGTTGGGTTGCATAGTTATGGCGCAGGTGAAGCTGCCACGGTGCCTGCTTGGGTGCATGGATTTAACATTGGAATGCTGATCCTGATTATTTCCAGTGGGGTTGTGTATCAGAAGAACAAAAAGAAAAATATTCCCAGTGTCTGATGAACTCGCTACTCTACCGGGGTTCAGGACATTGGTTGTTTGTTGATTCCGTGGGGCGGTGGAAAGACCGCCCCTCTTCTATCAGTATTTTGAAGAACGAAGAACAATACTCTCAAAATATTCCATCAGGATGACAGTTCCCTTCATTTACGGGACCTGCTTTCTTTGCTACCCTGACCTTTGAGACATCCGGTGGCAGTCGCCATTTGTTTTTCCTTTTAACCATGGCAGGGACCAGTTGGGAACCAGAGGCAAAGCATGTCCATCGTAACCCCTCCTCTAGAATCAGCTCCGGCAACAGACCTGCGTGCCCAACCGGGCCGCAACAGTTTCCTGATCGCTCTTCTTTTTGCGGTGGTCTCAATTGTTGTGCGATCCCGTCACCTGGATTGGGGTCTGCCCGACCTGGAGGACGAGGCATTCCCCATGAAGAAAGCCTTCGAAATGTGTGGCTGGGGTACGGGTGATTTGCGGATTGATCCGAACACAGCCGGATGGCCGTCCCTTTCATTTTATGTTCACATGATTGTTCAGCATCTTCAATACGGCCTGGGACGCTTAAGTGGGACTTTTGCCGACCGGGGCGATTTTTTCCTCCAACAAGCCACCTGGACTCCCGTGGCGGTGTGGGCCCGGGGGATCGGGACCTTTGCTGTCTCGGTGGTTGTCTTTGCCGGCGTGCGGTTGGGTAGTCGCCTAGCTGGCCAGGTCGGTGGCCTCCTGGCGGGGATGGTTTTGCTGACAAGCCCCCTGTTGACCCGTTATGCACACCTGATCACCCCCGATGTCTTGCTGGTCATGTTCTGCGCTCTTGCCCTGAAGGCCCTGGTGAAAGTTTACGAGCGAGGTCGTCTGCTCGATTATATGTTGGCCGGTCTCTGGATTGGTCTGGGTGTTTCGACCAAGTATACGCCGGTTCTGCTGTTGCCTTGTCTGTATCTGGCGCATCTTCTGGGGCGACGGAAAAATAGAAAAATTCCTGCCCGTTTGGGTCTCGCTGATGGCCGGATTTGGCTGGGTGCCGCCACCTGCCTGGGCATATTTATCCTGACCAGCCCTTTCGTTTTGGCGGACCTCGATGTTTTGACTCGCGATCTGGATTACCAGACCACCCACATGGTGGAAGGCCATCTGGGGCACGCGGCCCAGGGCCCGGGTTTGGTTTTCTACGTGCGCGATGTCCTGGGACCCGGATTGGGGTGGCCGGCCTTTCTGCTGGGAGTGACGGGGCTCATGGTGGCGGCCTTTCGTCGGGGTGGGCCCTGGTGGGTAATCCTGGCAACTTTCCTTATCTTCTATTTGCCACTGGCCATGTTGCAGACACGTTTTGAGCGCTACATGATGCCGGCACTTCTACCCCTCGCTTTGGGCACGGCGGGTTGGTGGGTTGTGATCGAACCCTGGCTACGTCTGAAGGGCCGTGCTGTGAGCATTGCTGCGGTGGTTGTGCTGGTGGCGACCTTGGCCATCAGGCCCGGTTTGGCTACTTCGCGCTTTCTGACCAAACAGGGATTGCCCGGCACTCAGCAGCTGGCCAAACAGTGGATTCTCTCCCAGCAAAGTGGCTTGGGTCCATATTTGGCCATGGAGGTTTATACACCTTCCTTGCCTCGGTCACGGCATATTTCACTGCGAAAAAATGATCCGGCTTTTGGCCATCTCAGCCCGGAACAACAGCGTCGTTGGCTGGACTTTGACCCTGTTAAAATCGTGTATCTTCCTTTTTACAGCACTCGCCAGGGGGCCAGTGACTTCTATTACGACCTGCGTCATTTTCTTGGGTTTGATTTTGTCGTCACTTCATCAGCCGTGCGTGGGCGTTACGAAAAGGACCCTGTACGTTTTGCCAAACAGGTTGAGTTTTACGGGGACCTGGATGCCCAATTACCCGATGTTCAGGTTTTTGCTCCGGAAGGAGTTCGGCGTGGTCCGGAAATCCGGATCTACACTGTTGACGATGCGGTGCGCCATCGCCTGGCGACTGTAAAACCTCTTCTGAGTCAGGATGAGTTCCGAGCGGCCGCAGGCAAGGTCGTGGGGTCCCATTTCCAGGTCTTTATCAAGACCGTGGCCGAGGATGCCTACGAGCGCGGTTTCTTCGGCATCGCAGCTACTTATTTTCAACCACTTTATGAAACCACCGCGCCCGCGGAACGCGAACAATACCTGCGACCCTATGCCCTGGCTTTGTTGAACAGCGAGCGCTGGCAACAGGTTGAACCCCTGTTGCAGCACTGGTCAAAAATTTCCACCCCGGATCCCGAACCAAGGGCCTATCTGGGTATGGCCAAAACCCACCTGGGGAATGTCGAAGATGCTATTGCCGATTTGAAGTCCGCCCTTCTTTTGGCTGGCGACGCACCACAATATTCCGAATTGGTGCTCTTGGTGCAAAGGGTGCTCGGCGAGCTTGAAACCAGGGGACCATATGAATAGGAACATGCCATGCGGGGGTGGGCTTTCCCTGAATTACCGTTCCACTGCGCTGGTTGCCCTGCTGGTTCTAATGGCTTGGGGGCTGCTCTTCTATCCACAGCTTTTTACCACCAAAACCTTTGTCCTGGGTGATGCTCCCGTTTACCGTCCTTTTGCGGAGCTTTCCCGTGAACAGTGGTCCGAACATCACACTCGCACCTTCTGGAATCCGTATGTGATGATGGGCGTTCCCGCGTCTTCATCCCTTGCCGATGCCCGGCCCCAATTTCTGCCCGATGTTCTGCTCGATTGGTATGAGAGCATTGTGGGCCAGAAGACAATCCCTTTGCTCTGGCCATTGTTGGCTCATTTGGCAGGGATGCTGGCGGTGGCTGCTCTGGCGCGAAGGCAATGGCAGAGCGGCCCGGCAGGGATGGTTGGTGCCGCCCTTGTCTGGGGGCTCATGCCTGGCCTATTGATACCTTTTGGTTATGGGCACGGTGCACAGTTTGTTTCAGCATCATTGATACCTGTGGCGTTGTTGTTCGGCCACATGACTGTCTCATCCCCCAGTCAAGGCGCTTATGCCGGGGCCCTGGCTTTGGCCTTGGTCATGGGCATCCAGTGCCTGTTCGGGCATCCCCAGTTTATTGTTTATTCAGGAATGCTGGTGGTGATTTTTGCCATCACTCAAGCCTGGAATTTGCGTCAACCCAAACGATTGTTCCTAACCGGGATCGCCATTATTCTGGGTGCGGCCATCGCTGCTGCCATGTGGTGGCCGGCCCTGCTTTACAGCCAACATTCCTATCGGGGCTTGGGCGCCGCTGGTGTTGGTCTGGGTGAGGTGGCGAAATACAGTCTGGCACCCAGGGATCTGCTCTCTCTGGTGTGGCCGCAAGCGGTTGGTTTTGGTGGTGAAACGTATTGGGGAGGCATGGCCGGCACCGATTATTCTCCCTACCTGGGGGTCTCGGTGGTGCTGCTCGCATTCTAGGCCTGGAGCATGGGTGATTTTCGGCATTCAAGGATGGCCTGGTTGCTTTCAGCGGTAGCTCTGGTGGCCGTGCTTGTATCATTGGGCAGCAATCTTGGCCCTCTCTATTCGTTCCTGCATCAACACGTGCCATGCTGGTCTCGTTTTCGCATCCCATTTTATGGATTGATCACGGCTCAGGTTGCCCTGGCTTTGCTCGTGGCCCGTGCGTTGCAGCAGGCCTCCAAACAGAACGAGCTCCACTCCAGAGCTTCCGCCGTGCACACGGGTCTGATAGTCGCCACGGGGTTGATCCTGATTCTGGGTGTCGGCTTGGCCAGCGGAATGCTTTCGGATGCCTATGTCGGTTGGGCTCAAGCAGTGCGACCGGAAATTCCGGCCGAGATACCATTGAGCCTTGCCCCGGGAGCGGGACGCGACCTGATCATGCGAGCATTCCTTGCTGGATTGGCCCTGGTTTTGGTGGCGTTGGCGCGAAAGAATCACCCGATCTCGCGTTTGACTCCCTGGTTATTGCTGGCTGTTCTGGCCATTGATCTGGGCACGGTCAGCGTTCCGCATCTCAAGAGCGCCACCGGAACAACGGAATTTATCTCTCCACCGCAGCCAACGGCTTTGGCCTCCTTCACTGCCCATGAACCTGGAGCCCGGGCCCATTCAGTTCGTCGGGCCATCATCAGCCCGAATGGCCGAGCGGAATTCAGCGAAGCTTACACCAATTTCTGGATCAGTTGGCGCGCACCCACCCTGGGCGGAATTCACGGAGCCTTTCCCGATGTCTGGCGTCCGGTGTTCGAAAACCAGCTCACCAGGTACTTTCAGGTTCTGCGTGCTTTTGGGGTGGTGTTTTATGCCTCTGACAGCAAAAGCCCTGCCGACAGCAGGATTTTTGAGCGGGTTTCACCCGAGGGAACCGATCCCGTGTACCGCATCCTGGGCGCTTTGGGCCGGGCTTACACGGTGCCCCAGGTTGTTCTTCTGGAAGACGACCAAAAAGTATCCGAAAGCATGGCCGGCAGGGGATTCCTGCCTGAGAATATTGCCTTCACCACCGATCCTGAGGCTGCCGGTAATTATCCCGGATCAAGCAACTGCCGCCTGCGCTGGGTCGAAGATCAACCCGATCATCTGGCCATCGAGACCAAGTGTTCCCAACCATCATTTCTGGTGGTGGCTGACACCTATTTCCCCGGATGGGAAGCCTGGGTGGACGGAAAAAAGGTGCCCATCCATCGTATCAATCTTCTGCTTCGCGGCATGCCTGTGCCTGCGGGGTTGCATCTCGTGCAACTCAGTTTCACACCTGAAGGTTGGGTGCCTGCCATGTGGTTGACACGTGGGGCGTTGTTGATTTGGATGGTCCTTGCTTTGGGGCTTCTGGTGGGTTGGTTGATGCGCTACAAGAGTTCCGGCCATGAAGAGTCGGCGAACTAGTTCACAAGATTGATTCAATCAGCCGGTTCAATCAAAATGACGGCATTGTTGGCAAGATGGGCCTTGTCTGCAGCGGCCAGCTTGTTCACCCGCATGATGGCGTGCAAACCATCAACGTAGGCCTGACCCCGCTCACTGTACTTGTCCAGGGTATCAGCGAGTTCAAATCCGGTGGGCTCCTGGCCTTTCTGTCTGATTCCTGCCCGAAGTTGCCGCATTCGGGTGTAGGCCCGGTGGGTGTTGAGGTTACGGGTGTAGGCGAGCACGGCGTCCAGAGGAGTGTCGAAGGCGGCCAGGCCATAATTCCCCAACTCGGTGCGTTGCTGCTCGGGTTTGATGCCTTTGCCGGAAAAATCCCATTGGCCGAACAAGGAGTTTCCCAACAGGGCGAAACGTGAGGTTCCCCAACCACTTTCTTCGGCACCCTGGGCCAGGGCCAGGCTGGGCGGGATGATGTCCACGCGAATTTTCAATTCTGCCAAATGTTGTCCGGTGAGTTGGTGGTCATCCTTCTGGATCACTTTGTATTTTTGCGCCAGGGTCAGCAGGGATTTCATTTCCTTGGAATCGGGATCAAGGTCCATATCAGCCATTCTTTTCAACTCTCGCCGTTCGACCATGATCAACTCGTTGGCCCGCAGAATCACTGGAGCCAGCAGACGAAAGAAGATTTCCTTCTTGCGGACCACGGTGATTTTATCGGACTCGGTTTTCCATCGTGAAGGGATTTTGGTCATGTAGATGCGGGGGATTTCGCGCACGCCTTGCGACCAGGCCTCGGCGGTGTAGTCCAGGGAATCAAAGAGGTTGAAAATATCTTCGGTGGATCGGCTTATCACGGTGCGATGGGGTAGTTTGCTTTCCGCGTTGTCGCCAGCAAGGGTGAAGTTGGGCAGGATGGTCAGCAAGAGTACGGCCATGGTGAACCATGGAACTGAAGATGTCTTGAAACTGCTGCGGGGCAAAATACAAAAATGGCTCATTGGGCTGGTGCTCTCTCTCGAAAATGGATGGTATCAAAGGCAACTGTTCAATTTTTCCCAGGCTTCAACCACATGTTTGTTGCGGGTAGCGGTCTGACCAATGGCAACTCGCAAGGCAAACGTCCCTTTCAGTTTGGTGTGTGTCAGATAGATGGTCCCTTCGGCATTGACCCTATCCAGCAGGGCTTTGTTCCGGACCTCAAGCTCCGCCTCATCCAGCCCACCGGGATTCCAGCGAAAACACACCGTATTGAGTGGCACGGGAGCCAGCAATTCCCACTGGGAACTCTCATCAACCCAACCGGCAAACATTTTTGCCAACCCAATGTGCAGGGCGATGATTTCCCGCAATTTAGTCGCACCATAGTTGCGCAGGACAAACCACAATTTCAAGGCCCGGAATCTGCGCCCAAGGGGAATGCCCCAGTCCCGAAAATTGTTCACTTCATGGTCTTGATTGGTTTTCAGATACTCGGGATTGATGGCCATGGTGCGTTGCAAATGTACTGGATCCTTAACAAAGTAGGCCGAGCAGTCAAAGTTGGTCAGCAACCATTTGTGGGGGTTGAAAACAAGGGAGTCGGCGGCTTCAATGCCGTCAAATATCCAGCGATACTCCGGGACGATGGCCGCGCTACCGGCCAGGGCGGCGTCCACATGCAGCCACAAACCATGACGTTTGGCAATGGCCCCGATGGGAACCAGGGGATCCATGGCGGTGCTGCTGGTGGTGCCCACCGTGGCTGAAATGCAACAGGGGACAAGACCTCCCGCCAGGTCCATGCCGATGAGGCGATCCAAATCTTCGGGATCCATGGCCAGTTTCTCGTCGGTTTCCACCAGGACGACATTCTGAGCACCGAAACCGGCAATCTTGGCTCCTTTCAAGACCGAACTGTGGGCCTCGCTGGAGGTGTAGATGCGCAGACTTCCGGCCCCGGCCAATCCTTCGGGGCCCATGCGATTGATGGAGTGGGCGGTGGTTCTTTCCCGGGCACAAACCAGGGCGCAGAGGGTGGCGGTGCTGGCAGTGTCCTGGATCACACCATGAAATCCCTCGGGCAAGCCGATCAATTCGCCCAGCCATGACATGACAGTTTCTTCCAGTTCCGTAGCTGCCGGACTGGTCTGCCACAGCATGGCGTTTACCCCGAGACCGGCCGAGAGCAGTTCGCCCAGTATGGATGACCCGCTGTTGTTGGCCGGGAAGTAGGCGAAAAACCGGGGATGGTTCCAATGGGTCACCCCGGGCAGGATGATGCGCCGAAAATCATCCAAAATCTGGTCCATGGACTCACCGTCTTCTGGTGGATGATCCGGCAGTTGGGCACGAATCTCACCGGGCAGGCTGCGTGACAAAACCGGATATTGTTCGGCATTCTCCAGATAATCGGCTACCCAGTCGATGAGGTCGTGGCCGTGTTTGCGGAATTCTTCGGCATTCATGAGGGCTCCCATGGGAGAAATGAATTTGATATGGCAGACAATAGGATACAAAAAACCGGACCGATCGCTCGATCCGGTTTTTCAAGGGCTCTTAGAATGAACCCTTACTTAGGCTTGTTCAACATAAATATATTGCCACCACCGTCGTCTTTCTTTTCTTCTTCAGCATCGGCCGGCACGGTGACGGCCTCCTCCTGGTCTACAGGTGTCTCTTCGGCAGCGGCCGCCGGAGCATCTTTGGGTTTGTTGAGCATGAAGACATTGGCGCCGCCGTCCTTTTTTTCCTCGGCAACAGCGGGTTCTTCAGCTTTGGGCTCGGATTCGGGCTCGGGCTCGGGATCAGGTGCTGGTTCAGGTTCCGGCTCCGGTGCTGCTGCCGCCGGTTCTTCAGTTTTGGCCACCGGCGTTTCTTCAGGTTTGTTGAGCATAAAGATGTTGGATCCATCATCCTCTTCTTCATTCGGTGCCGATTCTCCGGCCTTGGGCTCGGGTTCGGGCTCTTTTTTGGGATCCTCTTTGGGCTTTTCTGCCAGGGCTGGTTTGGCCTTGGCTTTTTTGGGCGCTCCGCCTAGCATAAAGACATTGCCGGAGCTGCCGCTGGATTCAGGATCGGCGGCTGTTTCTTCGATGGCCGAGGCGGTCTTTTCAGCAACTTCCTCGCTTGTGGGTTCAATGACCACCGGGTCGTCGACTTGAATTCCACTGTCCGGTTTCGGGGCAGGCTCCGGTGCCGACTCAGGTTTTGCTACGGCTGCAGGCTCAATGATATTTGGAACATCCGGGTCTTCAGCCGGTTGCTCAACCGGTTGCTCAACCGGTTGAGCAACTGGTTGGTCAACAGGGCTGACGGCAACTGGCTGCGGGGACAGGGACAATGGCGCCGCTGCCGGCAGCGGAGTTCCAGCTACACCAGCATTCGGCGGGTGCAACATCATTTCTCCGAAATTCTCACTCACCTTGTTGATACCACTGATATTCTTGAGTATCTGCCCGATGGCATCTTCATACTTGCGGGCAGTACCCAGGATTTCGGCCACCGTCTGTTCGATGCCTGCGGTAGCCCGGGATGTTTGCTGTGCCAAACCCTTGACCTCGCTTGCCACCACGGAAGTGAAAGCTTCACCCGTGCTGCCGGTGCTTACCGCCTCGGCCTCGATTTGCCCTGCCACCTGTTTGGTTTTCATGGCCAATTGGGTCACCCTGGCCACCACTCGACTCATCTCCTGGGCTGATTCGGCCAGTTCGCCGGCGGTGTTGTGGGTGTAGGTGGCGGCATTGTTGGCGCCGCGCACGATCTTGTAACCTTCGGCGGTGTCCTGGGCCATTTGTTGCAGGCTGAACAACATACCCTGCATGGCGAAGCCCACCGAGTCGATGGCCAGACCCATTTTGTCAGTGCTGCTGGCGATGGTGTTCATGTCCACGGACAATTGGTCCACCGAGGCGTTCACGTTGTCGAAATCCACCGGTGAAATGAATTTTTTATGAGGCTGGCTGTCCCACGCCTGGGCAGCTTCCGGCGATGATGGGACCGCAGGAGCTTCAGCCGAATCCGATGCGTCCGGAGCGGTGGCCATGGGGGTCAAGGTAGTACTCTTCGGGACTTGAATTGGAGATTTTGGTGCTGGTTTGAAACGGAGAAGTCCAAGGCCAATGAAGGCTGCGGTCAGACCCAGGGCCATCCAGCGTGCGAGGTTGCCCTTGGCGTGACGAGTCTGCACTTCGGCCTGCAAACCCTCAACGGCTTCACCGAGATGGTTCACCAGGTCGGTGCCATTGTCCCTCAGTCCGTCCAGGGCATTTTGTCCGGCGGAACTGAAAATACTGAATTCACCAGCGGCTAGATCCGCCAGGGGCAAACCTGTTTGGATCCATAGTTCGGCCACGGTACCTAGTTCGGTTTTGGCGAAGGAGGATCTGGCACCTGTCAGTTTGATTTCTTTGCCGTCCTGGTCGGTGATGGTTCCTCCATACAGCAATGTCGCCAGGTTCTGGTCGAAAAGGAGAATGGAAGAACCCAGCTCCTGACGTGCCTGGCGGACCAGGACCAAATTGTCGGCATTGGCCAAGTCTGTCGCCTGCCGGGATATGTTCTGGACAATACCCTGTTGGCTCATTGCCAGCTCAATTCGAGCTTGATCCGCCTCCCGATCTCCAAGGGAGTTGAAGACAAGACCCACTGAAGCCGCCAACAAAAGAGCGACCGTCCCCATTCCGATGTTCATAAGATGCCGCGTGGACATGGATTTCCTCCATCAATGCCAAACAATCAGCGGGCGTGATTCTCCCGGTGTTCTGTGCATTGATTCGTCTAAAAACAAGTTGGGTTTACTGATTTTTCATTGAAAATATGGATTTTCCTGGCCCTGGGGGCGAAAATGGGGGGCAAATGAAGTGGCTGAAGTCATCCCCTAGAGGAGAAATCATGAAACGCTACGCTCAATTCACCGTTGTAGGCCTTTACGCCCTCCTGTTGTTGGCCCTCTTCCTGGCAGGAGGATGCGCATCCTCCAAACCAGCCCAGGCCCCGATTGTCCCGACCATCAAAAAAATCAAAATCACCAGCCTGGACGAGCTTCCGGTTCATACCTACCCCATCAAGGGAACCATGAGCGAATTGCTGGACGACCGCGCTGCCCTGGCGGACCTGCGCACCCTGTTTCGTGCCGACCTGGAGGCCGACCTGGCCAAATACGAGATCAAGGATACCGCCACCCTCCAGGGAAAATATCGCACCCTGGCCACTCTTGCGGTCATTGACGGCCGCAACGACGAGGCCCTCAGGTTTTTGGGTGAAGTGGCGATCCTGGAAGACAAGGAGGCCTCACGCCTGACCAGCGGCATGACGGTCCGCGCCCTGATCGCGGCCAAGGGTAAACTGTCTGGGAATTACACCCAGCAGGAATTGCAGGATGCTTTTGGGGCGGAGCTGCAGGCCCATGTGAACCAACTGCCTTATGAAATCGTCCAGGATAAAATCAAATCCGGCAAGGGTCGCGCCGAGTTTTTGAGTGAGAATTTTTTGCGTGGGGTTGTGCAATCCCAGTTGAATCCGGCCGTGGCCTCCACCGGTGAGATGAGCGCCGACCAGGCCGGTACCATCATCGGCATGCGTTACGCCATGGACGAGATTTTGCCACTGAACCCGGTGGTGGCCAAAATCTACAGTCAGTATCTCAAGGAAAACGCGGTGGAAAAGAAGAACATCTGGCCCGCCCGCGAATTCATTTTCACGGACAAAGTAATGCGACCCGATGTGGTGGTCGGCATCTGGGATTCCGGAGTGGACGCCAAGGTTTTCGGCCGTCGGATGTATGTCAACGAAGCCGAAATTCTTGATGGCCTCGACAGCGACGGCAATGGTTGGGTGGACGATGTGCACGGCATCGCTTTCGATCTGGACGGCGTTGCCAATTCTCAAATGCTGCATCCTCTCGGCGACCAGGACGGCAAGCTGGACAAGGTCTTCGACTACATGCAGGGCTTCACCGATTTGACCAGTGCCATCGACAGCAAAGCCGCAAGTGATGTACGCGGCGAGATGGCCAACATGCCTCCTGAAGATGTTGGTGATTTCCTGACTTCCCTCAGTTTTGGCGGTCTATTCAGTCACGGCACCCACGTGGCCGGTATCGCGACCAAAGGCAATCCCTACGCAAAAATCCTGGTGGCCCGGATCACCTTCGATTACCACCCGACACCCCAGGCCATGACCATGGAAACAGCCCAGCGCCTGGCCGAAAATTACCTGGCCACCACCAAATATTTTGCCCAGCACGACGTGCGTGTGGTAAACATGAGCTGGGGCTGGACCTTCAAGGAAATTGAAGGCAGCCTGGAAGCCAACGGTGTGGGTGAGAACGCCGAAGAGCGGGCCAAGATGGCTCGTGAAATGATTGATGTTCTCAGCAAGGGGTTGCACGACTCCATGGCTGCGGCGCCGGGAATTCTCTTCGTCAGCGCTGCCGGCAACGACGACAACGATGTGGAATTCGATGTGGTGATTCCGTCCAGTTTCGATATGCCGAACCTGATGATTATCGGTGCGGTGGACCAGGCGGGCAATCCCACCAGCTTCACCAGCGGCGGACGCAACGTGCGGGTCTATGCCAACGGTTTCCAGGTGGAGAGTGAAATTCCCGGTGGTGGTACCATGAAGATGTCCGGCACCAGCATGGCTTCCCCCAATGTCTGCAACCTGGCCGCGAAACTTTTCACCGTCAAACCGGAATTGAGTCCGGAAGAAGTGGTGAGCCTGATTGAAGAGGGAGCTGATCCCAACAAGGACCATCCGAATATATTGCTGATCAATCCGAAGAAGACAGTGGAGATGGTGAAGTAGTCTTCAACAAATCAACTCATGGATTTGCCGGGCGCCGGGGTACTTTGCATCTCCGTCGACCTTTTGGCAGGATGCAAACAAATGGGTCAGGCATTCAGCAACAGGCGCAAGGCCACCACGAGCAACAATCCTCCGAATATCCTTTGAAAGATATTTCCCTGGATTCGACGGTTGACCATGGCCCCCAACTGCGCGGCCGGGATGGTGCCCAAGGCCAAAGGCAAAACCAACGGCAGGCACACGTAGCCAAAAAATCCGGAACCCAGGTCGATGGCAGGCGAAGTTGAAAGATAACCAAGTGCCGCAGCCAGAGCGCTGAAAATAATGGTGCCGCTGCTGGTCCCGGCCAACCAACCGCCCGGTACTCCCAGAATCAAACTGAGGGCAGGCACCAGGACTATGCCGCCGGCCAGCCCGCTCATGCCGGCGACCAGCCCCACGCCCAGACCGGTCAATCCCATCTTCCATCTGGAGGCTCTCTTATGGGGAACATCAGGCATCTCCCGGTTTCTCAACATACGCACGGCCGCAAAAATCATCAGCACCGACAAAACCCATTGCAGCCAATGGCCCGGCAAACGAGTGGCCAGATGGGCCGCCAACCAACCACCAAGCAGGCTGCCGGGAGCCAACCACCGCACCAGATTCCAGCGAATTCTTCCTTGTCGTCGATGCCGAAAAATGGAACTGCCCACACTGAAAACGGCCACACTCAGGGAGGTGGCCATGGCTGCCTGAACCACGGCTTCTTCGGGCGTGCCTGCGTTGCGAAATATTTCAAGCAGCACCGGAACCATGATGATTCCGCCGCCAACCCCCACAAATCCGGCCACAAATCCAGCACCAAGACCGACGCCCAGAAAGGTAAGGAAAAGTATGAGTGTCATCTCCATCAATTGAGACCTTTGTTCTCACGACTGGTGGCGCGGTGGGAGATTACTGCCCCGGCAATAATCAACAGTCCACCAAAGATGCTGGGGAGATCCGGTTTCTCGTTCCAAAGCAGATAACCCACCACCAGACTGAATAGCACATGCAGATAGGTGAAGACGGAGATGCGCGAGGCCCGGGCATGGTGGTAGGCGAAGGTCAAACCGTACTGACCACCGGCTGCAAAGATTCCGGTGCCGATCAGGGCCAACCACTGCGTGCCCGTTGGAGAGGACGGGAAAATGAAAAGAAACGGCAGGGTGGCCAGTGAGGATATGAATGAAAAGAAGAATATGATGCGGTTGGGGCTTTCCCGCCCTTTGAGAGAGCGCACCAGGGTGTAGGCCATGCCCGCGAACATACCGGAAGAAAAACCGGCCACTGCCGGCAGAATCGTCACGTCAAAACGGGGTTTGACGACCAGCACCGCTCCAACAAAAGCCAGGGCCAGGGCGGGTATCATCGTCCTGTTGAATTTTTCCTTCAAAAAGAACACTGCAAAAATAGTCACGAAGAAAGGTGAGGTTTTGTTCAGCAGAGAGGCTTCGGCCAGGTTCAACTGGTACAGGGCAAGGAAGTACAGCCCCACACCCATCAGGCCAAAAAGACTGCGCAACACAAGACGGCCCAGGTTTGGGGTGGTGGCCAGGGGGTTCTGATGCATGCGAACTGCCACCCAAGCGGTCAGAATCATGGTTACCAGGTTGCGGAAAAAGACCTTGGTTGTGAGGGGCACATCGCCGGACAACTTGACGGCGGCGCCCATGAAGGCAAAGCTGATGCCGGACAGGATCATCCAGGCCATGGCGCGCGTCATGTTGTCGCCGGTTATTTTGTTGCAGGAGGGTATCTGGGAATTCTGGTTGGGCAACGAGGCACAACCTTTCTTTTTCTCAGGGAATGTCATAAGGTGACAAGGCGATCCCAATATATCGTTTGTGAAAAGGATTCCTAAGTGAATAGCCCGCTGAAAATTACTCCCGACAATCTGGCCCAGGGCCTGTGGCAGGAAGTGCTCAAGGTATGCCGACTGGTGGAACAGGCTGGCGGTCGAGCCTGGTTGGTCGGTGGCAGTGTGCGCGATGCCGCCCTGGGGTTGTACATCCGGGATGTGGATCTGGAGATTTTCAAGCTCGAAGATGCCCGCTTGCGGCAGGCTCTGGAAGTGCAATATCGTTTGGATTTTGTGGGTCAGTCCTACGGCATCTACAAACTGTCTGGTTTCCCAATCGACATTGGTTTGCCTCGCCGGGAATCGAAAACCGGCCGCGGGCACAAGAGTTTCGAAGTGGTGGCCGACCCCAATCTGGATTTGCCCACTGCCGCTGCCCGGCGCGATTTCACCATCAATGCCATTTATCTGGACCCGTTGACGGGCGAAATCGAGGACCCCCACGGAGGGCTGGTTGATCTCGAAAAGGGCATATTGCGCCATACTTCGGCGGCCTTCAGTGAAGACCCCCTGAGGGTCTTGCGAGGCATGCAGTTTGCCGCCCGTTTTGATCTGAAGGTGGCTCCTGAAACAGTTGCCCTGAGCAGCACCATGGATATGGAAGGCTTGGCGCCGGAGCGTATCTTCTGGGAATGGGAGAAATTTATCCTGCGGGGAGTCAAACCGTCGATTGGTTTGAAATTTCTGAAGGATTCCGGCTGGATATCCCACTTCCCCGAGTTGGAGGATTTGCAGGGCTGCGTTCAGGATCCGGTTTGGCATCCTGAAGGGGATGTCTGGGTTCACACCCTGCACTGCATGGACTCATTTGCAGAGGATCGTTTGGGCCACGACTATGAAGACCTTGTGGTGGGGTTTGCCGTTCTGTGCCATGACCTTGGCAAACCATCCACCACGGTGGTGAAGGCGGACAAGATCCAGTGCATCGGCCATGAAAAGGCGGGGGTTCGGCTGACCAGGGATTTTCTGGGGCGCATGACCAACCAGGAGGGACTGGTTCGCGATGTGGTCATCCTGGTGGGAGAACACATGCGACCTAATATTTTCTACCGGGACAAATCTTCGGATGCGGCCATTCGCCGGCTGGCTACCCGGGTTCAGCGCATTGATCGTTTGGTGCGGGTGGCTCGGGCCGATGTCCTGGGACGCCCCCCCCTGCCTCCGGATCCTTTTCCTGCCGGCCCCTGGCTTTTGGCCCAGGCCTGGCGGTTGAAAGTTTGTGATAACCCGCCGTCCGCCCTGGTGCAGGGACGTCATCTCATTGAGTTGGGGTTCACTCCGGGATTGCAATTCAAGGAGATTCTGGATCGGTGCTTCGAGGCCCAGCTGGGTGGGGAAATCAATACGATGCAAGAGGGAAGGGAATTGGTGCTGAGGGAGTTTGGTGAGCCTGATCCGCAGGAGTGATTGCCTGGAATTTATTCCAGGGTTTCGATGCAGAAATCGGCAGTGATGCTGTCGGAATGCAGATAACTGGAGAAGCTTAACGCTTTGTTCTTCCAGCGATAATGGTTGGGTTGCAGTTTTTCCGGGCTGCCGAAATTCTCATTGCAGATGATTTGGAAAGTTTCGATGGAATTGGGAGCGGCATAAACACCCTCCAGCACATGAAAATCCACTTTTTTGATTTGGTCGCCGACCACAAGGACGGAGGCCCGGGTCTGCCATTGCCGATCCTTGGTCAGGTAGTCGTGGGTGCAAGGAAAGAGACTTAGTCGATCACCAAAACAGTCGATGGTGCAGTTGTCGGCAATATACAGGTCATGGTCCCGGGGCAAGCGTTGGAAAAATCTTTGCACCAATCCCACTTTGCGGAAATCGGCATCCATTAGCATCCCGTTATCAATTGTGGTCCCGGGTTGAAGACATGTTTCATTGATGCGCAAATTGAGATCCAAAAATTCCTCCTCCAGAGATGAATGTACAGGATACAACCAAAGCAATCAATCGGCATTGGGCCTGGCAAGAATGCTGGCCGCAGGTTCGCTGAAACGCATGGTTTGATCTTGCCAGTGGGTGCAGGCTTCCCGGGTTCGCCCGCTTCGCAGGAGCTCGTACAATTGTGAATAGGATGCCAGGAGATCTTCGAAAGGAAATCCCCGACGAGCCACCTGGAACCAGAAACGGCCGGCCAGTCCCTGAAGCCTTGCGATTTCTGTTTGCAGGGTTTGATTGGGACCGTGACTCATCACCAGGGTTGACCATTGGTAAACCAGGATAGTCAGGGCCTCGGCCTGTTGGGGCCAAATCGGTTCGCTCCCCAGCTTCATCCTGGCCCGGTTGATGAGGTTGTACAGCTCCATCACGGTTTGGGAGCTCAGGGCACTGGCTTCCGAGAGTGCAAACGGTTCCAACCTGCTGAGCATGGCCTGGATTTCCCTGAACTGAACCGGATCCAGTGGCGGGACGGCAAAACCGCGCCCCATATCGCTGCTGAGGTATTGCTTGGCCACCAGGGAGATCATGGCTTCGCGCAGGGGAGTTCGGCTCAATCCCATGTCGACCGCCAGGTGAGTCTCGTTGATGCGGGAGCCGGCAGCGAGACGGCCGTCGACAATGCGATTGAGGATTTCCTTCTGCACATCGTCGCGCAGGGGTTTGCGTTGGAACATGGGCCATCCTTGGGATGCTGGGAGTGTGTGGGAAATCTTAAGTGGATTATGGCATTGGGATGGAGGAATTACCATGGGCAATATTCTGCTGATATGGCACTGGCCAAAGAAATGCCGGCGACCATGGGCCGCCGGCTCGGAGAATTGTCATCCAAGATAAATCAAATGACGATTTCCTCATCTTCATCCAGAGGGATGACAACATTGGGGGCAGCCCCAGGTGCAGGTGCCGAATTCCAGGCTGCGGGTGCGGCCGCCGCAACAGGATTTGACGCAGGCGGGTTGTAGGAGACCGGGGCCGGATACCCGGAACCCTCCGGTTTCCTCCCGGTTGCCAATTCAACAAGCACACCGACCATGTTATCCAATTCATGGGCCTGGGCTGAAAGCTCTTCCCCGGCGGCGGCGATCTCTTCGCTGCTGGCGGCATTTCTCTGGGTAACCTGGTCCAGTGAATCCACGGCTTTGGTGATTTCGTTGATACCCCGGGATTGTTCGCTGCTGGCTATGTTGACTTCGCCCATCAACTCTGCGGCCTTGCCGATTTCTTCGTTGATGGTGGCCAGCATCTCGGCCACTTCAGAGTTGACGACCACCCCATTGTTGGAATTTTCCTGACTCTCGTGGATCAGGCCGGCGGTGCTGCGGGCCGCTTCGGCACTGCGCCCGGCCAGGTTGCGCACCTCTTCGGCCACCACGGCAAAGCCTTTGCCGGCATCTCCCGCCCGGGCGGCTTCCACAGCCGCGTTCAGGGCCAAAAGATTGGTCTGGAAAGCGATCTCGTCGATGGTCTTGAGAATTTTGGCAGTCTGGTCGGAGGAATCCTTGATCTTGCTGATGCTGTCGTTCAACCGCTCCATGGCCTCCATGCCTTTTTCGGAGGCGGTGCGGGCAGCAGAAGCGATCTGGCTGGCTTTATCGGCAGTATTGCTGTTGCTCTGGGTTTGGCTGGCCATCTCCGTGAGCGATGCACCTGTTTCTTCCAGGCTGGCGGCAGCAGTGCCGGAACTTTCGGCCAGCTGACCACTGGATCCGGCCACCTGGTTGCTGGCCTGGGTGATCTGATCCGACCCGGCCGACAAATCCTGAATCAAAATCTCAAGGGTGTTGTTGATGCGGCGCACGATGACGAACATCAATCCACCAATGAGGAGCATGGCGATGATGGTGGCAATGCCAATCCCGACCATCAAACCGGTGGTGGCGCGACTTCCTTCCGCTTCGATGGCGGCCATGGCGGCAAGATCCTGGGAGATGTCCAGGGTCATCAGTATCACACCCACCGGTTTGCCGGAAAAGTCTTCAATGGGGAAGGCGGCCACCTGAAAGTTGTCTTTAACAATGAGGGTTTTGCCTTTCAAACCCTGATCAAGCAATTCCGGGCTGGCCATCTGACGGGCCAATTCGGGATTGGTGGCGGCGCAAAAGACGTATTTGTCAGCCAATACTGGATACTTTACTGGGTCCTGGAGTTTGCGAGCCGTGGACAGGTTGTCCGCAGCCATGTAGATGGCGAAATTTTCCTTGTCGCTGCCAACAAGGTTTTGGGCGATGGGCAGGAAACCCGTCATGTATTCCACGGACCCAAGGTGGTTGCCATTGGAATTGATCGGTTGCACGCCCCGAACCACAAAGCCGCCGCGACCAATCTCAATGCCACTGACAGGCTGATGGGTTTTGTTCACCTGAACAACTGTTTTGCGGAAGCTGCTCAAGTCGTCACTGATGTCGACTTTCTTTCCGCCACGCTTGGCCTGCCAGTCTTTGCGCCAAACCCGGACAAAGCTGCGATTGCTTGGCAAATGGAAATGCATGCGGAAGTCTTTGTTTCCAGTGCGGGCACTGTATCCACTGGCAAAAGGAGCCACCACCTGACGCAGTTGTTCCCGGGCTTGCTGGCAGATGGCATCGGATTCATTGTTGATATTTCCGCTCATGGCCAGATTGTAGGCAGCATGTACTTCAGGCAATTCGGTAAAGACGGCAGCCTGATTCAAGGCTTCTGTTTCGGCGGCCTGAAGGAAAGCATGATACTCATGGATCTTAACATCCACGGCCTGGTCCATATTTTTCTTGAGAGAACTCTGTTTGTCGGCAACCTGGCTGTCAACCAGATCACCCACCGTCATTGTAACGCCAATAAAAGTCCCAATTCCTGCAACAAAAACAGACAGCAGGATTGGGAGCAGGATTTTCTGCCGCAAACTCATGATTTACCTCACTGAAAAATTCAAGGTGCCAGACAACAAAGGCCGGCCTCCGGGTAATTCCGTCCGGGTAATTCCGGAAGTCTGCCTGATTGTCGGCCAAATAAGTAAAACCTTTAGAGGGATTCCTTAGAGAACCAAAACCGAGTTTTCTGATCCGAAAAAGCCACTGGACGCATATTTGTCAGCAGTCCAATCGTTTTCCCAGGTTGTGCCCTCGGGATTGCTGATCAGATATCGAAAGTGGTACTCGCGACCCACGGGCAAATCGATGGTGACTTTAAATTCACCATTTTTCAAGCGGGTCATGGGCAATGTGGTCTTGTCCCAGTTGTTGAACTCACCCACAAGATTGACGGCGGTGGCTTCGGCGGCAGCTTCTTTCGGCAAACGGAAAGTAACCTTGCCGATCGGCCTTGATTTCAGAAAACGTATTTGCAGACCCATGGTTTTCTCCCTCATCCATCATTGTGAAGGTTGTGCCCAAGAGAATGTTGCTGATCTCCAAAAAGCCAAAAATACCCATAAACTGCAACTTCAAACACATTAAAAATACGCTGTACATCAAAAAAGGGGCCGGTTTTAGGCCCAGCAACATTCTCCGGGGCACAACCCAATCATTGGAATTCTTGCTTGTCGGCGGTACAATAATCGATATTGTTGACATCGCAAGATCTGTTCCAGAGTTCTTACAGAGTTTTAATCTGCCAAGGAGATTTTATGTTCTGCACACGCAATTCCCTTGTTCTGGCAGTTGCCCTGGTTTATCTGTCAGGGCTTGTGAATCCTTCGGTTCAGGCTGGGGAGGATCCACAGGACGATCCGCTTGAGGAGGTCATTTCCAACCAAATCCTGGTTCTGGGACCCTTGCCCACCCCTGCGGTCACCGAAGTTGCCTCGTTTCCCCGCGGAGAGCATCAAGAGGTGCCGGAAATTGATCCCGGCCGGGTTTTGCCCAACCCGGACCTGAATTTTTCCCTGGTGCCAGGCCAGGATCTGCAATGGCAACAAGTGGATTGCGGGGCCGATGGCTCGGTTCGTTTCCCTGATGAGGATATCCATTGGCTGGCAGCAGTATTGCATCTGGATTCCAGGGCGGAAGTGGAATTCAGTCTACAGGTGTGACGGTTTTGTATTGTAATGGTGAAAAGTTGGACTCCGAAGGAGCCGATGATGAATTCACTGGAAATACGACCCTGGACCCAGGTTGGGTCACGGTTTATGGCCGTGCGGTTGGGTCAACCAGTCTGATCGCCAGGGTGATCGACGCCACCAGGGCCGAGTGGACTTTGCAGCGCCAGGTCCCCTTGACGCGGTTTGAAGACTATGCCAGCCAACTGCGGGTCGGATCTTTGGCCATGCCCGATGGTGGCAAAATCATGGTTCGAAAACTCAGTCGCCGGGAACCGGAGTTGGACCGTCTCGATGTTATGGACCAAAAGGGACGCTTGTTGGCTTCGGGTCTTGGTGGCGGTAAAGCCAAGCCAGTTGCATTTTTACCGGACAGTGAAGACCTGCTCCTGCGTCAACCAGGGGACGAAGGTTCTGATCTTTTGGTTTGGAGTGGACCCGCGGGGCCCATGCGCACGGTTTTGCGTGACGAACCCGGTCTGGGCATGATGAAAATCAGTCCAGATGGTCGATACCTGCTTTTTGCTTCCACGGCGGCGTACGCAGAAGCCGACCCTGAAGAGGGCAACCGCCGATACGTCCACCCGCGCGAAAGGGTGACCGACTTCACTCCGGTGCCCCACCTGCACTTGTTGGACCTCGTCACCGGTGCCCGACGAGTACTGACCACCCCGGCTGACAAGGTGCTGGACGACGCGATTTTTTCTGCGGACGGTAAATCCATCTTCCATTCCCAAACACTGCACCAAGCACAACGTCTACAACAAGCAGATCTGGCGATTGGATCTGGCAACGGGAAAATTCGAGCGTTTAACCACTGATTTGAATTTGGCCTTTGATGTGGGCGGTGGTCTGCCACGGTTCGACAGCAAGGGCGGGTTGCTGGTTCTGACAACCGACAAGTCCTATAAAAAGCTGGCTCGGCTGAATCCGAAAAAAGACTGGGCGGTGGAGTTGATTGAATTGTCTGGTGAGAGCCTGGGATCCCTGGCCGTCAGCCCCGATGGCGGGGGCCTTCTTTTTTCCGCCTCCTCCACGAGTGACCCGGGCTCCTTGTACAGTGCCGAAACTGGGGGCAAGAGCCGTTTGCTGGAGAGCTTTGCGGCCGGTTGGGACGAAAACTGGCTTTGGAGTGAACCGGTGGAGGCCAGTTTCGTGGGCACCGGGGGTGTCGAAATCGAGGCTTGGTTTTATCCGCCGCTTCAACACTCTCGCGGCGGCTGATATTGTCGATGGCACCGTCAATATCCTGGAACAGAATCCGTGGCTGGATCGGGATGCCATGGGAGTCTATGGCGGATCCTACGGTGGGTTCATGACCGAGTACCTGATCACCACCACCGATATGTATGCTGCAGCCGTGTCCATGTCCGGTATCAGCGATCTGGCCAGTTACTGGGGTCAAGGGGCCTGGGGATGGACTTACGGCGACATGGCCCTTGGTGGGGCAACACCCTGGGACGACCAGCAATACTTCGTGGAGCATTCCCCGTTGTTCCGGGCGGACCGAATCAACACCCCCTTGCTGCTGTTGCACGGCACGGCCGATACCAACGTTCCACCCGGTGAATCGGATCAGCTGTTTACGGCCTTGTCGGTGTTGGACCGAACGGTGGAAATGGATGTTTTTCCGGGTGAAGGGCACGGCATCAGTGATAGCTGGGACAATCGAGTGTCTCATCGCACCATGCTGCTGGAATGGTT
The DNA here is from genome assembly GCA_024275485.1 of Candidatus Krumholzibacteriota bacterium. Taxonomy (GTDB): domain Bacteria; phylum Krumholzibacteriota; class Krumholzibacteriia; order LZORAL124-64-63; family LZORAL124-64-63; genus LZORAL124-64-63. Next base: position 9,615 of record JAJRZA010000104.1, on the reverse strand, counting down.
TGATCGTTTTTGCAGGGAACAACCGGAAGCTTGGCAGCAACGGTGGGAATAATGAGGTGGCGTCGGGCCTGATGAAACCTGTCGAGATATTGCAACTTATTTGATAGCAAAGGGCAGCTTCGGCTGTCCTTTGTCGTGTCCGGCCCAATCAATGCAAGTGGTAAACCATGAAGGGTGCACGAGGAAGCAGAGGGAATCGCAAGGAAAAACCGGTAGCACAGGGCGGAAATTGCGCAAGATGGGGGAGGGCAAGAAGCCCGATGAGGAAGAATCATGAGTGAATTTCACCAACTGTTGGGCCTGGGCAAGCAATCAAATTGCACGGGCATGGATGCAAGTCCCGTCGTATGCGCTGCCTACGGGCTTCTCTTCGAGGGAGATCGCGGTGGAGCGGAGAAACGGTTCCAGCGTATTTTGATAGACAACCCTCGTGATGCCGACGCCATGGCGGGCTTGTCTATTTGCGTGGCCGAGGCCACGGGGCGTTTTGTTTCCGCCACCAAGCTGGCTTCCGAAGCGGTGCGTCTGGCACCTCAATCGCCAGCCGGGTATTACGCATTGGCCTACATCCATTTGCTGGGATCCCGCCTGGAGCAGGGTTACCGGTATTTGTTGAAGGCCAAAAAACTGGCTCCCGGGGATCCTCGCCTGGAGTCAGGATTTGCCCTTTTTGACAAAGAGCGTCCGCCGGTGATTATGGACTTGCAACGCAATCATCCCGTGAATGTGGTTTTGGCCAGTGCGCGAACCTTCCTGCGCTCAAGCATGCATCGAACGCTGGTGGGGGTCCTGGTGCTGGAGTCGGTTTATCTGACAGGAAGTTTGTTGGTCTGATCCCTGGTCTGACCTGTGCCCGACACCAGTGGGTCCATCAGGGTCGCCTCAAGCGAAAATGCGATGCTTCTTCACTGGCGGTGACCAGTCGCCGGAAGTCCTCAGAAGCAAAATCCCGCTTTTGGGTTTTGCTGACCGGGATGATCAGACGGGATGGTTGCCAGATCAGCGGCTCACCAGTCAATTCATCCATCACCTTGCCTGACTCCACGGCCATCCCCGCCTGTCGCAAGTCCAAACCTGCCAGCGATTCCTTGAGGGCTCGGAAGCGGCCTTCATCCCCCGGGTCCGGACAAAGTGCCAAGGGCCTGGACAGGGCCGCCAAATGGTAGTGGGTTGGCGTGAAAGCAAGGCCGTCCAGTTTCAGGCGTTCGCAAAGAATCACCAGCACTGCGGCGGTGTCTCGGAGAAATCCCAGGCCGGGATATTTCTGGCCCGGCAGTAAAGGGCGCGACATTTCAAAGCGGGATCGCGAATCCTGGATGAGCAACCATTCCACGGACAAGAAGGCCCGTTCCGAATCACGCGGACGATCAATTTTCAACTTGAGTTCCAGAACCACCAAGGGGTCGACTCCGCCGGTTTGAACCCGAAGAGTGTGGCCCAGGGGATCATCCAGGTCCATGGCCAGACGCAGCTCCTTGTAGCCCAGCTGGTGCAGCCGGTCCATCAAACCGTATTCCACCAGGGCGAACTCCACGGCGTAACGGGAAAAAGTGCCCAGAAAACGAGTCTCCACTTTTTCCCCCGGCATGCCCAACTCTTCTTCACTGAGGCCCCAATCGTCATCATTTGATGGTCCGGGTTTTCCGTCTTTTCCATCCACCTTTTCGTCGGGCATCATGACGGGAGTTTTCATCAAGCGGGTGAGCCGACGGTAGTGTCCCACGGGCAACTCCAGCTCCAACGGGATGTCGAGACTGTGGGTGCCGCTCAACAGCCATTGAAAAAAGGCCGCGCCGTGACGCCAGGCATGACTTCCGTAGCCACCGGCCAGCAGAATCACACAGGGAATGTCCAGGTCCGGTTCACCCGTTCGAACCAGGTTCATGACGAACCGATCCCTCGCCAGCATTCCCTCCAGACTGATGTTCCAGTCGCCCAGCTTGTCTCTGGCTCCGGGATCGCTTCCGGCCAGATAAAAAACCAGGCCCGGTTCAAACTCCCGCAGCAAAGGGGGTAGCTGTTTCTCCAGTTCCTGCAGGTATTGCTCATCCTCGACACCGCTGCCCAACTCGATGCTTGTCGAAGCGATGGCCTGATCGTGGTCCAGGGTCTTGTTGTGGATGGAGAAGGTGTGCACAGTGGGGTCGTCGGCGAATATGGAGCGAGTGCCGTCGCCATCGTGCAGATCCAGATCGATGATCAGGATGGGGCGGTCGAAACCCTTGGCCCGCAGAGACGCCACGGCGATGGCCACATCGTTGAAAACACAGAACCCGGAGCCGTGATCGGCCGAAGCGTGGTGAAATCCGCCACCCAGATTGACCGCCACCTCTTTTCGTTTGGTTGCGAGGCGGGCCGCGCGCACGGTTCCACCGCACATCATGCGCTGGAAACAAAGGAATCTGTCCTGGCTTTTGTTGTTCAGACGGAAACCGAGAATGGGTTCGAGGGCTCCTTCTTCTTCCAGGGAATGTAGGTAAAGAGGGTCGTGCACCATTTGAAGTTGCTGGATTGTGGCGGCCCGTGGGCGACGCAATGTGCCCTTTTGTAACAGGTTGCGGGCTTCAAGATAGGAGAGGATACGAAAAGGACGACGGGCGTCGTACTGGGGAAAGGGCGCATCCATTTGGTAACGAAGGTGGATGACAAAGAAGGGACCATGAACGTTGGAACCCAGGCCCAGTAGTTTTTTCAGGCTATGCCACATGGGCACTCTTTTCAAATGCTGAACCAATAGGAGAATTTGGCCATGACGGTATTTTCCGGTTCGGTGTCGAAAGGATAGCCCAAGTCCAAATCATTTTTCCAGGTCTCCGGATTGGAGGCAAAGCTGCGTTCATCGTACCGCTGTTTGCCGTGAGTCCATACCAGATAAATGGTTGATCCCGGACGGTACTCCCAACGGTATACCACGTTAAGGTTCAAAGCGCCAAATTCAAAATCAGACAATGAGGCCTCGTAGTCGTAGGGGCGCAGGTCGTAAGAATCAGGAGTGGCCAGCCAGGAGGCGCTGCTGTAGTTGCCGTAGGTCAGGAATGGCTGCAGGTAAATCTGCAGTGATTGATCGCGGTTGAAGATGATGTTGCTGCGCAGGGTGATATCAGTGGTGGTCTGGTCCAGTTTGCCGAATACGTAGTCGACTCCGCCAATGCCGGTAACCCCTGGTTGGGAGCCATCGTTGGCTTCGTTGAACAACCATTGATCGGTGTTGCTTACCTGGCTCCAACCGATGCCGATATTGTGGGAAAAATGTTGGCTTTGATTCCAGCGCAGATTGGCTCCGGCCCGATAACTGCGCATGCCCTCGTCACCGTGGTTGTAGGAAAACTTCAGATTCAGGGACATCGGTTTGCGCCAATCGGTGGTGCCGCCGGTGGCAATGTTGTATCGGCCGGGATTTGTAATCAGGGGTCCGCGTTGTCGGTCCTGATCGGTGCCGAAGCCGCGGGTGCTGTATTTGTCCGAGCCCTCAGTGGAGCGACCCATGAAGATCCAGGCTTGATGGAAGCTGCGGTGCTGGACCCAGGTGCTGAAATTCACACCACTGCCCTGGTGGTGGCTGCGGTCGTAACTCCAGGCCTGGTCGCCTGTGCTGATGTCGGTGCCGGAGTTGGCTGCGTAAAGCCAGCTGCGGTAGGATCTCAGCTCAACCTTGGCATGGTTGAAAGGACTGTCCTGGCCGTCTGCATCGTAGAAGTAACCACCTTCAGCGGCCACGATCTTTTCATCGGGAGCCGAAAGAAAGCCCATGTCGTTGGGGTCGAGCCTGTCCGTTTCCCACCGTCCGGCCAGGCTGCCGCGCCAGGTGCCGGATGTCTTTTCCATTTCCATGCGCCCGCCAGTGCCGAACTGGGTTTCCCGGCTGAGACCGGTGTCCAGCTTGTTTTCAAAAGGATCTACAACCGTGCCTACAAGCGAGCCACGGACATTGTACATGCGGTCATCGAAATTCATTTCAAAGTCCATACCGCCACTGTAACCGTCGCGCAGAATTCGTGCGGCCCCACTGTCGAAGTAACCGATATCGGCGAAGGAGCTTTCATTCCTTTTGACCACCGTGCCCATCAGGTTGAAGCGGTGGTTTCCCTCGTCGAATTCCTTGCCTAATCTCACCAGACCGTAGTGCGATTTTTCATTGCCACTGATAAACGGGTTGTGAACTTTTCCGGCCTCGGCCACATCGGTTGTAGCAGCGAGCACGGCCAGGGAAAAGTCACCGCCAACTTTACCGGTCAGTTTGGCAGCGGCCCGGATGCGGGAGTTGGGATCGCCGGTGCCAATGCGCCGGGAGTAGAACAGGTTGAAATCCGGATGTTGAAAGAAACGCGCCCCTTCCACAAAGAAGGGCCTTTTCTCCTGGAAGTAGGTTTCAAACGGGGAAAGGTTTAGGATGGCCGGATCGGCTTCCACCTGGCCAAAGTCAGGCTGGATGGATGCGTTCAGGGTGAGGTTCGAGGTCAATCCGTATTTGAAATCGGCGCCCATGTTTTGGAAATTGTTCCATTGGTCGGCATCGCCTTCGGCGGCGGGGTCGGTGTGGCGGGTTACCACGTAGGGCAAGACCTCCAGTTTTCTGGGGTTTTCGACTCCCTGCAAACCCGTGAGGGTTCCAAAGCGGTTGACAAATCCGTTGGAGTTGCGATCCCAGATCACCCAACCGGTGTCTTCTCCGCGGCCGTGCAACCAGCGATAAACCTGCAGTCCCCAGGTCATGTCATCGGCGGGTTTGAAGCGGATGGTGGAAAAGGGGATCCTGATTTCCACGTACCAACCCTTTTCGTCGCTGGAAACTTCCGATTCCCAGACAGCGTTCCAATCGTTGTCACGGCGGCCATTGTCATAGATATAGGCGTCCTGTTGAACACCCAAAGGGTTGACCCGAAAGTTGTAGCCGGTGGTGCGATCGTGATAGGGATCGATGTATATGCTGACCAAATCCGAGGCTTCGATTTCGTCCCGGCGACTGAGGTAGCTGTTGACATTGGCCATGTCGTCTTCCCAACAGGCCACCGCAAAATAGATGGCATCATTGTCGTAGGCGACTTTGAAGGTGGTCGGGACGGAGGCTTCCCCAAAGCGTTCGGGGTTGACCTGCCGAAAGCCCCAGCCAGTGTCCGCCCGGCCCCAGGCCACATCATCGAGGACACCGTCCAACACTATTACCTGCTGATCCAGATAAAAAGCCTTGATGGTGGGAATGGGGGTGATGGTGCCGTTGCCCTGATCGCGGTGCCGGCTGCTGGCCGCTTGATTGGCAAAATCCACGGCTGCTTCAGTAGCTGAAGTTGGGGAGTGGGAGAACAAGAGGCCAGAAAACAAAATGGCGTAAAAGCCATGGTGAAGGCTCAATCGAGACATTTAGACTCCAGATTACGGATAGGGAGCAGCAGGCTATTATCAAGGGTTGAATTACGGAATCCGGACACTGGTGTTCCAGATATTTGAAAAAAAAATCATCTGGGGAGCGAACCTGGAAACGATATGATGCGTATGGTTAATCATGAAACGATCAACAGTCGTCAATTGCAGCGGGAGTTGCCCAGACCAATCATGGATTTAACGGGGCTTTTTAACCGATGTCGCCAGGGAGATGAACTGGCCTGGGAGGTGCTTGTGAGACAGCATCAGGGACGAATCTGCGCCATGGCCTACGGCTACCTCGGCGACCAGGATGAGGCTTTTGACCTCGCCCAGGAGATCTTCGTCCGCATCTATCAGCGATTGGACACCTGTGAAGACCCGGAAAAATTCATGGCCTGGATGACCCGCATAGCCCGCAACGCCTGCATCGACCATTTGCGCCGGTTGAAGGCCAGGCCGCCCCGGCAGGATATACCAGCCGATGAAATGCACAATCTGGCCGGTGGCATGAGCGATCCGGAGCAGGACTGGGTGAACAACACCCGCAAAAATCTGGTTTTCCGGGCCCTGCAGGAGCTCAGCGAGATCAACCGTGAAATCATCCTGCTGAAGGATATTCAGGAATTGTCCCTGGAAGAAGTCGCCGATCTACTGGACGTGCCAGTCGGTACGGTGAAATCCCGATCCAGCCGGGCGCGCATAGAATTGGCCAGGGTAATTTCCGGCTTTGGGTTTGGACCTGATGGGAATTTGAGTAGGGGGGTGGCCTCATGAACCCCAAAAATCGGGATAAAAACAACGAATTTGTGCGCAATGTGATGGCCCGCACCAGCGGTTCCCCATGTGAACGGGCCTGTGGGCAATTGCCTGATTTGGCCGACGGCCTCCTGGAGGAACTGGATCGTCAACTGGTTCAGGCCCACCTGGAACACTGTACGGGTTGCCGTTCGGTGGCCGTGGTTCTCGGTTGGGTTCAGCCTCTGCTGCCTGAAATGGCCGAGTTGGATCCCGGGCCGGCCTTCACCCAGGCAGTGGTTGTCCGCACAACGGGTGCTTTGCATCCCTTGGCCCATGCGGCGCGCCGGGGTGAAACGGTGGGGCCGCTGGGAGTAATCGATCGTGTGGGGCGTTGGTGGCAGGAGCAGATTTTCCGGCCTCGTTTTGCCATGGAAGTGGCTTATGTGGCCACGGTGATCCTGGTTCTGCTCACTTCGGTGCCGGGTGCGCCCTTGAGACAAGAGGCCAGCCAAGCCCGGGAAATGGTCCTGGCTGGTCCCCGGGCCATGCCCCTGTTAGGGCCGTTGTTGACCTTTGGTGAAAACAAGTTGGACCAAACAATTTCCGAAATCCGGGATCATGCCAACAGCGGATGGCAAAAGGTGCGGAACAATTTGGACACCCGTCTTGAACGCACCAGGGAACCCCGTGCAGCCATGATGGGGCACTTGGAACTGGCCTGGAGTCAGGGAGGAAGCGGTCAGCTGAACCAGGCCGGCTTTCAGCTTCTGGAAGCGGCCAATGACTTCCGCCTAACCTGGAAACAGTTGTGGCTGGGTCAACAGGAAACCAATCGGATCAATCCGAAATCATAGAAGGGAAATACCATGTTTGGTAAATCAAATAACAATACCGGAATCAATCCTCCGGAAGGGCACCAGGAAGGTACAATCATGAACAATGAACAGAACTACCAGCAGTTGGGCGATGGGTCCGATCAGCAGTACAATCGAACCGGCGATCCGGTTTTCGCCGCTGGTCGCAAGGTGCGCAACCCGAACCTGCCCTACAAATCCACTGCTTTGGCCACCTGGTTGTCCCTTTTTCCGGGACTCGGGCAGACCTACATTGGCTATTACCAGCTGGGGTTCATGTATGTGGTGGTCATGTCCCTGAGTATCCTGGTTCTGAGCCTGGGCATCCTGGAGCCTTTCATTAGCCCCATGCTGGCCTTTTTCTGGATTTTCAATCTGATTGACGCCAACCGCCGGGCCACGCACTACAATCGATACCTGGATGGAATGGAACAATCCGACGTTCCCCCGGATTTTGAAATGCCCAATCTCAAGGGCAGTCTGCCCATGGGCGTCCTGCTGATGGTGTTGGGATTCCTCATTCTGCTCCACCTGAACTATGGTGTTTCCATGGAATGGATTGAAAACTGGTGGCCCCTGGCCCTGGTGGGCTTCGGCGGATGGTTGATCTTCAAGGGCCGGCAAAAGGATAAATGATCGTCATGGTGGTTCCGGTGGCCTCATGGGATTCAATTCCCATGAGGCCACCCCGATGCATATCCACCAATAAATTGTCAGATAAGATTTTTCCAAATGGATTCCACCCTACCAAAAACTGCTTTCCAGGAGAATGGTCCAAGATCAGGGGGCGGACCTGGGGGAGCTTCCAGGCTGTGGGCCAGCGCCTTTTCCAGGCCCCGAGTGAAGCCGGGTAAATCTTCGGATAAGGGAATGTCCACATTCATCAGGCGGGGCAGAGCGACCAGCTCCAGGGATGATCCCAACGCGGGGGCGATTTGCTCCAGAACACCGGGCAGCGCGGTGGACACCAGGCGGCATCCGCAGGCAGCGGCTTCCACCAGCACCAGAGGCACACCTTAATAAAAAGATGGCAGGACACAGACCCGGCAGCGCCGCATCAGCTGGGCCAGGTTCTCCTGATCCAGCATTCCGTGCATGATGACGCCTGGACTCAGACCATTCATGCGGCTACGCAATTTTTCGGCCTCGGGCCCCGAACCGTCGCCGGCTATCTGAAGCCGCAATTGCGGCCACCGCTGTGTCAGTTGGACAAAAGCATCCAGAAGCCAGGGCAGTCCTTTGGCGTTGCTGAATTTCCCCACAAACAGAAGGTCTTTTGGCGGGGATTTCCGGGTGTGGTTTTCAGGTCGAAACACCTCATCCCGATACCCTACCCCAACAACGGTGATGCGGTTGTCGGGGATGTTGAGAGCGTCAGTCAGGTCGGTGGCGTGGTCCCGGCCCAAAACCAGGAAATGATCGTTGCGTCTGCAGCCTGCGACCACCTCTTCGGCGAGGCCGGGACAAAGGGATAGTTGACGTAAACCAGTGGCATGACAGGTTGTGACCAAGGGGATTTCGGGGGCGACGTCCTTGATCAGCGAGCTCACCAGCCAAATGTGATTGCTGTGGATCAGATCAGGTGCGAAGGCTTCAATGGTCTGCGAAAGATGTCGTCGCCAAACCTGGCGATAGGCGACCAGCTGATCGTCCCGGAGGGTGGACCAGATACTGCTGGGGTAGGGCATCACGTCACTCATGCCGGGCACCGGGAAATCCAGATCAGCCTGGATGGCGCTGGAATCATCACTCGAAAAACGCACGGGATGAATGCTGTCGGAGCAAAGGCCGCCAACCTGCAGCCGGGTGTCGTTGGCAGGCACACCGACCATGGCGGCCTGCTGCCAACCCTTGCTGGAGGCCAGGCGAATCATGGAATCCAGGGTGATCCCGCTGCCGGTGCGGGACGGGCGCTGAGAAAGGACATGTAAAATTTTTTTGGACATGGATTTCCTCGCATTTTTTCCTACATGGACAGGGTCTCATGACGATACCGTAAAATGGACCGGAGAAGAAGGGGATTGGTGTCCCGAGGGAAGGAACCCGACAACCGGTTATTCAAGGAATGGAAATCAATGGCCGACCCACACGACAACGTAGCGGATCCCGTGGATCCGTTGCTTATCCAAGCCAATATTAAAAAAACCGTAAATGCGGCAAATACCCGGACTGAACTGGTCGACAGGCTGACTCGGGCCTGTTTGGCCTTTTCCCAGTTGGATTGCGTATGGATCTGGTTGCGGGAGGCCTCCGGTGATCGGTTGATTTTGGAAAGCTCCGCTGGTGCGGATCCTCAAATCCAAAGTGTCCTGTCCGGTATGGATTATTCCGATGCAGTGGTGAGTCATCTGCTGGTGGGGCACGAGGTCGTCAACCGGTGGGAGGAGACCTGGGGTGAAAAATCCGGGGTATTTCGTGATGCAGGTTTGAACCAGGTGGGCACCTTGCCCCTGGATTTGGACGGCGGCCGGATGTGGATCATCGGTTTTGCTTCCCGGCAGACCCATGAATACGAATCATGTCTTTTGAATGCCATGCGATTGGTGGTTCTGGATCTTGGGCAACGGCATCAGGTGTTGGATCTGGAAACCCAGCTTACCGGAGCACGCAAGAATTTTGGACAAATAATATCCGCCCTTGATGGCTACCTGTTCGTCGTTGG
>JAJRZA010000103.1 GCA_024275485.1 Candidatus Krumholzibacteriota bacterium | reverse complement strand
AGCCACGGTGTAGAGCAGAATTTGCAAGTCCTTGAACGCGGAAACATCCTTGGGCGATGGTATCTTCCCGGTTTTGTAATCGATGATGGCCGCCTGCCTGCATTGAGGATCCGCATCGGCAACTCTTTCATCCACCCGGTCAATGGCGCCGCGCAAAACAATGGGCTCTGCTCCAGTTGGTGCCAACGGGATATCCAGTCCCAGATCCCGGGCTTTGTTTTCTTTTGCCAACCAATCCAGAAGAACAGTCAGCGGAAGTTCAAACTTCCGTTCCAGAAGCACCGGCCGCCAACCCCTGAACCTGGTCAGTTCGTAAGCCACCAGAGCCGGAACAATCCTCTGGAAATTCGCCAACCACAGTCTTCGGCCGGCGGTTTCGTCTCCCTGGTCCAAAAATTCGGCTCGGGAAACCTCCTTCAGGATTTCCACTGCCTTGGCCCCGTGACCACCGAGCAAAGCCTCGTAACCACCATTGCCCGGTGTCAAGAAAGTGCAAAGACTTTGGTGAACCAGGCTGCCGTAGTCCCTGCGCCCGAATTCCTCGCGCACCTCGTCTTCCTTGTGCAACAAATATCCCCGAGCCAAAAGATGCTGATAGGGACACTCGCGCCAGGACCGCAGTGCAGACCAACTGAGAAGATTCAAGGGACGAATATTTTCAGTGGCCCCCGGTTGCAGACTTTCGTCCTTGAACTGTTTCTGAAGTGCTTCGACATCAACCTCATCTTCAAGGGTTTTCCTCCACAGGGCGGAAGTTTCGGCCATGGGCGGGTCCACCTGGCCGGGCAAAGCCAAGGCCAGGCGTTCCACGAAGGGTGAGGGCAAGACCGCCCGGCCGTCTTCTTCGGTGGGCCAGGTCACCAGAACTTTTGGAGCATTAAAAAGAAGACGCAGAAACAGTTCAGCATCCCTCGACACGGACCGGCGCCAATCAGGCAACCCCAACTTATGCCGCAGAGCAGAATTCAAAAACAAGGGATGACGACGGCGGGCCGGGAACTTGCCCTCGGCCATACCGGCCAGAATGAGGTGGTCGAATTTTTCCAACCGCGCCTCCACCGTACCGGTGACCAGCACGGGCTTGGCTTTGCCACGGTGCGGGGCCACACTTGTGGCTGAAAGCAGGCGCCCCAAATCCGAAGACAAGCCAGCCAGGCTCACCGGAGGTAAACGGTTCGCATTGTCCTTGAGTCGGCCCATCAACCGGGCCACCGCCGTCAGATCACTCTTTTCCCGGTTTTCCTCCATGGGCTCTTCAGGACACAGGTTGTTCCAGACCATCGTCACGGCCATCAGCAAATCGGCCCAGGGCTGCGGCCCTCTGCCTTGCAACCGGGTCAACGGGGCAAAAGCATTCAGCAGAAGATCCACATATTCGGCCATATCCGGCTTGTCGTTGTTGTAGAGATTTCGGGCTGCATCATCCTGTATTTTGGCCAACTTGACCAGGCCCTTGGCCCCGGGCTGCCCTCCTTCATGGCGGCGCAGCATTTTCTCCAAACGCAAATTCCTGGACTGGGATTTCCTACCTGCGGATCCCGGTTTCACGAAAGGATGGGTCAACACCTCCAGCAGGTTTTCAGCACGAAAATCGGTCAGGGCCGTGCGCAGCAGAAACCGCAAAAGCAATCCTGCCGGCAGGGAAGACAGCGGGGCCCCCAGGGTTTGATCCGTGTCCACACCGGCATCCCGCAACTGGGCCACGATTCTGGCTGCCAAAACCGGATCGTTGGTGACGACCGCTGTTTTGAGAAGATTCCCACCGGGTTTATGCAGAATTTCCACCACCCGATTGGCCACCACCCGGCTTTCCTCCTCGGAGATGCGGCAAGCCAGCAATTCCAGAGGACCACCCGGCTGAATGTTTCCCTGGCTTTGTTCCAACTCGGCAACTTTCTCCACGAGAGTGCGAGGTGGCCGAGGCTCCGGCGGCTGGTCCACCCCTGGAGCAACCAAGGCCGAAACGAGACGCGCAGGGGCCAGGGGATCCAATTCACCGGATGATTCCCAGGTGCTGGTAAAAAACCGCGATAATGGCAGGGTCGTTTCGGGCAAATATAGTCGTGCCTCCCGGGACCAATCACCCAGATGCCGCAACAAACCGGCCCGCAGTGAATCCAAATTGGCAAAGCCGGCTACCATCAGCATATCCCGCCCGAAAGCGTTTTTCAGGGCAGTGGATAATTCCGAAGGACCGTCATCTGAAAGTGCATCCAGAGTCGTGGCGATTTCACCAAGCAAATCCACACTGTCATGGCCAACGCACTGCCCATACAACTGCCACACTCGTCGAATGCGCAACAGATCCCGCTCCAGATCGGCTGCGGCAGCTGAATTGACGAACTGGGTCAGGTCCTCCAGAGGACCGTCCTGCAGAACTTCGCGGGTACAGCCGTGCAACCGAACCTCATCAAAAAGGCCTACAAATTCTTCAGCCAGGCCGGGAGCACTCTCCGGGCGGCCCTCAAGCCAACTCTCTTGCTTGAGGCGATGGGCCAAAACTAATGGCCGCACCACATCGTCGGGACCATCGGACAGGGCAAGACCCAGGGCCGTGGCCAGTTCCTCGATCACCTGGGTCATGGTAAGGGTTTGGGGCAGAAGGATTGTATGGCCCGATTGGGACTCCAAAAGCACATGGGCCAGCGTTTGGCAGGCCCGGCTGGAGGGTAAGATCACCATTGCTTTGCTGAAATCGCTGTTTTTTGCCCCTGGAAGTAAAGTCTGGAGATCCAGGGCCAGGTGTTTCAGCAGATCATTTTCAAACGGAGATCGATGAATTTCATAGGTCATGGAAAGGCCCTATTCAGGATCCTCGATTTTTATTTCGTCACTTTCATCAAAACAATATCTGGGAATTTTGGAATCCTTGATTAACAGGGAATATCGATCGGCGGATCCAAGGCCAAAGGTTTCCACGGTCCAGTCGTAACTGCCGGAGGTAGGAAGACCGGTGGCGATGAGATGGGGGTCTACACCTCGAATATCCAGCTCGATGTCAACCAGACCGGGAATATCGTTGCTTTCCCAGGTCAAGGTTATCACATCATCAACGTGCAGGGAATCCGGAAACGAATTGATGAAGTTAATGGTGCAACCAATGGTGTTGAGCATCACAAACGACTCGCTGAAGGCCAGACAATTGCTGTCGGCATCGGCACTGACCCGCACGGCAAAATCGGCCCCATCATCGGCACCATGGTTGTTGGCCCGCCAACTGTAATAACCATTGTTGGCCGCTCGGCTGACGAGCCTGGCCAACTTGTTGTCGCCCTTGAACAGATCGATGTTGACCATGTTGCCACCGCCTGTTTTATCCCATCGAATTTTCACTGTTTGGGAGTCCGATGCGCCGGGTAGAAAACGGTCTCCTACCAGAGGTTCGGTCAACTCGAAGGAACAGGGCCCGACAGACACTCCGACCGGGTTGTCTTCGTCATCACTGCATCCCCAAAGACTCAACGACAACAAGATCAGAACAACAGCCGGGAAGACGGCCAGTAGTTTTCTCATGATACAATCCTTTTTCTATCCTCTAAAGTTGAGACCGGGCAGGAGGTATGCTCACCTGACTAAATTATACTTGTTGGGAATTGGCATTTCAACAGCATAGTTGGTCACCGATTCCGCCGCTCCAGGCCCCACACCCAGCAAAGTCCCAGCCCACTGACCAGCAATCCGGGAAAAATGGCTTCAATTCCCAGCCAGGATCCACCACCGCCAAGCAGCAACCACCCACCGGCGGTGAGCCCCGATACGATCATGACCCCCGCGACCCGTGAGCCATTCAGGCTCTTGCCCCAGTGAGCCAACAATATCGGCCCCAGTAACACCGGCGTGCCCAATGAGCCCAGGATTTTCCACAGACTGATCACCGATTGGGACAGCAGGGCCATGATCACGGCCAACAATGCGGTCACCGAAAGGCTGGCCCGGATCATGGGCAGGGAACTTTCTGTATCTTCCGCGCCGGGGATCAATTTTCCGCGCCAGCGTCCCACCACATCGCGTCCCAAAGTCACGGCGCAAATGAAAGCATAACTGTCCACCGTGGACATGATCGTTGCCAGCAGGGCCACCATAAAAACACCCTGCCAGAAGGGTGGTAGAACATGGGCGGCCAGGGCGGGAAAAGCCTGAACCGGATCGGCCAGATCCGGCAACAGGGCCTGGGCATACAAGCCGGCGGTGGTGGTCAGAAAATCGAAAACCATCCACAAGCCAATGGCTGCCACAATGCCCCAACGAGCGGTTTGTTCGGTTTTTGCGGCAAAACAACGCTGATAAAAAGCCGGTTCCACCAAAGTCGACAGGGCAATGAAATACCAGATGGCGATGGCCTGCACCCCCAACCCGCCGTCCCATTTCAGATGGCCGACAGGCAGGTTTGCCTGCAGAAATTCCAAGCCACCAAAACGGTGCACGCACACGGGCACCAGGACCAGGAAGCCGAGGAACATGAGGAAGAACTGGATGATGTCGGTGGCGACCACGGCCCGCAATCCACCACGATAGACATATCCTACGGACAGGGCGGTGCCCAGTGTCACGCCGACCCAAAGGGGCCAGCCGGTGGCGAAGTTGAGCAGGACACCGAGCATCAGGACGTAGGCCGCCGGGACAGTCATGATGAACATCATGCCCGCTGCGGCCAGGGCTGCCGGTCGGCCAAAATTGTTTTCCAGGAGATCGGGAACCGTGAGCACTTCACTGCGACGGGCGCGGCCTGCCAAAAAGAGTGCGAAAATGGCGGCGTACAGATAGTACGGCACACCAAATACCAACCAATTGCTCACACCGTGAAGGAAAGTGTATTCGCCCACACCGAGGATGCCGCCGTACCAGGTGGTGACCAATGAAGCCGTGAACGCTGGCAGGGTCAGCCCCCGGCTGGCCACGATGAATTCGACGGCACCGGAGGCTGATTTGCGGAATAGACGACCCACGGCGTAGAGCAGGAAGAGAGTGTATATAACTCCAGCCAGGGCGGTCAAATCAGTCTTCCTCGAATTCTTCCAGGGTCATCGGTTGAACATGGCGGTCAACGCCTACCAGGACAGAGCCTTCCCCCACGGAAATCAGCAGGGGGGAAAGAAGCACCTGGTTGGAGATCAGCGCAGGGCCTCCGGGCTCCAGCAAATCCCCCAGCAAGGGATAGCGGGCGCCCTCGAGAGTAACGCCGCTGACCTTGCCCATGATGGGCATCAGGGAAAATCGGGTTCCTATGGGCAGATCCCAACTGACCTTGGCACCCGTACCAAGGCGCACGGTGTCGGCGTTGGGTCCCACCATGCAGATGCGCAATTGGTCGGCATAGCGTTCCAGCAGATTGCAGTTGTAAAGGGTGTGATCCAGTCGCCAACCGGTGGCTCCCAGCAGGATGACTTCCTTGACTCCCTGTTCAATGCAGAAGAGCAGGGCTTTTTCGCTATCGGTGGTGTACTGGTCATCAACATGAAAGAAGCGCGGGCCCGAACGGCCGACCAGAACCCGGCCACTGAGACTGTCGAAATCACCGATCACCACATCCGGCTCCATGGGCAAATGGTCGTAAGGATGTCCGGCTGAATCGGTGGTCATGAAAAAATCAGACCCGGCCAGCCAATATCGCAGCAACTCGTCTTCCGGTGGCGGTCCTGCACACAGGACCACGGCACGTGACCCTTCTTTGGGGAACAACGAGTTGCCTGCGCCGCCTGTTTCGGATTCCTTGTTGGACATAGTCTCCACTTATCCCGTTAGGCAGGGAAGGCCCATTTGGCCTCCTCTACCGGGGTTATCAAAAATCATAATCCAGACCGACGGCGAAATTTCTGCCGGCACCCGGGATGTAATAGTTCTCCCCCGAATAATAGCCCGTGGTTTCATATTCCACATCACCAATATTTCTCAGGTGAATGAAAGCCCGGGCAGCTTCGAGAGCCTTGAGTCCAATCTGGTCCAAACCGAGCCACAATGAAAGGTCGACAGTGGTCCAGGGGTCGATGGTGCGATCTTCGTCCCCGGTGTTGTCGAGGTACTGTTTGCCCACGTTGCGCACGCGGATCCGGCTGCGCACACCGGGATTCCATTGTGTTATCCATGACACCGACAAGAGGTGTTCCGGAAACAGGGCGATGGGATTGCCTGAATAGTCGTAGGGAGTGCCGTCCCAGTCGATAAAATTGAAGACTTCGTACTTATCCCAGCTGCGGGAAGCTGCCAGAGTCAAAGAGTTCCGATGATTGACGCTAGCACGCAATCCCAGTTCCAGGCCCCGGTGCAGCGTCTTGTCGGAGTTGCCGCGGATCCCGAAACCTTCCTCGTTCGTACCGCCGTAGGGTACGATCTCGTCGGTGAAATCCATCCAGTAGCCACCCAGGGTGAAGGACAGGAACTCCCCGGCCCAGGACACACCTGCCTCGTAGTCCACAACTTTCTCTTCGCGAACCTTCGGGTCCCACCACTGAATGTGGTCGACGGTGACGCCGTCATCCTTCATCACCTGGCGGGACTGGTTGAACAAAGGCCTCACGCCCAGGTCGTCGGCACCATCCCAGGTATCGTAAAGTTCATTGTCGGTGGGCTCGCGGTGATTCACCCCGACACTGCCGTACATGGCGAAATCGCCACCCACCAGTCGGCCCGCCTGCCAGTGCACTCCTCCCTTGGGATTGAAGAAATCATATTCGACGGTGTAGCCGTTGCGCAGATCGCCGACGAAGTTTCCCACCTCGTTTTGTAGGAAATCGTAATGTTTGTGCTGGTATTGCAGATCGCCCATCAGGGTCAGTCCGTCCACCACTTCGAAACGTTCGTTGGCATAGAGATTGTAGGCTTTCTTGTCCCCCACGTACTCGTGGTACTTGAATTGCGGATCGATGAAATCATCCGGTGTGTATCCGGAAACGTTCATCACGTTGCCCCAATGGTTGGAGTGGAATTTGTAGACATCACCACCCATGACCAGGCGACCCTTGCCGTGTTCGTACAATATCCGCGGCACCCACCCCACCTGATCCTTGCGTACGTATTTACGGCGAACAAGATCAACTTCATCACCAGCATCCAGACCAAGGTGTTGGTCCAGGGCATAGTCTTGTGCGGTTCGGTCCTCTTTGAAATTCTCGTAGTAACCCATGCCCTGCACGTAATACAGACTGTTCTTCAGGGTCCAGTTGTCTGAAAGATACACGTCGTTGTGCAACTCGTAGTGAGGCTGCTTGAAATTGTCCACGGCATTGTGATAGGTCTCCGGATTGTGGGTTCGGTCCTGCTCCAGGGCCGACTGGGGACTGGCATTCCAGGCGTGATGGGTGATCTCCTGGCCGGTATAAATATTAACCCGGGTGAAAGAACGATCACTCTGATGCTCACCCGTCCAAAAGACGCCCCATTGCTCCACCCCCGTTCGCTGGCGATAACCGTCGCTGTTTTGACGACTGAGTCGAAGGCTGGACCGGAAACCGCCATTCAGATCCCCAGTTTCGTATCTGACCATCTGGCGGCCGAAGCCGTAACTGCCGGCACTCAAGGACACACGGCCCTGTTCCCGTTCGGAGAGCCGCTTGGTGACCAGGTCGATGGTCCCACCCATGGGTGCCAGACCGCCAATGGAATTGGTCACCCCGCGCTGCACCTGGATATCCTCCAGGCTCGAGGACAGGTCTGGCATATTCACCCACCACATGTTGTGATCCTCAGGGTCGTTGAATGGGATGCCGTTGATCAGCACACCCACGCGGTGCTGGTCGAATCCGCGGATTTTCAGGTAGGTATAACCGAGGTTGCTGCCGGCATCGGAATAGGAAAACACACCGGGAAGATCCTGCAACAGCATGGGCAAAGGAAGGTCGGGTTCGCGGAATTCCAATTCCTCGGCGGTGATGTTGGACAGGTTCAGGCGAACTTCGTTGCCGTAGCGGGAAGCGGTGATGACCACTTCGTCGATTTCGTGGACGATTGGCTCATCCTCGTCAGTTTCAACTTCGGCCGGGAAACTGCTAGTCGGCATTATTCCTGCGGCATGGGTAAGAAAAAACAAACCCAGCAGGATTTTTTTGATGAGAGATTGCATGGCACACCTTTTCTACAAGGTTGGCCAGACGGGGAGACAAGGCACAAAAAAGCGACGCCACCACCGTTGAATCGGAAGGGCGTCGCATAGATGCCCGTTTTCCTACGCCGGCATGATCCGGGTCAGGTTCCAAGGGTTTTTCTCAGGCTGTCAAGCCACCCCTAACGGTCTTTCATATCATAATTGGTCTGGATTGCGGTGTCAAACGCCCCAGCAATCTATCGGTACATCGACTTGATCGAACTCCAGTTGGTATTCTCGGTGGGAACAACCAGATCGGGGCTGCAACACGAGAACAGGCCTTCATTGTCAGTCACGCAGAGAGTTACGGTGTAATCACCATCGGCAGCGTAGGTATGAGTAGGAGTGGCTCCGCTTCCCATGGTGCCATCGCCGAAGTCCCATTCATATTCAACGATGGTGCCGTCGGTGTCGAAGGAGTTGGTGCCGTCGAATTGAACCGAAACACCTGCATCGCCGCTATAGGGTCCGCCGGCGCTGCAAATGGGCGGGAAACCCGGCACACCCTCGGTGTCGTGGCAAAGATTGTCGAAACCGATGCCGGCAAGGTCGGTGTTTTGAATGGAGATGCCGGCAATATCGGCTACGCCCCCGGCGCGCTGGAATCCATAGTTTTCGGTGGACAAATTCGGAATTTCGATGCTGTCGATGAGCGAACCGTCACGACGGAAGAAGTCCACCACTGCCGGGCCATCGTTACCGCCGAGAAGCTCGAAACCGAACTCGGATTGGTCGTAGTCAAAAAGAACCGCAAAACTACCCTCACCAATTGCACCGTAGTCGGGATAACCCAAAGGGCCATTGCCCACCAGGACCTGTGAATTGGTTATGGTCGTAAAATAGATGGTAAGATTCTGGGTTGGCACCCCGACCTGAAGTGTCAACGGGTTGGTCGGCGTGCCGGTGAGCACATCGAAGTCGCCCGAATAACTCAAAACCTGTCCGGCAAAACGCTCGGCGAACGCTGCGCCATTGGATTCGAAAACCAAGTCGTAGTTCGTGCCCGGAGCACTTCCACCGGGAACGTCGTCGAAGGTGACAACTCCAGCACAATCGAGCTCGTTGTAGTCAATGGCATTGATCTCGTCCCGCTCGGAAATGATTATGTGGGAACCCGATCCCGAATTGCCCCCGAGGGGATCTTCAGTGTCAAGGACAGCTCCAGCCCCAAGAGCGAAGGTGATGGAAACCACCACAGCCACGATCATCACAAGAACCTTGGCGATTGAACGGCTTTCAAATGTTTTCATTGTTTCCCCCCTGCACGAATGAGTAATTTGACATGGCGAAATGTAAGCGTGAGATGTGTCTTGAGGCCCTCCGGATAACCTCAAAAATCCCAGAATTTTTATTTTACTTTAGGTTGTTAAATTGTCAATACAAAAAGGACCCATGCTGCTGAACACACTGCCTGCATTTATTCCATCCGCACTGATTTCTAACAACTTGACTCATCCTGACAACATCTCTCATTTTGCAAAAACAAATCCTGCTGTTCCTGCTGGCAGCGTTCAAATCCCGACAATCGTTGGCCCTGGAGAACATCTCATCATTGTCTGCCTTGAAAAACGGTTTACCAAAACGGTAATGCACACATCTCACTGGTCAGTAATATTACTATATTTTACCATAATTCTGAGGGCCTCGTACGGAGTTTTCCCCTGATGCGCTCCGTGCGGTCGGTTGAAGATGACGAAACCGCGCATTGGCTAATAGCAGTGGTTGTGGCCAAACAACTTTAGCCGACAAAGAGGGAATCCAGCCGAGGAAGGTATTGGATCCTGCTTTCAAGATCGCCGAGGGTTTGAGGATTTTCGCTCTTCCTTTTGCTTTGCTGTTTCCGGCCAGGCTGGAAGCTCAGGATCAAGCCGCCTCCCACCCCATACCTTCAAGCCCCAATTTCCCGTACCGGAAGCTACCCCAGATGGCCGCACCAATGGATCCGGCAAAAATACTATCCTCATGGGTGGCAATTTCAGGCAGCGGACCCTTCAGGTTCTTCAACCCGGCAAACTCATCGGACAAGGCCTTGACCAGCCCCTTGTCCCCGGCCAAACCACCACTCATGAAAATGACTTCACCGTAATCCAACGACCGCAGCAGACGAGTGAACCGTCCGGACATGCTCTCGTGGATGCCGCGCAGAATATTCTCCGTGCTGATTCCCCGCGAAACCATGTTGATCACATCGGTCTCGGCCAGCACGGCGCAAATACCGCTGCATTTTTCCGGATTGTCGGCGGCCAGGGAAAGGTCGCCGATATCGGCCTGGGAAACGCCCAGATAACGGGCGATGTTCTCCAGAAACTGGCCCGATCCTGAAGCGCACTGGCTGGTCATTTTGTAGTTGAGAACCTTGCCCCGTTTGTCCATGGCCATGGCCCGGGCATGCAGTGCTCCCACATCCAGCACGGCCGAAGCACGGGGATCCAGAAACAAGGCGCCACGGGCGTGGGTGGTCATTCCATAAAAATGACCGGTGGCGAAATCGATGTCTTCGCCTTCACCGGTGGTCGCCACGTAGTGCAGACCATCGACGCCGGCCTCACGCACCGCCTGGTTGAAGACTTCATCCACCACGTCGTTGATATCCCGCCGACGGATGCGGGTGCTGACCTTGGCCAACACCTCTTCACGACCCTCTTCAATGGCCATGACCACGGCCTTGACCGTGCCCGAACCCACATCAATGCCTGCTGTCAAGATGGCTGTCTGAATATCGTTGTTGGTACTCATCAGTTGGCACTCCTGTAGGCGAAGATGGCGCCCCCGAGGGCACCGGTGTAAATACTGTCGGGGGAAATATTCAGGGTTTTGTTACCGTAGTTTTCGGTTACCAGCCCACGAAGAGCCGCCACCGCAGCGGGATTGTTGGCCACACCGCCGGTGAAGGTGAACTCTTCATCGACGCCGCCCGAGCGGGCCAGCAGGCTCATGGCCCGTAGCATGATTGCCCGGTGCAGGCCGGCCAGAATGTCTTCTCGTTTGTCGCCCAGGGACAGGCGTTCGCGCAGTTCGGCCCCGGCAAAAACGGTGCAGGTGGAATTGATTTTTATTGTGCGGGTGCTCTTTTGCGCGAGGGGACCCAATTCGTGCAGGCCCATGTTCATTTCATCGGCAATGTAACCCAGATAACGTCCACAACCGGCGGCGCAACGATCATTCATCTGGAAACTGGTGACGATGCCCGCAGCGTCCACCTGGATGGCCTTGGTATCCTGGCCGCCAATATCCAGCACGGTGCGCGTGCCGCCGAACATGGACGAAGCACCCAGCCCGTGGCAGAGAATTTCCGAACGGATCATTTCCTTGGGAAAAGGCAGACGCTGACGGCCGTAGCCGGTGCCCACTTCCCCACGCACGTCGAACTCAAGCTCAACGGCGTGCTTGACCCCGGTTTTCACTGCTTCGGATCCACCAATGCGCGCCAGGGCGCTTTCGATGTGATCGCCGAAACCCAAAGCCAGAGGCTCGTTCTCAACCTGGATGATGCACTTGTCGTAAAGGCCCAACAGCATGTCGAAAGTGACACCGGCCGGGTCGCCGATTTCTTCACTGATGGTGCTCCAGGCGGAACCCACCGTATCGCGGAAGAAGTCCGAACGCTTTTCAGGGTTTATTTGGTCAAAATGTTCCAGCTCGGCCTTATGGATGCGGCTGATAATTTCATCAATCGCTTCGGTGGCGGCACCGGTCAAATTGCCGGGCACGCCGAATGCAGCGGCACCTTTGACCAACTGATGCAGGCGATCCAGCTGGGCCAGGATTTGTTCCAGGCGAAAAGCATCCAGCAACCGTTTCAGGACTTCGGACCCGGCCGCCTGCTGAACCTCCCGTTGCAGAAGATTGAACCGGGCGGTGATGAAGGCTTCACTTCTGGCGACCTGGGCGGCTCGATCGTAATCGGAACGGCTGTTGGTGATGCCCCGACCGAGGATATCACCCTTCTCATCCAGGATGACTGATTTAGTTGTGGTCGAACCGAGGTCCGTCCCTACGACACAGACGATACTCATGCGGACAGGCCTTTCTGCGCATCGCCGATGCGGCGAGCCTCGACCATCTGCAGATAACTCTCCAGACGGTTCTTGATGTTGGCGGCTGAGAAGTAGCGCGGATCAACAAGATCCGACTCGATAAATCCACCCGGCAACCCGGTGCGTTTCTCGACCTCGCGCAGCATCATCAACTGGCCGGCGCTGAACGAGTTGCAGGACTTGACCGAATTGATCAGGAAGCCGTCCGCTTCGTAGTCCTGCAAATACTGGCACAGCATGTCGATGCGACCGGGCAGGTTGTGGTTGGTATAGCAGCCGGCGCAATAATCGCCCATGGTGCCCAGGGGATCCTGCGGGTTGTGACGGAAACCGAAATCATAGGTGCCGCCGACCTTGCTGTAGGTTGAAGCGACCACCACGGCACCTTCGTCGGCAAACATGTTCCAGAATTCCCGGAAGTGGGTCCAGTTGGGTGGACCTTCCACCACCAGGCGATATTTTTCCTCACTCATGGGACCACTGGGAGCCACCGGACCGAGGCCCAGATCCAGACGGCCCTGCACTTCGCGACGCAGGGCCTGGTAATAATTCACCCCTTCGGGTGTACCACTAAAGGCGCTGAAGATCGGTCCCACGTAGTACACCGCACCGAAATAGGCATCGATGGGCGATGGTTTGTTCATGGCCGATTGCAACACCCACACCAGATCGTCTTCGGCTTTGACACTCAGTTCCAGGCGTTCTACCAGGGCATCCTCGTCATACTTGCGACCGGAGATATTTTCCAACGCCGGAATGACTTCTTCCTTGATCTGCTTGATCATGTACTGACGATGCTCGGGCTCGATTTTGCCATCGCCCTGGTACGGCACATGCAGAAAAACACAAGGGCAATCATACTCTTCACGCAGCAGCTCGAACCACTTCATGAAGGTGTAGCACCCCGTGTAGGAAAGCAGCAGCAGGTCGGGTTTGGGAAGCTTGGTTCCGGTGGGACCGATGTTGCCGGCCATGGCCATGCCGATGTCGCACTTGACGTAGGTGCAGACATCTTCGGAGTGACCGCGTTTTTCGGCTTCGGCAATGTACTCGCGACTTTTCCCGCGCATTCCCGACTGCAAGGCGTTGATTTCCGGCAGTACTGGCAGACAACCAAAGGAGCGGATCAGCTCGGTGAGATTGCCCGGCACAAAGGTATAGACCACCGGTTCCTTGGTCTCGGGTGCCCGTTCCAAACGTT
This sequence comes from Candidatus Krumholzibacteriota bacterium, assembly GCA_024275485.1. Taxonomy (GTDB): domain Bacteria; phylum Krumholzibacteriota; class Krumholzibacteriia; order LZORAL124-64-63; family LZORAL124-64-63; genus LZORAL124-64-63. The sequence continues at coordinate 11,419 of JAJRZA010000103.1, read as the reverse complement.
TATAGTGTTCGGCGATCATCTCTTTTTGAATGACCATCGACTCGTCCTTGTGGGCCTTGTGAGTGGAGCTGTCCACAGCGGTTTTTTTGTTCTCACTCATGATGCATCTCCCCAGAGTTTGATCGAATCGCTGAAGGTGCCTGCCTGTTCGCGGAACTGCTGGAACTGTCCCGAGTTCTCGGCGAACTTGAAGGCGATGCAGGGGATGCCCGCCGCTTCGGCTCCATCACGCAACATGGGCCGGTCCAGCAGGGCCGGGTCACAAAAACTGGCGGCGCAGAAAATGATGCCGTCCGCCCGCGCAGCCTTGGCCTGTTGCTGCATCAGGTTCCTTTTTCCTTTGGGGTCCGGCTCAAAAAGCACCGACGTTTTGATGGCGCTGGAAGTAAATGTATTGGCCAGATTGGCTGCCGGATCTCCTTCGGTGGGAACGTCAGCGGTGAGGAAGCGATTGCCGGCCAGGAAGTCGTCGTCCACGATGTAACATCCGGCTCGCTCAATGGTTTTGATCAGCCCCAGTGGAGGCTGTTCACAAAATGAACCAACGATGATCACCCGGGTGCGATCCTTGAGACGTTCGTCGCTGTTTTCAGCGGCGGTAAGGTAGGCCCGGGCCTGATCCAGGAACATTTCAGGGGCCACCACTTCGCCCGCCCGCATCAGCAGATAGAGTTCTTCGGTGGGCACCTTCCAGGGCGCATCCTTGCGCATGGCGTAAAGCTGGCCGATGACCTCGCGAACCTGGTTGTACATCCCTATGGATGCACGCAGGCGATCGTCATTAATGTTCACTCCCGCCACGCGCCCCAACTCTTCCCGAATGACGTTCAGTTCCCGCTGCCAAAACGTTGCTCCCATTTCAGGGTCAGCCACTTGGGGAAGATCCAGGTAACGAACGTACATGTCCGGAAACATGATCTGCCACATGCCGGACAGGTTGCGGATGACATCGCAGGTGGATGGGAAAAGGACTGCCGAAAGAAAGTCCAGCCGATTGGAGACCGCCAGTTCCACCACCGAGCGCGGCAGGTGGCAGATGTAACTTTGGTAGTAGGCGTCCCCGCGGATGATCTCGATGGCCCCATTGCCATGAATGCCAACGGGAAGCATGCCGGCTGCGTGGATGATTTCCTTTGGCGCGTAGACGGGCAGGAAACCGGCGGCCTTGCTGCCTGGATGGTCATCGAGCCATTGAAGGGAGGCGGTGAAATCGAGATCTTCGTAGATTTCGGAGGCCCAATCGACAATTTGGGTGCGCGTGGTAGGGGTCACTGGGATTCCTTTTGACTTTAGTCGTTTGTTTGTAACGTTTTAAAGTTTTGGAACGAACGTTCGAAATATATTGTAGGATATTGTGCGATGGCTGTCAATGGTATTGTTGGCAGAATCTGTAGGTGAGTTCATCTGGTTGGCTGTCTGGAATTCCTTTTTTCCAAATTGGATTGGGAATGTCGCCGGTTGTTTGGAAGATTGAAATTTTCAATGTGGTTGGTGGGTCATGTTCGGTATATTATTTGAATATATTTGAAAAATCAACTGTCTTTCTTGTTTAATTGCAGCGCTTTACCCTGCTTTTTCGCTTATTTTCGTTATATTGAGTTGAAATTCAAACCCCACCAATTTAAGGTTAAACAAAATGGAATCTCTGCCCCAATTCAGCCCTGAAAATCAAGGATGCCGCCCACCAATGTTCCCTCGATTGGTTTGGGGATATTTTTGATCGAAAACTCTACCAGGAACTTGGGTTCAGTTCCATGAATCGGTACGCCAAAGAAGCTCTGGGATTTTCAGATACCAAGATCGGCGACTACCTGAAACTGACCCGGGATTTGAAAGAGTTACCCCTTTTGAAAAAAACTCTCAGCAAGGGAAAGCTCGGCTATACCGTTGGCCGTGCGCTCTCAGGTATTGTGGACTCGAAAACTGAAAAAAAGTGGGTTGGTTTTGCGTTGGAAAATTCCCGGCGAGTTGTTGAGGAAGAAATCAAAAGAGCTAAACAAGAGACCAAAGACCAGGCTGCCGGTCAGCCATCATTGTTGCCGGTGCCAAAGAAAAAAGTTCCGGCTGCGGTGGTGCCGGTTCGTGTGAATCTGGAAATGTCGCCGACTCAATTTGCTCGATACGAGACCATGTGGGAGCAATTGCGAAAACACCGGGATTTGCCGAGTGAAAAAGTCGAAGCGTTGCTGGAAATCATGGCTTCTTTTTTGGAGGATGATGTTCAAAGTTCATCCCCCCGGGGGGAGATCACCGGAAATTCCAGGCCTTCGGCACAAATTCATATTCATCATTGTCCGGAGTGTGAATCGGCAGTGGTTCAAACCAGCAAAGGTGAACTGGAAATTGGCAAACAGGCCCTCCAGCGCGCCCAATGCGATTGTCAGGTCAAACAGGAAGGTCGGCGCAATACAACGTCAATCCCCCCGGCAACTAGGCGGCAAGTAATAACAAATGCACGCCATAAATGCCAAATGCCCGGCTGCAATCACACGCGTTTTTTGGAGGTTCATCATATAATCTCCCGTGCTCATGGAGGCACCAACGATCCAGAAAATCTTCAGGTTCTTTGCTCGGGCTGCCACTCGTTGATTCATAAAAGGGGAGCAGGCTTCATGGTGAAATCACCCTTTGTGATCTATCGCTGGAATCCCTGGGGTTCAGATTGCGAAGATACCCCAACTATGCAAAACCACGTTGAGGCGAAAGCTGTCAGGGTGCGCCAGCAGTAGAAAAAGTCAGGATTTTCTGGACCGTGGTGTATCCGTGATACATGAGGTCCAGAAAATCCTGACTTTTTCCGCTGATGGTGTACCATGGCAGCAACTTAAGTGGTTTCGGTCAACGTGGTTTTGCATAGTTGGGGGAGATGCTACCAGTGCCAGCCTCTTCCCCGAACTCCTTCGCCGAATCCCCATCACACAGGAACGTCACGTGATCTTCACTGACCATGCTGAAACGCAACAGGCAAGTAGCATGATCAGCTTTTGTGGTGTGAATGATTGGGAATTCGTCTATCTGAACCGGGCTTTCAAACCATCCCAAGTGGTCGTTTCAGTGGATACCGGGCCGTCGGCCAGGGGAAGAAAAATCACCACCCCCAATCCCCTTCAATCGTCATCTCGTCAAGAAATCCGCCAGCCTCTTCTCCGAACTCCTTCACCGAATCCCCATCATACAGAAACGTCGCATGCTCTTCGCTCACTCGGCTGAAGCGCAGCATGCATGGAGCGTGATCAGCTTTTTCGGTGTTGATGATTTTGAGTTCGGCAAAGTTCTCATAGGAGCTTGAGGTCAAAGAACCGTGGCAAACAGGGCACTGGAATTCAATGATATCACCCTTGGCAACCTCATGGCAAAATCCCTTGTCGCAGATCACCTGATAGTCACCCAACTTTGAACTCATCAGAACAATGCCCGCCTCGCCGTTGTAGCGGGCGATGAGCACCACCCGCACATTCGGATTCAAGAGAGCATCGCATTTGGGACAATGATAGGACAGGACCATGAGAGAGAATCTCCTTCTTTGAAACCTTCAGAATCAGGCAATGGATTCGATGATCAGGGAATTTCCCTGCCCACCGCCAATGCACATGGTGACCAGCCCGTAACGCTGACCTTTGCGCCGCAAGGCATAGGCACAGGTCAAGGTCAGGATGGCACCGGTTGCCCCAAGGGGATGGCCCATGGCGATGGCGTTGCCCATGGGATTGACGATCTCGGGGTCGATCCCCATGTCGGCAAAATCCCGGATGCAGGCCAGGGCCTGGGGTGCGAAGGCTTCGTTCAGTTCCACGTGATCGATGTCGCCGCCTTTCAAACCAGCCTTTTTCAAGGCATTGCGGGTCGCAGGCACCGGTCCCCAACCCATGATTTGCGGGTCGCAGGCAGCCGTACCCACAGCCACCACCCGGACCAGGGGTTTCAGGCCGTGGGTGCGGGCGTCGTCCTCCCGGCATAGAACCATCGCAGCGGCGCCGTCGACAACCGCGCTGGCATTGCCGGCGGTGATGATGCCTCCGGCCTCGAAGGCAGGATAGAGTCGACTCATTTTGGCCAGGCTGATGTTGTCCATGATGTGGGTATCGTGCTCGACAACCTGGTCGGCTTCGCCATTTTTGCCCGGCAGGGTGACCGGAGCGATTTCTTCGCTGAACAAGCCCTCGTTGCGGGCCGCCTTGGCATTCATGTGGGAACGATGACCGAAAACATCGGCCTCTTCCCGGGTGATGGCGTAACGACGAGCCAACTCCTCGGCGGTGTTGGCCATGGCCAGGCTGGCGCCGGGATCGTACAAACCCAGCAAAAGACTGTCCTGCAACATGGAACCACGGGGCAGACCACGCGGATCCAGCGGGCCGTATTTCTGGATGGCTGTGCCAACTTTTTGGCCGCGCATCCCATACACGCTGAACGGGTACTGCATGCTCTCGGCACCACCGACCACCAGAAATGGTCGATCCCGATCATGTCTCACACCGGCTAGAATATGCTCCATGCCCACGGCCACGGCTTCGGCGCCGCTGCCGCAGATTCGAGCCACGGTCAGGGCGGGCACGTCATCGGCCAAACCGCCGCGCCAGGCCATGCCCTGGGCCGCGTAAATGCTGTCGCGATGACTGTGCGAAGCCATGCCCATGATCACATGACCGACAAGACTGTTGTCCACCGGCGTATCGGCAAGGGTGGCCTTGATGGCCATGCCGCCAAGAGCGGTGGTGGCGAAACGGGAAAACAGCCCCGGTTGCCGGTTGTTGATGAGAATGTCGGCCCGGGGGGTCCGGCGACCGCCGTCGAGAATGACTATGGATTGGCTGGTATCGGTCATGCTCGTCTCCTGTTTATTCGTTCATGAAGACCGCGGGAATCCGGGGTCCGTTTTGAATGAAATTGATCATGCCGATGTCGTAATCGACGGTTTTCTTGCAGAGGGCAAAGGCCTGCGCCTCAATTTCCAGACCGCTGTCCAGGTCGGTTTTCAAGCCTTCAAAAAGCGTATCGGTCAAGATGCGGTCGATGGCCAGGGAACGATGACCCAGATCGACGTCGGCCAGAGTGGCGGGAACCTCCATGGGGCCCTTATCCAGGTGAGCAATGGGGGCACTTTCATCCAGGTGGGCCCTGACAACCGCCTTGGCCGCGGTCACGGGATCATTGGTGGGCTCACCCGTGGCCCAACCCAGCTTGCAGGCTTCCTCGGCCCCGATGGTGTCGGCGGTGCGCAACAATACCGCAGCCCGCTCCAGTCCAATAAGACGGGGCAACCGTTGGGTTCCGCCATACCCGGGGATAATTCCCAGATTCACTTCAGGCTGGCCCAGCATCAGGCCGGGCCCCACCACCCGTGCGTGACAGGCCATGGAAAGCTCAGCGCCTCCGCCGAGAACCGGCCCGTTCACGGCCATGACCACCGGCTTGGCAAAGTTCTCGATGCGGCGCATTATAACATGGCCTCGCCGGCACTTGTCGGCCGCTTCTTCGGGAGTCTTCAACGCAGCCAGTTCGTTGATGTCGGCGCCGGCCAGGGATCCGCCATAGCTGGTGATGATCACACCATTGACCGACACATCGGCATCAATTTCTTCGAAAGTGGCGTTCAGCTCGTTCATCGTCTGATCGTTCAAGGCGTTCAGAACTTCGGGACGCTTGATGGTGATGACGGCCAGGTCGCCGTCTTTTTCCACCTTCAGGTTGCGTTTGAAATCCAGGGGAACCCGATCGCCGATGCTCGCCGGCACCTCAAAACCAGGGTTGGCCTTGGCGTAGGTGGTGCAGATTTCGTGCACGCGGTCCGGGCCCATTTCGTCGGCCAGATCCAGCAGTCCCTTGCTGAAGCCCAGGGCGTTGCTCGTCAGCCAGTTCAGGTCGGCCGGATCGCAGATGTTGTTGTCCACCACGAAGAAAGTGCGCCCCAGCAATACGGCCAGAATGCGGTCCAGAACTTCTTTGCCCAACTCGGGGCTGTAGCTCGGATCGCCGGGATTTTTGTGATCCAGCCAGGGTGTGTTGGCCTGGGTAGTGAATGCCTCGGGCGGCGCAAACCAGAGGCTGCCGGTATCAGCTTCTTCCATCAATTTCTGGCATTTTACATTCAGAAGATTGCCCTTGGTCAGGTCCATGACGTTGAAAGGACCGCCGCCGCCAATGGCATCGTTGACAATTTTATCAATCTGCCACACCGAGGCGATGCCTTCGACATGAATGCGGGTCGCTTCGGAGCAATAATTACAAAAGATGTCGTCGGCGGCGAAACAGGGCACATCAGCAGTGATGACGGGCACCTTGCCCAACCGCTTGAGGGTCGCCAGCATCCGGTCACTGAATTCCTTGTGATCCGAAAGCACCACTTCAATGGGCATGGCACGCCAGGCGGGGAAAAATGGATGGTTTACAAAGCATCGTTCAGGATGCTTGACATCGGCCGCGATCACGGACCGTGGCAAACCGCTGGTGGCAAAACCGATCAAACAATCGGGCCCGACCACCTTCTCCAGGTTGCCCAGGATGATTTTCTTGATGGCCAGATCTTCGGTAGCCGCTTCCAGCACGTAATCACAATCGGCCAGGTCGCCCAGATCAAGGGTCGTGGTCAATTTTTCGGAAATGGCCGCCGCCGCCTTGGGGCTGAGCTTGCCGCGATCGACACCTTTTTTGACGTAGCCCTGGATTCGGGCCAGCCCCGCGTCGAGGGCCTCCTGTTGGATGTCGTGCAGAATAACCCGGCTGTCGGGATCATTCGCGAGGGCAGAGACAAAGCCATAGGCCAGGTCGGGACCGATGGAACCGGAGCCGATAACACCGACGATCATTGGGGCCTCCTTGGGTATTCCAGGAATATAAACCGGGAAGATAGGCAGTTTGGATCACGAAACCCCATTCTCACATTTTCCTGGGTTAAATTCAACCAGGAATAAGTGGGAGGGCATTATCTAAACAGGCTTTTTACCTGTTCAAATTGATAATTCACCGTTTCAACCACTGAACATTCCCCATTGATCTGCGCTGTCGGACCCTCGGAAGTGCTAATTCCGGTGCTCATCAACTCGCCATCGGCAAGTAAAATTGCAGGATAGGCGGGATCAAGGGAGCTGGGTTGGGTTCCATGAAGAAAAAATTGAACAGCGGCATGATCTTCGTTCATGTAAAGCAATTCAAATCTGACTAAAACCAGGGCATCGGTTGTGGGCAAAAGTACCAAACCTACAATAATATTATTCCATGTCCCCATATTCATACAGCAGGGACTGGGACATGTTATTTCAACTGAAAGCGGAATAATATCGCCAACAACATCAAAACCGGCCTCAAACCCATGAACTGCATCAACCGTTGGCCTGGTCAAAATCAGGTACATTGTCACGTGATCAAAATAGTCCAGGCCATCGACACAGGGCATATCAGCTTCTTGGTCAAAATATAATCCCATGATGTTTTCATCAGGATCAATGATCGCATTGGAGCTTCCAGTCAGAAACACCATCGTCAACGAGACAAACAGTAAAATCTTCATTTCATCTCTGATCGTGCGGAGAAACAGGCGTAAATGGAATTTATCATATTTCTGGAGAACAGGCATAACCGCATCGTCCCCTTCCTGATGCCGGAATGTTGATTTCACTCTACATCAACCAGTCCCAAAAAACAATGATAAACAGCTGCCAAGCTCCGCAAATACCAATTATCGGACAGTCGACCAACCCACATCTTGACTCCGAGCGAAAAATCGGGTTAGCTGGATTTCCCTTTCAAACACAGGAAAACCAGCCAGGGAGCAACAGAACATGAGCGACAGTCCCATCAGGAAAATCCAAGCCACCGGCATGATGCGCAAACTCATGGCCGACCATTTCCTGGAGCTGGACGCCGCCGCCAATTCCACCGACCCTGACCGGCCGAAGATCGCCTGGTGCACCAGTGTCGGCCCGGCCGAATTGCTGCGGTCTTTTGGTTTTCTGGTTTATTTCCCCGAAAACCACGGCGCGGTTCTGGGCTCCTCCCGGGCTGCCGCCGACCTGATCCCCTCGGCCAACGCCAGAGGCTACTCGCCGGATATCTGTTCCTATCTGACCAGCGACGTTGGCTCGTACATCAAGCAACAAACTCCCCTCACGAAAGCTTTCGGTATCAAGGGTGTTCCCAAAGCGGATGTGCTGGTCTTCAACACCAACCAGTGCCGCGACGTGCAGGATTGGCTGGCCTTCTACCAGCGCGAATGGGATGTGCCCATGATCGGCATCCACACCCAGCGGGACCTCGGGGAAATTCGGGCTGAGCATCTCGACGGTCTGATCGAACAGCACAAGGCCCTGATCCCTACTCTGGAAGAAGTCTCCGGCCGCAAGTTCGACATGGACAAGCTGAAGGAAGTGGTCGCCTCTTCCTATCGTTGCACCCTGCTGTGGAAAAAAGTTTTGCAACTGGCGGCCACCAAACCCAGTCCCATCACCTTTTTCGACTGCACCATTCACATGGGGCCGGCCGTGGTTTTGCGCGGCACTGCTGAGGCCGAAGAATATTACCCGGTCCTGATCAAGGAGCTGGAACAGCGCATCGCCGATGGCGTGGCTGCTGTTGAAAACGAGAACCTGCGTTTTTACTGGGAAGGCATGCCGGTTTGGGGCCGGCTGCGCGATCATGCCGAACAATTCGCAGGCCAGAATGTCTGCGTGGTGGCCTCCACCTATTGCAACAGCTGGATCTTCGAACCCCTTGGCCTTGACGATCCCTTCGAAGGCATGGCCCGAAGCTACACCGAGTTGTTCATCGTGCGCAACGAGAACTACAAGGAAGATTACCTCCAGCGCATGTTTGACGACTACGGCATCGACGGCATCGTCTACCACGACGCCAAAACCTGTCCCAACAATTCCAACTGCCGGTATGGCATGCCCCAACGCCTGGGCGGCAAGAGCGGAGTTCCCTACGTGACCATCAACGGTGACCTGAATGATCTGCGGCTGTATTCCGACGAGCAGGCCCGCACCCAGTTCGAGGCCCTTGCCGAACAGATCCAGGAGGGCCGGTGAGACGGTCATGAAATATTATTGCGGGGTGGACATCGGGGCTTCGGCCACCAAGCTGGTGTTGATCGACGAGGCCGCCCGGGTTCTGGCCCAGGTGGTCACACACTCGGGTGTGGATTACTCCGGAACGGCCAAACAATGCCTGGTTGAAGCAAAACTTTCGGCTGGACTGAATGATGCTCCCACCATGACGGTTTCCACCGGCTACGGCCGCAGCAACGTGGATTTTTCCGACGAAACCCGCACCGAAATCCACTGCCACGGAGTGGGTTGTTACCATCACACGGGGCGGGCCGTATCCATCGTCGACATTGGCGGTCAGGACAACAAGGTCATCCACCTGGACGACGATGGAAAACGCCGCGAGTTCAAGATGAACCGCAAATGCGCCGCCGGCACCGGCGCCTTCATTGAAGAAATCGCCATGCGCCTGAACCTGGGCGTTGAAGAACTGGACAGCCTGGCCGCCGGCACCGACAAACCCGTACCGTTGGGCAGTTTCTGCACCGTGTTCGCCAAAACCGAGATCCTGTCCCACCTGAGACAGGGTGAGCCGGTGGCGGGCATCGTCCGCGGCGCGTTCATTTCGGTTGTGGACCGCATCGTGGAAATGGATCCCCTCGATGGCCTGGTCATGGCCACCGGCGGTGTGGTGGCCCACAACCCGGTCATCGTGGAAATCCTGGCGGAGCGAATCGGGCGCGAGGTCCTGGTTCCGGATTCGCCCCAACTCACCGGTGCCCTGGGCGCGGCCCTGACTGCACGTTCGATCACTGAAAAATCCTGCAACAAATAAGACGAGAGGAATCAGCATGCTTGACGGACTGTTTCGCCCCCGCGCCGTAGCGGTGATCGGTGCCTCGGGAAACCCCTACTCCATCGGCCACATTGTGGTGAAGAACCTGACCAACTACGGTTTTGTGGGGCCCGTTTTCCCCATCAACCCCAAGGGCGGCACCATCCGCAGCATCCAGGCCTATAAATCGATCCTTGATGTGCCCTGCGACACCATTGATCTGGTCAACATCTCCATCAAAAACGTGTATGTGCCCAAGGTCCTGGAAGAGTGCGGGCAAAAGGGCGTCAAGTTCGCCATCGTGCATTCGGCTGGTTTCAAGGAAGTAGGCCCCGAAGGTGAGGAGCTCGAACGCCAGATGGTGGCGACGGCCCATAAACACGGCATCCGAATTTTCGGTCCCAACAGCCAGGGTATTCAGAACGCCGACCCCGATGTTTCGGTTTACGCCAACTTCACTTTCGTCCCCCAGAAGCCGGGTAATATTTCCATCATCGCCCAGGGAGGAGGCATGGGCGAAATGTTGAAGCTGCATCTGCACAACGTGGGTCTGGGGCATCGCATGTACTGCTCCTACGGCAATGAATGTGATCTTACCATGCCCGAAATCCTGGAATATTACGGCAAGGATGATGGCACCCGGGTCATCATGATGCAGACCGAGAGTTTCAAGGACCCGCGGGCGTTTCTGGAAATTGCGGCAGCCATCACTCCGCACAAACCCATCCTGGCCATCAAGGCCGGACGCACCGCCGAAGGTTCGAAGGCCGTCTCGTCGCATACCGGCGCGCTGGTCGACCAGGTCAAAATGGCCGAGGCCATGTACCGCAAGGCAGGGGTCGTGTCCTTCACCGATACTCATCGGATGATCAAGACCGCCATCGCCATGTCCACCCAGAACCCCCCGCGGGGAAACCGCATCGGTATCATCACCAACACCGGTGGACCGGGCATCCAGGCGGTGGACGAATCGGTCAGCCAGGGGCTGAAACTGGCTTCGTGGTCCGCCGAGGGTAAAAATAAATTAAAAGAGACGCAGTTTGCCGAAGCCAGCCTGGGAAACCCCGTGGATGTGGTGGCCACCGCCAACCAGGATCATTACCACGCCGCCATCAGCACCCTGCTGGCCGAAGAAAACACCGACATGGTGATGGTCTTTTTTGTGACCGCACCCTTCACCGACATCGACGCCATCGCCAAACGCATCAAGGAAGCCACCGACCAGTCGGACAAACCGGTTGTGGTGGTGGTCGAAACCTTCAGCGACAATTATCGCTTGATTGAAAATCTGCGGGCCGCCGATCTGCCGGTGTTTGAATTCCCCGAAGATGGCGCGCGGGTCCTGGCCTCCATGTCGGCCTATTCCATCCTGCGAGATCGCGTGCGCGAGGACGTGCCCCAGCTCGGCACCGACCGCGCCAAGGCCGAAGCCATCATCAAACCCTATCGGGGCAAGGGTGCCTACCTCACCCAGGAGGACGCCTTCACCGTGTTGCATGCCTATGGCTTGAAGGCCCCTCGCATGGCCGGCTTCTCTTCTGTCCAGGGTCTTGAGGGCGCTTCCGAGATCGTTGGCTTCCCCTGCGTCTTGAAAATCGATTCT
>JAJRZA010000102.1 GCA_024275485.1 Candidatus Krumholzibacteriota bacterium | reverse complement strand
TTTTCATCATGCCCAGCATGTCTGGTTGTGGGGATTCCGGTGAACATTCCGCAGAGCTGAATCTCGACGATAACAAGACTCCCTTCCTGGTCAAACTAACCAGTAGCGGCAGCGTCCTTCCCCCCGATAGCCCTCGCAATGCAACCATGGTCATGTGTGACATCGATGGCGATGGTATCAAGGAACGAGTTGAGGGTACCTATCAAAAATTCATCGGCACCGACAGCGAAGACACCCGGGCCAAGCCCCGTTGGGAAGTCCACCTGGACTACAATCACGTGCTCAATGACCAGGAAACCCGACTGGGTGTATGTGCGGATTTCAACGGTGATGGCATCGAGGAAATTTATTTCACCTCCAGGACCAAGGACCGCAGCGAGTGGAATTTCTGTGTGCTGGATCCTGCCGTACCGGGCATCGTCTTGAACGTGCCCTTGCCCCTAGGTGAAGATCGCCGACGTCCCGGCTACTGGGACGGCTATTATTTGGCCGAAGGGATCCTGTTGGATGCCGACGGTCGCGGCAATCCCGGGGTGGTCCTGGTGCGTCGGGTTGGCTACGATGCCACCAAACGGGGCATTTGTGTGGTGAATCCACAAAATGGCCAGGTTATCTGGGAATATGTGGGCGGTGCCCAACCACACGGCTCACCTGTGGTGGTCACGGACATGGATGCCGATGGCAAGCGGGAGATCATTTTCTCCACCAGCGGGCCGGGCAATTGGGGCGATTCGAAAATCAACGGCACCGGGGACAATGAAATCTACCTGATCGCCCTGTCCAACCTGGGTCAGACCCTGATGCAGGTGGTCATTGGAGGCGAGCGTTTTCAGGGCATTGTGCTGGCCCACGATATGGATGGGGACGGGATCAAGGAGTTGGTGACTTGCACCTCCAACGGCAACAACGGACGAACCAACGAGTTGGCTGTCTGGGATTGGCGATCCGGCAGCATCCTGAAAAGAGTTCGGTCTTCTGAAAATTACCTGGGTATAGTGGTGATGGACGGGCCATCTCCAGGTTTATCCTATATTTTCGTCGGCAGTGATGATGGTACGATTCACCGGTATATCTACAATGGTGAAACCCTGAAATGCGATCGCCAGGTTTTGAACGATTCCAAAATAGTCCGGTTGATCGGAGCAGTGGATATTCTTCCACCCCCGGGCCCGGAGCTCATTGCGGGCTTGCAGAACGGTGTCAAAACAGTCATCCTGGATCGGGATCTGAATACTTTGGCTATTTTCTCCGAGGAGAAAAAACTCACCAAATCCTCGCCCCTGGCCTGGCAGTTGTTTGATGGCAAGAATGCTTTGGTGCTTTCCAATCCCAAGGCTTATTGGGTTTTGGAGTTTGACGAACGACCTGTGGATGTTGCCGGGCTGATGTTGCGCTGGGGGTTGCCTGTCCTTGGCCTGATCCTGGTGGGAAGTGCTTTCTATATTGGCGTGGTCATCGGCCGCCGCCATCGCCTTGAAGCAACCTCAAAATCCCTTGAAATGGCTGGCACAGCTGGTTTTGACAGTTTATTCCGACTGCATCAGGAACTTGAAGATGCCAATCACTCCGTAGTTGGTCCAGCCAAGGGCCTCGAAAGGCTGGTTTGGCTGCTGGAGGCCTACATCACCGATCTTGGGGTCGCCGATGAGTTGGAAATGCGCATCCTACAGATTCTGGATGACTTCCAGCAGGACGTTGGTCCGCATTTGTTCCGTCTGCTGCTTTTGGCAGAGCAGGCTTCATTCGAACCCCTCACCGTGGGTGAAACAAGGAAGGCCCTCGACTTCTTGACCCGGCGCATTGGCAATCTTTCCGATCAGCCCTTGAGCCGTGAGACCGTCAAAAATGTGCGCAATGATTTGAGAGACGAATGGAAGATGGTTCGCGATGGGTTTTATCTGCTGCACTCGGCCATCAACACCTACTTTACCACCGACCCGGTGCGGCTGATTCAGGGTATGTTGCTGGTGCGTGAAGGTGATTTCCAACGAGAGGGCATTGAGTCCGAGCTGTTGAGTGGCGCTGAGTCGGCAGGCAGCATGAGTTGCCGCATTGACAACGGCGACCTGCGTTTTGTCATGGACAACCTCCTGGAAAACGCTACTCGGGCCATGAACGACTGCACTATTAGGCAGCTCACCGTGCAGCTGTCGCGATCCGGCAAGGAAGTAGCCCTGCGTGTGATCGACACCGGAAAGGGTATCGACCCGGCCCAGGAGGAAGCCATCTTCAGTAGCCGCTTCAGTTCGCGAAGTGGTGGTGGACGGGGCCTGCACCGGTCCAGGGAAATCCTGGACCGCTGGGGTGCCGAAATCCTGTTGGAGGAATCCAGGCCCGGTAAAGGAACAACCTTCATCGTCAAACTTCTGGCCGCTGGCGAAAACCCTGGCCCAAAAGCCATGGAATCCCACGGCTGATCATTTTTTCCGCTTTCTTCCCCACTCCCTGCCCAGAGCCCCAAACCAGCATCCTTTCATTGGGACAATCGCCCGACCGAGGCGGCATATTTTTCCTCAAGCTGTTTTTCGCTTTGCCGAGCAACAAGAGGTACGGTTCGTGCAACATGGGATTCGACATCAGGATTTTGACCAGCGTTCATTCCGGGTTTGGAGCCCGGCCGGCAAAGGGGTAGACATGGGATTCGATATCAACCGCGCACGTGAAGTTCACTTTACGCGAATGCAAAAGGCCCTTGAGCAGGGGCTGAAGGACATCAACCTGGCCAAAACCCCCATTGAGGCCGACGAAGCCCGTTTGCGCGCTCAGACCCGGATTGAGGAATTGAATAAGATGTTCGAAGATGCTTTCCCGCCGGAAGAGGTGGAAGTCTGATCTTTTTCAAAATTGGTGGAGAAACCCGGGTGCCGCAGGGCCCGGGTTTTTTGTGTGTTGGACCGTGCAACCTTTTTGCAGACGGGGCCGTCTATAGTCTGGAATATGGATCACCCCAAGCTTGAAAAGGAGCTGGCCATGTTGAATATAAAGCGGGTCGCCTTGGATACTACCGCACGTACTGGTGTGGTGATGGTAATGCTATTGATGGTGGTGTTTGATGACCCTGCCCGCACTAACCAGAGAATATGAAGAGAGTTTCTCCTTCAAGGGTGATGAGCTCAAAATTTCCAATATGATCGGCAAGGTGGATGTGCGCTCCGGCTCCGGCGATCAGATTCGCGTGACGGTTCAGGTTCGAGGCGACGATGCTCAGCCAGGTTTGATCGAATTCGAGGCCGATGATGGCTCCGAGGGCGAGCTGCAGATTATATTCCCCGTCAGCGAACACAAAAAATACGCCTACCCGGAGTTGGGCAGCGGCTCCAAGACGACCATTCACTTCAAAAACGGAGACCATGGCAACTCCTGGCTGAGAAAAGTCTTCGGCATGGGGCAAAAGATCTCCGTGCGGGGCAAAGGCTCCGGCCTGGAGGTTTGGGCCCATGTGCTGGTGGAGGTTCCCCGGGGTCGCAATCTGGAAGTGAAACTGGGGGTAGGCAGCATCGAAGCCGACGATGTGCAGGCTGACCTGGTGCTTTATGCCAACAGTGGGTCTATCACAGTGAAATAGGTCCTATCTGAAAAAATTCGATCTGGCGCCTGCAGCAAGCCGGATCCCTGAGCCGGGCTCTCCGTCCCACTGGAGAGCCTGGTTTTATTTCGCCAGCGATTGTTTGGACAAGCTTGTTTGGACTGTTTCCCAAATGGGTTTAGTATGGCACAATGCATCTGGCTCAAAATTGCAGTTTAACCAGTTGATCTTGGAGAGAATATGAACAACAGCCAACCACTTGCCGTCAAACCCCTCGCCATTCTGGGTGCCGGAAACATCGGCACGGCCATTGCCCGCGGCCTGGTTACCGCAGGGTTGTTGCCTGCCGGAAAAATCACGCTGACTCGTCGGCATGCGGACAAATTGCAGAATCTCACAGCCGAGGGTTTTGTTACCACCACGGACAATCACGCCGCCGTGGCGGCCAATGACCTGGTCATTGTGGCGGTGGAGCCAGGCCAGTTGAATGACTTGCTGGCAATGATATGCCCGACCCTGGATCCCAAGCGGCACACGGTCGTTTCGGTGGTTTCCGGAGCTACCATTGAAGATATGCAAAAGTTGCTGAAAGGCCGTGCTTCGGTGGTGCGGGCCATGCCCAATACGGCCATTGCCGTGGGGGAATCCATGACCTGTTTGTCCGCCCTGGAAGCTGACCAGTCCGGCCTGCAACTGGCCGAACCCATTTTCCGTGCCGTGGGCACCACCCTGATCATCGATGAAGAACAGATGAGCGCCGCAACGGCCCTGTGCGCCTGTGGAACAGCGTTCTTTTTACGGGCCATTCGCGCCGCCAGTCAGGGTGGCATCGAAATTGGTTTCCACTCCAACGATGCATTGGCCATGGCCGCCCAAACAGCCAAAGGCGCGGCTGCATTGCTGTTGGCCCGCGGACTACATCCCGAGCGCGAAATAGACCGGGTCACTACTCCCCGGGGAGCGACCATCTCCGGGTTGAATGAGATGGAGCATCAGGGTTTCAGTTCGGCACTGATCAGGGGTATCACTACTTCGGCCACCAAGGTTGACCGGTTGTATCGTAAGGATAACTGACAGACCGGAATATTTTTGAGTCCGCCCGGGAAATGTCGGCATCCCTTAGGCGACCCACGGCATCGGTTTTCAGCCTCTCCATTGAGGGATTCCCACTATTGCCCAGACAAATCCTGCCACCCAATGATCTGATAGTTGGGCAAAACGCCACTATCTTCCCCGGAACCCTCCACCGGCACCACCGTGAATATTTGCAGACCCCGAATGGTGAAGTCGCGGTCCCCGTCCCTGGTGATGTGGATGGCGCCTTCAAACACTCCCCGCAAACGGCCGCCACCGTCCATGTCGCCCGATAATTCCCAATCACCAACCTGCTCCCAATGCAGGAATTCAATGTCGGTGATGGCAGCCAGGGTTCGGCCCTGGGAATTCACCACCGGTTTTCCCGAGAACATGTTGGCTGCGGTGATGAGCTCGTCTTCCTTGGTGAAGTATTCGTAGGACGGGCCCAGCTTGCCGACCGCCTCGGGATTGAAGGTATAGATGAAGTCTTCATGCAACAGCTGTTCGTAAAGACCCAGATCACGGCCACCATAGATCAGGGCGAAATTGATCATCAGATCATCGACCGTGGGAGAGTAGACCTTGTCCGGGGCATCAAGGGGTTGCAGCACAGTGTCTTCCGTGCAGCCTGTGAAACTGATCAGGATAAACCCGAGGATGACAACTCCCATCAAAACAGCGATGGTTGATTCCAGATAATTACGCATGACATGCCCTCTCTGCATCGTGGGGTCGAAGCAAATTGAGCGAGGAAAACCCTGGTCGTTTTGGTGGGTGGAAACCGGCTGTGGGCAAACAGGCAGCCGGGGTTGGGTGGGGTGACTGGTTCTGGTATGACGTTAGGGCGCAGGGGATGGGAGGTCAAATGGGCATATCCACAAATTTCCTCACCCAACCAAAACCTCCAGCTGATAAGGCAATACTCGTTGCCCCAGCGCCACCCCCCACCCATCAAAGCTCCCTGCATGCTTCAACGGCGACCGCCCAACCAACTCCAGCCATTGATCCTTGTCGTAAGTCCGCAACCCATAACTATCATCAAAATGATCTTCCCCGCGAGGCCGGCTCACCGTCAAATGGCTGATGGCCGTTTCAATGCGATCCCGCTCGGTACCAGGTTTCGGTGGCAAAAAGTTGATCAACTGACTGACCTTGCAGCGTCCCCTTGTGCCTTCCCAAACATCCTCTTCAGGAAACAGCCAGTTGTAATTCGTCAGGCTGATGCCCACCATATAGAGGGCACCGGGACGAAGGATTTCCGCCATTTGGTCCAGGTGATCAAGCATCTCCTGGTCGCTCTCCAGGAGCCGAATACTGTTGACGGGGTTGAAGGCAAAGTCGGCGGTGTGCCGCTGGTAGCCGGCGGCCGTGGAATCCACCAAAAAATTCCGCATATCCGCCTGGTAAAACTGTGGTGGCGTATCACTCCCACGCCCACCCTTGATCCGCCCACGAGCATACTCAATCTGCCCAAGATCCCAATCAAACCCGGCAATCCTGCGTCCTCTGCGGGCAGCAACCCGCAAGTATCGTCCAGTGCCACAAGCAGGCTCGAACCATAGCCGATCATGTTTCAACGGACCCTTGGCAAATAATGCTTCCACTCGTTCAAAAGCAGTTACTTCCAGAGCCGTGCCCGGACTGTGCAAAATGTCGTAAATCATCGGGTCAGCATACAATCCCTGACGGACGTTCATATCAGCTGTACCCCACGGCAACGGCAAAAACCAGGAACAGCGCCGAAAGCCCCATCAAGATGCCAAAAAGCGGCAGCATGAATTTCAGCCATTTGCCGTAGGGGATTTTTGCCAGCGAAAGCATGGCCATCAATATCCCGCTGGTGGGAATGACGGAGTTGCTGAAGCCATCGCCGCAGGTGAAGGCAAAAACAGCGGTTTGGCGAGTGATGCCCAGGATGTCCGAAAGCGGAGCCATCAGCGGCACGGTGACTGCGGCTTGTCCCGAACCCGAAGGGATCAGCAGGTTCAATGACGATTCAAAAATCAACATGCCGACGGCGGCCACATATCGCGGGACGTGGCCCAAAACTCCGGCGGCCCCATAAACGATGGTGTCCATGACCTGGGCTTCGGAGAGGACCACGCTGATGCCCTTGGCGAACCCAACCACCAGGGCGGCCACCACCATTTCCTCCATGCCTTTGATGAAGGCTTTGGTGGCGTCTTCCAAAGGTAATTTGGCGAAAATGGCGGCCAGAATTCCAATCAGCAGAAAACCTCCGGCCATGTTGTCCATCCACCAGCCGTATTGTTGCACCGCATAAACGATGAACAGGAAAATGGCACCGGAAACCAAGAGGATCCAGGTGTGGCAGGGCTGGTAGGGTACGGCGCCTTCACCGGCGTCCTGGATGTCGAAGGGGTCGCCGGCCATGACCGACTTTGAAGGGTCTGCCTTGATACGCTTGCCATACATGATGAGGTAGGTCGCTGCTGCGGTCATGGCCACAAAGAAGAAAACTATGCGCAAGGGCATACCGCTGGCCAGGGGCAATTCGGCGATGCCCTGGGCCACATAGACGGTGAACGGGTTGGTGGTGGAGGCGGCAAAGCCCACTTCGGTGGCGACAATGACCAGGGCCATGCCGTATATCCGGTCGAATCCCAGTCGCTTCGAAACGATAAGGAAAACCGGGATCAGCGGGATGAATTCTTCGCCCATGCCAAGGGTTGAACCACCGATTCCCAGGACGACCATCAGAACTATGGTCAACACCGAGCTGCGGTTGCCGAGTTTGCGCAACAGACGGTCGATGGCGGCTGTGATCACGCCGGTGCGTTGCAAGATCCCGAAAGTTCCACCGATTATAAAAATGAAGAAGATGATGTCGGCGGCGCCTTCCATACCCCGGGGAACTGCAGCCAGGAAGGCGACAAACCCAATAGGGGAGGCCTTTCCTTCAACCTCGTCACCCAGAATCGCACCCTCCAGTGAATAGTGTTTCTCCACCGATTGATAAGTTCCAGGCACCAGCAGCGTGCGCTCTTTGCCTTCGATGATCTTGCTTTCACGGTCATAGGTTCCCGAAGGAATAACCCAGGTCAGCAAGGAGCACACGGCGATGACGCCAAGTAGCAAAACGAACACATGGGGGACCTTGAAGCGGGGGCGGGATAGGGACAAGGCGGGACTCCTGATTGGTTGGAGAAATCAATGATTCGCGGGATTATACTTCAAACTGGAGAAAATGGCTAAACGAATGCCATTGCTGCATTCAAATCTTGATCATTCTGCCCCGACAATGCAACAATCCCTCCCTCATTGCTAATATCACCTTTGGTCCAATCCACGGGTGGCTTGTGAGCCGCCCAGCTCATTTCCTCCAGGGAGGTCCCTTGTGAATCGCCTATCATCCATCATTATTCTGACGGCCCTCCTGGTTGCGGTTGTTGCTTCGGCAGCCGACGATTCGGCCAACACTCCCGGCTACGTAATGCGCTACGCGGACATCGGCGGCGGCAACATCGTTTTTACCTACGAAGGCGACCTCTGGCTGGTGCCTGAAACCGGTGGCGACGCCCGCCGGATTACCAGCCACGAAGGCAATGAGATTGCGGCCAAGTTCAATACCGATGGAACCCGGTTGGCCTTCACCGCCGGTTACGACGGGGGTAGGGATGTGTATGTGATGGATGTTCCCGGTGGGGTGCCCCAGCGGCTCACCTATCATCCTTCGAGCAACATCATGGTTGATTGGTGTCCCGACGACACCGCATTGGTGGTGCGTTCGAACAGGGAGTACCCAACGCGGGCCAGCGAGCTTTATCGCTATCCGCTGGATGGCGGCATGCCCATGAAGTTGCCCCTCGATCGAGCCGGTCTGGCTTCGGTGGCGCCGGATCACAGCGGCATCGCCTACAATCGCATCGGCCGGGAAACGCGCACCTGGAAGCGTTATGAAGGCGGCATGGCCCAGGATATCTGGGTGAAGGATTTTGCCAGCGGCGACATCACCCGCCTGACCGATTGGGACGGCACCGACAACTTCCCCATGTGGGATGGACGCATCATTTATTATTCCAGCGATCGACAGGACGGCACCTTGAATATTTATGGGCAGAACCTGGACAGCGGGGACGTCATTCGTCTGACCAACTTCACCAACTACGATGTGAAATATCCCAGCCTGGGCGGCGGAAAAATTGTTTTCCAGCACGGGCCCGGCCTGAAGGTGGTGGATCTGGCCGACGGCCTGGTGCGGGAGGTTCCCATCAATATTCCTTCGGATCGTCGCCATGTGCGCACGGTTCTGGTCACACCCCAAGCCACCGATGGTTCATTCAGTCTGTCCCCCGGTGGTGAGCGGGTGCTGGTGGAAGCCCGTGGTGAGATATTGAATCTGCCTGCGGATGAAGGCGACCCGGTGAATCTTACCCGTACCAGCGGTAGTCGCGAGCGCAACGCCGTCTGGTCGCCCGACGGCAAAAACATAGCCTTTGTTTCGGATCGCAGCGGCGAGCAGGAGATCTACCTGGTGGACCAGTTGGGCAGGACCGAGTGGAAGCAACTGACCGATGGCTTTTACGGTTTCACTTTGCCTTTGGTCTGGTCGCCCGACAGCAAATACCTGGTTTTCGCCGATAAGTTCATGCGCTTGAATCTCATTCATGTTAAGAGCGGCGAGGTCAGCGAAATTGCCAGAAGCAGCGACGACGATGCCTGGGAACGCTGGGGTATTCAGGACTATGTCTGGTCACCGGATAGTCGTTGGATAGCCTACACCAACAATGGTTCCAACATGAACGAGTCCATTTACCTTTACAACCTGAAGCAAAAAGATACCCACCGTGTGACCGACGACATGAGCACATCCTGGTCGCCTTCCTTCAGCCCCGATGGCCAGTACCTGTTCTTCCTCTCCAACCGCACCTTCAATCCCATCATGGGCAGGCAGGATCAGAACCATATCTTCCTCAAAATGGCCTTGCCGTATGTTTGCCTGTTGCGCGACGATGCCCGCTCTCCTTTCTACACCGACGATGTTTTGGTGAGCGACGTGGAGGAAGAAAAGGATGTATGCAAGGAAGACGACAAGGATGACGAAACCATCATCGATCTGGACGGTTTGTCCAACCGTGTCCTGGTGTGCAAGGATGTGGAGCCGGGCAATTATTTTCGTCTCAGCGCCACCAAAGACGGCTTCCTGATGCTCCGAAAAAACGACCCCGAATTTCTGAAATACCAAAACGTGGATGACCAGTCTTCAGGCTCGTTGGACCTTGTGGCCTATAACCTGGCCGAAGCCTCTGTCGAGGACCTGATGAGCGGCGTGGCCAACTACCATCTCAGTTCCGACGGCAAGAAAATGGTTTACCGTGCGGGCCGCAACATCGGCGTGGTCGATACTGGAAAGACAGCCAATGCCGGCGATGGCCAGGTCGATATGGGGGCCATCAAGCTGCGGCTGGATCGCCTGGTAGAATATCGGCAGATTTTCGACGAGGCCTGGCGCATCCAACGCGACTGGTTCTACGATAAAAACATGCACGGTGTCGACTGGCAGGCCATGCACGACAAGTATGCGCCTTTCGTGGCCGGATGCGGATCACGCGGTGATTTGAATTACCTCATTGGCGAGCTCATCGCCGAATTGAACATCGGGCATACCTACATTTATGGGGGCGATTTTGGTGGCCGTGGCGATCGAGTATCCACTGGCCTGCTGGGATGCTCGTTCACTCCCGAAAAAGGCAGTGAATATTATCGCATCACCAACATCGTTCCGGGCGTTTCCTGGGATCCCGATTATCGTTCGCCCCTGACCGAACCCGGGGTCCTCGTTGCAGAAGGCGATTACCTTATTGCCATCGATGGCGTGGAAATAAAGATGGGTGACAATGTCTTCGAACAGCTGGTGGACAAGGCCGGCAAAATGGTTTCGGTGACCACCAACAACAAACCCTCAAAGAAGGGCGCGGTAAAAACCCGCTTGCGCACTTTACGCGGAGAATACGGGGTTCGTTACAGGGCCTGGGTGGATGGCAATTTGGACTACGTTTCCAGAAAAGCGGACGGTCTCATCGGTTACCTGCATATCCCAAACATGATGGATGGCGGCCTGGCGGAATTTGCTCGCACCTGGTATCCCCAGACCGGCAAACGGGCCATGATCATCGACGAACGTTACAACGGCGGCGGTTTTGTGGGTGATATGATCATTGATCGCCTGGAGCGCGAGTTGTGGGCGTTTACCATTCCCCGTGAAGGAGAAGCTGGGCGAAATCCCGAACGGGTATTCCACGGTCCCATGGTGATTCTGATCAACGAAGACACGGGCAGCAACGGTGAATTTTTCGCCGAAGCCGTAAAACGCAAGAACCTGGCCACGGTTATGGGTGTGCGAACCTGGGGTGGCAGCATCGGCATCGAGCCGCATCAGAATCTGGTCGATGGCGCGGCCACCACGCCGCCCCAATTCGGTCTCTACGCCCTGGATGGCACCTGGCCCATTGAAGGATGGGGAGTGGAACCGGACATCATCGTGATGAATATGCCGGCCGATGTGGTGGCCGGAGAAGACACCCAACTGGATGCGGCCATTGAATTTCTGCTTTTCCAATTGGAGAATTCAGGCGGCAGGTGGTCTATCCCGGCAACTCCCGATTATCCGGACAAAAGCAAACCCGGCATGAGCAAATTAAACCAGTAGTTGCTGCTCAGGGAGTCAATTCAACTGTATCGTACGGGTGTGCCAACAATAGGCAAAAAATCCACTCTACCTGCCGGTCCCCCGGTATGGTACGGTCCAGGGACTCCATTCGGGTATTTCAAAACGGGGATCACAGTGCAAAAACGTCTGTTCCTGATATTTTTTCCCATGATGCTCATTCCCGCCTTGGCGGTCATGCTGGTGGATTGGAACAACAGTAGGCA
This sequence comes from Candidatus Krumholzibacteriota bacterium, assembly GCA_024275485.1. Taxonomy (GTDB): domain Bacteria; phylum Krumholzibacteriota; class Krumholzibacteriia; order LZORAL124-64-63; family LZORAL124-64-63; genus LZORAL124-64-63. The sequence continues at coordinate 1,203 of JAJRZA010000102.1, read as the reverse complement.
ACAACTTGCTGTTTTGGATGGACCGGGTTTGGTGAACTCTTTTGACGCCTCCCTGGAACTGGCCCGACAGGTTTTGGAACAACAAAGAAAGAAGGCCCAGGAAACGGCTGATTTGTTGGCGACGACTTTCGGCAAAACAACAGTGGATTCTTCGGTAGCCTGGTGGAGGGCTCAGCAGATCATGGCCGGGACCTGGTCGTTTGAACCAGGAGGAGGCCCGGCCATGGATGACTCCCTGCCGGTGCCGGATGCCTTCAATCCCACCGATCTTGACCAGCCCAGGCGCTGGAAAACTTCCCGGGGGTCTTTTTTGCTGGCGGGCTGTCCCATGCAGGATGAATCCGGTGACTGGGTTCTGGCGGCTCATCCAATGCCCAGGGATCTTGAAGTCCTGTTGGGTGAAGTTTCCCGAGGTGGGGCGGGTGTTCGGCAATTGCGTCATTTTTACAGTCGCTTGTTGCGATCCAACATGGCGCTGACCCTTGGTGTTCTGACGCTTCTTCTCCTGGTCGTTTCGCTGGTCCTGAGTCATCGCCTGGCGCGGTATGTGGCGCGTCCCCTGAAGGAGTTGTCCCTGGGAACCGAAAGGGTGGCCGCCGGAGATCTTTCTCATCAGGTTGAGGTGTCCGCCCCGGCGGAATTGGGGCGATTGGTAACTGCCTTCAACCGCATGACGAATCAGCTTTTGCAAGGCCGGGAAGATTTGCGCCGGGCTGAACGGGTTGCTGCCTGGCAGGGTGTGGCTCGCCGTTTGGCACATGAAATTAAAAATCCCCTGACTCCCATCACCCTGGCCATGCACCGCATCGGGAAAAAAAGCGATGACCCAACGATTACCTCCTGTGTTCAAACGGTTTTGGAGGAGGCTTCAAACCTGGGTCGCATTGCCGACGAGTTTTCACTCTATGCCAAGTTGCCCCAACCCAAACCCCAGCGTATGTCCGCTGAACAGTTGCAGGACCTTTTTGAAAGCCTGGCCCGGTTTTATCTGGCCCGCACCAGGGTGGACTATGGCTGGTTGGGATGGCCCGGGAACTTCAGTTTGTGGGTAGATCCGGGACAGCTGCGGCAGGTTTTGAGCAATTTGATCAAAAACGGCAACGAAGCCATGCAGGGTGAGGGTTCCCTGGTCTTCGAGCTGGCTACTGTGTCTGAACCGGGCCAAACTTTTTTCAGTGAACATTCCGGGTCCTGGATTCGTTG
>JAJRZA010000101.1 GCA_024275485.1 Candidatus Krumholzibacteriota bacterium | reverse complement strand
CCCTCGGATAAGGGTTTGTGATGAATGCACTTGGGAGATGGGCAGTGTGGTGGTTGCCAGCCCTTGGGTATTGTTTTTGAGTATTTCATACTCAAGGACTGGCAGATCTGGGGCCAGGAACATTTTCGGGGGCACAACTTAAAGAACACACTAGGGCCAAAGTGGGAATATCCAGAAACTACTGCGGAAGATCGATGATCAAATCAATTCGGCGATTGCGGGCCCGTCCTTCGGCGGTGTTGTTCAGGGCCACGGGGCGGTCTGGTCCAAAACCTTCAGTGGCAATGCTGTTTTCCGCCAAACCCTGCATTTTCTCCAGCGTACGGGCCACCGTTTCAGCCCGGCGTCGCGAAAGCCTCAAATTGGCTTGCCTGCTGCCTGAATCATCGGTATGGCCTTCAACCTTGGCTGTTGCACCCGGAAAAAGCTCCATTGCCCCGGCAATCTTGGCCAACAGGGTGTCCTGACCGGATCGCAACTGGGAACTTCCCACGGCAAACGAAACCCCGTGCAAACGCATGACCACCCGACTGTCGCCCATCATCAAGATTTCACCCTCATCCGGGGTGAGTGAGGCATGCAAAGTCGCCAGCGCCGACTCCCTGGCTTGCTTCCTGGTCAGGACCGATTCAGCAGCCGAACGATCAGCCTCGGCCACACCGGCGCGCAGCTCAGTCTCCCAGAGTCTCTGGCGCAGGGAACGAACCTCCACGGTGAGGGCGGTGATCTGGCTATCCTGAGCCGCAACCCTGCCGCCTACCATTTCATTCAACTGCCGATTGGCCACGGTCAGGGAATCGATGGACACCTGGCGCAGCAAGTTCTTCCTGCTCAATTCTTCCAACAAAGCCTCGGCCAGTGGTGTACCTGTTTTGAGGGGATCGAGGATCACCCCATACAGGGAGGCGATTTCCAGAAGGGCCTGGTCGAAGCGTCCGAGCAGAATCTCGTAACCATTCTTTTTCTGCCGCATTTGATTGAGAAAATCAGCCTGATGAAGGAGCAGATCCGCTTCCTGACGAATTTTTTCCCACTGGGCGTCAGTGGCACCATTTTCTTCGGCGTATCCCAAGTGGGAATCCAGCTGACGCCAGGCCATGGGCAAGTTACTTTTGGCTCCCAGCTTTTTGGCCTGTTTCTGCACCGCTTCAATTTCTTCCAGGGGAGATGGCCCAGGCTCCTGGGCACCAACATTTTCGCTCATCAGGATCAAGCAGACAGCCAGGCCGAGTCCCAATATTTTCAATGGCCGATTCAAGATTCTTCCTCCGTTTTCTGCCGATGGATTTCCATGACGGCTCCCAAGACATCCCGTTCGAAGACTCCATCCATACAACTGAAGTGTGGGCATCGTTCCCCGGAACAAAGTCGACTGGCTGGACAATCCACTGCCGGAACAATCGTTTTGGTCCAGGGCCCCCGTGGTCCCCAGCGTCCGGGACTCATTGTTGGCACCGGCGGGTATATTCCCACAGTACCCAATCCAATGGCCGCAGCCAAGTGCAGAGGTCCGGTGGAGGGCCCGATGAAATAATCACCAGCGGAGAGAATCCCCAGGAAATCCCTCAGATTGTACCGTTCCGAAAGCACGGTCACCTGCTGATCCAGACCGACCGATACCTGGCCAACCACGGCCTCATCGGTTGAAGTCCCGGTAATAAATACCCTAAAACCCTCAATGCCGGCCAGGGAATTTGCCACACCCGCGAACCGGACCGGATCCCAGTCCAGAGCAGACCCGCCGGAACCGGGATGCAAAAAAACAACCTTCTCTTCTCCAACCTGGAACTCTGCCAGGAATTCCTGCCCCAGGTCATACTGTCCTGGGGTCAAATAAAGTGCCGGTTTCGGAAAATCAATTTCGAAGCACGGTTTTCCCAAGAACTTGCCTGCCAGACGCAGATTTTGATCCATCTCATGGCGCTTTGAATGGGACCGGCCCTGCCAGAATCCCCGGTTCAAAAGAAACCAGCTGCTGAACCGCGACCAGGGACCATACCGGCGCCCAATCTTCGCACGCCGCAGTAATTTGGCCAATTCCAACCGGTACTGCAGCATGATGGCCACATCAAACTGTTCGCTGCGCAGACGTGAGGTCAAGGTCTTCAGGGAATCGGCCGAACTGTTTTCAGTCCAGGTCCAGATTCCCGTCAGATGGGGGTTGTTCTCCACTAGCGGCACCGCAATCGGTGCCACCAGCGCATGGATTTCCAGATCCGGCCTGGCGTTCTTCAGGTATTCGAACACGGGAACCGACAGCATCAGATCTCCCAGCCGGTCCGTGCGTGTGACCAGGACTTTCACTGTTCTGTCATGCGCCACAGTTTGGTGTACTTGCTCAAAACGTAGAATGAGCTGGAAAGGCACAGAACAAAACCAGGCCAGCCGTCAAGAACCCCACCCTGTAAAATCCACATGCGCCAAAATGCAGCCTGACTGCGCAACACCACCGCGGGCAAACTTATCCTCCGGCCCCTGGTGTGCATCTCCTGCGCCGCCAAAGTCGTATAGCGGTTCAGCTTGTCGATGTACTGCTCCATGGACTCATAAGTGAAGTGATGCAACAGTCCGGGCAAGCGTTCGATGGCCCCATCTGTTTCAATGGACTCGTGCACCGGTAAATCATTGAATCCGGCCCTTTCACGATGAAAAAGGCGCGCCACATGCTCCGGATGCCAACCGCAATGATGAATCCAGTGCCCCAGAAAACGACTCAACCGGTTGACTGTGTAAACGGCAGAAGTTGAATCGTCGGGCAGATTTTCAATGGCCCTTCGCAACTCCGGTGTGACCACTTCATCGGTATCCACACTCAGAATCCAGGAATTTCGGCAAAGGGAGACGGCCTTGTTCTTGGTGAGCCCAAAACCCAGCCACTCGGTTTGATGGAATTCAGCTCCATGACTGGCGCAAACCTCGGCGGTATCATCGGAGCTGTTCTGATCCAGGACCACAACCTGGTCGGCAAAAGCTACCGAAGCCAGACAGCGGTCCAGGCTCCGGGCAGCGTTCAGGGTGATGATGGCCACGGAAATCTTCACGAAACCTCTTCTTCGTCGGGTACAAGAATTACCTTGCCCACGTTCAGGCGGTTTTCAAGTCGTTGATGAGCTTCTGCTGCCTTGGAAAACGGGAACACCGAATCAATGACCGGATCAATCTTGCCTGCTGATTGCAATTCGAGCAAGCTCTCAACCCAACGCTGGGTTTTGTATCCCATGTCCCACATGCGTCCCAGATTCACACCTGCCAGACTTTTGTTGTCGTTCATCAGGCGGATGGGGTTCAATTTCAGCCACGGAATGCCGGCCAGGGTTCGCAGGGTGGACAGCACTCCGATGCTGGATCCGGTGGCCGCATGGGAGAAACCAAACACCACCAGTCGCCCACACTTGGCCAGGGAATTGTAGCTTTCCATGATCCAGGGGCCATTGCGGGGCTCCAGGGCAATATCAACTCCGTGGCCACCAGTTGCAGCACGCACCGCCGTGGAAAAATCGCGCCGTCTGCTGTCGAAAACATACTCCAGGCCCTGCTCACGCAAACGATCGTGCTTGATCGGTGAAGCGGAACCCACAACCCGCGCACCATTCAAGATGCAGAGCTGCACCACCGCTTGGCCAACCCCACCTGCAGCGCAGTGGACAAGAACCAAGTCGCCCTCTGCCGCAGGCGCCATGACCCGGACCATCTGCCAGGCCGTCAAATAGTTGACCAGCAGGGCTGCACCCTGGGTGGGGCTCACTCCATCGGGTCGTAAATGAACCAGTTTTTCATCCAGGCATACAGATTCGTTGTAACCGCCAAAATTGCACATGGCCAGGACAGGTTTTTCCAACCAGTCGGCATCGGCACCTTCGCCCACGGCATCCACCACACCAGCCACTTCGTAGCCCGGCACGGCCGGCAGTTTTGGTGCGTCCGGGTACAGGCCCAGGCGCATCATCACGTCGGCGAAATTGACCCCCGCGGCCTGGACTTTAATCCGCACCTGTCCGGGCCCCGGTTCAGACAATTCGGTTTCGCGAATATGCATGGTTTCGGGGCCACCCTTGCCTGCAATCACAATCTGTTTCATGCCTGCAATCTGCCTCTCTTATTCATAAGCCAAAGTTCCCGGCTTGATGCCTGGATATTTGATTTCGGGTCCGGGGGCGTTGCCCAGTTTCAATCCAAAGCTGAATCCGGGATTTTCCACATTCGTGACCAGGGAAATTCGAAGTTGGAAAGTGGGCAAAACCAATCCCGGGTTGCGCATCCTCACACCCAGGCCAGTGCTGAGGTAATATTTCTGTTTGAAAATAGAATCATCCTCACCTGCAATGGCTCCCACATCGGCGAAGGCAAAAAATGACAGGCGAAAGCCCAATAGGGCCCATTGAGTGAAAATCCGATACGCCGATTTGAACACCAGGCGTTGATTTCCCGCCACCAAACCATTGTCCAAACGGTAAATCCCTGACCGGTCACCCAAATAAATTTTGTCAAAAGGATGCCGCCCAATACCCAGAGTATATCTGGTAGTGAAATATAGCCTGTGCCGTAATGAATTCCCTCCCAATAGAGTAGTGAAATAGGATCCGAAAATATCAAAAATACCATCTTCAAAATGGTCCTCCTTGAGAAAACCTCCAATGGACATTCTCACCGAAGAAATATCCCCCCTGTTGCGCATGGAAATGGCCGCCGAATCAAAAAAAATCCCGGGGCGATGGTCAAATTCCCCGTGCTCCACTCCACCGGAAACCCTCAAGGTCTGGCCGGTTGGCAAATCCTCCACTTCGCCTTCCCCAAATAGAAAGCTTGTTTTGTAGGATTCGGTCCGTTGCAAGGTGAGGGAGGCAAAATAGCGGTCAAAGTTATGGTACCCACGGCTGGTATCCGCCGAAACTGTTGGTCGCTTGTAATAACCCCTTGTTTGAAACCGGAGGGCTGGAATCAACATGGTACGGATACCGCTCTGCAGGGTGCGATGGTCATACAGCTTGAATGCCTCGCCAATCCAGATATCCGTTTCCCGAAAACCCCGCGGCGTGCCGTCAAATTCAAAATTATCCATGTCCCGCCAAAGGGCCCCACCAATAAATTTCAATCCGGGATGAGCCAACGGACGATCGAACCCAATTTCCAACAAGTCCTTCCGGGCGGAACTCTCATACTCAACCCTCCCTTTCCAAAAGCTGCCGGCAATATTCTCTTTTTCCAGGATCCCATTGTAGCCCCAACTCCTGTCGGCATTCTTGTCGCGCAGAACCTGGTTGGAAAACAACAATCCCAAACCGGCAACATTGTTGGAATAGAGTTTGGCACGCCAACGATCGGCCGTAATAACGGTCACTGCAAGACCGAGAGGCCAACGGTCGTTGGTTTCCACAACAATGCCAACCTTGTCCGGCTCACCATCGATGGGCACCACGTGGATACGCACATCATCGATGTAGGGCAGGTCGCGCAGCAGGCGCTCACTGTCGGACAAGTCAAAAGGTACAACCGTATCTCCGGTTTCAAAAAGAAGATACTGGCGGATAATATTGTGCCTGGTGTAGTCCTGAAATTTTTTCGACAAACTGTTCAGCAAACGAAGGGACCCCACCCGTTCGTCGCCCCAGCCTTCTTCGAAGGATTTGACCTGGCGAACAATCACCACTTCGATGGTTTTGCCAGCATGCTCGACGTAGGGACCGACAAGCTCAAGGCCCTCACCATCGAGCTTCTCGCCGGTGAGGGCCTTGTTGCCGAAAAAACGATCCAGTGTTCTTTCAATCCAACTTTGGTCAATCTCGGAGTTGCCGTCATCGGCAGCCAGCAGGAAATCCGGGAGAATCAGCAGGGCCACCAGAAGCAGACATATTCCCAGGTGTTTTTCCCGACGAAATCGTTTCACAGACTAACTCCCGCAACACTTCTTGTACTTTTTCCCACTGCCACAGGCACAAGGGTCGTTCCGACCGATTTTGGGTTCCTCACGCACCACCGGCTTGTTCACCCCTGGCGTACCTTCGGTGAAATGCCAGACACCGTCCAACTTGTCGAAGGTTGCCACTTCGTGATACCGGGCCAGATCGCCATTGTAGGTGTAGCTGGCGATAAACTCCACTGTGCCGTGGTCGTCGTCCGCCCCGCCATCAACCACCTCAATAATATCCAGGCCGTGCCATTCGCTGTTTTCAGCCCAGTCCCTGGATCCTTCACGATCGTTTTCATCACGGTTGTCGGGGTGTAGACTCTCAAAAAGAAAATCCATTTCCGCGTGGGAATGTGCACTGTAGCGGGCCCGCATCAACTCTTCGGTGGTCAAAGCCTGGCGTTCGCCCTTGATGATGGCTCCGCAACATTCGGCGTAGGGTTGTTCATTTCCACAAGGACAGTTCATCTCGACTCCACTTGAAGATGGTTCGCTTGTTTGGAAAGGGGCCGCCGCATTTGCGACGGCCCGTAAATCTGCTCCCGGCTAGACCGTCTCGACCGGTGCCTACTCCGGCTTGCCGCTGCGAGCCCCATGATACAAATAGTATCCAAGGCCCGTGAAAACGACCAGGGTCAGAACTGCAGACAACGGGTTTTCGATAACCCAACCGTTCAAACCCAGAACATGGTCCACACTCCACTCGGCATTTTCACTGAGGGAAATGCCGGTGAACCTGATCCCGGCAGCCAAAACACCCATGATGGCCCCCCCGGCCACAAAACCACTTGCCATGAGAGTTCCTTTTTCCCGCCGGGCATTTTTCAAATCTTCACTGCCATCACGACCCACAAAATGGGAAATGAGACCACCCACCAGCACCGGAGTATTGACTGCCAAAGGCAAATACATCCCGAGGGAGAAAGCCAAAGCCGGCAAGCCAACCCATTCCAGGATCAGGGCCATGAAGATACCAGCCATATACAGCAACCAGGGTGCCGGTTCACCCGACATCAAGGGCTGGATCACCGCAGCCATGGCGTTGGCCTGGGGCGCGGGCATGGCATCAGTCCGAAAATCGTAAACCGAATTCAGGAGGATGATCACACCGGTCACGGTGATGGCAGCCACCACAGTACCAAGGAACTTCCACTTCTGCTGGGTCGCTGGCGTCGTTCCCAGCCAATAGCCGATTTTCAGATCGCTGATGAAACCACCACTCATGGACAATGCCGTGCAGACAACACCACCGATAAGCAGTGCCGCAACCATGCCCGATTCCCCATCCAGCCCCGTGGCACGCAGAACAACCGAACTGATGATCAGGGTCATCAGGGTCATTCCTGAAACCGGGTTGCTACCGACAATGGCAATGGCCCGGGCCGCCACGGTGGTGAACAGGAAAGAGATGCCGGCCACCAGGGCCAACCCGACGAGGGCCTGAATCAGGGTCACCTTGACGATGAACCAGAAATACAGAAAAACAAAAGCCAGCACCAGGAACGTGGCCGTGGTCACCATGCGCAGGGGAAGGTCCCGTTGCGTACGCTCAACACGGCCAACATCGCCGCCCTGCTTTCCGGCCTGGGCAGCCAACTTGACGGCACCAACAATGATGTCCCGGCTCTTCCATACACCAATCAGCCCGGACATGGCGATGGCGCCGATACCCACCGGTCGTACAAAGTGCTTGAAGATTTCTCCGGTGGTCAAACTGTCCAGGGCGGCCAGTTGGTAAAGTTGTCCATCAATAGTCACACCTTTGCCCAGAATACCGATCATGGGGATGAGCACAAACCAACTGAGGAATGAGCCACAGGCGATGATCAACGAGTAACGCAAACCAATGATATACCCCAGTCCCAATACGGCTGCTTCGGTTAGCATGCTGTATTCCAACCGCAGTTTTTCCGAAATCTGACGCCCCCAGGCAAAATGGGTGGTGGCAAATGTTTCCCTCCACAAACCAATGGTTTGGTGGCTGAGAACCTGAAACAACATGGCCACTCCACCACTCTTGATCAGGATTCCGGCCTGGCCGCCACCCTTCTCGCCCGCAATCAGAACCTCGGTGGAGGCCGTCGCCTCGGGAAAGGGGAACTCGCCATGCATGTCCTTCACAAAATAACGTCGGAAAGGAATCAACAGCAGAATGCCCAAAAAACCACCAAGCAGCGAAGCCAGGCACATCTGCAGAAAATTGGTCTGATCAGCCAGATCCAGAACATAGATTCCCGGCAGGGTGAAGATGGCCCCGGCCACCACCACTCCAGATGCCGACCCGATGGACTGAATCATGACATGCTGTTGAAGAACATCCTTCTTCTTCACCAGGGCAGAGCCGCCGATGGCCAGGATGGTGATGGGAATGGCGGCTTCGAAGACCTGACCAATTTTCAATCCCAGGTAGGCTGCCGCACCCGAAAACACAATGGCAAAAAGAATTCCCATCCAGACGGAATAGGAGGTGATTTCAGGAATGATGGTATTGGCTGGCACTATGGGAACGTAACTTTCCCCCTCATTGAGTTTGCGGTATGCATTCTCAGGCAAGCCTTTGCTGTTGCCACTGACTTCCATGGACACCTCCGGTCACATTCTGGACACACTCTGGTCGGACGAAATAAAAACGAAAGGACAGCCGAAATTGCCGTCACGTCGCAGAAATTTAACATTTTAAGCCCGGGGATACAAGAGAAGGATCAATAGAAATATTTAAGTTGTGCCCCCGAGAATGTTCCTGGCCCCAGATCTGCCAGTCCTTGAGTATGAAATACTCAAAAACAATACCCAAGGGCTGGCAACCACCACACTGCCCATCTCCCAAGTGCATTCATCACAAACCCTTATCCGAGGGCTTTACCTTCAAAAAAT
>JAJRZA010000100.1 GCA_024275485.1 Candidatus Krumholzibacteriota bacterium | reverse complement strand
CGGGCCGCCGATCTGCCGGTGTTTGAATTCCCCGAAGATGGCGCGCGGGTCCTGGCCTCCATGTCGGCCTATTCCATCCTGCGAGATCGCGTGCGCGAGGACGTGCCCCAGCTCGGCACAGACCGCGCCAAGGCCGAAGCCATCATCAAACCCTATCGGGGCAAGGGTGCCTACCTCACCCAGGAGGACGCCTTCACCGTGTTGCAGGCCTATGGCTTGAAGGCCCCTCGCATGGCCGGCTTCTCTTCTGTCCAGGGTCTTGAGGGCGCTTCCGAGATCGTTGGCTTCCCCTGCGTCTTGAAAATCGATTCTGCCGACGTGCTTCACAAATCCGATGAAGGCGGCGTCATTCTTGATCTTGCCAGCTGGGATCAACTCCAAGCCGCCCACGACCGGATGCTGGAAAAGTTCGGCCCCGATTCCACCTGCCTGCTGATGGAACAGGTGCCCAAGGGCCACGAACTCATCGCCGGTGTGGCCGCTTCCGAAGGATTGGGCAGCCTGGTGATGTTCGGCCTCGGCGGTGTTTTTGTGGAAGTGCTCAAGGATGTCGCCGCCGCAGTCGCTCCGCTGAGCCTGCCTGAAGCCGACGAACTGATGCGCACCATTCAAGGTTTCGATGTATTGTGCGGCCTGCGCGGCCAGGAACCGGTGGATCTGCCTGCAGTGGCGGAAATGCTGGTGCGAGTCTCGATTCTGGCCGCCGATTTTCCGGAAATCGTGGAGATGGATTTGAACCCTATCTTTGCCTTCCCCGCCGGCCGAGCACCTGTGGCGGTGGACGTCCGCCTGAAAGTGGAGTAACCCTTGACCCACCTGGTCCCCCTGCTGGTGGTGGTTTCATATCTGGTCGCCCTTTTTGCAGTCACCTGGTGGGCCCGTCGCCTGAATGCCAAAGGCGGCGGCGGTGCGGTGGGTTACCTGCTTGCCGGACGCGGTTTGCCGACGGTGGTGGTGGCGGCCATGCTGGCGGGCCTGGCCGTGGGCGGAGCCTCGACCATCGGTGTGGCCGAACGGGCCTACAGCGTGGGAATTTCCGCCGGCTGGTACAACGCCGCCTGGGCCGCCGGCGCCCTGGTCATGGGTTTGTTTGCCGCCCAACGGTATCGGCGCTGGGAGCTGACCACCCTTCCCGAACTTTTTGAACGTCACTACGGTGTCGGTGGCCGGTTGCTGGGAGTGCTCGGCCAGCTGGTGATCCAGATGGTGATCACCTCCCTGCAGTATGTGGCTGGCGGGGCCATCTTATCGTCCCTCCTGCCCGAAGTTTTTTCCTTCCACGGAGGCATGGCCGCCACGGCGGTCGTATTTGTGGGCATCACCCTGATCGGTGGATTCTGGGCGGCGGGACTGACCAATGTGGTCAACGTCATCGTCATTTATTTTGGGATTATCCTGGGTGCTGTGCTGACCGTGGGTCAACTCGGTGGAATTTCAGGATTGCAGGCCAGGTTGCCCGTGGGGCATCCGGGTTTCGACCTCGATGCCGTCGGCAGCGGATTGATTCTCGCCTGGTTCATTGTGATGATCACCATGTCGCATTCAACCCAGTCGGTCATTCAGATCGGATTTGCGGCCAAGGACGAAAAAACCGCCGGGCGCGGCTACCTCCTGGGCGCAGCGATTATTGCTCCGGTGGGTTTTATCAGTGCTTTGCTGGGCATGGCGGCCACGGTTTTGTTTCCGGAAATTGTTCCTGCCGAAGCTCTTCCAAAAGTGGTCCTGGGATTGCCGCCATTGGCTGCCGGTATCATCCTGGCCGGACTTTGGGCTGCCGATGTCAGCACGGCTTCGGCCCTCTTGCTCGGAAGCGCCACACTGGTTACCAATGATTTGATCCATCGCTTTGGGCCCTGGCAAATGAATGCCGCCCAGGACCTGCTTCTTTGCCGTGTGACCGTGGCTGTGTTGAGTGTTATTACTTTTGGTCTGGCTTTGACCGTGACCGGTATATTGAAAATGTTGCTGGTTGCCCTGACCCTGACCACCAGCTACACGTTGATCGTCTTGATGACCATGTTGGCCCCGAAACTGTGCCGGCGGGGATCGGCTGTCTGGACTCTGGGCATGACGAAATTGGCGTTGGTGGTTTGGCTGGCAGCTCCCAACCAATGGAAAATCCTGCCACACCCTGTGTATTTTCTGTGGTTGGTCAGTTTGGTCACTTTTTTTATGGTGGCGGTGGTTGATCGAAGAGGGATTGGAGTGTTGGGTGGTACGGGAAAGGAAACCACTTTCCAGAATGGTCCAGTTTCCTGAACAAAGTCCCAATTTGTGAGATGCTCTTTATTCGATTTTGCCGAATTGTCTTGCGTTTCAAGGCGAGTTTTTGGTATTGTATTTTCAAATTGTATGATTTACCAACCGGAGGGAAGACAATGAAACAAAGCTATTTCAGGTTCATAATGGTGCTGACGATGATTCTGATGGGAAACCTGGCCGTCGCCACCATGGTTGATGGCACAGCCGGAATGGGAAACGAGGCACCACCTACCCCGGAGTTCCTACCAATCGTTCGGGTTCCCTTCGGCCAGCTTATTGATTTCGACGATATGATTGCCCCTGGGGCTTTTGATGAAACCATCGCCCTCACCGACGAATACCTGGGGATGGGTCTGGCCTTTTCAGGCCCTCTTCCTGGCGATGGAGGGGGAGTTCTGAATGAGGATGGCAATTTCGGTGTCAGTGGTTTTTCCGCACCCAATTTTCTTGCCTTTAATTGCCACGCTTCATTCATGGATGGCCATACGCCGGAGGGGCCTGAGCGACTCGATTTCCCGGTGCAGGTGACCGTCGTCTCGGCCTTGGTCGGATCCGGCAGTGGCGCTGGTTTCAACTTGACTTTGCATGCTTACGATGATTCCGGCAATCTGGTTGACAGCAACAGTCTGATTCTGACCAACGTGATGCAGGAGCTCTCGGTGGAATCTTTCGGTATCTCCTACGTGGTTTTTGGCCAGGATAGTCCATGCGTCTGGATTCTCGATGATCTCGGCTTCGATCTGGGGCCTGTTGCCAATGAGAGAGTGACTTGGTCCGGCGTAAAGAGTCTGTACCGTTAAAATTTCCGGTTTTCACCGGTGGGCTTTGCGGGTTGACCTCATTTGATAACACCGTCATCATGGTCGGGTACCCCCAAACGAGGAGACCCCCATGCACCGCTTTGCAGTTCTGCTCCTTCTCATCGCCCTGCCCGCTTTTGCTCAAACAACAGTCGACGCCCAAGACGTCGATACCAAGCTCGACCGGGTTCTCAAGGCGTTCGAAAGCCTGAATCACCGGCTCGATGCCCTTGAGAAGCGCGTGGACGACGGCCTTTGGTTCGACCGTATAGGCGACGTGGCCACTGTCGAAAAGGTGCGGCTGTATGGCCCGCCAAAGTGGAAGGAAGAATCGCCCACCGCCATCGGTGCCGGCAATCCGTTGAAATTCTGGGCCTACGTCTTCATTCCCCTGGATCACGACCGCAAATCGAGTGCCCCGCTGCTGATATTTTCCCACGGCGGCGTACACGGTGATTTTTCAACCTATTACACCCACATCGTGCGCGAGATGCTCGCCCAAGGGTATGTGGTCATTGCTCCCGAATACCGTGGCAGCACGGGGTACGGTCGCGGTGTGTACGAGAACATCGACTACGGCGGACTCGAAACCGAAGACGCACACGCCTGCCGCAATTACGTGCTGGAAAACTATCCGTTCGTCGACGACGACCGTGTGGGCATGATCGGCTGGAGCCACGGTGGGCTCATCAGCCTGTTGAACATCTTCAATCACCCCGACGACTATGCCTGCGCCTACGCCGGCGTTCCGGTGAGCGACCTCATCGCGCGACTGGGCTACCTGGACGACGATTACCGGGACTTGTTCCGCGCCGACCACCACATCGGCCAGGACATCTCCGAGAACATCGAGGAATACAAGCGCCGTTCCCCGGCCTGGAATGCTGAAAAGCTGGAAACTCCCCTGCTCGTCTTTACCAACACCAACGACGAGGACGTGAACGTGCTCGAGGTGGAGCACCTGATTCAGGCCCTGAAGGCCGAGGACAAGGAATTCGAGTACGAGATTTTTGAGGATTTTCCGGGAGGACACAGCTTCGACAGACTGGATACACGGCAGGCCCAGGAGATCCGGTTGCGGATTTACAAATTTCTGGCGAAGTACCTGAAGCCGCCACATGAGTTCAAGAACGTGGTTGAGTTGCACGACGCGGGTTACCGGTAGTTCCTGTGTTCACATCCTTGCAGTTGAGAGGACTAAAGTCTCATTGCTAACACATTTATGGTCAGCCACCCTTGACAAAATCACCCAGGTGAGGTAAAATCAAAAAACTGAATTTTTTGTTCACTTTTAGTGTGAATATAATTCGTTTTTTTTAGGGGGATACCATGTCACGTTTTTTTGTTTTAACTTGCTTCACCATCTTTTTCAGCTCCCTAACCCCGGCAATGGCGGGTGAATTCCATTGTGGTTATGACAACGATACAAGAGGGGGGGGGCTCCGGTTTAAACATTGATCCTGAACCCCGGGTCCGTTTCATCTATGTTTCTTTTCCCAATGATCCTGAGCCAGTTATTTCTGGAGACTTGGATTCAACCCATCTCGCAGTTTTGACTGAGCTTGGGACCTATTTTTCTTCCCACTCACGAACTAGTTATACTTTCCACAATGAATCTGATGTTATTCTTCATCCCGGTGAGTCTTTTCCTGCAGGAAATGCCACTGCTTGGGAAGCTGATTTATCTGCGAACAATTACAGGGAGACTGAGACACT
>JAJRZA010000099.1 GCA_024275485.1 Candidatus Krumholzibacteriota bacterium | reverse complement strand
GTCGCCTATCAATTCAATGTCCTGGAGTTCGGCGAAAAAATTGGGCACGTATTCGCCGAGAGCTTCCATCTGGTCATCCTGATCGGCGGGCAAACCGTAGGCTGCCAAGCTGGACACAAGGATGATCAGGAGTGGAAAAAAGGTTTTTAGTCGCACGCTAATCCTCCACTTGAGGGTGCCAAATCGAATTCAGCTGTCAAAGGGGAGTATATGAAGAGATGGCATAGTTGCCATGGAGGGTGGTTTTGGGCTCTGGTCGGAAGATACTATGGCCGTTTTCCAGCGAAATCGGGAATAATTATTCCCACTCGATGGTTCCGGGCGGCTTGCTGGTTAAATCGTATGCCAGCCCGCTGATCCCCGGCAGAGCCAAAATCGATTGGCGCAATTCATCCAGCAATTTCGAAGGCAACCTACCAGCAGTGGCGGTCATGGCCCTTTCGCTGAGGATGGGCCGCAATATGCAAAGCTCCCGACCTGACCCATCGATTTCCAGCGGCACCAGCACAGTGGGACACTGCCAGATCCGGTCATACAAATCATGACGCCGCAAGGCATCCATCATCAGGAAGTCGCATTACCGCAGCAGATCCAGCCTGTCCCTGGTCATGGTGGCGGCCACGGTCCGCATTTTATTTGGCAGACTCTTTCCCAGGTTCCAAAGGGTGCGATTGATCCCGGGCACGGTTTTGAAGATGGTACCGGAGGCCTCGGCAAGAGTATCCCAGTTAGCCTCACCATGAATCAGCACCGGATGTTCGTAGGATCGCAGATCCGCTTTTACGCCCACCGATTTGATGGGCAAAGCGACGGCCTGCAATCCGAATTTTTTCATGCTCCCGCTCACCGCCGGCGCGATCCGGGCCAGCTGATCTTCATCACTGGCCACGCCGTCGCTGCACAGCAATCGCACACCCAGGCCCGGGCCCGGGAAAGGGTGCCGCCAAATCAGGTCGTGAGCGATACCCAGCATTTCACCCAGTTCCCGCACCTCGACCTTGTACAAATCAGCCAGGGGTTCGATGATTTTTCCGGCCGCGATCATCTCTTCAATGATGGGCACCCGGTTGTGGTGGGTCTTGATGGTGTCGGCCCGTTTGGTGGCGCCGCTTTCGATGGTGTCCGGGTAGATTGTTCCCTGCCCCAACAAATGATCTTCGATTCCCAGCCGCCGGGCCTCGCTCTCAAAAACTTCAATAAATGTATCGCCAATGGACCGCCGCTTTTGCTCCGGTTCGATCAGGCCTTCGAGATTGTCCAGGAAGGTGTCGGTGGCGTCGATGAAATGGAAGTTCTTGGCCAGACCCAGCTCCTTGAACATTTCCACCACGGCGAGGGATTCGTCTTTGCGCATCAAGCCGTTGTCCACGTGCAGCAGGTGCAAGCGATCCG
Organism: Candidatus Krumholzibacteriota bacterium; assembly: GCA_024275485.1. Lineage (GTDB taxonomy): Bacteria > Krumholzibacteriota > Krumholzibacteriia > LZORAL124-64-63 > LZORAL124-64-63 > LZORAL124-64-63. The sequence continues at coordinate 1,791 of JAJRZA010000099.1, read as the reverse complement.
GCCCGAGGGCTTCACCGAACAGGCGTGCCGCCACCGTGGAATCGACACCACCGCTGGCCAGCAGAAAAACCGAACCATCGCCCACCTGTTGGCGGATCTTTTTCACCTGATCGGCAACGTAGCTGTCCATGGTCCAGGTGGGTTTGCATTCACAGATGTTCAAAACAAAGTTGGCGATCATCCGGTCGCCGTGCAGGGTATCGTCCACCTCGGGATGGAACTGGAAACCATAGCGGCGCAGCTTGTCGCTGCCGATAGCAGCAAAATGGTGGGGCACCCCTTTTTCACCCAAAATGGTGTAACCCAGCTCTTCGAAATCGGGACCAATGGCGGTTACCGAATCAAAGTGACTCATCCAAACCTGTTCCACCTTGTCCAGCCCTGCAAACAGGGGATGCTCCCGCTGGATGTGCAGATCGGCGTGACCCCACTCCTGCTTGCCGTTGACCACCGTGCCGCCGTAGTGCTTGGCGATTTCCTGGTGTCCGAAGCAGAAACCCAGAATGGGCACTTCAAGGTCATAGATTTCCTTGGTATAGGCCGAATCTTCCCCAAAAGAGGAGAGGGCGGGACTGCCGGAAAGGATGATACCCTTGTATTTCCGGAACTCCTCGAGGGAATCCTCGGGCTGACGGATTTCGGCTAAAACACGGCTGCGGCGAACTTTGGTGGCGATGAGGTGGGCGTATTGGCCGCCGAAATCGATGACTGCAATTGAATCATGAGAGGCATCGTGCTGCATGGGACCGTCCCTGAGAGTTGGAGGCCGGGACGGGCGGGTGGAAAATCCTGTCCCTGATTTGGCCATAAGTAACACAAAAGGGAGGATTTTCTCAACCTGCATGTTGTATAATTGCGTCTGATCTCACGAAGTTTTCCCATTGATCCGGAAGGAACCGACATGCTGACCCGTTCCCGCATAATCCCTCTGCTGGCCCTGATTTTTCTGATGGCAGGCTCCACAACCATTCTGGCTGCCGAATTGGTTCCCGGAGGCGATTTTGAGGACATCAAAAACGGTGATGAATTGCGCAAAGACACCAAGGGACTGGACTGGTACGAGAGCCGCAAGGACACCGAGGAAGGCCGAAATCTTCTAAAACTCAGCAAGAAAAACGTCAAAGGGAACAAAACCAAAAAGGCCATGATCAAAGGTCATCCCGACCTGAACACCTACCTGACCTACCGACTGGCCGAGCCTCAGCATATGGCTGTGACTGCCGCTTTTGACATTCTGGTCAAAGAAATTCTGCCCGACGACAACCGCAGCGCCTTCATGTTCCTTGGCCAGGTGAAGGACAAAAAAGGCGGACCCAACAGCACCGGCAAAGAACGCTTTGTCTTTCTGGGTTTCGAAAATGCCGGCGAGTCAGGCAAGCTCAACCTCTTTGCCCGGGAGGGGAGCAACAAGTGGGCCGACCGTACCCTGGTGGCCGAAGGTCTGGACACCAACACCTGGTACACCATCAGGGTGGAAGCCAACATTCCCGAAGGATATTATGCCGTGACCGTTGATGGCCTGGTGGATGCTTTCGAACTGGAGTCTTTCTACTACAAGGGAAAAACACCCGACAAGATCAGCCATATCAGTTTTGCCAGCTGGAATGATGGCGCGGGTACTTTTTATGTGGATAATGTTAGCGTTGTTGATCAGTAAAATAACCCCAACTATGCAAAACCACGTTGAGGCGAAAGCTGTCAGGGTGCGCCAGCAGTGGAAAAAGTCAGGATTTTCTGGACCGTGGTGTATCCGTGATACATGAGGTCCAGAAAATCCTGACTTTTTCCACT
>JAJRZA010000098.1 GCA_024275485.1 Candidatus Krumholzibacteriota bacterium | reverse complement strand
GGATGCCATCGACTACTGTGAAGCCGCCGGCGTGGTCGTTACCTGGTCCGCCGGTAACGAAGGCCCTGGTGGTACCAGTCTGCGTTCACCCGCCGACCGTGCAGCCAGCCCCGGCAACTGCTTCAGTGTCGGTTCCACTCAATACTATGCTCCCTATGCCATCAGCAGCTTCTCCAGCCGCGGCCCCAGTGGCTGTGGTGGCGAATTTGCCATGAAACCTGAAATCGTTGCCCCCGGCAGCAACATCTACAGTGTCAACGCCGGTGGCGGTTACACCAACATGAGTGGTACCTCCATGGCCGGACCCCACATCGCAGGTGTGGTTGCGCTGATGCGCGCATCCAACCCCAATGTTGATGTGATCACCATCAAAGAAGTTCTGATGAACACCGCCATTGATCTGGGCGTTGCCGGTGAAGACAACACCTACGGCCACGGTTTCGTGGATGCCTACGCAGCGGTTCTGGCGGTTATGGGTGGCATAGGTACTGTTGAAGGTTACATAACCGACAGCACAACCGGCTTGCCCATCGAAGGCGCCGTGGTCCGCAAGGTTGGCGGTTTCAACATGGATACCACCGACGCCAATGGTTTCTACAGCCTGACCATGCCCGCCGAATATGTGGAATTCACGGTTGAGTTCTTCGGATATGCAGGTGCCGAATTTGCGCTGAACATTCCCGAAGACGGCACCGTCAACCACGATGTCGCCCTGGTCATGCTGCCTACGGCCACTGTCAGCGGTTTTGTTCTGGACTCAATCGATGCTCCCGTCAATGGCGCCACCGTCACCGTAATCGACACTCCCGTGGCTCCAGCCACTACTGCCCCTGACGGTTCCTACTCCCTTGTGGTACCTTCCGGAACCGGCAATTTCTACGACATCAAAGCCAATGCCCAGGGCATGGGCACCGTGATTCACACCGTTGAAGTGACCGGTGACCTGACTCTCAATTTCAACCTTCCCGATTGGTTCGGCGAAGATTTCGAAAGCGGCGATTTCAACCTGAACGACTGGAACATGTCCGGCAACGGCCCCTGGACCATCACCGGCGATTCCTATGAAGGCCAGTACGCTGCCCGTAGCGGCGCCATCTCCCACAACCAGGAATCCACCATGGGGATCACCCTGGATGTGACCGCCGTCAGCGACATTTCCTTCTGGTACAAAGTCAGCAGTGAGTCCAACTACGATTACCTGCGCTTCTACATCGATGGTTTCCTGCAGGCAGAATGGGATGGTGAGGTTCCCTGGACCCTGTACACCACAACCGCCAATGTGGGGACCCATACTTTCACCTGGACCTACTACAAGGATAGCAGTGTATCCAACGGACAGGACGCCGGTTTCGTGGACTTCGTGGAGTTCCCCGTGGCCGCACTGCCGAATATTTCCGTGGACGTTACAGAATTCGACGTGACCTTCCTGCCCCCTGGGCTTTCCCTCATCCAGACCATGAACATCGCCAACACCGGCGAAGGCCCCTTGACCTGGGACATCGCCTTGTTCCAGACCTGGGAAAACCAGACGGGACTGGCCAACCAGGTCGAACACCAGGAATTTGCCAAGGGTGAGACCGATCCCCGCCCCGGCGTGGATCCGTTGGCAGGCTGGGATGGCCCCGATGCCTTCGGCTATCATTGGGAAGACAGTGAAGCCCCCAGTGGCCCCGAATACAACTGGGTAGACATCTCCGGTGACGGAACTCTGCTCGGCCACGACGATGAAGCAGTCTACGGTCCTTTCAACCTGGGCTTCAATTTCAGCTTCTACGGCAATACCTTTAGTTCCATCAGGGTGTCGTCCAATGGCTGGCTCAGCTTCACCAGCAGTCACATTGTTTACAACAACCAGGGTATTCCTGATCCCAGCCAGCCGAACAATATGATTGCGGCCTTCTGGGATGATTTGAATCCAGCTGCTGCCGGCGACATCTATTATCTGGCCGATTCGATCAATGATCGTTTCATCGTCCAGTATGAGGGCGTTCGCAACTGGTCGTCCGGCGCCAATGAAACCTTCCAGGTCATTCTCAACGCCGACGGCACCATCGTAAGCCAGTACAAGACCGTGGCCGATCCCAACTTCTGCACCGTAGGCATAGAAAACGGTGATGGCACCGACGGTCTGCAAGTGGCATTCAACTCGGGTTATCTGCACAGCGAATTGGCTGTGGCGTATTACCCGCCCACACCCCTGACCTGGGTAACCGCTTCGCCCCTCAGTGGCCAAATCGGCCCTGATGGATCCACCGAAGTATCGGTTGATTTCACTCCGGACGGCCTGCAGGCAGGCGTGTATACGGCGGAGCTGTGGATCAACTCCAACGATCCCAGTACGCCGGCCCTTCTGCTGCCTGTGACCATGACCATCACTGGCACCAGCGCCACCGGCGATATCCTGCCGAGCGTGGTCAGGCTCGAGGGAGCGGTTCCCAACCCGTTCAACCCGGCCACCGACATCAAGTTCAGCCTGCCCCGCGACGCCGGTGTGCAGCTGAACCTGTACGACGTGTCCGGTCGGTTGGTGCGCTCTCTCCTGAACGAGAGCATGATTGCCGGCAGTCACGAAGCCCGCTGGAACGGCAAAGATAATGCCGGCCGCAGCGTGGCCTCGGGCACCTACTTCGCCCGCCTGGTTGTGGACGGCGTCCACAGCGTCAAGGCCATGATTCTGGTGAGGTAGATTTTTTCAACACTACCGGGTTTCGGCCCGGTTTGAAAACGGGACCTTCCATGGGGAAGGTCCCGTTTTTTGAAATCAAATTATTGTATTAACAGAACACTACATATTCCGACGATACTGACCGCCAACCCCATACAGAGCCGCCGAAATCTGACCCATGGAACAAACCTTGGCCGCCTCCATCATGGCTTCAAATATATTTCCATGTTCCACGGCGGTCCGGCGCAGGGAAGCAAGAGCCTCGGGCGCTGTCATCTCGTTGCGATCCTGAAAAGCCTTCAGTGACTCAATGGAATATTCCTTCTCCGCCTCGGTGGATCGAATCACTTCGCCGGGAATAATGGTCGGTGAACCAGCCGGGTCGAGATAGGTGTTCACCCCGATAAGGGGCAACTCTCCCGTGTGCTTCAAAGACTCGTAATGCAACGACTCTTCCTGGATTTTGGTGCGCTGATACATGCGCTCCATGGCCCCGAGCACGCCGCCGCGTTCGCTGATGCTGTTGAACTCCGTGAGCACGGCCTCTTCCACCAGCTCGGTCAATTCCTCAATGATGAACGAACCCTGCAAAGGGTTCTCGCTGTTGGCCAGTCCCAACTCCTTGTTGATGATCAATTGAATGGCCATGGCCCGGCGCACACTCTCTTGGGTGGGCGTGGTGATGGCCTCGTCGTAGGCGTTGGTGTGCAAGCTGTTGCAGTTGTCGTAAATGGCGTACAGGGCCTGCAAGGTGGTCCGGATATCGTTGAAGGCGATCTCCTGGGCGTGCAGGCTGCGGCCACTGGTTTGGATATGATACTTCAGCTTCTGGCTGCGCTCATTGGCGCCGTACTTCAGCTTCATGGCTTTGGCCCAGATGCGTCGCGCCACCCGACCCATCACTGAATATTCCGGGTCCATGCCGTTGCTGAAGAAGAACGACAGGTTCGGCGCAAAACTGTCGATGGGCATGCCGCGCGACAGGTAGTACTCCACAAAGGTGAACCCATTGGACAGTGTGAAGGCCAGCTGGCTGATGGGATTGGCGCCCGCTTCGGCAATGTGGTAACCGCTGATGGAAACCGAATAGAAATTCCGCACTCCTTCATTGATGAAGTACTGCTGGATGTCGCCCATCATGCGCAGGGCAAATTCCGTGGAAAAGATGCAGGTGTTATGGGCCTGGTCTTCCTTGAGAATATCAGCCTGGATGGTGCCGCGCACCGCGCACAGGGTTTCGGCCTTGATTTTCTCATAGACCTCCCGGTCCAGAACCTGGTCGCCGCTGACACCCAGAAGCATCAAGCCCAAACCGTCGTTACCTGCGGGGAGATCACCCTGATACCTGGGTCTGGTGCGGCCTTGATAAATGCCAGCAATCTTTTTTTCAATCTCGGCTTCCAGCCCGTTCTCGCGGATGTACTTTTCGCATCCTTGATCCACCGCTGCGTTCATGAAGAAGGCCAGCATCATGGGAGCAGGACCATTGATGGTCATCGAGACGCTGGTCTTGGGATCGGCCAGATCAAAACCCGAATACAGTTTTTTGGCATCGTCCACGGTAGCGATGCTGACGCCGCTGTTGCCCACTTTGCCATATATGTCGGGACGCGGGTGGGGGTCCTCACCGTAAAGGGTAACCGAATCAAAGGCCGTGGACAGCCGTGCCGCCGGCATTCCCGAAGAGACGTAATGGAATCGCCGATTGGTGCGCTCGGGCCCTCCCTCGCCGGCGAACATGCGGGTCGGGTCTTCACCTTCACGTTTGAGAGGGAAAACGCCTGCGGCGAAAGGAAAAAAGCCGGGCACGTTCTCGGTCATCAGCCAGCGCAGGATATCGCCCCAGTCCTCGTAACGAGGCAGGCAAACCTTGGCGATGCGGATCTTGCTGAGGGAAGTGGTTTTCAGATCCTGTTCAATGGTGCGCCCCCGCACCTGAAAAACATATTTGTCCGCCTGGTATCGCTTGACCATGAGGGGCCAGTTTTTCATTTGTTCCCGGCAACCGTTGTCCAGCCGACCTTCCAGATCGCTGTAGATATTCACCAGATCCGTCAGATAATCCGGCTCCCCGGACACGTGTTCGATGGCGGTGACCACACTGCCGCTGGCCGAGGGCAGCTCCACGACCTCAACTGTTTTTCTGCCAATGTTCTTCCGTAACAGATCGATGGTGCCGCCCAGCTGGTACATCTGGCGGGCGATGGCACACTGTTGGTCCACAAACTCGTTGTACTTGTGGTTGTCGGCGACGATTTCAGCCAAATAGCGGGTCCGTTCCGGCGGGATCACAAAAGAACGTTTGTTCATGCCTTCGGTCAACTCGAATCCTGATTCCAACCTGGCTTCGGTCCTCTCCACCAGGGTTGAAATAATCGCCTGGTAGAGTTGATTCATGCCGGGGTCGTTGAACTGCGAAGCAATGGTGCCGTACACCGGAAGCGCGTCATCCTCTCCATCGAATAGATGGTGGTTCCTCCGGTACTGCTTGCGCACATCCCGCAGGGCATCAAGGCTGCCCCGGTGGTCGAACTTGTTGATGGCGATCAGGTCGGCAAAATCAAGCATGTCGATTTTTTCGAGCTGGGTGGCCGCACCGTACTCCGCGGTCATCACGTACAGAGAAACATCCGAGTGTTCGGTGATCTCGGTATCACTTTGGCCAATGCCGCTGGTCTCGACGATGACCAGATCGAACCCGGCGGCCTTGCAGATGTCAATGCTCTGCCGCACGTATTTGGAAAGGGCGAGATTGGATTGCCGGGTGGCCAGGGAGCGCATATAAACCCTGGCATCATCGATGGCATTCATGCGAATGCGGTCGCCCAGCAAGGCCCCCCCGCTGCGCCTGCGCGACGGGTCCACTGAGACTATGGCAATGGTCTTGTCGGTGAAATCATCCAGAAAGCGGCGCACCAGCTCATCCAACAGACTGCTCTTGCCGGCTCCGCCGGTGCCGGTGATACCCAGCACGGGAATGACCTTGCCAGCGGCGTTTTTATCGCCCGCAGCTTCAATGGCCTTCATCAGTTCATCGCCGACATCGGGATGGTTCTCAGCCATGGAAATCAATCGTCCCAAAGCTCGTGGATCCCGATTTTCGAGTTGTTGCAATCGTTGTCCCAACACTCCATCAGCCTGGAGGCTCTCGATAGTCGGCGCCGGGCCCACGGGAAAATCGCACCCTTGTAGCACCTCATTGATCATACCCTGCAGACCCATTCTGCGACCATCGTCAGGAGAAAAGATGCGTGCGATGCCGTACTGCTGCAGTTCGTTGATTTCCGAGGGAAGAATGGTTCCACCACCGCCAGCGAAGATCCGGATGTTGGCACCGGCTTCTTCCAGGAGGTCAAACATGTATTTCAGGTACTCAACATGCCCGCCCTGATAGCTGGTGATGGCGATCCCCTGGGCATCCTCCTGAATGGCACAATCGACTATTTCCTTCACCGACCGGTTGTGCCCGAGATGGATAACCTCCACCCCGCTGGCTTGCAAAAGGCGACGCATAATGTTGATGGCCGCATCGTGCCCATCGAACAAACTGGCCGCAGTGACGATTCGCACGTGATTCAGAGAAACATAGGGCTCGACATTTTTCTGGGCTTCCATGGACACTTCCGGCCTTTGCTTCAGTGATGATAGACGGGTCTCGATTTCCTGGAAAATAGCACATTAGGGGCGCTGGGGACAATATTGGTCTCAATGCCCCCTCAGACCAGTAAATCGTTAATCTTTTCAATCAAGATTCAATAAGTGTTATACTACCTCACATCAAGCCCTTCTCGCCTTCAACCATTGGGCAGTTATGCGTTCGATTTGGCCGACATTCAGTCTATTTCATGTCTTGGTATGCACCGGGCTAATTCTCTGTACCGCAGGCCAGCCCGCTATTGCTGAACGCAGCGATGTTCCTTATGCCTGCCTTCTGGAAGGAACCCGCGGGTTGGAGAAAAGTGATTTCCCCTCCACGCCCATGCCCATACCCGACCCCCGGCAGGACTTTTTCGACGTCCTGCATTACAAACTGACCCTTCTGGTCGACTTTGAACCAGGCAACCTCCACGGATCAGTGACCACCACCTTCAAGGTTACCACCGAGTCCATGGATCAATTCGTATTGGATTTTCGGGACAACATGCAAGTCCTTGAAGTGTCGATTCATGATCCATACCAAACACCCCTTGATTTTACCCATCAGGACGACCTCGTGGTTGTCGAGTTGCCTGTTCCGCTGACCTCCGGCCAAGCCGCCAAAATTCAGGTTACTTATACCGGAGTCCCTCAACCAGAAGGACTCTTTGGGTTCCAGTTCCAGGAAACCAGTGAAGGGTCCCCCGTGGCCATCACCGTCAGTGAACCCTGGAGTGCCCGCTCATGGTGGCCTTGCAAGGATTATCCAAACGACAAGGCCCTCGTCACATTTTTCCTGGTGGTACCTGAAGGTCTCACCGCCGTGGCCAATGGGAACCTGGTCTCCCGGACACCGGCTCTGAATCAATATCAGATGTTTATTTGGCACGAGACCAACCCCCTGCCAACCTACCTGGTCAGCCTGGCGGTCAGCGAGTATGAAAAGATCAGCCAGCTCTATGTGGGCCCTGGCGGGATTTTCAATTTGCAGCACTATGTGTATCCGTATTTGAAAGAACAGGCCCAGAATGATTTCGCTATCCTGCCGGAAATGTTTGATTTCACCGGATCCATCCTGGGGCAATACCCCTTCAACGGTGAAAAATACGGCATGGCCATATGCAACTGGGATGCGGCCATGGAACATCCAACTGTCGTCACCTGGGGTGATGTTCTGGTGACCGGCGACGGTTACTTCGAAACGATCATCATGCACGAATTGGCCCACCAATGGTTCGGCAACATGATCACTCCGAAAGACTGGACCCAAATCTGGCTCAACGAAGGATTTGCCACCTACGTGGAGGCCCTCTGGGCGGAAAACCAACAAGGGTCGGCTGGCCTGCAAACTTTCATGGCCCAGCATAGCTGGGGTGTGGGTTATCTGGAGGACCCGCTGATTCGAAATCAGGATAACGACAATCCCTGGTATTACTTTCAGGCCATTGTCTATCACAAGGGCGCCTGGGTTCTGCATATGCTGCGTCGGCAACTGGGCGATACAGCATTTTTCGAATCTCTGTATACGTATGCCAACGACCCTCAGTTGAAGTGGAGCACGGTCCATTCCGATGATTTCAAGGATGTGTGCGAAAGGGTCTCCGGCCAGGAATTGGATTGGTTCTTCCAACAATGGCTGCAATGGACCACCTATCCCATCTACAACCTTGTTTGGGACCAGGAGCCGCATAATGATGGCTTCCGGCTCAACATCCTGTTGGAACAAAATCAGGATCCTGATCCGCAATATGGAATGATCCCCTTCCAGACCATGGTGGACCTCAAGTTCCACACCAGTCAGGGTGATACCATGGTCACGGTGTGGAATAACCAGCTGGTACAGCATTTTGAATTTGATCTTCCAGCAAGCACCCTTAGCATCGTGGTGGACCCCAACAGATGGTTGCTGAACGAAGCCACTGTCTTCGGCCCCAACTCCGCCCCAGTACAGGAATTGCCTTCGGCCCGCTGGTTGTCCGCCAGCCCCAACCCCTTCAACCCCCGGATTTGGCTGCGCTGGGAAACAGGATATGCCACCCGGGATCAAATTGAGATCCTGGATTTGCAGGGCAGGGTTATCCGAACCCAAACTCTTTCCCGCCAGGCTCCGGGTTTGCGTGAATACCAGTGGGACGGTGTCAACAACCACGGCCAAGCCTGCCCCTCGGGCGTCTATCTTTACCGGGTGTTGGTCAGGCCGGAAGGGGATAAAAACAACCAGGAACCTCAACTGCTCCAGGGAAAAATCACTCTGGTCCGTTGACACCTTCAAGATCCAGCTTTGCCAGAATTCCACACCTCGGTTACCTTCCGCAAAACCCCCTTCCCGGAGACATGCCCTATGCCCAACTGGACCAACTTCAAAGCCACCTGGAGCATCCGACTCTTTGCCCTGGCAAAAATCCCCCTGATCGCCCTGGTCAGGCCCACCATTGTGCAAGCCGATGACGAAGTCTGTATCATCAGGATTCCCTTGTCCTGGGTGGTCAAAAACCACTTGCGCACCATGTACTTCGGGGCCCTGTGTGTGGGGGCCGACATGTCAGGCGGGCTGATCGTCATGAACATGATCCGGGCCCGACGCAGCCGGGTGACTTTCCTCTTCAAGGATTTTCACGCGGAGTTTCTCAAGCGGGCCGAAGGAGCCACGGTTTTTACCTGTCGGGACGGGAAAAAACTCGCAAACTTGCTGGAGCGGGCCGAAGCCAGTGGTGAGCGGGAAGAAGACACCGTGGAAGTGATCGCCACGGTTCCGGACAGACTTCAGGACGAACCGGTGGCGGTTTTCACTTTGACCATCAGCATGAAGAAAAGGTAGAAATCAATAGCCCAGCTTGAGGGATGCACGCCACCAGTCGTTGTGGCTCGCTGGTGTGTCTTCGGACTGGTGGTCTTCCCGGACCCATTCCACCACACCTGTCCACTGGAGGGAATCGATCAGGGTTGCCGGGTCTCGACCCACCGACAGGGCCACCGATCGACGTTCCCCTTCACCCGGTAAAAAATTTTCATGTTTCCAGTTCGTATAACCCAGTTTCAGGCCAATTTCCCATGGGGTTTGGGCGGGACGAATACGCACCAGACTGATCCCACCCCGGGCTCCCCCACCAGCATGATGACCAAGCAACCACTCATCCTGGGTGTACCCTTCCGGATAGCCCCCGTTGCTGTACCACAGGGCGCTGGGATGATACAAACCAAAATATTCCAAAGTCAGATCCCAACCCCGGTTCACGAACTCCACCCCGGCCACGGACGCGGGGATGGACAATTCAGGAATAACCCCGCCTGGTCCGCTGGGCAAAAAATCCGTCCCGGCATAGTCCCAGTACAAGCGTCCAGCCTCAGTCGGCAACAAGGGCCAGGGTGCATGACGCCAGCGGAATTCGAACTGGGCAGAGAAGATTCGGTCGGTGATGGGCCCGCTATCGGCCTCCCGCCAGGTGGTTCCTATCAGTGGGAAATTAATCTGCAGGAGGTCGGGCCAAAGCGTACCCTCACGAGCGGTGGCCATGGCCATATGGGTGAAGGTGGCCCGAAACCAGCTGGTGACTTCCCACCCCACCAGCCATTGAAAAAACCAGGGCTGGGCCTGCTTCTCCTGGTTGCCCCACTCGTCCTTGAAATAAACGTCCCGGTTGCTCAGTTTCCCAGTCCTGAACAGAAGGTTGTCAGGAGCCAGAGGCTTCATGAAACCGGACCAGGCGAATTGGCGGTTGCGGCGCAGAACCACGGAAGCAAATGTGGGACTGTTTCGGTCCAAGGCCAGGGACCCGGAAATACCTGGTCCGGTTTTTGCGGGCATCCAACCTGCCGAGAGGTTCCAGCCATCCAGGCGACAGCCAACCACCAGTCGGGGAAGATCAAGGGCCCAGTCATCACCTCGGGTGCGAGCCCGCCCCACCTGAAAATTTCCTGTCGGCCGTGGCCAATCAGGCCAGGCCCAGATGTCTGAAGGATCCAACTGCCGGCCTCCTTTGGCCCAACGCCCCTGCCAGCGAGCACTGACGGCGGCCCACCACCGGCCTGCGCTGACATCAAAGCGGGGCTCAAGGGAAGCATTCCAACCGGCGGCCCAACCCAGGCCCGCTTCACCAGGCAGGACATCGCCCAAATCCTGGTAACCCAGAAGAACGCGTCCCTGCAAACGGAACGTGGCTGGGTTTTCCTTGCACTGACAGGTCGACCAAGCCAACCCGCGGTGATTTTCCGCATATCGTTGAGGCCAGATGGAAGCCAGTTCTTCTTCACTGATGGGTTGATGGACCGGAGGGAAGTTCCCGGCCTCCAGGGCCAGACGCCGCACCACATGCCAGGGGACCACCCGGGCATCCACCTCCACAGGTGATGGTTGGGCATGAGAGGCTCCCGGCAACAGGACGCCGCCGCCAGTTATCATATTCAAAATGAATAGGGCCAGGGATATGTACACTCCCTGTATCAGGCGGTTACCAAACTGACGGCAATGCCACCGATCACAATCACCGGCAGGACCAGAAAGAGCAGACCCAGGGGAATGACGGCCGTCAACAAGGCGCCGCCGATAAGCAGGACCGGGACCAGAATCACCAATCCCAGCAACCCCTTGGTCAAGGCGAACATCAGCTTGAAGGGCAACAAAACCAGGGCGAAGACAAATTTCAGGAGCAGCAAGCCCACGCTCAAGCCCAGCATCAGGATGGACAAAATGATTATCAATTCCAACAGACCCATGGTTCTCTCCCGGGTTGATTTTGGCAGGAACCCATCGGGGGGGAAAGTCCCAGCCTTGCATTGATACGAACCAGCAATGGACGGGTTGCATCAAATCATCTCCAGGGCCATACCCAGACGGAATCGGGTTTATTCATCATTATTTGGAAAAACCTCGTGACTGTTGAATTCACCAGAAGACATGATGTCCGTTTTTTAATATATTAGATACTTTTCTTTATTTATTGCCATTTTTCTGGACTCCTGATAACCAAACGTGTTATAATATAACTATAGCTGCTTCATTGGCGACATACCCTGAGAAAAGACGAAGCTCGCGCACTTCTCGCATTTCCTCAGGTAGACCGTGATGCAGCTATTTATCTCTTCATGGGCAGGATATCACTGAATGGTATTGCGGTCAATAGGGAGCACATGTTCTTCCCATATAATAATTCTTGAAAATGCCATCCAAAAAAAAAATCCGGGCAACCAGATGGCTGCCCGGCGAAACAAATTTCAACTATTTCTTCTTGAAAATCTTCCCATCAACCTTTGGGTTGGCCTTAAACTCCTGAACCGTTCCACTGGCAAAGGGCTCGTCGTCGTAGGTAATCCGAATGGATTTGGGCACGGTGAAGCCGTCGAGTTCCTGATACTCATCCACATAAACCTTCTGGGTCACCGGAGCACCGGTCATGGGCGACTTCCCGGGTGATTGAACCATGTGCACCAGGGTGTTGGAAGCATTCAGGAAAAAGATCTGATAGCTATCGCCGATACCGGACACATGCACGGGATTGCACATGACACCGTCCACCTTGGTGGGTTCCAAAGCCTGGCACTGGAGTTTGCCCAGGTTCCGGAAAACACCAACCGTATCGGTTTTCAACTCATCCTGGGCATCGGTCAGGTCATCACCTTCAAGATCACGGGTGCCCTGCATGCCACTGGCCCAGGCCGAGTCGCCATCCAGGCCCACTTCCTGGTTTCCAAAGGGGGTTTTGACCAGACTGTGGGACTTGTCCGGATACTGGACGGTTTTCTCGGTGGTGAAAGTCAGATCCATGCCCTGAATCGTGGCGTCCAGTACCATGATTTCAAAAGAGGTTTTCAGACTCTGGAACTTTTTCAGGCCACCGCTGGCATCCGCGCAGTCGGTCATCAGTTTTTGACCCGTGGCCAAACTCTCGTCAGTGGCATCGGGGATTTCCAAAGCGGGCTCGGGAATTTCGATGTCCACCATGGTCACCGGACCCAATGCCGTGAAATCCCCATCCCAATCGGCGTAGCTGCCAACTGCCAAAATCGACATCTGGTCGGGATTCCACACGGCATTGCAGGCTTCAAGCACCTGGGCCTTGGTCATGGTCTGCACCGATTCCTGGTACTTCTGCAGGAAATCGGGTGCATAGCCATAGCGTTCGAACATGACCATGCGGTCGAGGATTTCACGCTTGGAATCGTAGCTGAAAACCTCGGAGTTGAGAATTCCGTCTTTGGCCCGCACCAGTTCCTCGTCGGTGACTTCTTCGTCCAGCATGCGCTTAATTTCAGTCAAGACGGCTTCGGTGGCCTTTTCACTGCTCTCGCTCTTGGTCATGACAAAGCCCATGAACAGGCCCGGGTAGCGGAAACCGGTGCCGGAACTGCTGCCCACGGAATAGGCCAAGCCCTGGCGGCTGCGCACCTCATTGAACAGGCGAGTGGAGAAACCACCACCAAGGATGCGGTTGGCAACCAGAATGCCGGCGTAATATTCATTGTCGGCGCGGATACCCTTGTGCCCCATGATCACCGTGGTCTGGGTCAGATCGTCCTTGTCCACCACGTTGACGGTGCGGGGAAAGTTGGGGATCTCGGGATCGGCAGGCAGGTCCTTGGTCGCCTTGGCCCAACCCGCAAAGGAGCTTTCGATCAGCCCGATCATTTCCTTGCTGTCGAAATCGCCGATGACCACCAGGTACATGTGGTCGGGATGGAACCAGTCGGCATGAAAAGCCAACATGTCGTCGCGGGTCACCGCAGCAATCGTGGCATACTCGGTGTGCCTGGCCAAAGGATGGTCCGGGCCAAAGACAACTTTCATGGCTTCACGACGGGCGATGGTCATGGTTTCGTCGTTGCGACGGCTGATGCCTGCCTTCTGGCTTTCCTTGGCCAATTTGATTTTGTCTTCAGGGAAGGCGGGATTCATCAAGATATCGGCCAGCAGCTCCATGCCCAGACCGGTGTCTTCCTTCAGAACGGAAAGATAGGCGCCACCATCGGTGTTGCCGATCCAGGTTTCCACCCTCATACCGCGGGCTTCAATCATCTCGTCCAGGGCATCGCCATCGGTGGTCTCGGTACCACCGGAACGCATCACTTCACCAGTCATGGAGGCCAGACCGATTTTGTCGGCAGGGTCATAGATGCTTCCCACGTCAATGGTGGCGCTCAATTGCACCAGGGGGAATTTATGATCCTCGGCAAGGTAAACGATCATGCCATTGGCAAGTTCGACCCGCTCATAGGCAGGCATTTTGATTTCGTTCAAATCGGGAATATCGATTTTTTCCCACTTTTTCTTGGCCATGGCCGAGTCCGAAAAGGCAACCGTGGTCACCAACAGCACCAGAAGGCCAAGAGCCAGGACCCTGTTCAATTTCTTCATTTTATTTCCTTTCGAAGTCATCCTCAAAAAGGACAACCACTGAATTCCCGGCTTAGGATTCGTCTTCGGTTTCGATGATGGCGACGGTGCGGTTGGTGCGCGCAAAGACTTCGCCTGCCACACGTTTAACATCGTCCAAGGTCACGGATTCAATTTTTTCCACCTGTTTGAACAGCTCGCGCCAGTCACCGACATAAGTCTGGTGCCAGGCCAACTGACCGGCCATGCCACTGTTGCTGCCCAGACCACGGATAAAATTGGCCCGGGTGCGTTGCTTGACCGCAGCCAGTTCTTCTGCCGTGATACCTTCTTCGACAATCTTGTCGATCTCGGCATAGATGGCATCTTCCATGTCGTATCCGGTTTTGCCTTTCACGGGGATGGCAAAAACCAACAAGCCCGTTTGGTATTTTTGACCGGGAAAACCGGCGAACGACCGGGCGGCCACCGCAATATTCTGTTCCTTGACCAGGCTCTTGTTCAGACGGCTGGTCCGGCCCTGACCCAGGACATCGGCAATCACCTGATAGGTGGGCCAATCAGGGTGCATCACATTTTCAAGATGATAACCGGCAGCAAACATGGGCTGGGCAGGGTCCACCATCACCATGCGTTTTTCCACCAGTTGCTTGGGCTCGAAGGTCTCCACCATGGTGGGCTTGCCGGCGGGAATATCACTGAAATACTTCTTGGCATACTTTTTCACATCGTCGAGATAGACATCGCCCACCAGACAGACAACCATGTTGCCGCCGTGGTAATGCTCATCAAAATAGGCCTGACAGTCGGCCCGGCTGATGTTCTGGATGTCCGACATGTAACCAATGGTCGAGTGATGGTAACCGTTGGCCATGAACATCTGATTCTGGAAAATTTCGATGAGACGACCCATGGGACTGTTGTCCGTGCGCATGCGGCGCTCTTCGGTCACCGGCCCATCTTTTTCGGTGTAGAACTCACGAAAAACAGGATCAGCCATGCGGTTGCCCTCGAGGTACGCCCATAATTCGAGACGGTTGCTCGGGAAATTGTAGAGGTACACGGTCACATCACTGCTGGTGTAGGCGTTCAAGCCTTGTCCACCGTTTTCTTCAATGATCTGACCGAACTCGTTGGTCACCACAAACTCTCGCGCCGCATCCTTGGCATCTTCAAAAGCCTGCTCCCTGGCAGCAAATTCCTGCTCCAGAGGCTGGATGTTGCCCACATAGAAATCGACCAACTCGATCTCGTTGGCATTCAGGTCGAACTTGTCGATTTTCTCTTCTTCGGTACCCGCATTGTGGGCGATGACGACCTGTCCGTCCTGGACGGCGATTTCGGCGCCGGCATCGTGCATGGCACTGAAAATTTCTTCAAAGGCTTCCTGACGTTCCACAGGCAGGGCACGGGTCATGCGGTCCAGTTGAACCTGGGCAGCCTCAATCCGGGGCACGAGGACCAGACGGGCGTGCTTGAATTCGTCGAACGCAATGTCCTCGGCCTCCATGGCCTTGCGTTCCTTTTTCTTGTCGTTGCCACCAATATCATTGGTGCCTTTGAAGGCCATGTGCTCAAGGATGTGCGAGAGTCCGGTGATACCCCGGGTTTCGTTGGCCGAGCCGACATTCAGAAAAGTCCGGAAGGAAAAAACCGGTACATCGTGGTTTTCCAGAACGATGAAGTGAACACCGTTGTCCAGAGTGAATTCCTGGATCTGGTTTTCAAGATCCAGATAGGTCTGGGCGCTGGCCCCACCCGCGCCGGCAACCAAAATGGTCACCACCGCCAACAGAATCTGTAGTTGCTGTTTCATCGGCATTGAAGCCTCCATGGTTTGAGCTCCCTGAATTTCGAGAGCATCTTGATTGGTCCAGGGGCGGCCCCCTCGGGGCACCAGGACAAAAACACCTAGGCACCAAAAAATGGCGCTTCCCGGGCGATTTGGGATTCTCACTAATGAGAAACTAACCCCTCCCTTACTCACCGTCAACAATGAGGCCATACGTGGGTTCAGGGGGGATGGTTTCAGTGTATTTCCGGGGTCTTGGGCCAGGTCCTCGGTCAATGAGCAAAATAGGGATATGAGAGCATTCAACGTGACCTGTGGAGTTGGCCCAAGACCCCGGAAATACACTGAAACCATGCAACGTCGCTAACGGATGGACAATGGGGCTCGGCTTGGGGGTGGGTTGGGATTTTATCGGGGGCTGTGGACCAGGATATGGCCAACCTATGCCAGCAGGAATCCCGCTAAGCCAGCAGCTGCGACCCAAAGCATTTGACCGGCAATATTCAGCCAGTACCCGACTGGCGTGAATCGGTTGCGGGCCCGCCAAGGCCAACAAAAGGGGCCGGCCCCAAGGCCCGGTGCTGAGGCACTTCGAAAGCCCACGTTTGCGATGGCGACCATCAGAACGCCAGAAAGAAACACTGCATAGAAAACCGTCGACATTTCTTCCCCATTTTTTTGTTTGTATTTCTAACCTCACCTTACCCGGATAGAAACCCGCTTCCAGGATCAAAAAACCGATAAGGAAGATCGGTGGCTGCCTTGATACCAATTCGGGGTGAACAATCATACTGCACAGGTTCTTCCGAAGCTTTCAACAGAATCTTTGTATCACCCGGTCCACCCAAAGAAATGTTATTGCAGCTCAAATCCAATCCCAGGGCCTGACACAGTTTTCCTGGTCCGTTGCAGAGATCAATCCTCCGTTCCGTGCCCCGCCTTTGGGCCATAATATCCAAACCCGCAACTGGTTCAAGAGAGCGAATCAAAACCGCACCAGGGGTGCCTTTTGCTTCGGTCACAAAGTTCAGGCAGTGATGCATACCATAGATAAAATAAACATAGGTTTGGCCCGGCGGACCGAACATGATCGTCGACCGGGGAGTGGGCCCTCGCGCTGCATGGCTGGCCGCATCTTCCGGACCAAGGTAAGCCTCCACCTCAACAATGCGTCCACTGCAAGCACCCTGATCCGTCTCCACAAACAAAGTGGCCCCCAACAAATCAGGGCCCACCTCCAAAGTGGGACGGGCAAAGAACCCGGCCGTCAGCATCATTTTTCGATTTCTTTCATGCGCAGCAGCCAAATGCCCAGGGCCGTGAAAAACAACATCACGGCCAGCAGGATGGCCACCGACTGCAGCTTCGGAACAGCCTCGCGCTCGAAGGCGGTTTTCAGCAGGGCACCGAGCACACCTTCGATGTTTTCGGGCACGATCTTGGGGATTTCCACGATATTCTGCAGATGGAAACGCAAGCTGAGCTCCTGTACCCGGGCGGGGATACCACTGACCAGGCCTTCCCATCCGAAGGCGAACAGGATAGCCGGCAAAACAGGTTTCCGGAAGAAGGTGCCCATGGCCGCGAACACCGCACTGTAACTGAAGGTGCCCAGGGCTATGATAAAGAACGTCGTCGTATAAAGTTTCAGAAAGTCCCAATCCAGGATGCTCAGGCCGTTGCTGATCATCACCAGAAAGCACAGCACCAGGGCACCGGACAGCAGAAGACTGCTGACAACCTGGGCTGCCATCAAGCGGCCCAGATAAATGGCCCGGCGGCGCACTGGTCTGGTCCAGAGATATACGATGGTGCCTTCTTCCACCTGCTCGCCTATGGCACTCACACCCACGGCCATGGCCACGATGGGGATCAGGAACGGAATAATCACCTTGTGGGTCAGGCTGCTGAGCTGCAACTGGGCGCTGAGGTCTTGATCACCAAACCAGATTCGAATGGCCAGCACTACCAGCACCGGCAACATGCTGATGGCTCCCAGGCTGAAAAGCCGACGGCGGCGGGACATCTCCCGCAAGGAAAACCAGCAAATCCACAGCACCGCTCCCACGCTGGGCAACGCGGTGGGATCCTTCTCCAGGATTATTGGCTGTGGCTTGTATTCCATCATATCGTTCATTTTATTTTCCGTTCCATGACCGTTCTGGTCGACCCTAATTTTCCGTCAAGTACTGGAAGACCGCTTCAAGACTGTCGTCCAGGGTGATGATTTCTTCGACGGCCAGGTTGTTGGACAATAGCCAATCCGGCAGGGCCCGGTAGAACTCCATGGCGTGATCGGTGCGCACCACTACCCGGTTGCCGTCTTCAACTTCAACGCTCACCACGTGGGGACGGCCAATCAGGAAGCCCGCCAGGTCCCGCGCTACATCGGAGACCAAAGCCACGGTGGTGGGATGATCGCTGATCTTGTCGCGAATTTCCGTAACGCTGCCTTCGGCGAGGACCTTGCCCCGGTCGATGAGAATGATATCGCTGGTCATGGACTCGACCTCCGGCAGAATATGGCTGGAAACCAAAACCGTACGACCGACTCCTCCCAGTTCGAGCACCAAATCAATGGTGTGTTTGCGAGACACCGGATCCATACCGTTGAGGGGTTCGTCCAGAAAAATGACTTCCGGGTCGTGGGCCAAGGCCTGGGCCAATTTTACCTTTTGGCGCATGCCCTTGCTGTAACCGCCAAGACGACGATCGGCGGCCGCGGTCAACTCGAAACGATCAAGCCAATAGGCCACCCTCCGCTTCACTTCATCTTTTTTGAAGCCCATCAATCGAAGACTCAGACTTAGAAATTCCTGGCCGGTCATCCACTCGGGCAGGGCGTCGCTTTCGGGGCAGAACCCCACCTGGCGGTACCATCCCACTTCGTCGCGCAGCCGTCGGCCGTGAACCAGCACCTTGCCGTGACTGGGTTCGATGAGGCCGGCCAGCATCTTGAACAGGGTGCTTTTGCCGGCGCCATTGGCTCCGAGCAATCCCACCACGCCGGAGCCCACACTCAGAGTGCAGTTGTTGACGGCGATCACTTCGCCGAACCACTTGCCCACTCGATCAGCGGAAATGCGCACCTGGTCGCGTCCCACTTGCACCCCGGTCATGAGACCACCTCCACCGGCCGAATTCGTCGGTGCAGCACGACCATGGCGGCAATGGTGCCCAGCAGGACCACTGCAAAGCTGGCCCAACTGCTGACACCCATCCTTGGGTCCGCAGAGAAGATGAAGGCACCGGCATTGTGGTAGTTGCCCAGGAAGTTGATCACTTCCAGATTGTTGCGGCCCAATCCCTTGGCAATCAGATGCATGGCTTCGGTGCCGGTGATCAGAATGGTCCACCAGACCATCACATAGATGGAGCGTTTGCCCAGGGATGAAAAGGCCAACAGGACCAGACTGAGGCTCATCCCCGTCAGAACACAGAAAACCGTGGCCCGCAAAGGAATCAGCAGCAACAAATCCCTGGCTCCGGCTTCGGGCGCAATCAGGTAGGAAAACAAACACAACGCGAGAGTGGGGAAGAGTGTGACCAGGAAGTAATAGAAAATTATGATCAGGCTTTTACCGCCGACGTAGGATTTCAGCCCCAGGGGGCGGCTGAAATACAGGGACAAACCATTGTCGCGGCGGTCGGCGGCAATCAATCCGGCACCGATGATGGCCAGCAGGGCGAACACCGGAAATCGTTGTCCTTCAATGAAAGACAGAAAGCCGGCAGCGTCGATGCTGGACCAACCACCCGACAGCACATCCAACAGATCGCCCGCCTTGAGTTTGAAATAAATGATGATCGCTTTGACCAATGCGGGAATCCAGGAGCCAATGACCAACACCAACAGCCAGCGACTCTTCAACGGTTCGGTGATACCCCGGCGGGCAATGACCCACCAGGCAGGCCAAGCCCGCTCCTCGGAGGGTTCCCAGTGTGTGTATCCTCTGTCGTAAACAGGCATGGAATCAGGCCTCCACCATTTTGTAGAATTCATCAGCCAGGGAAACAGGGCGGCGGCGAACCCGACGCAATGCGTAACCGGAATCGGCAGCCACCGATAGGATGGCTCTGACACCTGTGGCTGCAGGGAAAGGAACCGAATCATCCCCGGAGACAGGAACAGTGCCGGCCGTGGCCTGCAACTTCAGCAAATTCTTCATATCCAGCTTCACCAGCATCAGGCGTTTGTCCACGGTGACCTTGGCACCCAGTTTCTCAAGACCGGCCAGAAAATCAGTGTCGTTGCCAAAACCTTCCACTTCAAAAACCTGCAGGGGTTCGTGGCCAATGGCGTCCACCTTCTCACGGGCGAGCAATTCGCCGTCCCTCAGAACCAGGATTTCATCGCAGACGGCTTCCACATCGGCCAGCAAGTGGGTCGACAGAATCACGCCCAACCCCTTGTTCTGGGCCAGGTCCTTGATGAGTTCAAGAATGGAAACCCGGCCGCGGGGATCGAGCCCGCTGGTGGGTTCATCAAGGAAAAGCCAAGTGGGATCGTGAACCAGGGCCTGGGCCAGCTTGAGGCGTTGTTTCATGCCCTGACTGTAATCGTCGCATTGGCGGTAACGTTCGTCGGCCAACCCCACAAAATGAAGCACCTCGTGGGCCCGCTGCATGGCATCACGGGCCGGCATGCCGGACAGTTGTCCAAGGTAGGCAACCAGGGCCACGCCGCTCATGCCGGGAATAATGCCGCCACGCTCGGGCATCCAACCCAGACCGGCCCGGGCCAGACGCGCCTTATTGGCCATATCCAGCCCCATGACCTCAATGTGCCCCGATTTCAGGGGCACCTGACCAAGCAGGCAACGCAACAGGGTTGTCTTGCCGGACCCGTTGGGTCCCAGTAGCCCCACGGCTCCACGTTTCAAGGTGAAATCCACGTTTTTGAGGACCGGTTCCTTCAGATAGGCAAAGGTAAGATTTGCCACCTGTATATCGGTGCTGGCACGGTTGACTTTGATGATGAACCCTTCCATGTTTCTGGTACAATTGATTCGTGGAAACGAAAAACGTCGCCCAAATGTTTCAAGATTGTTCCAGAATTGTTTCAGCCGATGGTCTTGCCGACCCTTTCGGTGATTGCCTCGCCCATTGTTTCAGCAATGACTCAAAATGGGAATCTTTTTCCCCGATGACCGCCCGATCGTCCCTTCGATACCGGGCATCACTTGAGCCTTTGGAGGAGCGCATGTCACGCACCTGGATTCAAACCGCCGAATCGGTTACTCCCGGCCACGCCGACAAGATCTGTGACCTGATTTCCGATGCCATTCTCGACGCCATCCTCAGTCAGGACAACTACGCCCGCGTATCCTGCGAAGTCATGGTCACCACCGGCATGGTCATCGTCACCGGGCAGATTACCACCAAGTGCTATGTCGACATCACTGCTGTCGTGCGTAAAACCATCGCCGCAGTGGGCTACTGCGACCCGACCACCGGATTTGACCACAACAGCTGCGCCGTCGTGGTTATGCTTGAAGAACAAAGCAGCGACGTGGCCCTCGGTGTCGACCGCAAGGGCGCCGGCGACCAGGGCGTGTGCCTGGGTTACGCCACCAATGAAGGCAAGAATCTGCCCATGGAAACCCACTTGATGCCCGTGCCTGCCTTCCTGGCCAATCGTCTGGCGGAAAAACTCACCGAAGCAAGGCAATCCGGCCAACTGGCCTCTGTTTATCCAGACGGAAAAGTCCAGGTTTCGGTTCGCTACAAGAACGACAAACCCGTTGCCCTGACCCACGTGATCGTATCGGCTCACCATTTGCGGGATGCCGATCTGGGCAAATTGCGCAAGGACATCAAACGTCTGGTCATCAAACCCGTGCTCCAACCCACCGGATTGCTGAGCAAGGAAACCAAGGTGATGATCAACCCCGTGGGTTCCTTTGTGGAAGGCGGCCCCCGGGCCGACTCCGGGCTGACTGGCCGCAAGATCACCGTCGATTGCTACGGGCCTGCCTGTGGCCACGGCGGCAGTGCCTTCAGCGGCAAGGATCCCACCAAGCCCGACCGCAGCGGCAGCTATGGCGCCCGCTGGGTGGCAAAGAACCTGGTAGCGGCTGGCCTGGCTCAACGCTGCTCCGTGGAAGTGGCCTATGTCATCGGACTCAACCAGCCCATTTGTATTTCAGTGGACAGTTTCGGCACCGGCAAGCTGAGCGATGACAAACTGACTGCCATCGTCCATGGCGAATTCGATTTGTCCCCCGCGGGAATCATCGAATGTCTGAACTTGCGTCGGCCCATCTATGCCCAGACCGCCGTCTTCGGACACTATGGCCGCACGGGAGATGACTTCACCTGGGAGAATCTGGACATGGTGGCAACACTCAAAAACTACCTGAAAAAGCCGGTTTGCAAAAGAGCAAGTCAAGTGACCAAAGCCGGGAAAGCCAAAAAGGGAGGCAAATGATGTCCGGCAAGAGCAAAAATCCCGGTTTCGCCACCCTCTGCATCCACGGCAAAAAACACCTGGACAAGCACCAGGGCGAGCTTCCCATTCGCGCCATCAGCACGCCTATTTTCCAGAGCTCAACCTTTGCTTTTGAAAACGCGGAGCACGGCGCGGCCGTCTTTCGGGGTGAAGATTCAAGCTACGTATACACACGCCTTGGCAACCCCACCCAGGCCGCCCTGGAAACCGAGATGGCCTATTTGGAAAATGGCGAAGCAGCCCTGGTTCTGGCCAGTGGCATGGCAGCCATAACCACCGCGGTGTTGACCTGTTGCCAGGCCGGGGATCATATCGTCAGCAGCGACACCCTGTACGGTGGGACACACGAGTTGTTCACCAAAACCCTGCCTCGTTTGGGCATAACCACCACCGAAGTTCCCGGCGACGACCCCGCCAACTTTGCCCACGCCATCACCGACCAGACCAAACTCATCCACCTGGAAACTCCCGCCAACCCCACCCTGGTGCTGACCGATATCGCAGCGGTGGCCGAAATTGCCCACAAAAAAGGCATCCTCGTGATGGTGGACAATACCTTCTGCACCCCTTATCTGCAGAACCCCCTGGACCTGGGTGCAGATATCGTCATGCACTCGGCTACCAAATACATCGGAGGTCACGGCGATACGGTAGCAGGTGTCCTGGTGGGCAAGGCCGACTGGATGATGAAGGCACGCATGGAGACCCTGCGGGATGTGGGCGGTTGTATTTCACCGTTCAACGCCTGGCTGTTGCTGCGTGGCCTGAAAACCCTGCCCGTGCGCATGGACCGGCACATGGAAAACGCCATGGAGGTGGCCCAGTTTTTGAGCTATCACCCCAAGGTGAGTCAGGTGATTTATCCCGGTCTGAAAACCCATCAGCAGTATGAACTTGCCCTACGCCAGCAACGGGGATTCGGCGGCATGATCAGCTTTATGGTTGAAGGTGGGCGCGAGGCGGGCCGCATCGTCATGGATAATGTCCAGCTATGCACTCTGGCGGTCAGTCTTGGGGATGTCGATACCCTGATTGAACATCCGGCCACCATGACCCACAGTACCTACAGTGAAGAAGAGCTGCTGAAGGTGGGCATTGACCCGGGCATGGTGAGGCTGAGTGTGGGGCTGGAAAATGTGGAAGACATCATTGAGGATCTGCGGCAGGCCCTAAAACTGGTTTGATCACCGGCAGCCTGTCAATAATTCTATTGCGAATGCAGGCAGTTCAAAGAGCAACGGTGGTCGTTCCATTTTTTTTATCATCATCATCTAGAAAATAATTGAAGTCCGAAAACTCTTCCGCATGGAGGATTTCGTAAACGTGGGCCGCAGTTCGCGCATTATAAAGTTGAATTCGCAGGCCCCAATCAGCCGACAATGTTCGGGCCAATACAGACTGGGTTTCCAGGCATCGTGACATCTGATCCTGGGATGCGGCCAGCAGGACCACACACTGAATTGGCAGGCCATCGGGAGTTTTGAAGGCCAGCCCCTTGCGGCTGATTCCCATCACCCCCACCAACTGGTTTTCGCCCTCGAGGGTTCCGCTGGGGATGGACAGGCCGCGGCCAACGCAGGTGGACATGATTTGTTCACGTTCCATCACATCGGCCAGAAAAGTCTTTTTGTACATTTCAACCCCGTGACTGGAAACCATCAGGTCGATTAGCTGGCGCAGGGCCTCCTCCTTGGTCTCAGCCTGAAAATCGGTGATGATGTTTTCTTCATGGATGAAATCGATCAGGCGCGCCCGATCCATTCCAGCATTGCCCGACTTCTGCAAACCGTAACGAGTAGTCAGGGGTCCAATGACTTCATTTACAGCCACCGCGGTCACCCCCACGGCCAAAATCAACTGGCTGATATGGCCAAAAACTGGATTATCCCCCAATTGCAACAACAAGCCCACAGCCACACCCGCCTGGGGTATAAGCCCCAGGCCAAGATACCGCCGCACATTCTGGGTGCCTTTGGCAATGCGCATGGCCAGAACCCCGGACAGCACCTTGCCAATGAGTCGAGCCACCACAAACAAGGCCACCAGGTACCAGCCTTGAGCCAGGAAGCCGAAATCCAATTCAAACCCCGCCAACGTAAAGAAAACAGCCAACACCGCAGGCTCAAAATTGACGAACACCCGATGGCCGATCTCCTCTTTCTGGGGAGCCAGATTGACCATGGTCACACCCAAAAACAGGCAGGACAACAAATGGCTCACTCCAACCAGATCGGCAATTCCCGTGGTCAGAAAAATAGATATGATGGAGACGGTGGTGACCGCCTCGGTTTTGATGACATGGCGGGTGAACAGCACCAGGGCCGCTCCCACCGCCCCACCAATCAACACCGCATAACCCAATTGAACCAGGGGGGCGAGCAAGACTGAACCCGAAGTTCCCGCATGGCCGGGGTCCAGGGTTGCCTGCACCGAAGAGTAGGCCAGCTCGAAGAAGGTGATGCAGGCGATGTTGTTCAGGGCCACGGCCGCAATCAGGGTGCGTGTGTAGACTCCTCTGCTGCGGGTTTCCTTGACCAGGGCCATGACGGTAGCGGGAGCTGTGGCGATGGCCAGGGCGGCGAAGAGCGCCCCGATGGTCCAGTCCTGTCCGCCCAGGAAAACCAGGGCGGAATATACCAGCAGAGGGGTCAGTGAAATTTCCAGCAGCAGCAACATTCCCAGACGGCCAAATGAGTTGCGCAACCTGGGAAAGTGAAGATGAGTGCCAACGTCCACGGCGATGAGTCCGAGGGCAAAGTGAACGATGGGACGAAGACCCACTGCGGCATCATGGCCAAATACGTGAAAAACCGAAGGTCCCAGCAGAACGCCTGCCATGATCTGGCCGGTCACCGAAGGCAGACCGATCCGGCGGGCCAACTGTCCGCAAAATGCACCGAAAGCCAGCAGAACAGCCAGCGTGAAAAGGGGATTGTCTGAGGGAAGTGGCAACATCATGCCCGACACTATGGGGCCTGGCCCTTCACCTTGCCAGTGCCAATTTCACCATGCACCCTGTTGACCCCGGGACTTTCAGCATCTACAATCCTCACTCCAATCCAAACTATGGTGCCATTGGGTGGTGTCGCATGTTTTCCAGCTGCAAAGGGGTCGGTTTGTCAAAAATCCGTGGTTTCATCTTTGCGGCCCTGATCTTTTCATTTCTCATCTGGACCGTGGATTCGGCCACCAGCTTGAATCCAGCCGGCAGTCAAGATTTTTGGAAACATTGGTTGCAGCCGGATCCCATTGAACTGAAGTCTCGCCTCCTGCTCGTTTTTTTCATCAGCCTGGCCGGCGGTCTGGGACTGCTGTCTTGGAATCGATATCATTTTTCCCGATCCGGAACTTTCCAGTCCAAGGATCCATTCGCCAAGCTGTTGGCTATCTTCCCGGATTGCATCGTTGTTCACCGTCAGAATCGGATCCTGTTCGCCAACCAGAATGCCCTCGATTTTTTCCAGGTCAGCAATTTTCAACAGTTCCAAGGTGCTTCAATTGTCGACTTCATCCACCCTCAGTACCTTGAATTGATGGCCAAACGGCAGGAGCAAATCCTGGCCACCGGCCAACCCTCGGAATTGATTGAGATTCGCCTGGTTTTGTTGGACCAAGGTGTTCGCAATGTTTCCCTCTCCTCGGCCATGGTTGAATATGATGGACAGTCCTCGATATTGACGTTTTTCAGGGACATGACTGAAGCAGCCATCACCCGCAAGGAATTGGTCGACAGCAGGGAACGCCTGGCCCTGGCCCTGGAAGCCGCCCAGGACGGGGTCTGGGACTGGGACATCCTCAGCGGCAAGATGATCTACAACAAAACCTGGGCGAAAATGCTGGGTTTTGAACTGGCTGAGTTGAAAACTCATGAATCCACCTGGCTTTATCTGATCCATCCGGAAGACCACACTCGATCAAATTCTCTTTTGAAGGCTCACTTGCGTGGTGATCGGCCCCAGTATGAGGCCGAGGTCCGTTTGCGACATAAAAATGGACATTACATCTGGGTTCTGGATCGGGGCCGGGTTGTATCCAGGGACGACCAGGGTCAACCCGTGCGAATGACGGGCACCCATCGCAACATCTCGGCCCGTAAAGAGGCAGAACTGGCCCTGGAAATCCGCAACCGAATTGCGGAGATTTTTTTAATCGAAGAAGGTCCAGGAAAGTACCAACTTCTGTTGGAAACCATTATCGAGGGAGCGGAATGCGGCAGCGGTCTTTTTGCAACTCTAGACGGCGAAAATGGACTTCGGGTTTGGGCCGTATACCCAACAGAGGATACTTCCAGGGCAATGACCACCTCCTTGCACCTTGCCGCCGAAGAAATCCCCCTGTTTCTGCGACCAGTGATCGACAACCAACAGAGCATTATCCTGGACCGCCCCCACCTGATCAAGTCCCATGGCCATGAGTTCAAAGCTGCAATGGCTGTGCCCATCACCAACCGGGAAAAAGTCATCGGGGTGATCATGCTGGGGGATAAAATCCAGGGGTTCTACGAGTCGGACCGCTCCCTGGTGGAATCTCTGGCCGGGTATATGGCCCCAATCCTGCAATCGCATCTGACCAGCGAGATGCGTGAGCTTCAACTCCGGCAGGCGCAAAAAATGGAAGCCCTCGGGGCCCTTGCCGGCGGCATAGCCCATGACTTCAACAACATCCTGCAGGCCATCATGGGATTTACCACCCTTGCCCAGGATGAAGCGCCGAAAAACGGCATCATCGCCGGTGACCTTCAAAAAGTCCTGAAGGCTTCCCGGCGAGGTCAGGAACTGGTCAAGCGCATCCTGTTGTTCAGCCGACGGGAAGAGCACGAGTATAAAGTGGTCTCCATCTACGACATCGCCACCGAGGCGGTGGGGTTGATCGTCCCCTCCCTGCCATCAACCATCGAAGTACGGACCGCACTGGACAAGAACTGTGGCTCCATCTGGGCGGACCCGTCACAGATAAACCAGATCATCATGAATCTCGCCACCAACGCCTTTCACGCCATGGAGAAAAATGGCGGAGTGATGGAAATCGGTTTACGTTTGCTGCCGGAGGGCGAACTCGGCATGGACTTACCCGAAACCCTGGAGGACAGAGAGGTTGTGATGCTCTGGGTAAGCGACAGCGGCTGTGGAATTGAGCCGGACGAGTTCGACCGCATCTTCAATCCCTTTTACACCACCAAGGAAGTGGGTCGCGGAACCGGGCTTGGACTTTCTGTCGTGCATGGCATTGTGACCAACCACGGTGGAGGGATCCATCTTGAAAGCAAGCCCAACCAAGGCACAACGGCCCGTATTTTTCTTCCCATCCATAGGCAAGAGCTTCCAGAACAGGAAGAGGAACTCCCCGCTCTGACTTTGATCGCCGAAAATACTCATATTCTGTTCGTTGATGATGATGTGGATATCACCGCTGTCGGGCAGGCCATTCTGGAGAAAAGTGGCTTCCAGGTCACGGCAATGTCCGATGGTCCAGCGGCCCTGGAGTCCATCCAGGTCAATCCTGAACAATACGATCTGGTTGTCACCGACCTGACCATGCCGTACCTGACCGGTCTGGAACTGGCCGAAGGAGTAAGTAAAGTGCGGAGTGACCTCCCGGTGATTCTGATCACCGGTTTGGCAGATGACCAATCCAATAAGTGGAAACATCATCCCAATATCCAGGGATTCATCAACAAGCCATTCGACATGATGACCCTGCGCCGAACGATTCACCGCGTCTTGACCGTCCCTACCAACGAGGCGACCTGATGCCCCCATCCAGAATTCTTGTCATTGAAGACGATGCCGAAATCAGGACCCTGCTGAGTGTCCTTTTGAAACGAGCAGGTTATCTGGTGGAAGTGGCCGGTGACGGCACCGCCGGCATCCACGCCTTCCGCACCAATCCTGCTGATTTGATCATCACTGATCTGGTAATGCCCGGCAAAGAAGGGTTGGAAACCATTGTTGATCTTAATCGTGAGTTTCCAGATCTGAAAATCATCGCCATCAGCGGTGGCGGGGTTGACGGTCAAGACAACTACCTCAACGCAGCAAGGTTGTGCGGCGCCTCCATGACCTTCCGCAAGCCCTTTATTAACAGAGAATTGATCGAAGGGGTGAACAACCTGTTGCTTGATGTGGACAATACTGAAACACCCTGAAGGGGGCTGGTCATGGCAAAAATCCTGATTATTGAAGACGACGAGGAAGTGCGTGAATACCTGGAAAGTGTCCTATCGCGGGCTGGATACGAGTGCGAATCAGCCTGTGATGGAAAAGAGGGTGTGAAGATTTTTCTATCAGACCCGGCCGATCTGGTCATCACCGACATCATCATGCCGGAAAAAGACGGCATCGAAACCATTATGGATCTGCGGCGAAAGAACAGCAGTTTGAAGGTTATCGCCATCAGCGGTGGCGGCCGGGCCGAACCGGAAAACTATTTGCACTCGGCCAAACTCCTGGGAGCCAATCGCACCATGAAAAAACCCTTCACCAATGAAGAGATGCTGGAAGCCATCCGGGAACTCCTAGACTGAAACTCTCCCTTAAAGTTGTGCCCCCGAAAATGTTCCTGGCCCCAGATCTGCCAGTCCTTGAGTATGAAATACTCAAAAACAATACCCAAGGGCTGGCAACCACCACACTGCCCATCTCCCAAGTGCATTCATCACAAACCCTTATCCGAGGGC
>JAJRZA010000097.1 GCA_024275485.1 Candidatus Krumholzibacteriota bacterium | reverse complement strand
CTTGGCATCAATGCCCAGGAATATTTGGCGGACGTCATGGTCAGGGTCAACACCCACCCGCAGTTCCGCATTGCGGAGTTGACCCCGCATGGCTGGGCGGCGAAGAAAAAATCAGCCGAAAAACTTAGCGCCTAAAACTCAGCAACTGAGATTATAGCAGGGGGGAATGTTTGGGCGATAGGTGCAGATGCTCATCCCTTTACGCTGGAAGCCCAGTAAATAACTGATCGCCAGGCAACAATGGAGGGAAAAACAGATCTATTTCTGCATCTTCAATGCGGCTTTATGTGGTCCTGTTACTCTGGGCAGCAGTGCCGTTTTCGCTCCCAATGAACTTTGAAACAGGATTCTTGAGAGCCTTGCAAAGGACCAACATGTACAAAGGAGGGTGTCATGCATAAGATTTCTGGATTAGTACCGTTGAGTTGGCTCGTTGTCGCTATCATCCTTGTCTCCACCATTGCTTCAGCAGCCGTCCCAAGAGACGGTGATTCTTGGGAATATATTAAGTTGAAAACCGGCGATGTTATTGCATCTGAAAAATCTATATCTGATATTGAACAGATCCTCATTGATGCAAAAAACCAGGACGAATATGTAATTTTACGTCTAAGCAACATCCCAACGTACTCGACCCGACAGACTTTGGAAAGCTTCGGCCTGAAGCTTTTGGACTACATTCCCTACCGCGCGTGGATTGCCGATGTTTCCGATGTCCCACCATCAAATGAGATCCAAAACGCCGGCATAGTTTGGGCAGGACCGTATACGTCGGAATACCGGATCTACGATACACTGGCAACAGGAAACTTTGATTCATGGGCGGTTGCACCCGATGGTGATTTGTGGGCAACAATAGCTTTCCACAGCGAGGTTGATTCGGCGACTGCGATAACTGATCTTCAATCGATCAGCATTTTTGATTCCAATTTCATCTCATTGATAGGAACAGCTACCGTGGAGTTTGAGCCCGCAATTTTGGATGATCTTATTGGCCTCAAAACAGTCCAATGGATTGATCAGGTTCAGGCTCCAATTGGCAACGTAATGGATCGTGTCAGGCCGGAAATCGGGGCGGATATTATTCATGAAATACCCTACGGCTTAAAAGGGAGCGGCGTCAATGTTTTGGTGTTGGAAAGTAAGCGGTCAGCCTCGACCGTCTTCCCCCCAGGCCTCTTTGGGTGTAGAACTGTTACGAGCACTGGTGTTGGTGCTCGTAACAGTTCTACACCCAAAGAGGCCTGGGGGGAAGACGGTCGAGGCTGACCGCTTACGTAGCAGAGATGCTTCATTCGGGAACAAGGTTGCCACCCTGGTCCGTCTTTTGATTTCTTTGTTTAGGCGCTCTATCCCATTCGATGTTCTCATTCGCTTTTGGTGACTGACGGGAAATTCAAAAACAGTCAGCCCTTCGGGGATGTTTTTTTCAGCCCACTCAGCCAAACGGGGGGCCGTTTTCTTGTAGGCCAGCACAAAATCCTCCAACTTTTGATCAGCCTCTTTACGATCAGACCCAGCAAAAATTTTCCGGATATCAGCCGCCACTTGCTTTCTCATTGACACCTTCGGGACATAGGCTTGGGCATTCCGCTGGAGATGACACTGACAACGCTGCCAGGGAACGCCCGACATCGTGGCCCGTAAGGCCTTCTTAAGGCCCTCATGGGCATCGCTGGTGACCATCTGCACATTGCGCATACCACGGTCCTGCAATGACGAGATGAACTCCCGCCAATGCACCTCTGCCTCTGACAATGCCACACTTGTTCCAAGGACAGTACGCTTCCCTTTTTCATCAACCCCAAGGGCAACCAAAACCGCGCAATCTATGACGCTGCCACCATGACGGACCTTCTCGTAACGAGCATCCAGGATCAGATAACGGATTGATCCGAGCTTACGATTGCGCCAGGCTTTTACCTGTTCATCAAGCAACTCGGTGGCACGACTGACCTGCATGCTGGTGACTTCCAAGCCACACAATTCCTCGGTGATCTTGGTCACTTTTCGGGTCGAAACGCCATGGATATACATCTCAGCCAAAGCAAGTTTAAGTGCACGCTCACTGCGCTGCCCCTTCTCGAGAGACTTGGGATAGAATCCCTCCGCACCTTCAGGCAAATCGCGAACCTGGGGAATTTTCAGGGCAATTTCGCCAACTCGGGATTTCATATTCTTATCTTTGAAACCATTGGCTCGGCCTACCCGGTCTCGCTACGCTCGTACCGGCCGGCCCCCAAGAATTGAGCTCGCTCCAGTTCCATGGCCGCATTGTACAAAATCCCAAAGGCATCGCCCATGCTCTCCATGCCATTGTCAATCAAGGTTTCCATCACCCGTGCAATTGTTGTATCATCTTCGTGGTGGGTCATTACTTTCTTCCTTCCAGTTAGTGAATTGGACTTCACCGACAAGAAGAACAGAAGTGGCCCGCCTTTTCCACCCTAGTTCCTTCGGAACTGGGTCAAGAGAAGAAATTACAGAAGAGAAGATGCACTACCCTGCACAAGCGGTGGTGCATAAGATTTAATTCGATGCAACACGAAGAACCTTACACAGGCTTGATATGCAGGGGACAGATGAAAATATACAACTGGTTGCGGATTTTTATGGAATTTCTCAATATTATTTCAATCGTAAGTGCAACTTCTGACCATGGGCATTGGTCTTCCCAGTCAAAACATTCGCCACCGTCTGAAAGGGAAAGTCCATGCTTTCGAAAATTGTCGCCCATTCATCAATCCGCATCATGCTGACTAGTCTCTTTTTCATTTTTGTTTTCTATCAAGGGGCTGCCCTGTCTGAAGATCTCGGTTCCAACATAATGAGACGGGTCAACGCCGCCGACCAATATCTGGATAAGGCCGAAGAACAGATCAAAGCAGGGAATGCAGATTTAGCGCCCGGAAACCTTAAGAGCGCCCGGCAGGAATACGACAATATTTTCAATTACTACAGCGGTAGCTTTGATCCGAACCATCCCGCCTTGGCCAGCATCAAAGATCGAATGGACAAGATTGAGGCCCAACTATCAGCCCCGGCCCCAACCACCCAGGTGAAAGATGATCCCCAGGCCACAGGTCAGGCTGAATTGTCGGCAAACATTCGCCGCCGCATCGATGCTGCCGACCGTCACTTGGAATGGGTCAACAAGGCGGCCGCCAAGGGATCTGATGACCCAAGTGAACTCAACGCAGCCAAGATGGAATACCAGAATATCTTTGAATATTATAAGGGCAGCTTCGACCCCAACCATCCTGACCTGGTGGCCCTCAAAAATCGAATCGATGCAGCTGAAAAGACCACGAACCAAGGTGTTGCCAAAACCAACCAATCGGCTCCCCTTGAATCGAACCAGCGTGCCGTTGAAGACTTGCCTTCGCAAATGGGCGAAGACCTAATTGCAGTGGCCAACTCTCTTCGTTCTTTGGAAAATGCCCTCAAAACCGCCAACAGTTCCCACAATCCCGGTAGCTATATTCCGGGCGTTAAGATGGATCTGGATATGGTCGAGGGCAAATTCACCACCTTCAATTCCACCTACCAAAGCCAGCTTCCCACTCAACATCATTCCTATATCCAGGTTCAATCCAGGGTGCAGAATGGTCGGGATGAATTTGCTGAGCTGGATGGTCAGGCCCAAGCGGCCGCGCAAGCCCAACAGGACGCTGCCGGCGCGGCTTTTGCTGCCGAGGTTACACGTATCAATGGAAAATATGCCCAATTGGAACCATCCAGCACTCTGCACCGAAACAATCCTGGCCGGATGGTTTGGTCAACCAAGCAGATCAACATTGGTGATCAGGACAATTTCACACCCCAGACTTCCTTCAAACTCACCGATCCTATTTTTGGTCGACTTTATATCGTCCATTCACTTGGTAATACGCCGATTTATAGTCAAAGCGGGGGGTCCAAACCAGAAACGAATGACAACTTTGGCTACGAATTCAGATTGTTCATCGATGGGCAGGAAAAAGTTTACAAGTTCGATGTCTTTGATAGTGGCAATCTCAATGGCGCCGCAGGTGAAACCTGGACTACTTGGCAATTTGCCCCTAACCCGGTGCCGTTTGACGAAACTTTCAATCAGGAAGCGGCAGCTTGGCGCAAAACAACCCAAGGACTGTCTGCAGGTACCCATGCCGTTCGGTTTGAATTGTTTGGGGTACAGGGAAGTTTCCGCACTGCTAAAGCCATCTCGATAGGAGAATTCTCCTTGATCGTGGGCCAGGGTGATCGGGTGGCATCCGGACTCAAATTTCCCAGCGACAGCTATGGCGGCAAGGATCTCAAGAAAATTCGGAAAGCCATGAAGAAAGCCATGGTCGGGCCGGTGGCAAAAAGCTCCAGCGAAATCCTCAAGGTAGCAGTGACCAGCGACTGGAAAACAGGTGTGTACAGCGACTCCAAACGCCGGTATAGAACCATCACCGGTGCCATCCTATGGCATGACAAGGATGGCGATGGAACTTGCCGGTTCACTTCATACAACTTTGTATCGAATCATTCGGGTGGGAACAACTGGGATCCCCTGAAGTTCAAATCATTTTGCAATGGATGTCCTGAGGGGGATGTGGAATGTCCCTAGTTCCCCATAACCCAGGCCAAAGGGCACCCACATCACCAATCCTGTTGTCCAATATTTTGGAACGTGATATCTTCCCATCATTCGTCCAAACCATTTATTGTCCGGGAGTCAGCCCACCCAATGCAACCGTGCCACCGTCTCTTGTTGATCTGCACCCTGATGTTGGGCATGTTGCTTTCTTCAGCTTCCCAGGGCCTGGCCCAGTACTATCATATCGAAACCATTGAAGAAGCGGACGGTTTGCCCAGCCCGGACATCAAAAGCATCACCCAGGATGGCCGGGGATTGATTTGGATTGCCACCAGGGCCGGTCTCGCGTTTTTTAACGGTGTGTCCTGGGAACGGGCTTTGGTGGACAGCTTGGCCCCGGACATCAGCCAGGGTCTTTTGCAGGCGGACCACAACGGTGGGCTTTGGGCCCTCATGTCCGGTTTCGGACCAGCCTTGATTCATAAGGATTTCCGCCAGTGGATCTCCGTTCCCATGCCCGATGGGTTGGATAAGAACCTGCAGAGTTTCACCCAATTCGCCCTGGCCAAAGTGGACACCCAGGTGGTGGCTGCCATGGTGGAAAGATCCGGAAAAATGCATGTCATGCATGGTGACGGCTGGCGCGAAATCCCGCTCCATGAATCCGGAATCACCAACATCACCGGCATGATCGTTCATAACAACCAATTCATCCTGGCCTCCCCCGGCGGTGTTTTTTCCGTTCAACCGAAAGCCCCATTTTCGGTGCATCCGGTGGTCAACCCAGCACAAACCGGCCCGGTCCTGTGCCTGGGAGTGGACCAGCGGGACAACAGCCTTTGGTTGATCGGCGACGACTGGATCGGCAAGCTTGTCGATGGAGTCTTCAACTACCTCTTTCCGCCCCAGGGCTCACTTTTTCCCTGTTTTCAGGAACCCTCAAGTCCGGTTTGCGGGGCCGACGGCTTCGGCGGGATTTACTTCTCCGGCTACTATGGCACCCAGTATTTCAATCCGGCCACCGGGATGGAATTCATGGGACCGGAAAATGGCCTGGTCGACAACAACTCCCGAACATTCTTTCTGGACCGGGAGAATGTCATGTGGCAGGGAACCACGCGGGGAATCAGCAAAATCATCAGCAGGCATACTTCAGGCTACTCCAGCCAACAGGGGCTTCTATCCGATGAGGTGACCGCTATTCTCCGTCGCCGGGACGGCACCCTGGTCCTGGGCCACAACGATGGCCTGACACTCTGGAAAAATGGCATGGTCACCATCCCGTTCAGGAAAAGCGGGGCTCACACCCGCGTTCTGGATTTGGCCGAAGACTCCCAGGGCAACGTTTGTATTGCCGGGCGTCAAAGGGGACTCGGTCGGCTTTCTCCCGATGGAAAGCTATCCTGGTGGTCCATGAAAGAATCCACTCCCGGGTATTATGTCTCCGTTGTAGTCGATGCCCAGAACAGGGTTTGGGTCGCCCTCGGCAATCAACTCCTGGTGGGAAAGGATGGCGATTTTTCCCCAGTCACGATCCCAGGCAACCCTTTTAAAAACGGTTACATTCGGCGTCTGATCCTGGGAAACGACGGCACCATCTATCTGGCCACGGGCAACCTCGGATTGCTGGCCTTCAAGGATGGCCGGATCCGCCAGTGGAAAACCGGACTGAAGGATCACGGAAATTCCGTGTTCGACATCCTGGAAACTCCCGAGGGAGTGACCTGGGTCGGCACCCGTGCCGGCTTGTACCTATTGGCCGAAAAACGACTGGTGAGACCTGCGGATCAGCAGTTTGACATCAGGCGGCCAGTGTATTTTCTGGAAATGGACCAGCAGAACCGTTTGTGGGTCGGAACCGACAACGGGGTGATCAGGGTTGATCAGGATCGGGTCGACCATTTTACCGTGGAGAACGGGTTGGTGGGCAGGGAGACCAACCGCTGCGCCAGCCTGGTCGAACCGGATGGCAAAATCTGGGTGGGCACGGAAAGGGGCCTGACCGTCCTTGACGATATGTTTGAGAGCCGCAGTTCCCTGCCACCTCTTTTATACCTTAACCAGGTCGAAGCCGGGGACCAGACCTACCCCCTTGGGACCGAAATCGAAGAAATCATTCTTCCAACCCGAAGCGAAACCCTGGTTTTTCGGTATCGCGCCCTGACAACCAGAGAACCAAAACGGATCCGGGTCCAGAGCCGACTGGACGGTTTTGATTCTGATTGGGTTGAACAGATTTCCCCAGGCGAGATGGTCGTTCGGTACACCAACCTTGCTCCGGGCACCTACCAGTTCCACCTCAAAGCCGCCGGCTTCCAGCAACCATGGAGCGCCGTCGCCTGTTCTCCTGAAATCATTGTGCCATCTCCCGTCTGGCGCCAACCGTGGTTTTTGGCCTTGATTGGCCTGACCCTGCTGGTGGCCCTGATGTTGCCCATCATCATTCTGGCCCAGCGTCGTTTCACCACCAGGCTTCAGCAGGAAGTCAAGGAACAGCAGGCGGCCAATTTGCTCATTGAGGCCGAACTGGAGCAACTGAAAAAAAACAACGACGCCCGCAGGTTGTCAGATGACACCCAGGGGCCACCATCCGGTGGGTAGCCGTGGTATCCGCCGTAGGTGAAGGAACAACCATGGGCCTGGTGATTCCGGCCAGCAGTCCCTCTGCTTTGAAAGGTTCGAAATGCAACGACTGACTTTCATTATCCTGTGCCTTTTGACATTCCTGGTCGGATTCGTCCATGCCCAGGAGTTGCCATCCTGGAACGAAACGACGGTCAAGCAAGCCATACTCGACTATGTGGCAGCCGTCACCACACCCGGCAGTGCCGATTTTGTTCCGCAACCTGAACGTCTGGCTGTCTTCGACAATGACGGCACCTTCATTTGCGAACGACCCGACTATCCTTCCTCCCTCTTCCAGGCTGGTCTGGTGCGGAGTTTTATTGCCGACGGTACCATCGACGGTACAAAAATGCCGTTCAAAGCCTGGAATACCTTCGACAAGGATGCCCTGAAAAAATACGGCTGGAAAGAAGCCTACCAGGAGATGAACGCTGCTTTTGGGGGTATGCCCGTCACTGCGTACCGCGACTCGGCCCGCGCCTTCATGGACCGATACCGTCACCCCAGATACAGGGTGCCCCTGGCCCGGCTCTACTACGCACCCATGCGCGAACTGGCCGCTCTTCTGAATGAACACGGGTTCCAGTTGTGGGTCGTCACCGGCAGCGAGCAGGATTTCATGCGCAGCTTTTTGGAAGACGCCACCGGCGTCCCCCCCGAACACGTCATCGGCAGCTGGACGCCTGCGGTTTCCACCCAGGAGGGCAAGGAAATCCGCATGGTGCGCGGAACTGTTCAGGTGTACAACGGGCATCAGGCCAAACCCGGCAACATTGAAACCCGCATTGGTCGGCGTCCTATTTTTGTTGTTGGAAACAGTGACAACGATCAGCCCATGTGCCGCTACGCCGTCACCGGAATGCGCCTTGGTCTTGCCCTCTGGGTTCATCACGATGATTCGGAACGGGAATACAAATACGACAGGGGAACCAGCGACATGGCTGACCTGGTCAAGGAGAAGGACAATGCCTGGCGCATCAGCATCGCAAAGGACTGGAAGCGCGTATTCCAGAATGGGGTTCTGGACGTAAAATCCGAATAAAGCAGGACCTCCGGGTTTTCAAACCTGGAGGTCCTGTCAAGATAACTGAATTCTTATTTGACCAGTTCGTATCCCGACCGGCTCCAGCCATTCACACCATGCCGCAAGTTGACAACCTGCTTGAATCCACTGTCGATCAGCATCCGTGAAGCCACGGTGCTGCGGTTTCCGGACCTGCAGTAAACCAATACCGGACGGTTCTTGTACTCGGCCAGTTCCGCCACCCTGCCCTGCAATACCTGAACGGGAATCAGCAGGGAGCCCTTGATATGGCCGTCGTTGTATTCGCGATCGGTGCGCACATCAAGGATCAAGGGGTCAATGTTGGCGATGAGCTCGACCGCCTCCTGGGCCGATACTTCCTGATAGGTAGCGGCGGTGTAGTCCACGGCTTCGATCACCCCGGAAAGATCACCTGCCTGATAGGAGAAAGTCCCTGTGCCAGACACTTTGAAGTATGGCTTTGAACCTTCGGGTGCCGGATATTCCCCATCAACCTTCAACTCTTCAATCACCAGGTGGATGCTGCCGCCACCCTTGATTTCAGGTCGAACATAATCGCCACGATAAATCCGGAAATCCTGACTGGTCAGCGATGGATCGAAGGTCAGCACGCGCAGACCGCCATGGATCTCACCGGAAATTTCGGAATGGTCGGAAGAACCACTGGACTCACCGGAGGCGGATTTTTCGTCGGAGGCACAGGCGGACAGGGCAAGAACCAGCGTCAGCAGTAAAATCAGCCCTAGAATACGGTTCTTCATCGATCACCTCGTGGTTCGGGTTGAAAAAATTATCAGGTCGGTACAATACAGCAGCCCCTATCAAAACGCACGGATTTTCCAAAAAGTAACCTCCTGGGAATTATTTAAAAATTAACATGGAACTGAGAAATAGGGTTCAAGTCCTTCAATCCCACGTCGATAAAAACAATGAGAATACAACCAGTTAGTCATTTTTGTCACCTTCCACGGCCTTTTTGGGGCGAAACACAGGGAAGCAATGAAGTTGAGAACAAAAACAAAACTGGGACTCTGGTCGATCATTATCGGTTTGGGATGCCTTTTGTGGCCCCCGACCACACCACCAGTTCTAGCCAACGACACTCCGGACTACACGGAGTTCTCTCTCGAAGACCTCATGGAAATGAATGTGGTATACGGGGCGTCAAAAATCCGACAAAAGGCCAAGGAAGCGCCGAGTTCCATCACCATCATCTCCCGTGAGGAAATCAAAACCTACGGTTACCGAACCATGGCCGAAGTGCTGGCCAGCCTGCGGGGGTTCTACATTACCTATGACCGCAACTACTACTATATAGGTGTGCGAGGTCTGGGAACGCCCGGCGATTTAAGTAGCCGCCTCCTGGTTTTGGTTGACGGCATTCGAACCAACGAGGGATCGGTGGGCGGCGTGATGACGGGCAATGGTTTTCCCGTGGACATCGACCTCATCGAACGCATTGAGGTGATTCGTGGGCCGGCCTCTTCCCTGTACGGGACCAACGCCGTGCTTGGAATCATCAATGTGGTCACCCGCGAAGGATACAAGATCAACGGTATCGAGATGCAGATCGGGACCGGCAGCTACGGGAACCAAAACATGCGCTTCACCGGTGGTTACGAAACCGAAAGCGGGATCGATCTGGTGCTCAGCGGGACCTACGGCAAAATCGATGGCCAGGACCACTACATAAAGGAATTCGACGACCCATCATTGAACCACGGGGTCTTCGAAGACGGCGACAGGGAAGAATGGTACAGCATGCTGGCCAAGGCCATCTACAAGGACTTCACCTTCGAGGCCATTTACGGGTGGCGGTTGAAGCAAAACCCCATGGCTCCGGTGGGCGTCATTTTCAATGACAACTCCGCCCAGACCCAGGATACCTCCTGGAGCCTGAGCACCACATACAAGACGAAGCTGCCCTGGGATTTCGATTTTTCAACCCAGGTTTTCTATCAGCATTTCAAATGGGACGGCGAATGGCCCTACGATTGGGACTACGCGGGCAATCCCCTGGATTATGCCGATCCCTATGTGGACGATTTCCGCGGTGAAAAGCTAACGGGGCTTATCGACTTCACCAAACGCCTTCCGGGAGATCACGCCGTGGCCTTCGGGGCCGAATATGTGAACAACTTTCAGATGGACATGAGCGCCCGGGATTTGAAGCCCTACTACCTGTGGTACGACTTCAAACAATCGCCGGAGAACTGGGGCGTTTATCTGCTGACCGAGTTGCATCTGGCCAAAGGCCTTTTGCTTAATCTGGGTGTTCGACACGACGAATACACCACCTTCGGCGGTTCCACCAATCCCCGACTGGCTCTCGTTACCGAGCCTGTCGAAGGCACCGTGTTCAAGGCCCTGTACGGCACGGCCTTCCGGGCTCCCAACGGTTACGAAATTGCCGTGGAAGAAGCTGCGGGCGTGTTGGATTACACTCCCGAAGACATAACTACCTACGAGCTGATCTGGGAACAGACCCTGGGCAAAGGCTTCAGCACTTCTGTTTCCGGTTATTTCTACGATTACCGGTTCCTGAACGACAACGGTGAAGACGATCTGGATCTTTTGCCGGAAGAATGGGAAAACGATGAAATCGAATCCACCGGTTTTGAGTTTGAGGTTGGGAAACAGGCTCGACACGGCATCACCGGCCGCATGAGTTACAGCTACAACAAAGCTGAAGATCGCCTCTTCAATCCTCTTTACGGTGATCCGAAAGCCAGCCCCCATATGGCCAAGCTGAACTTAACGATTCCATTCCTGGACGCCGGCACCCGCGCCGGCCTGGAAGTCCAGTACAACAGCAAACGCTTGACCATCATGCGGGGATATGCCAACTACCATTACCTGGTCAATCTCAGCGTGCTTAACCACAGCTGGATCAAAGGCCTTGAAATGCGGGCCAGTGTCTACAACCTGCTCAATGTCAATGAGCCGGTGGCTCATCCCGGTACCTGGGGGGAATTTCAGGATCTCATCTTTCAGGATGGTCGTTCCTACCGACTCTACCTGACGGTTTCACCATGAAAGGAGTGAGGACAACCATGAAAAATCCGACAAAGAAAACAATGTGGATTGGGAAGACTGGAAACGACCATTGTTCCGGCACCCACATCCATCGTCTGCCTGTCTTCATTCTGGTACTTGCCCTTCTGATAATGCAGGTCCCTACCATGGCATCTGAAAATGAGGGCGATACCAAGGATCTGATCAGGGCGGCCATGGTCTACAACTTTTGCAAGTTTGTGGATTGGCCCAAGGACAATCAGCCCGACCGGTTGATTCTCGGTGTGATGGGTGGAGATTTCTCCTCCCCTGATTTTTCTAGCATCGACGGAAAAACGGTCAAGCACCTGGCACTTGAAGTGCGCAATGTCTCCTCACGCACGGAGCTGTCAGAATGCAACCTCGTTTTCATCTCCGAAATTCCGGAACTGAAAATGATGGACGCTTTTGCGGAGTCCCGTAACGAAAGCATTCTGACCATCAGCGAGATTGATGATTTCTGCGTCCAAGGCGGCATCATTCAAATGGTTACACGACGAGGGAAAATGCGC
Source organism: Candidatus Krumholzibacteriota bacterium (assembly GCA_024275485.1). GTDB lineage: Bacteria > Krumholzibacteriota > Krumholzibacteriia > LZORAL124-64-63 > LZORAL124-64-63 > LZORAL124-64-63. The sequence continues at coordinate 39,736 of JAJRZA010000097.1, read as the reverse complement.
TTTTTCATCAACCGCCAGGCCGCTGATGATGCCGGCCTGTCACTGAGTTCACAACTACTGAAAATGGCCAGGATCGTTGAAGGGGACTGATTTTGGGAATGTTCAAGGACTTTCCTATCCGCACCAAGTTGCGGTGGATCCTGGCTATCAGCAACGTCCTGGTAGTAGTCCTGATGGGCAGCGCCATGGTTCGCCACGACCGCAACACCTTTCGCGATCGTTTGACCTGGGAACTTGATGTCATCAGCCGGATCGTGGCCAGCAACTGCGCCTCCTCGCTTATTTTCGAGGATCCCGAATTCACCACCGAAACCCTGGCCAACCTGGGCTTTCTGCCCATGCTGCGCAACGCCATCGTTTTTCGGGAAGACGGCACCGTATTCGCATCTCTCGGTGTATCCGATAAATCAACCCAGGCAATGTCCAGACACTTGAACTTCGACGAACCTGTTTTTGCCGACAACTGCATTATTCTTACCAACCCCATTGTCTGGAACGGCGAACGGTTGGGATCCATGATGCTGGCCTACGATCTGGCTGACGAGGCCATTCATGCCCGATCCATGTTGTTTTTCTTTGTCGGACTGAGCCTGCTGGCCATGTTCATCAGCATGCTCTTCAGTGAAAAACTCCAGGTGCTTATCTCCAGGCCCGTGTCCAACCTTGCGGCGGCTGCCAAAGCCGTCAGCAAAAACCAGATTTACAACGTACGCGTTCAGGGAGAAGGCAAGGACGAGGTGGGTCAACTCGTGGGCGCCTTCAACGAAATGTTGAACGAGGTCGAAAAACGTGAGCAGGCCCTGATCCAGGCCAGTCGTGCCAAGAGTGATTTTCTGGCCAACATGAGTCACGAATTGCGCACTCCCATGAATGGCGTCATCGGCATGACCGAGTTGCTTGGGGACAGCGAGCTGCAGGATGACCAGCAGGTGCTTCTCTCACACATCAAGACTTCGGCCGACCATCTGCTATCGGTGATCAACGATATTCTGGACTTCTCCAAAATTGAAGCCGGCATGATGATCATCGAAAAAGCACCTTTTGATCTGCGCAAGGCCGTGGAAGAAATCAGCATCATCAGCGGGGGGCGCGTTGAGGACAAAGGCCTGGCCCTGAAGTTCAAAGTGGACCCCGATCTGCCGGAAATCGTCATGGGGGATGTGGTTCGGATTCGCCAGGTCCTGATCAACCTGGTGGGCAACGCCGTCAAGTTCACTTCCGAAGGCATGGTGGAGCTGGGCATCAGCCTGGTTTCCCAGAACAACGATGACCTGCGCATCATGTTCTCGGTGCGCGACACGGGCGTAGGCATCGCCGCAGACAAGAAGGCCAAGGTTTTTGATCATTTCACCCAGGCCGACTCCTCCACCACCCGCCGTTTCGGTGGTACAGGGCTGGGGCTGGCCATTTGCAAGCAGCTGGTCGAGCTCATGGGCGGTCACATCGACATGGAGAGCGAGCTGGGTGTCGGGTCCCGATTCTTTTTTGTTCTGACAATGAAAGCTGCGGCAAACCAACCTGTACAGGCTGAAGACTTTGTCCATGGTCTGACCGATATCGGCCCTGCCGCCGAGTCGGCAAAGGGTCTGAAAATTCTTTTGGCTGAAGACAATCCCATCAACCAGGTTTACGCCCGCCGGGTCCTGGACAAGCTGGGAGCCCTTGTCACCGTGGCCAACAACGGTGAAGAAGCCGTGGCCCTGGTCCAGGAGCAGGAGTTCGATCTTGTTTTGATGGATTGCCAAATGCCCATCATGGACGGTTACGAGGCTACCCGCCATATACGAAAACTTGGCGACGCCTATGCCTCCCTGCCCATCATTGCCTTGACTGCCTTTGCCATGGCCGAAGATCGTGATATTTGTCTGGCTGCCGGCATGGTCGACTATGTGACCAAGCCGGTGGACAGGAAGATCCTGATCAAAACCATCGGAAAATGGGTCAAGAAAGACTCCAAAAACATGTCCGGGAAACAGCATATTTCTTTATAAGTCCGGGTTGCGGTCTTTTCTGTTTGCTATACCCTGTTCCCTATGAAAATTGCTATCAAAATCGCGAGGCCCCGGGCGCTGTTGGCCGCTGCCATGATTTCCCTGCTGTGCTTGGCTGCCTGTGGCGGCGAGGATTCCGGTTATGGAGAACAAAGCAGCCCAAAGCACGGGGCTGACGCACGCATCGCCACCCACTCCAAAGACAACCCACCTCCCATGCCCGGCAGCAACACCGTCGCCGGCATCACCTTCACTCCACCTTCCCACTGGAAGAATCTGGAACCATCGGGGATGCGCCAGGCCCAGTTCCGTTTGGCACCCGTGCCGGGAGATTCCGCCGATGCGGAAGTGAATGTTTTCTATTTCGGTGTCAAATCAGGCGGTGGCGTGGAAGCCAACCTTGAACGCTGGGTCGGGCAAATCACCCTGCCGGATGGAAGCGATCCAGCCCGGGAAATCCAGCGCAGCACCTTCACCGCCAACGGCATGCCGGGGCATGTGGTGGCGTTGAATGGCAGCTACAAAAGTGGTGGCGGACGCCCCATGGCCGGTGGTGGCCAATTGCTCCCCGGTTACCGACTCGTTGGAGTGGTTCTGGAAGGTCCTGAGGGCAGTTTGTTCTTTAAACTGACCGGACCTCAAGCCACTGCCGAGGTTATGGAAGGTGATTTGATGAACATGGTGCACGGGGCCCGGTAGCAGGGTTGATGGATAGCTAGAAATACAACTTGAGCAGGAAAGGATATTCCTGGTCCTCAGGGTTGGCGCGAATGGCCTGTTTCAACAAATCCATGCTGCGCCGGTCGTCTCGTTCCAATTTGAAATAGAGACTTTCAGTCAGCAATCGATGGCCTTCCTGATATCGACCCATAAGATCAGGACGGGGAATATTTTTGAAAATCCCACCAACATCGCAGCGCGAATCCATGAGGAAGCGCAAATTGAACCCGATGTTTTCTTCCAGCAGGCAGTCCACGTTGAAGAACTCGGTGTAGCTCTTGTCGTCGGTGTTGATGGCGCTTTGAGCGCCCAACTCCCGGATGGTCGGGCCGTCGAGCATCAAGGTTGCGGCCAGATGATAGGCATTTACGTAGAAATGCCGGTCCTTGCCAAGCTTTTGCACATTATCATCCCATTGCTGGAACTGGATCTGCAAAGGATCGACGCCGCCCAGCAGGACCGCGTGGTAATGCCCCAGCCAAACAGTACTGTGTGGAAACACCGATTCAAAAGTCTTGATGATTCCCAGGAATTCTTCCGGACGAAGTTTGTGCAAGGGCAAATACTGGCTGACCATGCCGCCGGGATTAAGGTGATCACGGCATTGTTGAAAATAATCGGCGGTGTAAAGACTGCCCGACCCCAGAATAGGGTGGGTGGGATCGCAGGATATCAGGTCATATTTGCGAGGTGATGTCTGAAGATAATGACGGCCGTCGCCGGGTATGATTTTCAGCCGTGGGTCATCCACGATGCCGTGGTTCATATCCCGGTAATATTTGGCGGCCTCGCGCAAGCCGGGAACCAGCTCCACGCATTCGATGGACTCCACTTCCGGGTGGGAGGCAATGGCCGAAGTCGTCACTCCGATACCAAATCCGATCACCAGCACCTGGCGGGCTTCAAGACCCAGCAGGAAAGGAAAATGCCCCACCATTTTGACGACCTTGACGGCATCGTAGGTTGACCCGATCACCGCACTGTTGTTCACGTAGGTGTACTTGCTGCGGGCGCGGGTATCGCGGTCACGCCCCACGGTCAAAGTGCCTTCCACCGACTCACGGTAATACAAAATCTCACGGTCAAAGCGTCTGAATGACGGGGGCAGAATCCGCCAATCCGGTGATAGAACAACCACCAACAGCAACCCGACAACTCCCGCGTACAGAAAGTTGCGGTAATACTCTCCGCCCTTGACGGTCCCTCGCCAACGAAGCAGAACCAAGGCCGCGGCGCCAAGCAGAGCCATAATCAAGACAATCGACATGGTGGCGCCCAGCAGCGGCAACAATACAAAAGCCGCCGCCAAGGGACCCAAAACCGCTCCGAGAGTATTGACCATCAGCACCAGCCCAACATCGCGGCTGACGTTGTCTACCCCACCGGCGTACATACGACAGGCCAGGGGGAAGGCATATCCGGAGAATACCGAAGGAGGAAAAATGATCAGGAGGGCTGCCACAAAAGGCAGAACAAGGGCTCGCGCCAATGGACTGCCCATTATCGAAGTGAAGGGGAACATCAACAGCTCCGGCAAATTGATCAGCAAAACCAACCCGGCCCCGGTGCTCAACATTACACCTAGAACCGCTTTGAACATGGACCAGCGAGGATCTTTTCCTGTCTCGGGTCGGCGACCATACAAGGCACTTCCGGCAAACAGTCCCATAATCGCCACCGAAGAGACCAGGGCAAAAGTATAACTGGTGTTGGTCAGGTAGATGCGAAACATGCGCATCCAAAGGATCTGCAGGGCGAGGACCGACAGTCCGCAGATGAATGCACCCAACAAGGCGGAGTGTTGCACGGGGTTTGGTGCGGGAGCGGAAATTTTCCCTTCCTCGGGTGCTGTGGGGCCTGCGGCCCGCAAGCGGAAAGTCGGGTCCAAAGCCAGCCAGCCAGCCAGCAATAAGTTCACCGTTGCGGCCGCCATGATGGTTCCCTGTTGCCCGAGTGTGCCCAGCAGAAAAAAACCAGTCAGCAAGCCACCCAGGGTGCTGCCCAAGGTTTCCACGGCGTAAAGCCTGCCGAGAATTTGCGCCATACCTTCTTCCGAGGACACCGCCAACTTGCTGACCAGAGGACAAACCCCACCCATGAAAAAGGCGGGAATGAACAGGAGCGCCGCCGCCAACAGAAAAACCACAGAATCCACTGCTGCCAGGCTTGCACCACCGGCGGTCATCCCTGCGTAGACTGCAGGGACGACCCTGGTGAGCATCACGTAGTTGACTCCGCTGAATAGGCCAACGGCGGCCAGCAAAGCGGCCAGCAGAGGCCCCACTGCAGATCTTTTGTCCGCCACTTTGCCCCAAAAGAAGGCGCCGGTGCCAAATCCAGCCATGAAAGTGGCCAAAACCACCGTCGATGCGGTCACCGTGGCACCCAAAACCAAGGAGAGCAGTCGGTTCCAACTGACTTCGTAAAGCAGACAAGTGAATCCTGTCAGAAAAATGACCAGGTTCGCCGGCAAACGCTGAAGTACTGATGCTGTGGTGTTGGCGGGCATGGTGACTCCTGGTCAAAGGGATTTGGCTGGAGCGAGTTTAACAAGCCAGACCCCTGGATGCAAACCCCGGCTTTCCTGTCCAGATGGTTTTCCAGCCGGCTGGGTTTTTATTATCTTGACTGCAACTTTTTCTCTATCCCCAGGCGGCAGAATGCAGGCAAAAAAAATCATCCTTCGAATCACCGCTGTCGCACTTTTGCTGACGGCCACCTTGGCCCTCGCCGCCCCTGCCGGCGATAAGCCTGTGGACACCACTGTGATGAGCTTCAACATCAGGTACGCCGGCGCCAACGACGGGGATATCAGCTGGGACCATCGTCGATATCTGGTCCGCCGGGCCATTCGTGACCACAAGCCGGCCATCTTTGGCGTGCAGGAATGTCTTTGGGATCAGGGTGTTGAACTGAACGAAGCCTTCTACGGTTACCGGATCACGGGGGTAGGTCGCGATGACGGGGTTCAGGCCGGCGAGATGTGCCTCATCTTCACCCGTCACGATCGTTACCATTTGTTGGATCAGGGTTTCTTCTGGCTCAGCGAAACGCCCGATGTTCCCGGCAGCAAAGGTTGGGACGCCGCCTGCCCACGCATCGTCACCTGGGTGAAACTCAGGGACCGGTGGTGCAACCCCGACACCATCTTTGTTTTCAACACGCATATGGATCACGTGGGGGAAGAAGCTCGCCGCGAAGGGGCATTGCTGCTGCAAAAACGCATGGCCATGCTTGCCGGCGAGTATCCGGTCATACTGATGGGCGACTTCAACGCGCCCACCACGAGTGACAGTCCGCCATATCGCATCCTCGCCGAAGATGGTTACCTGGCGGATATGGCATTGCGTGATTCCTGGTTCTTCGCTTCAAGGGAGCAGCGCATGCAAGGCGAAGGGACTTTTCACGGATTCACCGGCAAAGCCGGCCGAGGGCGCATTGACTGGATCCTGACCTCGGCTGTTTTTGAGGGGATCGACGCGGGCATCGAAAGAATTCAAAAGGACGGTCGATACCCTTCGGATCATTTTCCGGTTTGGGCGACTTTTCGGCTGAAACGACACCCTCCCATGCCGGGGGATGAAATCGATTCCAGCACTGGGGCAACTCCCAAATATTAGGAGTGGGAATAAAAAAATTGGGCCGGACCAATGCCGGCCCGGTCCCGATTGAATTTGTTATCTGATTATTATTGTCCTGGTGGAATGTCTTCGCGGTGGCACGGCACAGCGAACGTCTCGGTTATTCTTCAAGGCCTTCCTCAACAACTTTCTGGGTACATCCAACCAGCGTCCGATTTCCACCCAGGTGTATCCCCTGGAACGATATTCAAGAAGGCTGTGCCGGGAAATCCCGGTGTACCGCGACAACTTTCCTGCCACCCGGCGATCCCACTTTGTCACGCGGTGGATTTCCCGTCGATAGCTCCCATAAGAACTGGAATGTGTACCACGCCAACCGGAGGAATACACGTTCACACCGATCTGGGGAATCTGGATTACGACCCGGAGCCGAACATTGGACCACCCGGCAAGGGCGTCAATCGGGATGATAAAAAAGGCGAGAGTACAGAGTCCCAAAAAAGTCATTTTCAAGGTTTTCATGATTGGCCTCCTTTGTATTCCACTCAATAGGAGCGGAGCCTATCCCTTCAATTGCAAAGGAGGGGCCAAAAACACCGTCTTGAACACAACCTGTTGATATGTTGCCATTTACCAATCATTTACCCGACACCTAGGCAGCTAATCAAGTCCTACATTGAAGACATTTTCCATTTTATTGGGCGGTCCCCGCAGATTGATGCCGGTGGCGCCCAACTCCCAGTGGCTGCCCCTGCCTCTGGATCCGTCAAATCATACTTTGGATGACCTGTTGAACAGAGTTTTCAATCCTCGGGGTTGACTATCAGCGGCCTCCATATAATCGTTGTTGCATAGTATATAGTTCGTACGCTTGCGACTGGTCATTCCGACCGGCCCGATCGTCATGTTCTGCAACGACTAGGGAACAAAATGGGATCCTCCAAAATCATCTGGACGAAAATTGATGAAGCGCCTGCACTGGCCACCTACTCTCTGCTGCCTATCGTTCAGGGATTCGCCAAAGGCACGGGCGTCGAGATCGAAACCAGCGATATTTCACTCGCCGGACGCATCATTGCCAACTTCCCGGACAACCTCACCGACGACCAGAAAATCGACGACAATCTGGCCATGCTCGGCAGGCTGGTCAAGACTCCGGAGGCCAATATCCTGAAGCTGCCCAACATCAGCGCCTCCATTCCCCAGCTCCAGGCAGCCATTGCCGAGTTGCAGGACCACGGCTACGACATCCCCAACTATCCTGAAGAAGCCCGAAACGACGCTGAAAAAGTCCTGCAGGCTCGTTTTGCCAAGGTGCTCGGTTCTGCCGTCAATCCGGTGTTGCGCGAAGGAAACGCCGACCGTCGGTCTGCGGTTTCAGTGAAGAAAAATGCCCAGAAAAATCCCCATCGCATGATGAAGGACTGGCCCGAGTCAGGTTCCAAGGCCCGGGTGGCCCACATGCAGGAGAAGGATTTCTTCGGCACCGAAAATTCGACAACCATGGAAAAGCCCGACGATGTGCGCATTGAATTTGTGGCTACCGGCGGCCAGACCACTGTCTTGAAGAAAAGCGTGGCTTTACTGGAAGGTGAAGTTATCGATACTTCGGTGATGAACGTTGCTGCGCTACGTGCCTTCTATGCCAAGACCATTGCCGAGGCCAAGAACGACGGAGTGCTGCTCAGTCTGCACCTGAAAGCGACCATGATGAAGATCTCGGATCCCGTCATGTTCGGTCACTGTGTTTCGGTTTACTACGCCGCGGCCCTGGACAAGCACGCCGCGACCCTGAAGGAGATCGGCGCCAACGTGGACAACGGCCTTGCAGGGGTGCTCGAAAAACTCGACCAATTGCCTGCCGCTAAAAAATCCTAGATCGAAGCCGACATCAACGCCGTGTACGAAACCATGCCGCCTTTGGCCATGGTCGACTCACGCAAGGGTATCACCAACCTGCACGTGCCCAACAACATCATCGTCGACGCCAGCATGCCCAACGTGGTGCGCGACGGCGGCCGCATGTGGAACAACGACGACGAGCTGCAGGATACCATCGCCATGGTTCCGGATCGCTGCTACGCCACCATGTACCAGGAGTGCATCGTCGACTGTCAGCGCAACGGCCAGTTCGATCCTTCGACCATGGGCAGCGTGGCCAATGTCGGTCTGATGGCCCAAAAAGCCGAAGAGTACGGATCCCATGACAAAACCTTCATGGCCCAGGGTGATGGCATCATCCGCGTGGTCAACACTGCCGGTGAGACCCTGCTGAAGCAGGCCGTACAAACCGGTGACATCTTCCGCATGTGTCAGGCCAAGGACGCGCCCATCCGCGATTGGGTGAAGCTGGGTGTTACCCGGGCCCGGGCCACGGGAGCCCCGGCCATTTTCTGGCTTGATCCCGCACGCGGTCACGACACCGAGATCATCAAAAAAGTGAATCTGTATTTGCCCGAACACAACACCGAAGGCGTGGATATCCGGATCATGACTCCGGTGGAAGCCATGACCTTTACCCTTGAGCGCGTGCGCAAGGGTGAAGATACAATCGCGGTGACCGGCAACGTGCTGAGAGATTACCTGACCGACCTGTTCCCCATCCTCGAGCTTGGCACCAGCGCCCGGATGTTGTCCATCGTTCCGTTGCTGAATGGTGGCGGGCTGTTCGAAACCGGCGCCGGCGGATCGGCTCCCAAGCACGTGGCGCAGTTCCTGAAGGAAGGTCATCTGCGCTGGGACTCCCTGGGTGAGTACTGCGCCCTGGTGCCCGCATTTGAAATGATCGCCGCCAATACGGGCAATGCCAAGGCAGCTCTGCTGGCCGAAACCCTGGACGAGGCCGTGGGTGTTTATCTGGAGAACGAGCGCAACCCCTCGCGCAAGGTCAACGAGATCGACAACCGTGGCAGTTCCTTTTACCTGGCCCTGTACTGGGCCGAGGCCATGGCCAATCAGGACAAGGATGCTGATTTGAAGTCCCGCTTTGGTCCCATCGCAGCCAAACTGAAGGACAATGAAGAGAAGATCACCAGCGAACTGTTGGCCGCCCAGGGTAGCCCCATGGATATTGGCGGGTACTTTGATACCAATGATGCCCTGACCGAAAAGGCCATGCGGCCCAGCGCTTCCCTCAATGGTATTATTGATGCCATGTAGTTGATAAAATCAGCAGCTGAATAACAAAGGGCGGGTCCAACGGGATCCGCCCTTTGTTTCAATCCCCGTGCGGCTCCAGATCCTTGACATACCTGCCCAGCCAACTGCGGATCTGCCCATAAGCCTCCACGACTGAAACCAATCATGCCGATGCGACTTGCGTCCACCTCACCCGGCAGGGATTCCAGCAACGGGATCAGGTTCAAGACCTCGTGAACATCGGCTCCGCCAAATTCTTCCTGCCCTTCACCACCCATGTTGCCACGATACTGACTGGCCACCACCACGTAGCCCCAACTGGCAAATTTGGCCAGACGACGCGCCACCCGCAGGGGCGAGTTGGCACCAGAAGGTCCCCCCGTTCCAGCACCACACCTTTCAGCACTGTCTGGGTGATGGAACCCAGGTTTTGAATATCCTGCCTTGGGTCGGCAGCCAGGACAACCAGGTCTGCTTGCTTGCCCACCGTGATGGACCCTATGTCGTTCCAGCTAAATACTCCTGCGGGATTGCTGGTGGCCGCGGCCAGGGCCTGACGGGGCTGTGCCCCACTTCCACCAGAGCCGCCAGCTCATGGTGCAGGGAAATGCCGGGCATGGTCCCCCAGACATCGGCACCACTGCCGGCCAGATACCGACAACCGGCCTGGAAGTAGTTGGCGTCCAGGGTCATCTCCGCCTGGGCAATGGTGCGGTAGGCGGCCGCTTTGTCACCGGAATAGGCATGTTCCCCGGTGGTGGGATCGGCCGGCCAATGGATATCGCGCGCATCGAGGATGGCCGCCACCGGTTCCTCCCAGGGATTGGCGTGGCCTGGTCGATCCAGATAATCCAGACTCAGGGTTGGAATGAGCGCAGCGCCGCCGGCTGCAATTTTTACGCCGTAAGCCTGAACGGCTTTCGTATCGGCGGCAAGTTCGGGAAGCATTTGATCCGGGTCGATGCGGTACATGGCCAGCAAGACATCGGCGCCTTTGGCCTTTTCATGTTCAATCTCGTCCAGCAGCTCAGCCAGAGGCGCGGCCTCGTACCCGACCTCACCCAACAGGAAGATGTGAGGCGAAGGGTCCGAGTCCCGGTCCAGAGGCCCACGCCGCGTGCTCTCAACCCCAAGGATGGAGGTGACGCCCATGGCGAGGAAGGCATTGGCCTGCCCCTGGTGGTTCAGGGCAGCAAAGCAGTCGATCAAACCTGTAACCAGGAAGCCGCCCTTGGCGTCCAGAATTTGCGCCCCGGCAGGCCTTTCCACTTCGGCTGTCGGCCTGGAATGGTGAAATGGCCAGCGCAAGGAGAAGAAAAAACAACTTCATGGTTACTCCCGCTATCGGTGATCAAGCTCAGCCAAGCACAACCATACGCTCCCACAATTCGGGCGAAGTCATTATGGTCGCGACCCTTGTTTGCCACAACTTGCCAAATTTAACCACGTCTTCCGGGCTGCCGCCACCACTCATGAGCTTTTGCATCATCGGCATTTGCTCGGCTCCGGGCGGCACTGCCGAAGCATCAAAACTTGCCCCGATTGTCTGCTCATTGTCCATCCTTGTGAACTGCACCGTGTGGGATTTTCCGGAGCCGAATTTCAGCAATCCCGCACGATTGAATTTGCCGCCAATTCCCTTGAAACCACCCGATCCGGCAGCTCCGGTCATCAGGCCGATCACATTGCCGATCACGCCGGTCACTCCGTCATCCACAGCATCGCTCATTTCAACCTGGATGTTTCCCCGCACAGGTGTTTCTTCGCCGTAAAGATGTGCCAGGGCCAGCTTGGTCATCAGGTAGGCGCCGGCAACGGTGGGACAGGAATGCCCGGCCAGTTTCACGGCATCGACATAGCTGTAGGTGATGTGGCCATCGGTGACCGCGCCCAGGAAATTCGCCAGGGGATCAATCATTTCGATGGTTGGCGCATCATTGAAAAATGAGGGAGTCTGCAAAGGTTTTCCTCCTGAAGACGGGAGACGCCAGGTTTGCAGGCAGCTCCCTGGTATTGGCTCAATCGATTCCGCCATGAACCAGTGAATAGATCAGCGGTGCTAATCTAGGGCCATTCTGATTTACCGCCAATGAAATCGAGGAGTTGATAACCTTGCATTGGTGGACATCAAGCCATCAATAAAGTACACTGTCGCTGGAACGAAAATCGAGACCCAGCAGAGGATGAAATGCTCCATATCTACATCGATGCCGACGCCTGTCCCGTCAAGAATGAAGTCTACAAAGTCGCCAGTCGTTACGGTCTGTCCGTGACCCTGGTGGCCAACAACTACATGCGCTTTCCAACCGGCGAATCGGTCAAACTTGTGGTGGTTGAGAAAGGGTTGAATGAGGCCGACGATTGGATTGTGGATGAGGCGGGACCCGACGACATCGTCATCACCGGCGACATCCCCCTGGCCGCTCGCTGCCTTGACAAGGGCTCCCGGGTTCTCGGTCACAAAGGCAAACCCTTCACTCCCGAAAATGTCGGCGATTCACTGGCCACGAGGCATCTGTTGACCCAATTGCGGGAGCAGGGAATCATGATGGGAGGGCCGCCTCCGTTTGCCCAGAAAGACCGGTCATTGTTTTTGCAGCAATTGGATCAGATGATTCAGGCCATCCAGCGGGCCTGAGGGATGTCGATAAACCAGATAAAATCACCGGGCCCACTTGGATCCCGAACCCCGTCCCCGACCTGCCCGGGCCCGCTTCTTGGCCGCCCTGTTGGCGTTCACCAGACAACCCGCAACCATTTCTGAATGCCAGGGCTGATTTTCCATTATTTCCATTTCCATTTTGATTAGTCGCTCAACGCCCCTCAAATACGATATATCATCCACCGAACACAGCGCCAGGGCCACACCCTTGGCACCTGCCCGAGCTGTTCTGCCAATGCGATGAACGTAATTTTCCGAATCTTCGGGAAGTTCATAGTTGATAACGTGGGAGATGCCTTCGACGTCGATGCCGCGTGCCACGATATCCGTTGCTACCAGCACACGAGCCTTGCCACTGGTAAAGGCTTCCAGGGCTTTCTGACGCTGGCTCTGGGTTTTGTTCGAGTGGATGGCTTCGGCGCTGATGCCACTGCGCTCGAGGAATCGCGCCACCAGGGAAGCGGTGGCTTTTTTTCCCGCGAAAACCAGTGCCCGTCCACTGATATCACCTTGCAACAGGTGCAGCAGCAGTTGGTTCTTGTATTCCTTTTCCACAAACATCACCTGCTGTTCGATGTTGTCCGCCACGGTGGCCGGTGGTGCTACCGCGACACTCTGGGCATCGGTTTGCATGGTCGACGCCAGGCTGCGCACCGCTGCCGACATGGTGGCCGAAAACAGCAGTGTCTGGCGAGGCCGGGGCACCCGGTCGGCAATCCAGCGAACATCGTGCACAAATCCCATGTCGAGCATGCGGTCGGCTTCGTCCAGAATCAGGAATTCCACTTCGTCGAGTACAACCTCACCCTGTTCGATCAGGTCGATCAGGCGGCCGGGAGTAGCGATTACAAAGTCCACCCCACGGCGCAGGGCCCTGATCTGGGGGCTGGAAGAAACGCCACCAAGGACAACGCAGGTGCGGGTCTCGGCGTAGCGCCCGTACTCTTGGATGTTCTCATCGATTTGCAGTGCCAACTCCCGGGTCGGAGTCAGTATCAAAACCAGGGGTGCATCGCCCTGGCCGGATTCCCGGGTGCTGATGTCATCGATGATCGGCAAGGTAAAAGCGGCGGTCTTGCCGGTGCCGGTTTGAGCGCTGGCGATGAGGTCGTGCCCATCGCGAACAATGGGGATGGCCAATTCCTGGATGGGGGTGGGCTGGCGGTAGCCACAATCGTCGAGGGCGCGCAAAACGGGTTTGCTCAGACCTAGTTCTTTGAAGGTTGTCTCGGACATGGAATTCCTGTTTCGTTACTCCGGGATCTGCGGCAGCTTGATCTCGGATATAGCTCAGGATGGACTGAACCGAGAGGCATGCAAGAAATCGCGGCGGCTTTTCTGGCGGCCAACCTGTGGGCCGCTCGTGTCTAGACTTTGATTTGTTGGGCTCAATAATATGGCGGAAGACCGAATTTGGCAATCTGTGGTTGGTATTTCCTGTTTTGGAAGGAAAAAAGCCCACGTTTTCGGTGTGGGCTCAATTTTACCCGGAATTTTCAGTTTCCAAGTCCAACAGGCAAATTCCTTCTTCGGTGGCACCGGCGAACAGCAGTATACTACCCACCACCTTCAACGGCTTCCGAAAAATGGACATACATGTGATTTAGTCTTGGTGGCTTTTCTACCGATAGATACTTTTTAATGCGTCCCAACTGAGAGCCTCGGTGGCGACCGGCATATCGCAACAGGTAACTTCCGCCCAATAGAGGATGTTGCCTGGAGCGTCAAACTCCCTCCAGATGCATGCCCCGGAAAAATAGGTGCTGGCAAAATGATCCGGGCAATGGGATGAATTGTCGTCCGTGACGAATCGGATGTTCCCATCCATGTAAAATATCCAACTGGCAATGGTGTGGGTATAATTTGTATAGATGCATCCACAATCCGAAAAGTCCCCGGTGAAGACAATTTCGTAATATCCAGGAGTATCCAGAGTTATCGTGGCCTCGCTGTAACAATTACGAAAATAATTATAACTACCAGGTGGACAAGGAGTTGGCCAAAAACAACTTGCTTCGGGCGGGTAATCTTCCCGCAAAAAAGCATTTCCAATGGCCAGGTTGGGGTAAATCGTTGCCGGTTCGGAATTGAATTTTACAAGCACCATGTGCAGAGCCTCTATGGTGAATCCAACATCGCACACGGCATCGCCAGCCATCGGATCGAAAGTAGTAGCTATGCCAAGATTGGAATAAGCCTCCTCGCTGGTGACCACGCCCCCGGGTTGTCCAAGGTTACCGTAAAACCCGTCAGCGGTGGTATGGTGCTCAATGGTAGGATAGGATTCCAGATCCCCGATGTAATTGACCACCACCTCGGCATTGGCCATGGTTGCCCCCGCAACAAAAATAAAAAGGTGGATTGTGAGCTGGCTAAATGGATTGCTGGATGATTGGCTGGATGATTGGCGCAACAATTGGCGCAACATTATCAGTCCTCCTCAGATGGTGACCAAAACTTCAACCCAATATCCTGCACCTTTTATCATACCACGAAAATTTTGAAATTTCAATATCATTCATGCATTTCAGCCAAACAGAGAGACTTACCGATGCACTCCCGCCGCTTCACCTCCGGTGCGCCTCACAAATTCGCTGTAGGTTCCTTCATAAACCAAAGGCGACTCCGGAGCCAAACCCATAGCCTCATCGCCTGGCCGCAACTCCAGAACCCGGTTGCTCAAACCCCTCAGAAAAGTACGATCATGGCTGACAAAGAGCATGGTGCCTTCAAAGTCTTTCAGGGCGGTGACCAGCATTTCCTTGGTCTCCAAATCGAGATGGTTGGTGGGTTCATCGAGGATGAGAAAGTTCGGCGGATCGAAAAGCATCCGGGCCAGAACCAGGCGTGATTTTTCACCACCGGAAAGCGAGCGGGTGCGCTTGTCGATGTCGTCGCCGCAGAACTGGAACGCGCCCAACAAATTGCACAACACGCCCCTGCCTTCGGTGGGATATGCCATTTGAAGCTGATCAAAAACCGTGAGATCAGGGTCCAGTTGTTCCAGGGATTGCTGGGCAAAATAGCCAATCTTGAGGTTGGCCCCCAGCTTCACCGTTCCGGCATCCGGCACCAGTTTTTCCGCAACCAGTTTCAACAAGGTTGTTTTACCGGCTCCATTGCGCCCCAGAACACACCAACGTTCGAGTCGGCGGATTTTCAGGTTGAAGTCGTCGTAAACGACATGAGAGCCGTAGGCTTTGGAAATACCCTGCAACTCGACCACATCATCACCCGAACGGGGAGGCGCGGCGTATTGAAACTCCACAATCTTGCGCCGCCGCGGAGGCTCCACCAGTTCAATTTTCTCAAGCTTCTTGACCCGGCTCTGCACCTGGGCGGCCTTGGCCACATGGGAAGCAAAACGCTCCACAAAACGACGTTCCTTGGCCAGCATGGCCTGTTGGCGTGCATATGAGGCTTCACGGTTGGCTTCGGCAACCGCCCGTTGGCGGAGGTAATGATCGTAATCACCGGTGTAGGAAATGAAATCACCGCCGTCGATGTCGACGATACGGCTGACCACCCGATTCATGAAGTCTTTATCATGACAGGTGAGCAGGACGGCACCCTGGTAGTCCTTGATGAATTTCTCCAGCCAGAGAATGGACTCGATGTCCAGGTGGTTGGTAGGCTCATCCATGAGTAAAACATCGGGACGGGCGAGCAGAACCCGTGCCATGCCGATGCGCATTTTCCAGCCGCCGGAGAGTTCGCCGGCATCTGCGGCAACCTGATCGGCCGTGAATCCCAATCCTTCAAGGACCATGCGCGCTTTGGCTTCCAGGTCGTAGCCACCCTGGCTTTGGTAGGCATCCAGAACTTCACCAAATCGTTCCAGGATTTTGTCCATATCATCGGCACGATCCGGATCGCCCATGGCCAATTCCAGATCCTGAAGTTCGTGGTGAAGCTCACCCAGATTGCCACTGCCGGCGATGGCTTCGTCCAAAACCGAGCGACCGGACATCTCGGATATGTCCTGCCGGAAGTACCCTATGGTGGTGCGCTTCGGAACCGAAACCGAGCCATCGTCAGGCCCCTCTTCTGCCACAATGAGCCGAAAAACGGTAGTCTTGCCGGACCCATTGGGACCGACCAGACCGACCTTCTCACCTGGATTGAGCTGGAAGGACGTCTCCACAAAGAGGATCTGACGTCCATAACGTTTCGATATGTTGGTCAGGTTGATCATGACTGAATGCGACCCGGTTTCCTTTTTTGCAATTCCTTGCCGCTTAACCGGTGCGCCGACGCCGACGCCTGCGGTTCGAAGGATGACTGCGACTTTCCGGTTGCTGACCTGCGCCGTGGCCCTTACCGGGCCGACGCCCTTGCTGGCCGCCAGATCCAGCACTCCGCGGAGTCCGGCGCCCACCTTGTTGAGAACCGGAGACCACCTCGGGGTCCCCTTCAAAACCTGCTACCAGGTGGCGTTGAATCGGCGAACCGATCATCCGCTCGGTGGCGCGAAGCCATTTGTAATCATTGCCGGTCACAAAGGTGCAGGCGATGCCTTCCATTTCCGCACGACCGGTGCGGCCAATGCGGTGGGTGTACGCCTCGGGTGTGTTCGGCACATCGTAATTGATCACATGGGAAACACCACTGACATCAATGCCCCGGGCGACAATATCGGTCGCCACCAGAATATTGAAACGACGAGAGCGGAAGCCACGCATGGCCTGATCACGTTTGGACTGGGAGAGGTTTCCCTGAATCCCTACCGCCTTGTGTCCCGCCTTGGCGAGTTGCTGGGCCAGACGCCGGGCCCGATGTTTTGTCCGGGTGAAAACAATGGCCGAATCGCAGTCTTTGCCTGTCAGAACGTGTTCAAGCAAATCACGTTTGCGACGTTCCGAAACCATCACCAGCGCGTGGTCGATGGTGGCTGCCGGGGCGGCGTCGGCCAGCTCGACAACGTGGGGATTGTTCAGCAGCCTGTCTGCCAGGGATCGGATTTCACCCGGCATGGTGGCCGAGAACAAAAGGTTCTGCCGATGGTCGGGCAAAGCTGCCAGGATTTTGCGGATGTCCGGCAGAAAGCCCATGTCGAACATATGGTCGGCTTCGTCGAGCACCAGGGTTTCGACCTTGTCCAGAAGTAGCTTCTTCTGTTGGAGAAGGTCCAGCACCCGGCCCGGGCAACCCACAACGATCTCCGGATTATCTCGCAGGACCCTCACCTGGTTGTAAACCGAAACACCACCATAAATGGTGACCATCTTCAGATGGGTGAATCGGGCCAGGGTGTGGATTTCGGCGGCAATCTGGGTGGCCAGTTCCCGGGTGGGAGCCAGAATCAGAACACGGGGACCGAAGCCTCGGTTTCTGACCAGGCGGTCCAGCAAAGGCAGCGCAAAAGCCGCCGTCTTGCCTGTGCCGGTCTGGGCCAGGCCCAGAACATCGCGGCGGTCGAGCCCCGCAGGGATTGTTTCGGTTTGGATCGGTCGGGGTGATTCAAAACCCAGGGCTTTGATACCGCGGAGGATGGACTCATGGAGGCCAAACTGGTCAAAACCAGTTGGCTAAATAGATTTCAATGTGATCATAAAAGATAGTCTCCACCGATATGCACACAGACAGACGCCTGCACGTAACGGCCTTACGATCTGACCCATACAACAGTGAAGGGAAAGAGAGATTCAGAAAAGCGACGTGACCATGCGAATAAACCAAAATGAAATTCAGAAGATGTTTCTGAAAAACTACTTTGTTGAAGCAGTCAGGTCCTGTTGTTCGTCGCTGTCGGGCTGGTTCCCGATCGTGGAGTTGGAAATATAATACAAATGATAGGATATGGCAATTGACCTGCCGAAGAATGGTTCCGCGGGGAGGAATCCGGAACTGTGATTTCATCATTCGCCCCACTGGCATGCTCACAATTTCCGGAATTGGCAAAAGCCTGGGGGAATTTCAGGCATATGGCTTTTGAGACGAGGGAGTTGGAAATGTCATCAGGAAAACAATCAGCAGGGAAATCCTGGCCCATCCAGTTTCCGGGTTCGGTCCTCGCATCAGCTTTTGTCGGTTTCTGTGGCCTGCTTGTCCAGGAAATGCTACCAGCAACTTGTCGCGGGCCGAGGGTGGCGTCCAGGCCATGGATCGCATGTCCAAGACCATTGATGAAATTGCTTTCCAGACCAACCTATTGGCCTTGAACGCTGCGGTGGAGGCCGCTCGTGCAGGTGACGCCGGCAAGGGGTTTGCCGTGGTGACCGAGGAAGTGCGAAACCTGGCCCAACGCAGTGCCGAAGCCGCGCGCAACACCACGGAATTGATCGAAGAATCCACTCGGAACACCCAAACCGGCGTTCAGGTCAACGCCGAGGTGGCCACATATCTGGAGGAGATCAACAGTGTTTCCGGGCAGGTAAATACCCTGATCAAGAGTGTGGCCAAAACTGTCAACGGTCAGGTCAAGGTAATTCAAGAATTGAACGACAAGGTCATCAGCACCGATCAAGATATCCAGGCCAATACCGCCAGTGCCGAACAGTCGGCGACGGCGGCCCAGGAGCTGGCCTCCCAGGCTGTAGAGCTTAAGCGGATCCTGGGTACTGGGCAAACAAGAGCTTCGGCACCCGCAGTCCGACGGGCACCCAAGCCGGTAGCCCGAAAGAAAACGGCACCCAAGCCGGTTCCGCAGTCGACAGCACCTTCTTCCTGCCAGATTAGACATTCAGAGAATTGGGCACCGTGGTGATCACCCTTGTGGGCTTCGTTGAATTCGGCCGCCGGTGAGCTCTCCCCGCTTGCGGTAAAAGGTTTTTATTGTAAATGCCAACGGTTGCCCAAAATTTTCCGCTTGGGCCGTTTCTGAGACCAAATACCGCATCCGGCCCCACCTTTCTGGGGAACGAACCAGGGCCGGATACGGCTTGGCCTCAAATTTTTTGGCCCAATTCGAGGACATATGGCCATATCATTTCATCAATACCATTCTTCGGGTTTCGCTGTTTCCGCCAGCTTGCAAGCGGTACAAGTACACGCCCGAAGCCACAATCCGACCTCGATGATCCTGACCTCGCCACACGACATCGTGTAGACCAGCGGATTCAACTTCCCCTGACCTAAGTCGCGTGACCAATCGTCCCGTCACATCATATATTGCCAGATCAACTCTTGATTCCTGAGGCAAATCATAACTGATAGTCGTCATGGGGTTGAACGGGTTGGGATAGCATGGCCGCAACCTGAATGCTAATGGTGATTCCAGATTGTCTGTTCCACTAACGTGTTCATCAACCGTGAATATCTGGCCCGGTAAAATGTTTTCGAACACCGTTATATTGTGGGCGCCGTTATAGAAGTCAAAGGGCCAGAAAACAGTGACCCGGTCCACCATGGTCGCATATCCCAGCCCAAAATGTTGGGTTAAAGAGCTTTGGCTCGAATAACCGGAGCCACCGGAAACGCGCCGCCACATGACCAAATCATCTGCATCAACCCGTATCAGTGCACCAATGGCAGCACCATTGCTTTGGCTCCCCGGTGCATATACCTCCAGCCGCACTTCCAGCCAAGAGTTCCCATTGTCCAACTCATTTCGGTACAGTCGATTGTCTCCATCGTAGTTGTTCACATAGATGTCGAGGTCCCCATCGCCCTCAATATCGCTCCAGGCCGCCCCAATACTGTTGGAGTCATCCTGTAGCAAGTTGTTTTGAACGAGGGTAAATCCACCGGTGCCCCCTTCGTTGCGGAACAACCGATTTGTAGAGTTGTAGTTGGCCAAATAAAGATCTACGAAACCATCGTTGTCGTAGTCTCCCCAGACTCCAGCTTGGCCATTTCGGTAATTCTCCAACAGCAGAGATACGACAGGGGTGAACAAACCGTCTCCATCATTGCGCCACAAGGTATTACCCGGACCCCATGCTGTTGTGTAGATGTCCATGTCCCCGTCGTTGTCGTAGTCAGCCCAGGAACAACCCTGTCCCGAGAGATCACTTGGCATTATGATGGGATGGAATTCCGTCGGACTGATCTGCTCAAACAGAATATCCACCTCTCCTTCAAAGGACAGAAAGAGGTCTTCATCAAAGTCCATATCGAAATCCACCCAAGCACAACCCTGCGAAGGGCCCAGGTTTGTAATGTCCGAGATACCGGCCTCCTGCCAACCGGATTCAGTTTGAAGGAGAAGTTGGTTGTTGCTGTCGTTGTTGGATACGTAAAGATCAAGACTCCCGTTGTGGTCGTAATCGACCCAGACTGCGGCAACCGTGCTGCCGGTGTTGTTGATCTCTGCATCCACTACGTCTGCAAAATTCCAGCAACCGGATCCTGATCCTAAATTCTCAAAGAGTCGGTTCTCGGAATCATAATTCGCCAGGAAGAGATCCAAGTCGCCGTCGTTGTCGAAATCACCCCAAGTCGCATCCATGCCAGCGCCGGGGTCAGCCAACAGAGTAGGAGTGCACTCAATGAAGCCACCTTCACCATCATTCACGAATAAGGCGTTCAAGCTGTTGATGCCAACCCCTACGACATAGGCATCGTCATCGCCATCACTGTCGAAGTCACCCCAAGCAATCGCACTCCCCGTGAAGACAGAAGCTAGTGGTGTTCCGGTGGCGATGTCGGTCCAATCGTTGGGTTCGGTTAGGGTTATGGTTTCATCGACATCAGCGACCATATGGATCGACGTCTGACCTGATGGCCAGCGGACTTCGATTTTGTTCACGCTTTGTTGGTCAGCCAGTCCGAAATGGAGGTCCAGGTTTGGTTGACTCCAGAAAGCGTGATTGCTCCCTAGCTCGCGGTATTGAGTACCGTTGTTGGTAATCAAGAGCACCCTGGCTCCGATAGCCGAAGTGTTTGAGCGAGTGCCTACAAGTTTAACCCCCAACCAGTGATTTCCATTGGCCAGATTATTTTCCAGAAGAAGATTGTTAGCCCCGTGGTTTCCGACAAAAAGATCAAGATCACCATCAAGATCGAAATCGGACCAGCCAGCGGCAATACTTGGGCCTTCGTCTGCAAGGGCACCTTCGGCCATGTTCGTGAACTGATCATTGCCGTCATTGCGCCATAATTGGTTTGGGCCGGTCATGTAGGTCACAAAGAGGTCCAGATCACCGTCATTGTCGTAGTCTCCCCAAACACCGCTCTGGGTTGAAAGGGCTGGAGACAGACCACTCGGTGTGACTTCCGTGAAATTGAAATCTCCATCGTTGCGGAACAAACGGTTGACGCCCTCGAAATTGGCCACGAAAAGGTCCAGTTGGCCATCATTGTTGTAATCGCCCCAACTACCGCCCTGTCCTCGGCCGGAATCGGCCAACAAGGAGTTGGGTTGGAGGGTGAATTCCCCTTGGCCATCGTTGATCAACAATAGGTTTTCCAGGTTGTCGCGGAGGATGTAGACATCCATGTCTCCGTCCCGATCAACATCGGACCAGGCTGATTCGTAGACACCGTTTCCGGTGCCAAGATCTCCTGTTGTGTGGTCCTCAAACCAATAATTGCCCATGTTTTTCAACAAGCGGCTTTGGCCATCGACGATTTGTTCATAGATGTCGAGAAGGCCGTCGTTGTCATAGTCGACCATTCGAACGCCTCGGGTTTGGGCACTCGGATCACCACCAAGGAGGCCAATGGTTTGGTCGGTGAACTGAATGCCCTGGTTTTCAACCATGACATTTTCGCCGTTATGAACTCCCATGTACAAGTCAGGATAACCATCGTCGTTTTGGAAAACGCCCCAGGTTTGGCTTCGATGGTAACCGGTGTGATTTAGGAGAGGGTCGTTGAGTTCGGTGAAACCAGCCAAGCCGGTTTCGATGCGCTGGTTTTTGAAAAAACGGTTGGTTCCGTTGGATCCGGCTAGGATGTAGAGGTCGGAGTCGCCATCCAGGTCGTAGTCGATCCAGGCCATGCTGATGCCGGCGGTTTGATCGTCTAGGCCTGGGTAGAGGGCGGTCACATCGGTAAAGCCGATAGGTGGAACAACTATCAGGTCAGACTGACGTCTAGGAGACAATTTTATTGTTCCGTACAGGTTCATGCAAGGGCTCACAACAGTACAAGTGCTACCTTCTGTCACTTCCATGAAAGAAACGCCTGTATAGTCGGTCCGGAATACCTCCACCTGCTCCATTCCATCGTCTAGGAAAAATGACTCGGGAGTCACACCGGTTGCCGTTGCCGTGATCTGGACAAAACTTCCCACGTGACGGTAATCACTGAGGAGTTCGGTAACTGTGTAAACAACCAGTATGGAATCAACATCTGTTTCCAGGGTGATCCAGCTATAGTCACCGATATAAAGCTCCCAAGAAGATGACCAGAGGGGCCCTGTTAGCCGGATTCGGTCGCCTTCGTTGATTGACACTGGCAAGTCAAAAGTGTGGAAGTTGATGCCGCCTGTATCGTCCTGGAGATATCCACCGCCACTCTCGCTGTAGGTGCCTGGTGCTACAAAAACGACACCTTCGACTGTGATAATTTCATTTTGGTAGGGACTAACAGGGAAACCTGTTTCTGGATCGTATTCTTGGAGTTCGTAGCAGGTAATAACATCCGGTACAGGGGGGCCATGGCCGATGCAAACGACACTTAGTGGCCCATTGATTACTCCCCCGCTCAAAGACATTTCAAGGACAATTTGAACGGTGACCGTGTCGTTTCCAGCGTCTACAGGAAGGTAGTTGAGCTCAATGGGGTTTTCTCCCGGTTGTAAAGCAAAGGTAGAGTCGGAGGGGAAAAACTCGCCTTGGACATTGATATGCATTCCTGCATCCCCGCAAGCCGAATTTTGAATATAGGCCAATTGAGAATCCGTTTGTCCTATTGTGCTGACATAGAAATGCAAAGTGTCCGGATGGGATTCAATGATGTAGTAAGAATCATCCGTCACCCCGACATCAATAATCTCGCACCCACCTCCTGGTTCAATGGTGTCCCATATTAATTCGCCACCCGTCTCCTCCCGGCAACCCGTTGGTTGGTATGAAACAATTACCTCTTGGGACTCACCCGGTAAGACCGTGAATTCAATTGGATCAAACGAGTAGCCACCATAGCTTGCAGTTGGTATGGCAAGTAGGTCTCCCGAACCTGAATTTCCAACTGAAAATGAAGTAAGTACCGGTTCAAGGGAGCCTTGGGGAAAGCCAATGTAAATTGTGCTTGGTGAAATATCACACAAGGGCATGGCTAAGCTAGTCGTAAAATTCGAACAAGCTGACCAATCACCCCATAGCTCACATGTGTTTTGAGCTTGAATCTGCCACCAAAAGGTTGCCCCTGGTTCAAGGCCGGAGTATGGTAACTGTGGTTCAGAAACCTCTTGTATTTCCCCTTGTCCACAAATTCCAGCCAAGCGGACCCTGTAGGTCAATGCCCCGCTGACTGCCTCCCACTGTAGTGTTCCAGAAATAGGAACATCGAGGGCACCATCGGGTGGATAAGTGGCCGTTGGTCCTGGTAGCGCTGGCAAGGCAATCGAAAATGAACTGCAATCTGACCAAATACCCCAAATCCCACATGAGTTTTTAGTTTGGACACGCCACCAATATGTGGACCCAGCGGTTAAATTTGAATAATTATACATTGAAGATGTAACATCGTAGACTTCACCTACCCCACAACTACTTCCTAATTGTACTCGATAGCCGTCTGCGAAAGCCACATCCGTCCAATCAAGAGTCCCGCTTGCCTGTTGGCAAGTCGCATTGTCCTCTGGCAGAACCAGAATTGGGGGAGATAGCTGAGGATCGCTCGTAGTAAAGGACCAACAACTTGAATAATTGCCCCAAATTCCACATGCGTTTTGGGTTTGGACACGCCAGAAATAGGTAGTTGATGGTGGCAGATCAGAATAATTGTAACTTGAAGAAGTCACAATAAATGTACTTCCAGATCCACAGTTCGTGCCAATCTGAATTCGATAGGAAGAAGCCTCGCTTACGTTGTTCCAATCAAGCGTTCCAGAAGTGGCCTGGCATGGTGCACCATTTCCAGGTAAAGATAACGATGGTGCGGCCAATGGCCCTGGGTCGGTGGTAAAAGAACGGCAGTTTGACCAGGAACCCCATGTCCCGCAGGAATTTTGTGCCTGTACGCGCCAATAATATGTCGTTCCGGATGAAAGACTATTATAGTTGTAGCTTGATACACCTACGGTATAGTAGCTACCCGACCCGCAACTGATTCCAATTTGCACCCTATAAGATGTGGCTCCACTTAGGTTTCCCCAGTCCAAGGTACCGGATGTTGGAATACATTGACTGCCGCTAGGTGGTGAACTTAGGCTGGGGGCTGAGAGTGGGCCAGGGACGGTTGAAAAACTGTAGCATCCCGACCAATCCCCGAATTCACCACTGTCGCATTCGGTCCTAACCCGCCAGAAATATGTTGTACCACTGGAAAGTCCCGAATAACCATAGGATGATCCTGAAGTGGAATAAACCGAACCGGATCCACAAGACGATCCAATTTGGACCTCGTATCCTGCCGCCCCCGAAACTGAGGACCAGTCCAGAGTACCAGATGTGGACTGACAACTTGCCCCGTTGGATGGCGTGTTCAAGCTTGGTGCAGGCAGCGAGCAAGATACCTCCGGGCCACTACCGTATACGCTGGAGCCTTGGGTCCAGGTAACATACGGACTGTAACCGTTCCCTGAATAATAGACCGTAGCCCTCTTAGCGCCCACATTGGCTGAAGTTACGGTATTGCTTGTAGTTCCATCCACATACGACCAGCTTTGCCCGCTAGAAGGAGACTGCTCTCCCATGAGTCCTGAGTCTACCTTTTCGTAGAAACAATAGAAACTCCCGCTGGATGAAAAATCCGCAGTCACTACCGGATAGATTTCCTGACCTGATGAAGCGGCAATATAGGAACTTGACCATGAAGAGCCGCTGTTTGTGGAAAGTGCACCCACAACATCCATATCGTTTCCAATTAAATCATAGGGATGGGAATAAGCGCACAGGATTCTGCTTGAGCCAACCGCCGTGATATCTGACCAGATCACGCCAAAACCATGGCTGCCGTCTCCCACCTCCGTTTTGTACTCGAATTCGGAGGATGAATTTGAAGTGTAGCCATGTGCTACATAAGCATCCAGCCAGCTTTGATATAGAGGACTAAAAAGATAAGAGACATAGATTTTCGACCCGGCCCCCACGATTCCGGTGGCAAAGTGGGGGTTGGTATCCGCCCAACCATACCCGTCGGTGTGCCATTGAGACCAAGAGGAACCTCCGTTGGTTGTTCGATGGACCTCGTATTCGTTATCGGTCGAAAATACCCCATCTTGGTCATGGGTAAAAACCGCGTAGCCATCCCCATTGAGCACACAAACCGAGGGGTTTATTGCCAGCCCATCCCCGGAGTCGAGTGGATTAAAATTATAAGTTCCTGCATTGACGTCTCTTGAATAAACGCTGACATAATGCGAGCCACTATAGTTGGCTTCATAAGCCAGGTAAAGTATGTTGTTACTACGATCAAAGGTCAGATCAAAGCTTTCATAAGAGGGATTGGAAGAGGAATAGATTCCGAATGAAGAGGCCCATGTATTCCCAAGGTCAGTGGATTTATAGAGCCTGATTCCATTGTAACCGGCAACATCGCGGGCCACTGCGACATAAATGCTATTGTCACCATCTGTCGCGGTCGCGGTTGTGCTTTGGGTTGAGTAGATATAGGAAGAACTCCGCCATCCGTAGGCCCGTATTTCCTTGTCAAGCTCCTCTTTTGTCATTTCCATTCCCGACTCGGGGTCGGCCTGACTAAAGACAGGCCCGTTGGGTCTCGTTTCAGGATAGGTCTTGATCTGATTGAAAATATATCCCAATCGGTAGAGCTCTTTGGGGACTGCCTGGGCCTCCTGGTGGGTAAGGACCGAGAACTCCTCAACTAAATTCTTGAATTCATTCCACAAAGAGGGGTTCTTTTGTGCAGCCCAATTAGGCTTTCTGGCCCAAGATTTTGCTGAGTTCATCAATTCGGAGTATTGAGCATTGTCCAACACCAATGTTTTTTTAGATGGATCTTGGATTTCGCTCATGATTGTGGGAATTGGTGCCAGAGCCTTTTCCTGGGCTTTGGCCGTTCCCTCGGCAAAAACAGCAATTAATAAAATTGTCAGCCCAAGCAGAACATTTTTGGTGGGGTTCGTCATGGTTCTCTCCTCACTGGATTCTAAAATTGCCATTTGACTCGATCATTTGTTTTTTGGCACAGGAGCATTGTCATATCATTGGAACTGGATAATTGGAATCAATTGGTTGTTTTGGGCATTTTACTGCGAATCTCCCGTAAATAATTGGCACCCTCTTGTCCGGTCACCCCGGTTAAACTTCATTGCAATCCATCTTTTTGAGAATAGAAAATGGGCCCGTATCTTTTTGAGCCTCCTGATTTCGGCTGCATAACCTTCCCTCCCGTTACCCTCATTAATAGAGTAGATAACAATCAAAACCCCTTCAGTGCTGAATCCCCTTGGGTCCACCACTACAAAAAGCAAGCTCCGTGCCCAATACACCTTAAAGGAATGTTCTAATTAACCTATTTGATTGCTCTAACTTAAGGAGAATTCAAATCTGACAATGGCTTCATTCAAACGCCATGCGAAACATTAATATTGCACCAAACTACCCTCAAAAAACTATTCCTCTCAAAATATAAGACTTACAAGCTCATCAATAATGTTGCATCAGAATAAAGTTTATTACTCCGTTAAATCTTCAAACTGTGACATCCCAGGGGCAGCATCCGCTGCAATGGGGGCTGCGTAAATTGCAGAAATATAAAACCCAAAATCACTCAGCATCCAAAAATATCTTCCTCAAAAGTTCCAACTCCTTCTCTCTTTCCTGGCGACTCTCCGCCCTCTTCAAAGAGCTGACCGACCGACCGAGCACCTTCTTGATGAACTGCTGCAAGCTCCTGTCCACTGCGGCGGCGATTTCATCCGACTGTTTTTTCCGCACGAATCCGACCTGCTTGTCCTTCAGTCCTTCAAGGTATGATTTGAACTCGGCCACGGTGGGACGCAGATCCACATCGTCGAGCCATGTTTGGAATTCCGAAATCTCCTCGTCGATGATCTTTTGGGCGTGGGGAACCTGCTTTTGCCGGGCGGCCAGATTTATTTGAATTATTTCCTGCAGATCCTCCAATCCAAATACGAAGACATTGCTGATCTTGGCCACATCCGGATGGATATCCCGAGGCACGGCGATGTCGAGCAGAAACAGGGGTTTGCCCTGCCTCTGATGGGCGGCCTTCTGGACCATTTCGGCAGTGATCACCGGATCGGTGGCCCCGGTGGTACTCAACACGACGTCGGCATCAACCAGGGCTTCGGTCAACTCATCCCAGGGACGGGCGGTCACGCGGTTGGGGAGGGCACGATCCGCACCCTCATTCAGGATCTCGGCCAATTCCCGGGCCTTTTCGGCACTGCGGTTGATGGCCGTCAAGTGGCCGATGTCATGTTTCAGAAAATGTCTGGCCGCAAGGGATCCTGTTTCCCCGGTGCCCACCAGGACGGCGCGTTGCAGGTTGAGGGACGTGAAAAACTTTCTCGCCAGCTCCACCGCGGCAAAGGCAATGCTCACGGCCCCGCGATTGATTCTCGTTTCTGTTCGCACCCGTTTTCCAGCGCGAAAACTGCCCTGAAAGGCGCGCAAAAGCCCCGGCCCGGGTTCGCGGAATTGACGGGCCCGGCGGTAGGCGTCCTTGAGCTGGCCGCTGATCTGGGGTTCACCCAGCATCATGCTTTCGAGGCCGGCCGAAACCCTGAAAAGGTGCCCGACGGCATTGAGATCGGTGAATCCCCTGGCATTGGGCCCGAAAAATACTCCGGCTTCGACACCTGCGGAGACCAGGGCCTTGTTCAACAGGGGGGCCGGATCGCAACCGGGAACCGTCTCCAAATAGATTTCGGTGCGGTTGCAGGTGGACACCGGAATGCAGGAAATACAGCCGGGACTGGAGGCCATGAGGTCCATCAGGGCCACGGCCTGGTCGTCATCAAGATGGGCGCGTTCACGAATCTCCGTGGGAGCGTAGCGGTGGTTCACTGTAAACACATGGAGAGTTTCCTGATCACTCATGGACATTCTCCTCTCGCCTGAATGGCATGACCACAAGGCAGAGGGTGCAGGTTTGCAGCCAGGCAGACTCGGTGTTGGCAAAATCGTGAAAACTGGGCACGAAGTGGTGAATCAAACCAAAAGTGGAGATGATGGCGATGAAGGCCACCACGGCCAAAAGGTTCATGCGCCTGCCTCGCCAGCCCAGAAAACGATATCCCGCCAAACCAATCAGGTAGCCCAGAAAGATGACCCAGGAGACCATGATTTTTGGATCCCAGGGCGTCAGTTTGCTAGCCATCCGGGATGGCAAACGGTCGGCCAGATCGTACATCCAGAGATGTCCGAGGCTGAGAGCCAGAAACATGAGAGGCACCCCGATTTTCACCGCGCCTACGCTCATGCGTTCCAGCACCTCCAGCGATGGCAAGCGGCGAAACAGAAGTCCGAATTGACGTCGGTCCAATTGTCTTGCCTGGACCAGATACAACACCGCAAACAGAAAACTGAGGCACAAGGCCGTGTACGATAACATTACCAGAACTGCATGCCCGGCAAAACCGGGATCCTTCAGCAAGGGACTGGCCTGGGTATTGGTCTCGGTGAAAGCGCTGGAGACGAATTGCAGCAGGAAAACCATACCGGTGATCATCACACCGGTGGCCTTGACCTTGATGCGCCTCTCAATGACGAGATAGGTGGCCATCATGCTGACGGCGGTGGCCGAAAGAAATTCCAGGGGTGTGCCCATGGGCAAGCGGCCAAGCCCTATTCCCTGCAATATCAACACGCCCAGATGGATCAGGCAGGTGACCCCCGCCAATTGCGAGACCACTTTACGGGGCCAGGGATGGTCATCCAGAAAGAGCCAAAGATAGAGTCCGAACACCACCAGGTACAGCAAGGGCAACAAGACATTTCCCAGGGTCAGCAGCACAACCATTCTCAGACCTCCGAAGCGGTAGTTGAACGCAGTTCGGCAAGATGTTCTATCACTCGGGCGGAAACCTTTTCGGCTTCCTTGACACAGGCATTGACCGCGATGCCGCAGTAGGAACTGCCGGTCAAATACAGTCCGGGAAGGCGTTCCATTTCCAAATCCATTTCACGCAAAAGGGCCAGATGACCCGGTCGGTACTGGGCGATGGCTTTCTGGTGGCGAATCACCCGGACCATGTTCGGCAGACCTTTCAAGCCCAGCAGGTGCCGCAACTCACTGAGGGTCAAAGCCACCATGGATTCATCGTCCAGATCCATGATGCAGGGATTGCCGGCGCCCCCGAGCATGGCTCGCAGCAGCACCTTCGATTCGGGTGCGCGGCCTGGAAAAATGCTACTGGTCCACAGGCAACCCAGCAGGTCGCTCTTTTCCCGTCCGGGAACCAACATGCCGAAGCCGTCCAGGTCGTGCTTGACGGTGGAACGATCGAAACCGAGAGCCACTATGGCCATGGGAGAAAAAGGGATCCGGGCCAGGGAAGTGGATATCTTTTCCGAAATTCCCGCCAGATGACGAGCGGCCGCATGGGCTGGAGCAGCTTCCACCACGGCCGTGAAAGGACCCAGGTTGAAATCCGGTCCACTGACTCGCCAGGAGTCCATCTCGCGAGTGATGGTTTCCACCGGGGAGTTGCAGCGGAGTTCCGCACGATCCGATTTTTCGATTGTGCGCGCCAGGGCCTCGACCAGGTCGGCCATGCCACCGGTAAAGGATGTCAGATTTCCACTGGGTCCGGCATCGGTTTTATTGCCCCGGCGTTGGCGGGCCAGGGCGATCATGGCCCGAAAGAGTCCACCGTGGTCGCGTTCCAACTCCACCATGCGCGGAAATGCCGCGGCCAGACTGAGCTCTTTGGCCTCACCTCCGAAAACTCCCTTGACCATGGGGTCGAGCATGATCTCGGCAAATTCCCGCCCCAGACGACGCACCCCAAAATCGTGGACAGTCTCATCGGTTGACGGGTCTACGGCTGCCTTGCCCAGGTCGCTGCGGCCGGGGATGAACAGTTCTCCAGCCATGCGCAGTTTGGCACTTGCCGGCATCATCTTCGACTTGAGGAAAGCCTTGGGAGAGGTGGGGATTTCCATCATGCGTCCGCCAACCAGCAGAAAACGATGCCGGGTGGCGTCGCTGCTGGGCAGGAGACGATCGCCCAGGCCCAACCGGTCGACCAACCTGAGGGTCGCCGGTTCACTGTCCATGAAACCGTTGGGGCCCCATTCGAGCTGCCAACCCTCATGCTGCAGGGTACGCAAATTTCCACCCGGAGTGTCGTCGGCTTCGAAAACCGTCACGCGCAGGTCGCAGCCCGCCTGATCCGCCTTGTCCAAAAGCCCGACCGCCGTGGCCAGACCCGCAATTCCTCCACCGATGACGGCCACCTGGCAGGTGTTTGGTCTCATCTCGCGAAAACCTCCGGTTTGAAGGATCGACGATGCAACTCTTCGGACAGGGATTTCAGCCAGCTGGAATCCAGATTCAGGGCCTTCCCCCGACTGAAGGTTTGAATACCGGCGCCGAGGGCGTCTTCTTTCAACTCAATGTCCAACTCCAGAAGCGTTTCCACGTGTTCGCAGGTGAAACTCACCGGCTGCACGTGCAGATGACGACAGCCTTCGGCTGCCAATTTGCGCACCGTACCCGCCACCTCCGGTCCAAGCCATTTGATGGGGCCCACGCGGCTTTGAAAAGTGAGGATAGACTCCTTGGTACCAACGGCCCCCTGGACCCATTGCTCATGACCAGAAGCCACCAGTGCCGTTTGAACTTTTTCCTGAACAGCCTGAACAGTGGACAGGGTTTGTTCCAGGTAGGGGTCGCCCTTGTCCACCATTTTTTGGGGAAGACTGTGGGCCACGTACACCAGAGCGCAGGCCGCAGGGTCCAGTCCCTGGCCGGCAAAATTCTTCAGGGCCTCGGCTGCGGCGCGGGAAAAAACATCCAACAATCCCGGCAGAAGAGGCCACTCCTGGATCACATACACGGGTTTCCCAACCGCGGCATCAGGAATTGCATCGAGGACGAACTTCAAAGTGCTGCCGGTGGTGGCGGAGCTGTATTGAGGATAGGTCGGCACCAGGATGAATTGTTCGGCGCCTCGCTTCACCAGATCGCGCAGAGTTTCATGGGGAAAGGGATCCCAGTAGCGCATGGCCACGCCACCGATGCAGGCCGTGCCTTTTTCGCTCAGCATCAACGCCACCGATTCGGCCTGGGCCAAGGTAGTTGCCAATTGGGGCGTGACGCCATCGGGGCTGACTTTCAGGTAACGCTTGCGGGCCAACGGTGCCCGGCGCCTGCTCATCAGGCTGCCCACCAAAGGGCTCAAGAATCTGGGCACGGGCAAGATGGCCGGGTCAGAAAAAAGGTTGCGCAAAAATGGCTGCACCGCCTCGGAACCGTCGGGGCCGCCCATCCCGCACAAAACCAGGCCCGTGCACTTGCCCGGATCCAGGCGTTCGAAGGGATAACATGCCTGTTTCGTTTTTGGCATCAAATCGTCTTCGAGAAGATGGGCCGGTCCTTGTCCTGGCCCAGGTAAGTATCCAAAATCATGGCCACGTTGCGCACGAAGTACCGACCCTTGTCGGTAATGCGCAGACCATGGGCGTCAATTTCCACCAGCGAATCATCCACCAAAGGCGGCAGGGCCTTCAGGCTCTCGGCCAGCAGTTCGTTGGCCGGAGCACCGAATTCGGGCACCGTCAATTGCCAGGGCAGTTCCAGATTGCACATGATGTTGATGATGGCCAGGCGGCGCAGGCGATCGTCATCGTCGAGTCGGTGTCCTTTGATGATAGGCAGGCGGTCGGCAGCAACGGTGTCGGACCAACTGACCAGATCGGGGTCGTTCTGAACGAAGCGATCCCCCACATCGCCGATGCCGCTCATGCCGAAGGCCAGCATGTGGGGCGCGGGCTTGGTGGCGTAGCCCATGAAGTTGCGGTGCAGGGCACGGTTGCGCAGGGCAACGGAAAGCTCGTCGTCCTTCTTGGCGAAATGGTCGATGCCGATCCAGTCGTAGCCTGCCTCGCCGAACTGATCCACCGTCAGTTGAAAGAGCTGGAATTTTTCGAACCCGGCCAGCATGATGGTGGTGTCCACCTTGTTCTGCTCGGGACGGACCCAGGGCACGTGGGCGTAACTGAAGCAGGCCACCCGGTCGGGTTCCATGCTGATTATTTCCTTCAGGGTGGCGGTGAACGATTTGCGGGTCTGGCCGGGCAAACCGTACACCAGGTCCACGTTCACGCCATCGAACCCGGCGGCGCGACAACCATCGTAAACGCGGATCGTGCGATCGTGGGATTGTCGGCGGCCGATGGCGACCTGCACCACATCTTCAAAATCCTGCACACCCAGACTTATGCGGTTGAAGCCCAGTTGTTTGAGGAATTTCGCCTGTTCGGGAGAGCTGATCCGGGGATCAATTTCAAGGGAAACTTCCGCTCCTTCCTGCATATCGAAGGCGGTCCGAAAGAGATTCAGCGCCCGCTCGGTCTGGGCTTCGTTGAGGTAGTTTGGCGTACCGCCACCCCAGTGCAGTTGGGACACCTTGCGGCCCGTGCCGATCACATCGGTGACCAGCTTGATCTCGCGCTCCACCAGGTCGAGGTACTGGTTCACCGCCTCCTTCTCGCGGGTTACAAGGGCGTTGCAACCGCAGTAATGGCAGTGCTTGGCGCAAAAAGGAAGGTGCAGATAGATAGCCAGTTCGTCGTCCGGTTTTTGAGTCAATTCCTGCAGGGCCAACAGGTACTCGTTGTGCCCAAAGTCCTGCTTCCAGACTGGAACCGTCGGGTAACTGGTGTAGCGAGGACCAGGCTGGTTGTATTTATCGACGAACTCGGCGGTGATGGGCAATGCCATGATTTTCCTACCTGATTTTTATGTTCTACGGAATCCCTGGACCGTTTCGACCAAAGTCTCCACTGCATTGATGGGGGCTTGCGGCAGAATGCCGTGGCCCAGATTAAAGACATGACCACGGGCTTCGGTACCCTTGCGACAAATTTCCAGAGCCCGGTCGCGGATCTGGTTGTGATCTCCATAAAGCACCAAAGGATCCAGGTTCCCCTGGACACTGAATTTATCCAATTGTCGAATTCCCTGGCTCAAATCCATGGTCCAATCCAGACCCAGGGCTTCCACGTCGAGAGTTTTGACCAGGTCCAGGTAAGGCGCGTTGCCCTTGAGGAAATAGATGCGCGGCACACCGCTGTCGGCCAGGCTTTCAAAAATTCGACGCACCCTGGGCAGGATCAC
This sequence comes from Candidatus Krumholzibacteriota bacterium, assembly GCA_024275485.1. Classification (GTDB taxonomy): domain Bacteria; phylum Krumholzibacteriota; class Krumholzibacteriia; order LZORAL124-64-63; family LZORAL124-64-63; genus LZORAL124-64-63. Next base: position 6,320 of record JAJRZA010000097.1, on the reverse strand, counting down.
TTTCTCGTAGTCCTGCGGGTGCAGAATGCCGCCCCAGGTGTCGAACAACTGCACCGCATCGATACCAGCTTCAACCTGCATGGCGAGATAGTCGATGATCTGGTCGGTCAGCTTGTCCATCAACTCGTCCAGCAGCTCGGGCCGGCTGTAGAGCATGGTCTTGAGGTTCTCGTAGTTCTTCGACCCGCCGCCTTCGATGAGGTAGGTGGCAAGGGTGAAGGGCGAACCGGCGAAACCGATGAGCGGGGTCTTGTCACCCAACTCGGCCTTGATGAGCTTGATGGCCTCGGCAACATATCCGGTCCCCTCCAAGGCATCGGTCACCTGCAGGCCGTGGATGTCATCTTCACTACGAATGGGACGCTCCAGCTTGGGCCCGCCGTCGCCAAATTGAAAAGGGGCACCCATCGGTTGCAAGGGCACCAGGATGTCGCTGAACAGGATGGCCGCGTCGAAGCCGAAGCGCCGGATTGGTTGCAGCGTCACTTCACAAGCGGCTTCAGGGGTGCGGCACAGTTCGTTGAAGCTCAATTTCTTGCGCACCGCCATGTACTCCGGCAGATACCGACCGGCCTGGCGCATGATCCAGATGGGAGTGCGATCGCAGGGTTCACCGCGCAAATTTTTCAGGAAGATGCTGTCGTGCAAATTGCTCATGGTCAGCTCCAGGAAGTGAAGGTGTCGGCCACGGCGGCCACGGTTTGTTGGATGTCTTCGTCGGTGTGGGACGCGCTCACAAAGCCCACTTCCCAACCGGAAGGTGCCAGGTATACGCCACGGTCGATGAGGTCCCGGTGCAGGCGCCCATAGATCTCCATTTTTGAGGCGTCGATAGATTCGAAGGCGCGCGGAGCTTCATCCTGGAAGACTGTCCACCACAACGATCCCTGGCGCACGACGGTGGCGGTGATGCCCGCGTCGGCAGCCGCTTTTTCCAATCCGGACTGGAGCAACGCGCCTTTTCGTTCCAACTCCTCATAAAAACCAGGCCGCCCTGTTTTCTCCAATGTGGCGAGACCGGCGGCCATGGCCACGGGATTTCCGCTCAGGGTGCCGGCCTGGTACACCGGACCGGTGGGAGAAACATGGTCCATGATTTCTTTGCCGGACGCATAGGCACCCACTGGAAATCCACCGCCGATGATTTTTCCGTAAGTGCCCAGATCAGGCGTGATTCCCAGCAAATCCGCCGCCCCGGACCTGCCCACGCGGAAACCGGTGATTACTTCATCGAAGATCAACAGGGCACCATGCCGCGTAGTCAGCTGGCGGCACTTCTCCAGGAATTCCCGACGTTGGATCAACAGCCCGGCATTGGCAGGGAAAGGCTCCACAATCAAAGCCGCAGTCTGGTCGCCATGATCAGCAAAAAAGGCCTCAAGAGCATCATCGTCATCCAAAGGCAAGACGGCGGTGTGGCGAGAAAAATCTGCTGGAACGCCACCACTGCTGGGAGTGCCGAAAGTGGCCAGCCCGCTGCCCGCCTCCACCAGCAGATGATCCACATGGCCGTGATAACAACCGGCAAATTTGACGATCTTGTCCCGGCCGGTGAAACCCCTTGCCAGGCGGATGGCGCTCATCACCGCTTCGGTGCCGCTGCTGACAAAACGCACCTGCTGGAAAAAAGGCAATCGTTCCAGAAAGGCTTCGGCCAACAAGATTTCCCTTCGGCTGGGCGCGCCAAAACTGGTTCCTTCGCCGATGGCCTCGATGGCGGCCGCGGCCACATCCGGATCGGCGTGACCGAGGATCATCGGACCCCAACTCAGGCACCAGTCGATATAGGCTTTGTCGTCCTCATCGGTGAAACGGCAACCGCTTGCCTTTTGGAAAAACAAAGGATCGCCGGGCACCGATTTGAAGGCCCGCACGGGTGAGTTCACGCCGCCTGGCAAAACTTTTTCGGCCCGCTGCCACCAGGAGTTGTTGCTCATGCTTAAATCCATCCCTTTTCGATAGCTTCGTGACCGTGATAGGTGATGATCAGGTCGCAACCGGCACGGCGGAAAGCCAGCAGGTTCTCCCTGACCATTGTTCCTTCGTCCACCAGGCCGGCAGCAGCAGCGTTTTTTACCATGGAGTACTCCCCCGAGACGTTGTAACAAACCAGGGGACACAAAACCTCGGCGCGCACGCGACTGATGATATCCAGATACGCGAGGGCGGGTTTGACCATGACCATGTCGGCGCCTTCCTGCAGATCCAGGATGGTTTCAAGGATGGCTTCGCGGCCGTTGCGAATGTCCATCTGGTAGGTCTTTCGGTCGCCCTCGGGAGCGCTGTCGCAGGCATCACGGAAAGGACCGTAATAAGCGCTGGCATACTTGGCACTGTAGGACAGGATGATGGTGTTTTCCAGATTGTTTTCGTCGAGGGCCTCGCGAATACCCGCCACCCGGCCATCCATCATGTCACTGGGGCTGACGATGTCGGCGCCCGCCTTGGCGTGGGAAACGGCCATCTTCGCCAACTGCATCACCGAAGGGTCGTTGAGAATGCGACCATCCTTGACGAAGCCGCAGTGCCCGTGATCGGTGTAGGCGCAAAGACAGATATCCGTGATGGTGATGATGTCGTCGCCGAACTTCTCCTTCAACGCGCGCAGGCTGCGGTTCACCACGCTGTTGTCGTCGACGGCGGAGCTGCCCTTGGCATCCTTGTGGTCGGTGATGCCGAACAGCAGGTGCGACTTGAGGCCCAACTCCAGATCCTTGCCCACCTCTTCGACGATGGTATCGGCCGAGGTGTGGTATACGCCGGGCATGGCGCCGATTTCCTCATGCACCCCGGTGCCTTCGACCACAAAGTGGGGAGTGATCAGGTGTCGAGCCGAGACTTCGGTTTCGGCGACCATTTCCCGCAGGACGGAAGTTGAGCGCAAACGACGGGGACGATCGATGAGGTTCATGATTCATTCTCCGGGGTGATGGTGAGAGGCCCGCAACCGGCTGCGCGGACCATGGCATTAAGATTTGGAGTTTCGGCCACCTGGGTGGGGAAATCGTTTTCGCGGCATACCGCTGCGGTGGTTTCACCGATGGCCACACAGCCGGGTCTTTCGGCAAAGGCGGCAATGAAGGCGCGCACGGCCGATGGACTGCAGAAGAAGATGGTGTCATTGGAATGAAATTCGAAGGCCAGTTCGTCGGCTGGAACAGGCCGGGTTTCGTACAAAGGCAATTCACGAACCTGGAATCCGGCTGCAGCCAGGGTTGCGCGGGGATCCTCCAGGCGTTTGGCTGCACCAGGCAGCAGCACAGTGGCCGGTGCGGAGATTTGGTCAACGAAAGCGCGCGCAAACTCCGCGCCGTCCGACCCGTTGAAGCCCAAGTCGTCGGGCAGGCCCGCTTTTGACAAGGCCGCCGAAGTGCCTGCCCCGAGTGCCCCCAGTTTGGCAGCCTGGATTTTCATTTCCGAGGCCACAAAAGCATCCACGCCCTGGGGTGAGGTGAAAAGGATCCAGTCGTAGGAATTGTTGAAATATTCAGCAGGCACGTCCAGGGGAGCGAAACGTACCATTGGCAGATCCAGGACCTGGAATCCGGCCTCAACCAGGCTCTGATGCCAGCCTTTGTTCCGCTGCTCCTGGCGAGTCAGGATGATGCGTGCGTTGCCGCTCAAGCCGCTAGCCTTCCTTGTTCTTTTGACGAGTGGCCAAAGATTTCCAGGCTTCTTCGGCAAGATCATCAGGGTTGTCTCCCTGCAGACTGATGCGCAGCGGGTTGTCGTCTTCAGGACTGTCGGCCAGGAAAGCCTCCAGCCGCCATCCGTTTTCGTTTTGCTCAATGTTCACGCCAAAAGGTAGCTGGCACCCGCCATCCAACCGGTTCAGAAGCAACCGTTCGGCGGCCACCGCCCCTGCGGCTTCGGGACAATTCAACCTGGCGATTCCCTCGATCCACTCAAGTTCATCTCGGCACTGGATACCCAACATTCCTTGGGCGGGTGCGGGAACGAACTGATCCACATCCAGATTCTTGACGAAGAGATCTTCCAGATCCAACTCCAGCCTCACCAGCCCGGCATGGGCCAGCAGGATGGCGTCGTAAAGACCCTCCCGCAGACGGTTCACCCGCGTGGGTACATTGCCGCGCAGGTCGGCGATCTTGAGGTCGGGACGCAGGATGTGCACCTGGGCCTGACGACGGGCCGCGCTGGTGCCAATTTTCGCACCGGATTTGAGAGGCAGGACGTCGCCGTCGGCCAGACGTCTATCGTCCACTGCTTCGCGGCGCACCAGAAGAGTTTCACGGGCATCTTCGCGACCAACCATGGCAGCCAGCACAAGACCGTCGGGCATGGTAGTGGCCAGATCTTTCAGCGAGTGTACAGCCAGATCAACACGGCCATCCAACTGCGCGTCTTCCAGCTCTTTGGTGAAGAAACCTTTGCCCTCCAGTTTGGAAAAAGGAAGGTTATCGATTTTGTCACCCGTGGTTTTGATGATGGTGAGTTCGGGAATTATTCCAAGTTCCCGCAGCTGGGCGGAAATGGTATGGGCCTGCCATAGGGCAAGGTCGCTTCCGCGGGTGCCGATTTTGTAGACGGTGGGCATTGGGGTCTCCTGGTTGAGCGCATGAATGGACGGATGATCCCGTGTTAACACCCAAGATGGTAGTAAGTTACACCAGATCAAGGATAGTGATGTCATGGGGGTGTCATTTGTTGTTAAATAATAAACTTACAAGGGAAAATTGTGTATTTTTGGGCGAGTATCGTCTGGGGTTGGCTTTTCCGGAAGGGATGCGCTGGGATGTCTCCTGACTGAAAGGTGCCGGAATAACAATTCACGTCATAAGAAGGTTCTTTCCACAAAACTTCAAGAAAACTCAAACCCGACAAATCGATCAAACAATTCCGTCCTCCGGAACCCTTTTAGCGGTCTGTACCATATCAGTGTTTCGGAATCACTTTCCAGTCTCAATTCCACAAGACCAAACAATTCAAGATTCCTCAGAAAGCGCCTATCCACCATGGCCGTTCTGAAATTGAAAGGCTCCGTGGGGATCATTGCCGCCACTGTGGGCAAAATTAGTTGCTGGCTCATTTCCTCATGGTCATGCCAGCCCTGATCGAGCGTGGAAAGACGATAGAGGCTATAGCCAAGAGTGTCCTGAAACTCGGGTATATCAAGTATCCGATCCCCAAAGGCGAGATTGAATTCCCGGAACCAGGTAACAAAAAGCACGAGAAACAACCCGCCTTCACTGCCGGGCTCCATGAGTTCGCGACCCATATCCGTGACTCGAAACCGCCTTCCCTTTAGTTCAATTATTTCGGCCAGTTCCAAAACCGCCCTGAGAGTCAACAAGGGGGCAACATCGGACTCGTTAAGGACTTTATTGTAAGAATTGAGATACTTCACGTAGTCATCCGAGAAGTCCATCAGGTCGATCATGGAATCCACGAATTTTCGACTGAGGTTCCCGGCGGTTGTGGCCTTGATCCCGTCCTGGCCCAGGGCCTGTAAGAATATTTGGGCCCGACTGATGACGGATGTTGAGCTGACTTCATCGGTTGTCAGATCATAGTTCAACTGTACACCAGGGGTGACGGGTGACCAACCCTGGTGAATGAGAAGAGAAACCTGTTTTGGGGACAACCCCCCGATCAAGGGGGGGGCTTTATGGCCAGCCTTGTTGATGGTGGTTTCAGGTGTTCGGGTACTGAAGAGATCTTCGCCTGCAGCGAGGATTTTGTTCAGAACTTGTTTGATTTCTTGGCGGGTTTTGGGGTTGTTGTGTCTGGTGTATGCTTTTAGGGTTGTGGCAGTTAGGGCTGCCAGTTCCGACGGGGCCAGATTCAGGGGTTGCTGGGGGGATTGGGATATTTTTCGGCGTAGGTCCAGGGGCAGTTCTGTTTTTTCGATCAGGATTTTGCGGTCTGTGACGGTGAAAATCAGGTGCATGGGGGCCTGCTTCTTGGATGATGCCAGTGAGGTTGTTCAAGGGTATTATATCAAGAAATGGGCCACAGTGTGTAGAGATTTTGGAACGGCCCCCTGAATTGAAAATATTCTGAACTACCTACAATATTTCCCGCCAACAGGAGGTGGGGTGTGACAAAATAACCTCAAAACAAGTTGAAGTAATTTATCTGAAAAAATCACCCATTGAATTTATTCCCTCGGATGATCTTTTTGCCACCAAGTGCAAATACTTTGGTTTGTTCGTCTTAACCCCAACTATGCAAAACCACGTTGACCGAAACCACTTAAGTTGCTGCCATGGTACACCATCAGCGGAAAAAGTCAGGATTTTCTGGACCGTGGTGTATCCGTGATACATGAGGTCCAGAAAATCCTGACTTTTTCCACT
>JAJRZA010000096.1 GCA_024275485.1 Candidatus Krumholzibacteriota bacterium | reverse complement strand
GTCGGCTCCTTCGTCGATATTCCTGATGTGCCTGGGATAAACCACCTCGATGATGGATTTTTTCTTCCCGGTCTTGAATTTCAACTCTTCAACTTCATCGCTGAGAGTGCCTTCGACGTGAATTTTATTTTCATCCCAGCCGATCACGGTGATGGAGCCGGCAATATTTTCGATGATCACCAGGCCATGAGCCGACGCATCTTTGGTTTCATACACCTTTTGCTAGGCCTGGGCAATTCCACCAACCAACAGCCACAGAATTGCCATCAGTGCGGGTACAATCAGGGTGTGCTTTTTCATGGTGTAGTCTTTCTTGTTATTGACCAGGTTGGCGGCGTGTGCCGACTCTCAACAAATTTGCCCGACTTCTGTGCACCAAAAGCGACAGGCGAGTGAGTTTCAGGTTGTCCGGGTCCAGGGCCTGGGCCGAGGCCAGATCGGAAATGGTATGATTCAGACCGCGCAGGAGGGATTTGTTCGCATTTCCCTGCGGGGAAACCATTTCGGTCGATTCTTCCTCCATGACCAGATCGCTCTCGCTGGCTGGATCCTGGTAAATGGATCGGAAATATCCTGACCCAAAAAGAAGAACCAGGGTTGCAGCCACGGCTGCCAGGCGCCAACCGGCTGCGGCATCGAAAAACCGTCTCGATTGGTTCGGCGGTAATACACGAACCCGCTGTTCGGGACCGATCCGGCATTCCTGGTCGCCAATGGATTCCAGAATTCCCGGCAAAAGATTCCGATCCGGAGCCACGCCCTCGTCGCGCAGTTGCCTAGCCAGTTTGTTCACTTGTTTATCCATGTCACGCTCCCTGACTTCCGGCATGCTCCGAACCCAACAGAACTCGCAAGAGCTTGCGGGCCCTGTGCAACTGGGATTTCACCGTGCCCGTCGTCGTTTCCAGCATCTCAGCTATTTCATGGTGTTTGTAACCTTCAATTTCGTGCAGGACAAAAACCGTACGCGCGCCTTGAGGCAACTTTTTCAGACTTCTTTCCAAATCCATGGCCGTCAGCATGGGCACCACAGAACCATTGGCAGGACGATCGTTTTCCCAGCTCAGAGCAGCCTCTTTCAGAAGGTTTTCCTGACGCACCTGATGGCGGAACCGGTCCCGCCAGAGATTCACCGTCAGGCGTCCCAACCAACCGGCCAGGCTGCCACGACCGGAATAACTGCCCAGGCTGGTCCAGGCCTTGACAAAAGCGTCCTGGGCCAGGATTTCGGCTTTGATTTGATCAGTTGTCAACCGCAGGCTAAGTCCATAGACCCTGTTGATATGCTGATGATAAATCTCCGTGAAAGCTTTCTGGTCACCCGCAGCGGCGCGTTTGGCCAAGTCGACCCCAAGGATGTGGTATTCGTCCGGCTGGAAGGCGGAATCGTCATATTTTGGCAAAACGTTCAATTCCTTCCTGCCTCTCCGTTAGGTGCAATCCAGGGTGCCATTGCAATTGACCGACCCCATTCGATTCCTTGTAAAGACGACTGTCCCGACCCAAAGGTTGGATTATTTCCGGTTCTTTGGAAAAAAACACACAAATTCCATTTTTGGGGGTTGCCAATGGGAATCATTCCTATTAGTAATGTGCCCCACGGGCTTCGGCACCGCTTGCCTGGAGAGACCTCTTTATGCCCAAGTGATGCCCCAGTCCCCGGAAGGATAATCATGCTTTATGGCAACGAAAACCGGAAATCACGCCGGAATACGCCGCAGCGCCAAATCATTTTTGAGGAGCTTTGCGGTCTTGAAACACATCCTACTGCTTCCGAGCTGTACGAGATAGTCCGGAAACGGTTACCTCGAATCAGCCTCGGGACGGTGTACCGCAACCTCGACGTCCTGTACGAAGACGGCCAGATCGTCAAACTCGATCTCGCTGGTCAAGAAGCACGCTTCGATGGAATTGTGACGCCGCACTGCCATGTGCGCTGCACCACCTGCGGAAAAGTTCGGGATCTTCCCGAAATCGACCCCCGGAAGTTCGATTTGGCTTCCGTGGAAATGAATGGATTCCTGATTGAGGGATTCAAACTGGAGTATTCCGGAATTTGTCCGGAATGCCGCGTCCAATCAACCAACAGCCTCAAGGAGATGTAACAATGGACAACATGGATTGGGATATCCTCCCCATGCCCCTGGTCTCGACCGAAGCTCCCGATTTCACCGCCACTGCCGTGATGCCGGACAATTCTTTCAAAAACGATTTTTCCCTGTCCGACTACAAAGGCAAATATGTCTGCCTGTTTTTCTACCCCCTCGATTTCACATTTGTGTGCCCATCCGAAATCATCGCCTTCAACAAGCAGCTCGAAGCTTTCAAGAGCCGCAACGTTGAAGTCATCGGCGTGAGCACCGACAGCCACTTCAGCCACTGGGCCTGGAAAAACACCGAAGTGAACAACGGCGGCATCGGCAATATCCAGTTCCCCCTGGTTGCCGACTTCCAGAAGACCATCAGCCAGGACTACGGTGTATTGCTGGAGGGCGGCATGGCCCTGCGCGGAACTTTCATCATCGACAAGGACGGCATCGTGCAATCCTCCGTGGTGAACAACCTGGGCCTGGGCCGCAACATCGATGAAGCCCTGCGCACCATTGACGCTTTGCAGCACCTGGAAGAAAACGGCGAAGTTTGCCCTGCAAACTGGAACAAGGGTGACGAGGCCATGGCTCCTACTGCTGAGGGTGTGGCCAAGTATTTGAGCAATAACAACTAGGTTTATATGGGGAGGATGCTTCCCGTTTATTCGTGTGTTGTGTCGCTGCCGGCCATTTTCTGGTCGGCGGCGATTATTGTTTAGTGATTTCGTAAAGAATTCCTGGAATTTGGCGAGTTTGTAGAGCTATTTTCCTTGTTTATTTGCAACGTTTTGCATTGTCTTTTCGCTATTTCTACGCCATAATATATTAAGAACAAGATCACTTCAAATAAAGAGGTAACTAAAATGAATTTCCTACCCCAAAAATGTCTGTATTTCTGCCCTGAAAAGTCCGCCATGGAGGCCCATAACGCTTTGAAATCCGCCCTGGAAATCAAGGATGCGGCCCATCGATGTTCCCTCGATTGGTTTGGGGATATTTTTGATCGAAAACTCTACCAGGAACTTGGTTTCAGTTCCATGAATCGCTACGCCAAGGAAGCTCAGGGGTTTTCAGATACCAAAATCGGGGTCTACCTGAAACTGACCCGGGATCTTCAAAAATTGCCCCTCTTGAAAGAAAAGCCCTGAGCAAAGGAAAGTTGGACTATTCCTTGGGACGAGCACTCTCAGGTGTTGTTGACTCAAACACTGAAGAAGAGTGGGTTGGTTTTGCGTTGGAAGATTCCCGGCGGGTGGTTGAAGCGTTGCTGGAAATCATGGCTTCTTTTTTGGAAGATGCTGTTCAAAATACATCCCCCCGGGGGGAGATGTCCGGTAATTCCAAGCCCCGGCCCATATTCATATTTATCATTGTCCGGAGTGCGAATCGGCTACGGTGCAAACCAGTAAAGGCGAACTGGAAATCGGCAAGCAGGCCCTCGAACCTGCCCAATGCGATTGTCATCTCAAACAAGCAGACCAGCACAGAAGAACTCTGAACTGGGCCGGTACTAAGGTTTGATTTACCGTTCCATATCATTTTACCAAAGCCATTTTGCCGACTTTGACCTCACCCGCGGTGCGTGCTTCAAAGAAATAGATACCTGAAGAAACCCCACTGCCCTGGTCGTTGGTCCCGTCCCACATGATGTGATCGGTACCCGCTTCTCTATCCTCATCAATCAACTTCTTCACAAGTTCTCCACGCACATTGAAAACTTTCAAACCTAAATGCCCGGCCCGGGGCAGATTGAACTCAATCCTGGTGCTGGGATTAAACGGATTTGGATAGTTCCATGCCGAGAACACAGCAGCTTCAGGTATCTCCACCGCACCCACCGGCCCCAATCCGAAAAAATTGAAAATTTCATACAGCATATCAGCCCTGGCCGACCCGAAAACAGGAAAATGGGCCGGATCCGAGTAGATGTACATGAAGTCATAGGGAATACTGATGATCTGGTCATCATCCTTGTGGTTAAGAGTAGCCGCTGAATAAATATAATCCGGATTTCCGGCCGGATTGCCAAAGCGGGCCAGACGTTCCGCCCCCGGGCCTGCCGTAACAGCATCAAAGTTATTGATTCCGATGCAGCCACCGTAGGCAATCCAACTGGGTGTGTTCAAAAATACTATATTACCTGGTTCGGGCAACACCATTGGAGTTGCTTGATTGTTGATCAACGGGCGAATGGAATTGGTTTCCCTGATGACATTAAAGTAATCGGTTAAGAAGGTATTGGAGGAGTCCCCGGATTGGGCAAGATCGCTGGCCAAATCATCGCCACAGAAAAAAGCATTTACCGAATTCTGCTCAAACCAAGTCGTCAGTAATTGAACATCTTCACCGGGATCAAACGTAGGGTCTCCATTGGAAATGGTGGCAACCCCCAAATCACCACAAGTGTAAAGAAGATTGCCGTAACCCGAAAGCAAGGCGGGGGTAGCACGGCCGCCAAGGCCGTTGCCGACTCCTGAGGATGGGGCGTTTGTGTAGTAGAGGTCATAGTCGTCACCCAATACAAAGCCAAGGTTGGCCAGAGCATCAAACCATTCGTCCTCTCCCCCCCGATTGCCGAAGTCGTTCCATAATATGACTGGTGGCTGTGAGCCGCCGGCATCGACACTTGGCAGGCAGTGAACCTGAAAGCTGGTGTGGTAAGCCAGTGGATCTGAAAAGTCGCCGTAGCCTGCGATGTCGGCTGGCAGGGTTGCGGTCCTGGGATCGGTATTGGCAACTTCATCCGTGGCGCTGAAGTAATAATGAAGCACATCTCCAGGAAACAGAAAACCACTGTCAGGCAGGTCGTAGGCGAACTTGTTCTGCACCGGGTTGCCTGCACTGTTGAACGCCGGGCGGGCGTCCACGAATCCGGTGACATCCCAATTGTCGTCCCGCACTGAATCGAAAACCGGGTTGCGTTGCATGGTGTAATGCAAACGATTGGACACCAATTCCCCACCACTTCGCACAGATGCGACATCACAGACGATGGAGTCGCCAGGCACGTTCATGGCATTGTCGCCTTTGTTCCGGGCAGCATCAAAACGCACATTCATGCCTGCGAGGTTGGCCATATCGATGTGGCCGATTTCCGGGAAGTTGTCCTGGGCCAATCCCAATTCGCGGGTATACATGGCCGGTCCCTCTAAAGTGAAGGCAACATAGCGGAAATTGTCGAAGTAGGGAGCAGGGTAACCATCATCGCCAAACCAACCCCAAGCCCAACCCAGTTCCATAACCCTGCATCTTACCTGGGTGACGGTGCGACCAGGAACCAGAAGGTCGGAAACATCACCGCCGGCTCGAGCGTATTCCGGCCCTCCGTAGATAACAAATTCGCGGTCCACCCAAGGGGCGGATTCAAGGAGGACAGGATCTACCGCGGATCGTACATCCCAGCTGTAGAACATACCTGGTGCATCAACGGAAAGGTCTTCGTGGCGGTACACATCAAAGTGAACCAGAGCACCGTTGTATTGCTCCCCGGGCCAATTTAGGACCGGACTTTCGGCAGCATTGAACAGATACGCATCAGGATTGTGTTCAGCGGCAGCCCCACCGGTGGTGTTGACGATGTAACCACTGGGTCCATAGCACCAGTTTATGCAATAACTGGGGCCCACGTTGGGCACCCTGTTTCCGTCGTCAATAAAGGCTACTTGGGGCGAGTAGTTTGAAAAGCAGGGATCGAGATCCTCAAGGCCGGTCCACAAAGCGGTGAAGTCACCCGTACCGAGGGGAATGAAAATTTCCCAATCCCCGGGGCCATTCTGAAAGTCCGAGGTGTGATCGAAGTTGCCGTTGGAGCACTGGGCACGCAAATCATCAACCTGGCAGGCACCGTTGCCACTGTAAAGGCAATCCACATCGGACCAGGCGCCATCGCTGGTCACCAGAATTTCGAAGCGGACCTGGTCCTGGTTGGGCCCCAAGTAGTCTTGTGGCGCATAAGTGAGACTGTGGCTGAGAGGAACCGCAACGCCGATTCCATCAACCGTTGCCATAATTACCGTTCCGCTGGAAGTCACAAAATAGAAGGAAGTATAGTCGTAACCCGGCTCGGTGTTATGACTGAAGACACCACTGATGGTAACGTCGCAAGACTCGGCAGGATTGGCCACCGTGTAGGTGAATCGGAGAATATCGTTCCAGCTGTTCCCATAACCACCTTCAACATCAGAAGCCTGACAGGCCGGGATCGTCTCGTCCCCGCAGTACATGGCCAGGTTGTCGGGTGTGGAATTCAAGTCGGCTGCGAAGTAGTCACTGATGTGCCAGTGGCTTTCGGTCATCTGCGTGAGATCACTATGAGTCCAGCCATTCCAGGCTGGATCCCCGCTGGGACTCTGAAATTGCCCATTGACCTGGGCGCCACTGCCCCAGGGGCCCACCATAAAAACCGTATCCCGAGAGGCCCCGGCAAAATCGACAAGCCCCCCATGGAACACACCTTGATTGTCGAGAGTCATTTGAGGATGATCGTCGGAAAGGGCAGGTAAGGAAGCAATCACAGACAGGAACAAGCAGGCGAAAAAAATGGATTTCAACATGTCTCCCCCTTAGAGGACCCGGTCAGGGACCTTGAGTTATTTTGAATCTGAGATTCAAGGGGCCAAGCGTTGAGCCAAGCGTTGAGCGAGTGGCCGTCGAATGAGTTTACAGTATTGCGAAAGAAAAATCAATTTACCGTCAATCAATCAATCAAATATCTTCTTGCCGGCCAGGCTCTTGGGATAGAAACCGTAGTTTGGGTGGGGACCATCAATTGGCATCGCGAAGAATGTTGCCGACAGCAAAACAGCTGGGTTTTCCTGAACAAATTCAGGTCGGCAACATTCTCCGCACCCAACCCTATTCTTTTACCACCGAAGCACCTTCAATGATCACTTTGTACTTATACCCGGCACCAAAGTCCTTATCCACCGCAAGCTTGCCAGTAATCAGCACTAGGTCCCCGATCTTGGCATGGCCATCGGAAGTAACCGTCAGATCACTGGTGGCATCATCGCCGGTGCCGTCCTGCACATGCAGCCAGTTGGTGCCCATGATATTGGGACTGAATTTGACCACCCGGCAACGCAGGGTTACCTCTTTGCCGGCAAGGTCGGCGGCCTGGGAGTAGATCTCCGCCACGGTGTACCCACCTGAAGCTTTGGTCACACCTTCGACTTTGGCATTCTCCAAAACGGTTTTGGTTCCGCTGACAGGGTGGTCGGACCCACCCATTTCGCCCATGCCAGAGTCCATGCCGCTCGGAATCCCCCCACCATCTCCCGCAGGAGCTTCACCATCCTTGTAAATATTTCCTACAAAGAGAATGGTCTCAAAGGTTCGGTCCAAACTCTTGGCGTTGAAATTTCGCATTTCCATGGCGCCATCAAAGGTGACTTTATCACCCACCGCCAGCCCGGCAGTGGCCGGTCCGGCAATCCAGACTTTTTCAACCCCCATGTCCAGGTGCACATAGGAGTACCCACCCGAATCCATGGTCTCAAGGATGGTGCCGCCCATTCCGGAGGGTGCCGTAGGATGGTCGTGGCCGGCATGATCGTCAGCAGCCTGGTTTGTGTTTTCAGGCTGGATGTCCCGGGTAGTAGCCCCTTCCTGGCAACCTGCCACCATAAAAACAACGAGGCTGAGAACAAGGACCGACAGGGCAATACGTGCTGTCTTTTTCACGGGGAGTCTCCTGGGTTTTCAACAGAAAGGCAAAGTTATGGACACCCTGCCATTGGGTTCTTTTACACCAAGCAAAAATAACATTCGCAGGGCCTGAGGGCAAATGCCCAAAATGATCCTACTCGGGTTTTCCCAAAAGCCGGAACATCTCTTTTTTGTAGGTTTCCACCCCCGGCTGGTCGAAAGGATTCACACCGAGCAAACGGCCACTGATGCCCACCGCTTTTTCAAACATATAAATCAGCCCGCCCATGACCTCGGGAGTGATGCTGTCCATCTCCAGGCTGGTGCAGGGCACTCCTCCGGCACCATGGGCGCTTTTGGTGCCTTCGAAGGCTTTCCAGTTGATGTCGTCCAGGGTTCGCCCGGCCAGATAGTTCAGACCATCCAGGTTTCCGCCTTCGGAATCATCGCTGGGCACCGTCAAGCGCGAGACTGCGTTGCGCACGCAGAGGAAGGTCTCCTGCAGGTTGCGACGACCGTCCTGGATATATTGCCCCATGCTGTGCAAATCGGTGGTGAATACCGCAGAGGCGGGGAAGATGCCTTCGCCGCCTTTTCCTTCGCTCTCGCCAAAGAGTTGCTTCCACCACTCCTGGATGGTTTGCAGATCGCCGTGGAAGGTGCTCATCACTTCAGTGGTGAAACCCCTGGTATAGAGACCGTGGCGCACGGCCGCATAAAGGTGGGCGGGATTGTTGCGCAATTCGGTGGACTGGCAGGCGGCTCGCATTTTCCGGGCACCGTCCACCACAGCCCTCACATCGATGCCGGCGGCTGCCAAGGGAACCAGGCCCACGGGGGTCAACACCGAGAAGCGTCCACCCACATTGTCCGGGATCGCAAAAGTTTCGAATCCTTCACTGTCGGCCAGTTGCCGCAGGGCACCACGGGTGCCATCAGTCACTGCAGTGATACGACGGGCGGCTTCGGTCGAGCCGAATTTTTCCATCAGGATGCCGCGCAGGGTCCGAAAAGCCACCGCAGGTTCCAGGGTGGTGCCCGATTTGGAGATCATACAGATGCGAAAATTGCGACCAGTGCATTTGGAAAGTACCCGGTTCAACATTGATGAACAGAGTCCGGTTCCGGCAAATATAATCTCGGGATAACCAGTACGCGAATCGGTTTCCATGCCGCGCAGAGCATCCAGCACGGCGCGGGAGCCCAGGTAGGATCCGCCAATGCCGATGACCACATACACTTGAGAGTCCTTCTGGGCACGAGCTGCAGAAGCTTCGATGGCCTGGAAATCATCCTCGGTGATGGTTTCGGGTAAGTCCATCCACCCCAAATATTCCGAACCGGGGCCTGTGCCCTCTTCCAACTCGGCGGCGGCGGCGTTCACCGCCGGGGCCATGGCATCCAGCTCCGCTGCCGACAGAAATGGCTCCGTGGCTGAGACATCCAGCTTGATTCCGCCGAACTCGGTCATTTTTGTCATTTCCGGATCCTCCTTGCGCCAACCGACCTTTTGGTATAATTCGTGTATTCCTAGGATACTATGACTTGGCACAGAATCAACGCCCATCATGATCGTTGGAGAAAGAAATGGCCCTGGCCACACCCATCATTGCCGCCACTTATGCCGAAATCGCTCTCAAGGGGCGCAACCGCACTGTTTTCATGCGCAAGTTGATCAACAACATCCGCGCAAGTCTAAAAGGTGAACCCATCGCCGATGTGCGGCACATTGAGAGTCGCGTCCTGGTCTATCTGGATGACGCCACCACCGCCCCCCGCGTGGCCGAAAAACTACGCAAGGTGTTTGGTCTGCAATGGGTTTCTCCGGTGGTGCCCATCCCCCGAACCGAAATCGACCTGGAGTTGCTGAGCGACCTGGAGGCCGGGCGCGAACCCCGCCTGACCCGGATTTCGGAAGTGGCCTGCCAGTTGACCGAACAGAACAGGGGAAATGCAAAAAATTTCAAGGTGGCCACCCGCCGTAGTGATAAAACCTTCCCTATCGCCAGCCCTGAAATCAGCATGGCCGTTGGCTATACCGTTCATACCGGAAGTGGTCTTCCCGGCCGGATGACCGAT
Organism: Candidatus Krumholzibacteriota bacterium; assembly: GCA_024275485.1. Taxonomy (GTDB): domain Bacteria; phylum Krumholzibacteriota; class Krumholzibacteriia; order LZORAL124-64-63; family LZORAL124-64-63; genus LZORAL124-64-63. The sequence goes on along the minus strand of JAJRZA010000096.1, from coordinate 37,134 downwards.
CCTGACCTGGTGGTCAATGTGCTGGTCCTCAAAAATAATGTCCTGGTTTTCACCGGCAAGGAAAAGGCCTTTGGCGGCTTGCCCAGCGGGTCCAGCGGCCGGGCCATGGTCCTGCTCAGCGGGGGCATCGATTCGCCTGTGGCCGCCTGGTTGATGATGCGTCGTGGGATTCGCCCGGAATTCATCCATTTTTATTCTGGGCGCAACCGGTCTGAAGCCGATGTGGATAAAATCATCGAATTGACAAAAATCCTGGTGGAATACTCTCCGGTGCCCTTGAACCTGCACCTGGTGCCGGTGGTTCCTTTTGAAGTGCGCTCCATCGGCCTGGTGCCCGACAACTACGACATGGTCATGTTCCGTCGCTTCATGTTCAAATGTGCCGAACGTCTGGCCAAGCACAACAGTTGCAGGGCCCTGATTTCCGGTGATAGCCTCGGGCAGGTGGCCAGCCAGACCATCCACAACCTGGGTGCCATCACTCCGGACATCGAAATGCCCATTCTGCGCCCCCTGGTGGGCATGGACAAAATGGAAATCACCGCCTGGTCCAAAGCCATCAGTGCATTCAAAACCTCCATTTTGCCCTACCGCGACTGCTGCTCCATTCGTTCGCCAAGGCCAATCCTGAACGCTCGCCCTCAGGACCTTTTACGATACAGCGACGAGATGGACCTGAACGAAGCTGTTTTTCATGCCCTGAAGGATTCCGAAAAAGTCATTGTTGAATAGCCACCGGGAAAACCTGATCTCTAACCAAAAAAACACTCAACTCCTTTTTATTTCTTCCGATGAAACAGTTGTATCCGGGCGTTCAAAAGGCTGTCCCGGTTGTATAACGATCGTCCTGGTGGGGTTTTACTTCAACGGAGCCAGGTGATCAGACACCATTTCAAGAGGAGAGCGAAATGAAGATTCTGGTCGTAGACGATTCCCGGGCCATGCGCCGCATCGTCTCTCGGACGATCAGGCAGGCCGGCTTCACCGGTCATGACATCGTGGAGGCCGAAAACGGCCAGGAAGCCCTCGAAGTCACCAAGGCCGAAAACCCTGATCTGATTCTGTCCGATTGGCACATGCCTATCATGACGGGCATTGAATTCCTGACGGCCCTGAACGCCGAAGGTATTGAAATCCCCTTTGGGTTCGTAACGTCTGAAAGCACCCAGGAAATGGTCGACCAGGCGACTGAAGGCGGTGCCATGTTCCTCTTGGCCAAGCCTTTCACCGCCGATGACATGGCCCAGGTGTTGGGGGCGTTTGTATCGTGACAGCCACCATGCGCATCAAGAGAACCGAGGATCCTACGGACATGATGTCCAAAATGGAGGCCATGAAACAGGCGGTGGATGCTTGTGTGCACTCGTTCTCAGTCCAATTCAATATGGATCTGGTGACCGACGGCATGCCCGGCATCCCCGACCCCGAAGGTATCCTCTTTGGCAGCACCGTTGCTCTTACCAATGAAGATATCAGCTATCAGTATGCAACGGCCTTTGATGATCATACTGCTAAAGTTTTGACGCGTACCCTGTTCGCCATGGAAGAGGACGAAAAACTCACCTTGGAAGACATGGGTGACGCGTTGAACGAAATTCCCAATATGGCCGGCGGAGTATGGAAGGCCAATAGGGAAAAGAGCAACGACGAATGGTACCAGCTGGGTTTGCCCATCTTTTTCAAGGGCAATGGCTGGCTCACTTTCTTCCCCCGTGGAATCAACGCAATTTCCCAGAAACTCAAGGGACCCGACGGCATCAGCATTCAGGTTGTCTTGATCTGGCAGTATTGCAACAATGCTGGAGGCACACAGCAAATGAGCACTAATACCGTAGAATCCAATAAAATTAGCGTCCCTGCACAGGTATTGCGGGAAGCGGTCAAAGCCGTAGTCGACACTTGCGCCATTCAGATGGATTTCCACTTGGAAGTCGATCCCAATCCTTCGGATCCCCGCGAAGCCGCAGTTGATTTTGGTAGCGCCATCGCCTTGACCGCCAAAAACGGCGGCTGGCAACTGGCTGTTATGGCCAACAAGGAAAGCTGCGCCAAATTTACCAGGGCCATGTTCGCCATGGAGCCCGATGAAGATCCCGAAATGGCCGACATGGCCGATGCCGTGGGCGAAATCGCCAACGTGGCGGCCGGGGTGCTGAAATCCAGCCGTGCCGAGGCCGGGCAAGCAGTCCAGCTGGGTTTGCCGCTGTTCATGGAAGGCGGCAGTTGCATTGAATTTTTCGCCAGAGGGGTGCAGGGCATGGCCCAAACCGTGCGTGGAGCGGAGGGCCTGGAAGCCTATGTCGTCATCATCTGGCAGGAAGGATAGTTGTCGTGACGGTCGTATTGCCTGAAACCCAAGAGATCCTGGAACTGGTTGGACTTCTCATTGATGAGAAACCTGTGTTCAAGGAAGGTCAAGGTTGGGATTTGGCCAATCCAAGTCCCGGAGCCTACATCACGTTCCTGCAGGGACGAGACAACGCGGTCGAAGGGGCCATTATCACCGACCTGGCAGCCACGCTGTACATCGGCGGCAAGCTGATCCTGTTGCCCGAGGCAACACTGAAGGACCAGTTCCAGATGGGCATGGCAGACGAGCCGGTGATCGAAGCGGTCACCGAGGTGATCAACAACCTGAGGACCTTGTACAACAAAATTGAGTTGAATCCACACGTGGCTCCCACCGAAACCTTCCCTTATCAGGTGCCGGGTCCGGATGACTTTGTCGCCTGGGTGCTGAATCCGTCGAAGCGGGTGGACTATGTTGGTCAAACAGCTTTTGGAAAGGCCACTTTGACACTGATTGCACCGTAGATGTGCCATACGATGCAATGTTTGCAACAACGACCAGTCCCTATTGGGGCTGGTCGTTGTTTTACAATCATGTTTGGCCCAACAACCAAATGAATTGAGCCAATTGAGTGAGTGCGGGGCCTGTTCGTGACCGGTGGGCAAACCAGCTGCCAGATACAGCTCCGGCCGCGATTTGGGACGAAGCCCCGCAGATGCCAAAGGTTGCATTCCAACCTGTAATCTGACGCTACGGAATCTCCGTGGCCAAGTCAAATGGTTCAAGTCAAATGGCCAAAGCAATTGTCGAATTGGGCCAATCTGTTCTCGACAATGGTCACATCGCTTTTCTGCCGGTTCTGCAATGTCAATTCCCTTTCGTATCTCCCCTGTCAAGTATTGGAGGATTTTTAGCACAAGACGCTACCAGAATCGTGAAATCGACACGAACGGTATGTTGTAATTGACTTTGTTGTAGAACGTATCGCTCTCGATCTTGCGGGAAAAATATTTGTAACCCAATGCAATATCCCAGGCGTAGGACGGCCGCCAGACAAGTTTGCCGCCATTGTCCAGGATCCAATCGCCAGTGATGGTCATGCCGCCGGCACTCACTGCAACGGCCCATCGGGTGGTGACCCGGTACTCGGCGCCCAGGGCCACAAATGGGTAATACGACTGGTCGTCCACCAAAGCGCTGGTGGCACCGTTGGGACGTGCCTTGCCGGCAAGAATTTTGATCAAGTAAGTGGAGCCCCAGGCGGTGCCATAGGCCTTGACGAATTGTTTGGTGCCTTCGCGATCCCAGGATTTATTGGAGTCCGGATTGGTAAAAAAGGTGGCGCCAAGAACTGAAGACTGCCCGTTTGATCGGTGGAATCATTATTTTCCGGTCTCGGTCCTGGTCAGATGTAATATCGCAGGCTGATGGTCACCGAAACGCCATCCATGTCCGGTCGGTCCCCGGTGAGTGGAACGCGACCACTGGATATGTCCAAACTCAACAGGAAATCCTCCCGGCCCAGATAAGAAAAGCGTAAGAAGGCGGCATGAACCCCCTCGGCAATATCATCGGTCAATTCGGGAAAGCTATCGAAGGCGTAACCCACACCTATCCCCATGGGAAGTGAAGTCTTTGTCCGGAGGTCAAAATCCAGAATACCGGATAAGGTATAGAACCAAACATCTCCCCGGGAACGATCGACCGATTCCCCATACCCACCTTCTGCCCTGGCCGATACGCCCAGCAGCGGACTGGCCGCCCAGGCATAGCGCAATCCCGCACTGCTGCACGCCGAAGGGGTTTTGCGCACCAGGGAGGTCGGCACTCCGTCAACAACCTCCTCCACAAACCGGACAATATTAATGCCGGTATAAGAACGGTCGGTGAGGTTCAAATCCAGAGAAAGAGCCGTTCGTTCCCGTTCCTGCAAACGGACCACCCAGCCGAACTCGAAGCCGGTACTCATGGTGACTCCACTGGACAACAGGGAAAAGGTATCGCTGCCGAGACGGCCGGACCCAAAAACCCTGGCGCGAACCGCAACCCAGGGTTTGATGGCGTACTGGTATTCGAAGTCGATTATCGCATATAATAAACTGCCCTTGAAACCACCGATCTGTTCACCGCCCAGCTCATAGACGGGGGTGGTCAGGTTTAAGGCTTTTCCCGCCCCCATTCGGTTGCGGATGAAAGATCGCACAAAGGGCGAGGGGACATCCACCGACTCGGTGAAATGGTGACCACCCAAGGTAGGTCGACCGCTGGGAGCTAGATCCTGGGCCATGGCGGGCATGGCCCAGATCGATGCCAAAAGAAAAACAACGGCGGCCGAAAACGAGTTCCCAAATCTATACTTTTTCATACCAATCACTTTCCACCAAGGGGCAACAGCAGCCCCACCAGAAACAGGAAACCGCTCGAGCGAAAGCGCAAAGGAAACACATCGTCATCTTCTTCTGTACGGGACGCAGCGAGGTTCAGAATGCTCTGCTCGTAACGGATCTCAAAGCTGAGCGTCGGGCGGCCAACCGGCACCATCAGCCCAAAGCCGATATTGGCGGAGAGATCAAAGCCGTTGAAATCGGATGTAATGTCCTGCTTCGCGCCTTCTTCCTGCTGTTGGCCGTCCAACAGGAATGCCGGGCTCAGTCCACCCATGACATAGGTCCGCTTGTTGCCGGAAACGATTCTGGCCAGGATTGGCACCGCGATGTAATCCATTGAGATAGTGGGCCCTTCAATACCTTCGGGCTGCCCACTGACCTTGATCTTCGTGGTCGCTCCACGCTGCAGGTACATGGGCTGAATGCTGAGCCAGACATCTTCAGCCAGGGAAAATTCTCCGATAACCCCAACAGCCAGGCCGGATTTATCACCCATACTGACGCCAGATGGTGTGTCACCGCTCAATCCAGAGTTGCTGGCCCCGCCCTGCAGGCCAAGGCGCCATTCGCCCCCGGCGGCATGACTCGCCACCAGGATAATTGCAGCGGCCAACACTAGGTTCCGTCTCATGGTTGTCGCCTTTCTATGGCGGAAAAGTCAGGGGTATTGCACCCGGTCATTTCATCTGGTCAAGACCTTACAGATCCATCCGGTATCCCAGATTCCACTCTAGATTGTCCGCACTTCCCAGCTCATGGAAACGCACGTTCAAACCGGCGAACCAGTTCTCATAGACAAATTGCTTGACGCCCAACCTTTGGTAGAATATTGGCAGGCGCCCGTCCACGTCCTTGTACAATACCTTGTACCCCAGGTGAAGAATCAGGTGGGTCCGATTGGCGATGATCTCATAGCCGCCGAACAAGGCCAATTCGTAGTTGTCGCCAGTGGTGCCATGGGCGTTGACCTCGTTTTTGAGGCCGTCCAGCACGATGAGGTCGCCCACCGATTCGTCGTAACCCAGATCCAATCCAAATACGTAACGTGACTTGCAGGAGAACTGGCGTCCGAGGCCTACGGTCAGATTGGCCACCATGTAGTCCCGATTCAGATAGTCTTCTCTCCTGTCGGGATCATCGATCTTATGGGTGAGGTTCCGTTTCCCTGCCGAGCCGCACACGGTCAGATCCCAACCATTGGGGTAGTCACCAATTTGCCGCCGGGTGGGCAATTGAACGGGAGTATCGGTATCGAACTTGACGAAGATCATCGGACCGACGGTGTTGATGCCGTGGTTGGGACGTTGGGAACCACCGTTGGAAAAATGAGTGAAAGTGAGGGCCCCTATCAGAGACCATCGATCGGCCATACGGAATTCCACATTCGGCCCGCCCTCAATGTGCACCGAGCGCCCCAAGCCCATGGCGATATTTTGTGGATTGTTCACCGGATCATAGGCTTCCCAGTTGTTGGTGAAACCGAAGGCCATGCCAAACTTGAAGGTCCAGCGGTTCGAACGGGCCAAAGGCCAGTCGTAGAACCCGTAGAGAGAAGTGGGTGTACCCAGTTCTTCCTCGTTGAAGAAATTGGCACCATACAAACCTATACCGTAAGACGGAAAATTGTAGGTGTGATGCCAATCCTTGGAGCCGTCGGTTTGCCAACCAAATTCCAGTCGAACCGATTGGAAACTATCGATGGGCCTGCCGGCCTGATTGTCGCCTTTGAGAAAATCATTGGTTTCCAACACCTTGCCTGCCTGGTAAGCCCCACGCAGGAAATGGGAGGGGCCGGGAAATGATTCGTCTTGATCCTGGGCCAAGGCGGGAACCGATGTCAGCAACATCGCCAGGCAGAGACCACTGATGGCTGGTCGTGAGAACAAAAGGGACAACGACGATATCGGATTCATGATCAACCAGCCTTACTCAGGGCCAGTGTGACCCTTATGAAAAATGTATATTCTGCCGACATTTTACCCTGGATACCCAATGGGGATCAATGGCTGACCAAGGAAATAAGCCGCCCCATCGCCAGCCAAAATCCGGCCCAACAAGATCAGGCCGATCTTCATCACCCTTTTGCCGGTTGTTTGGAAAAACCTATGACACCCATGCATGAATCCGTCCAGACGCTCCCCCAACAACCGGTGCAGGGTCACCAGCAGTGTAAGGGGCGGAATTAAAATTGTAACGTAGAACATTTCTACCAAGACGGCCCCGCTTGCTGGGAGATTCGCCCTTGCGGTCTGTTCGGCTGCGGCAAAACAGGGCAGATCACCGGGGTGACTTTGGCGGGATTATATTTCCGACAATATATTCGCTTCAGGAAGGTCTTTGTATAGAGCTTTGATTCTATGAGCTGGACCTACGACTTGCCTATCTCCAACTCCCGATGTGGCTACATCCCTGCTTCTGATTTTCCAAATAGAATCGGATAATCCAAGTCCTGTATTATCCCGAAAAACCGCATTGAAAAGACCTTTCCCAGTGCCAGATCCTGTGGTACGGTGCGGTCGATCGTCATGATAGCAACCGCGGGTCACGGGGTCATCATTCTGGTGCCGAACCAGGGATTTTCCTGTCCCTTGTTTGGGAGCACCGTGCCCTATCCATGGAGTCATACAGAGGAGGCGAAATGAGAAACAGGATCGTTTGCACGTTGGTCCTCGCAGGATTGGCCCTTTTTGGTGTCAATTCCGCTTTGGCCACTGGTTTCAGCATTTATGAAGCCGGTTCACGGGCCACCGCTCTTGGCGGAGCTTTTACCGCCACGGCCGACGACGGTTCGGCACTATTCTACAACGCGGCAGGTCTGTCCTTCATGGAGGGACAATCGGTCGATGTGAATGCCATGTTCATCCGCCCCGAATTCAAGTTTGCCGGTCAACTCAGCAAGACGGACGACCTGCAGACGGGTGAAGGCGAGAAAAACACCTTCCCCGTGCCTGGACTTTATTACACAAACAACGGCGGCGGCAAGGTCGCTTTCGGCCTGGGTGTGTACGCTCCGTTCGGCCTGGGTGTCGAGTGGCAGAACGCCGAAACCTGGGTCGGTCGCCGCATCAGCCACGATGTGTCCATCGAGACGGTGTATGTGACTCCGGCCATCAGCTACAAGGCAACCGAAACCCTGGCGTTGGCTATTGGTCTGGATATCGCGCACCAAAAACTGAACCTGAAAAAGTTCTCTCCGTATCCCTTGGATGGCTCCAACGCCATCCACACGGAGATTGATGGTTCCAGCGATATTAACATTACGCCTTCGCTGGGACTGATGTTCCGTCCCAACGAGAAAGTATCGTTTGGGATAATGTACCACTTTGAAAAGACCATGAACTACAAGGATCAGGATGCCACATTTGATCCCCTCACCGGCACCGGCAGCCTCTGGGCCCAAACCCTGGTCGCCGGCCTTGGCGGATCGGACCAGAAAGTCAGCGCCGAGCTGAACCTTCCCTACATCCTGAGCTTTGGCTTGGGCTACAAGTTCAGCCCCGCCTTCCGTGCCGAGGTCAACTACGTGCGCTTCGGTTGGAGTTCTTTCGATAAGCTGAATCTGGATTTCGCCAACGACAACCTCGACCAGGCGATCCACTTCAACTACGAGAACAGTTGGCAGGTCCGCGTGGGCGCCGAATACGACATCAACGAGAAATTCTCGCTGATGGGCGGCTACGTGCGCGATACCACGCCCCAGCCTCTCATTGCGGTCAGCCCCTTGCTGCCCGACAGCGATCGCAACGACTACAGCTTCGGCCTCATGTATCATGCCGAGAAGTTCGACGTCAACGTCAGCTACATGGCCGTGATCGGCGAGGATCGTGCGAACATCGAAGACGGCGAGCCGGTGCGTAACACCACCGACTATCCTTTCGGAAACTACAGTGCCCTGGCCAACATCTTTGGTTTCGGCTTAACTTACCACTTCTAGGAGGAGGTGCAGGAAATGAAGAAATTTATCAAAATTGCAGCAGTCGTGCCTGTCCTGCTGGCTCTTCTGCTGGCGGGTTGTTCGCTGGATGATCCGGCGGATCCCACTGGCCAGGTCAACGGTATGGGACCTGGTGATGCTCCGACCCAATTTATTACGATCGGCAACAGTCTGACCGCCGGCTTTATGGACTCGGGCCTGATGAAGGCCGGGCAGGCCAGCAGTTTCGGCCTTCTCATCGCCTCCCAAATGGGTGTGGATTACGATCAGCCCTGGATTGACGCGCCCGGTATCGGGACGACGACCGAGGGTATCCCCGATGGCCTGACCTCAGGCGTCCTGCACTACAACGGTACAACGGTCCTGCCTTTGGGCACGACTCCGACCGACGAAGTGAAGACCACCCTGCTGTTGGCCGCTGCCGTGCCGACTCCCTACCACAATCTGGGCGTTCCCGGTGCGCGGGTGGACGAGTTGTTGACTACCTACGATGGTGCCAGCAGCTTTGGTGCCGCCTTTGGCGATACCAACAGTTTCTTTGACATCATCAACCGGGCCAGCTTCTTCGGCAACATCGACGTGCCCGCCGATGCTCCGGCGCCGGCATTTGCGACGGCCTCGCAGTTCGGTCAAGCTGTCGCCAAAGGAGCGCTGCTTTCGACAGTGTTCATCGGGGGCAACGACTTTCTGTTTGGGGCCGTAACCGGTGACCCGATCGACAGTCCGTTGATCACTGATCCGACGGTATGGGGAGGCAACTACGCGCAATTCATCGGCGCCTACGCCGGTGCCATCGGCCAACGCCTCGGATTCGACCCCACCACCCAGGAAGGCCTCAAGCCGAACATCGTGGTGGCAACCCTGCCGACGGTCGCGAACATCACCTTTTTCCTGTCCCTCGCGGACTTTGAGCAGGTGTTCGGCACTTGGGATACCACCGAATCAAATGTGGAGTATATCCTGATCACCGATTTCCTGGCCTGGTTCATGGATAATCTTGGCGGCACCATGCCGACCACCATGACCCTGAACACGGCTGAAGTGTTCTACCTGGATAACACCATCATCGGGGCCTACAACACCATTATCCAGGGCACCATTATGGGTGCTGTCCCCGGAACCGAGTCTTTCCCCGCGCTGGCCAATTTTGGCCTGGCCAACATCGACGCAGCCCTGGAAACGCTGGACCCCGAAGCTACTCAGCACTTCCTGTACCTGAGGGCCAAGTACGCCTCCAACCCCGATACGGCGGAGACCATCGCCGACACGGCCGCGCGGACGTATTTCTCCCTGGATGGCGTCCACCCCAACAACAAGGGTTATGTTTTCATGGCGAACACCTTCCTGGCCGCCATCAACGAGCTGACAGGATCCAGCTATATAGACATCCCCCTGGCAGCCGTTACATGGGATCCCACCTATGGCGTTCCTATACCGACAGCTAAGTCCGGCACCAATCAGTGGCCGGTCTTGAGTCCGGAAGTTGCCCAGGGCATGAAGGAGATTTGGAGATAGTCTTGACTGGGTAGAAAACTGAGGGAGCCTTCGGGCTCCCTCTTTTTTTTCCTCTAATTGCCCAATGTTCCCTCGTTGATCCACTGATCCACCAGAGTCATGGAAAAGCCCGCTGCAGGAATATCCGGCAACGGGCTTTTTTTACACTGCATCGTCGAGTCTTCAGTCGTTACAGCTTCTCCACATCCACGATGGCTCCATGAGCTTCCTTGAGGGCCAGCAACTCGGCTTTCTGGGCACCAAACACAGTGAAGAGCTGCGGCGGGAGGTTTTCCTCTTTGCCGTAGGCTTCGGTCTGTAGATCAATGCGAGCCACGATTTTGTCGAGATACAGCGCGAACTGCATGTCGTACAGATCCTTCGGGTACTCCTTGTCGATGCCTGCGAAGAGATTCTTCAGGTCATCGTACTTGGGGACAAAACCGATGGGGGTTTCGATGGCTTCGACCTCACCGTTGACGTAGGCAGCCAGCCAACCCAACCACACCTTCACGTCTTTTTTCTCGCCCAGCAGGCCTTTGCCGTCGCTGCCGCGATTGCCGTGGGTCAGGAAGTAGTTCAGGCCGGCCATGATGGGACGGTTGCCATCGCTGTATTTGTTCGAGTTGAAGAACTTGAACTGCGCGTCCATGTAGTCGGCCAGGGCGCCGGGAATGAACGGGGCGTTGGCCCAGGGCTGGCGCCGCACGCCGGTGGCACCAATTTCAGTGGCCGTGGCAGCCGAAACAATGCTGGCACCGATGGCAACACCTGCGTCGGGGTTCTTGGCCACCCACACAGGAGGCATGGTGTCGGCATCGCGACCTGAGTAGGTGACGACCTTGACGGGCACACCGGCCGGATCGGCATTGGCGTCTGCATTGTGGTTGGCGATGGCCTTGGCATCGATGGTGCAACGGGAATTCTTGTGGCTCGGGGGAACAACCTTGCCGTTGGCGTCGGTCATGCCTTTTTTCCAGGCACCCTGGAAGTTGATGCCTTCGTCGGGAATATCTTCGCCACTGCCGCTCCAGTAGGGAACATTGTCTTCCCCGATCAGCACGTTGGACCAGATGACCTCGGTATCGTCGTCACGCAGGGACTTCATGAGCATGGGATCGCCTTCGCGGTTCACGTCTTCCACGATACCGAAGATACCGGCTTCGGGGTTGATGGCCCGGCAGGTACCGTCTTCGGCGATCCACATCTGGGCCAGATCGTCACCAACAAAGCCGGTGCCGACCATGGCGGTGGTGGTTTTTCCGCAACCTGAAGGCGCGGCGCCGGCGAAGTAGGTCACCTTGCCGTTTTTGCCTTCAAGGCCGGTGATGAACATGTGCTCGGAGAGTTCCTTCTCAACACCGAAGTAGGTGGCGTAATCCACACTGAATCGGTGGTTGCCCTTCTTCATCAGCAGGGTATTGCCCGCGTAGGTGCAGAAGGTGGAGAAGGTGGTCAGCCAGGAGCGATCCATGAAGATGCGCGCGTTGGGCACGTCTTCGGGTCGATTTGGACCTTCACTGTGCACGTTGGTGAAGAAGATGCCGCGTCGTTCGGCTTCGGCGTCGAACTTGTCGTAGCAGTTGCGATACAGCAGCTCGGCTGAGTGAAACACGTAGGTGGAACTGGAAATCTCAATGGCCGGTGTGGTGGCAAAAGCACCAACGGGCCCGCGGGCGTAGAAGCCGATCATCATGGTCATGCCCTTCATGATGCCCTTCATATACCGGGTCACATAGGCGTGGCCTTCGCTGCGCAAAACCTTCTTGGCCATGGCGCTGGTTTTTTCGTCTTCGTTGACGATGTAGAAGGTCTGGTTCACCAGGCGGGCCTGATCTTCGGCAAGATCGAAGTGGATGGTGTGACCTTTTTTGGCCAGTGCCTTCTCCTCACCCTTTTCCAGGGAGTGCTTGCGGATCCAGGCACAATCATCTTCGCTGCCGGTGTTGATGAAAACATTATCGGGCTCGCACATGTTGATGGCGGCGGCGATCTTGATCAGCGCTTCCTCATTGGTGATGGGGGCGAGTTTCTCACGGTTCACATTGTCGAGTTTGGCCTCGATGACAGCACGCGCTTCGGCAATGGTGTTCACTCCACCGACATCGGTGAGGATATCAATACCCTTCTTGAGCTCCAGCATACCTAATCTCCCTTGGCTGATAGTTCGATGCCGACAGCCTTACATTGTGCAAGGGGGCAACTCCGAAATAAATTCCATTAGAAAAAAAGTAAGTCTTTCCCGCCTCAATTCAATGTTAAATATTCATCAACCTGCCTACTTTTTTACTGGGATTTTCTGGAGGGCCGAAATGGATTCGACAAAACAGGTGTAAATTGGTGGTTTGGGTGGGAGGCTCAAAGGTGGAAAAGCGGGCTTAAAAGATTCCCACCAAACATGTTGGCATGGCCCTGGCAAATCATCAATTCATCAAATGGAAAGCAGCATCCTAACGTTGCACACGTCATTGCCGGCATTCAGCCTGAGAAAAAAGAACAGGAATATTGTTAACCAAGGAATTTTAAGGCTTAATGTCCCAATCCGGAAAGGCGGCGCCCCTTGCCAAAATCCGGGGAAAACCCCAGGGAAAAGCGCAGGGTGGTAGCCTCGCCCGAAAGGCTGGTACCCCCCGAGTTGCGGTCTCCAATGGACTCAAAACGGTAATCTGCACCGATCACCCAACGCTGGTTCGACCCCAAAAACACTCGATAGCCAAACCCGATATTGGCGTTCACCGAGCCCAAAACCAATTCCTCTTGCCAAAAGGGCCTTATTCCATCGAACCCAAGGCCCACAAAAAGGTCCAACCGGTGGCGGCCATAGCTCACCACTTCACGGCCCACTTCAAGGCCTGCGTAATAATTGTCCCAGCGATCAGACCAGCCCGTGAAGCCATCCTGGTCCACAAAGTAAGGATGGTCCGAACGTCCAGGACGTATTTCCAGAACCAGCCGTGCCAGCCAACCTTCCTGGCGCACCCCGATAGTCGCGCCATATTGGGCATGATCGCCAACCAGCAGCAAATCCCCTTCCGGCTTCCACACTCCACCAGTGAGGGCAAAAACAGGACGGGTTCTCTTCTGCCGCAAATAGCTCATCTCCCGCTGATAATACCAGCGTAGATCCGTGCCGAGGAGTTCCCTACCGTGCAGAATTTTATAGGCCTCTTGCACCTGGCCCGAATAAAAAAGACAAAAAAAACGTTCAATGGAATTGGCCGTGGTGTGAGGCAATATCTGGTCGGCCAGTTCGGTGGTGAAGGTATCGAATTGAGCCGTGTAATAGGCGAAGTCGGCTGGGCTGGCAATGTTGCCCGAAGCCAGACCCGGATCCACTTTGCCGAGCACCTTGATTTCACGATTGGAATCATATCGCCAAATCAGGTAATCGATGATGCGGGCATCGTAAACGGCCTCGCTGAAGGCATCGTCCCAAATGGAGGCCAGAATCTTGATGCGGGTCAGTGGTTCGCAATCACCACATACATCTTCCCAGGCCAAGAGGACACTGAGTAGGGAATCGGGCTGGTTGGTATAGAACAAATGAGGCACGATCTGGTAGGAGTTGTTGGATTCCTCCCAGCAAGCATCAGTATCCAGGTTCTGGGCAATGGCCTGGCTGGGCAGTGCCGCTGCAGCCAAAACCAGGATCAAGAGCAATGATCGAATCACAATTCCGTTCCCGATGCGATCACCGTACCTTTGGGAATAACCGTGATACCGTTACGAATCCAGCGCCGCTCGCCTTCATACTCGCTCACATGCGGATTGGGCCTGATCACCACGTTGTCGCCGATGCGAACATTCTTATCAATAATACAGCGTTCAATTCTGCAGTTTTTCCCAACGCCGAGGGGCGGGCCCTGATTTTGCTCCGGGTCAGCCAGATTCTGTTCGCCATCATAAAAATCGTTGCCTTGCATGATGACATCCTTGAGCACTGAGCCCTCGTTCACCTTGCTGCGAATACCCAGGATACAATTGCTGATGGTCGCCCCAATAACCGACGAGCCTTCCACCACCAGGCTGTTGTTGATCTCTGAATTGATGATGCTGCTTGGCGGCAAAGACCGTGTGCGTGTATAAAACGGCCAGCCACCATGATACAGATTGAACTCCGGATCTTTCCTCACCAGTTCCATGTTGGCCTCGAATAAGGCGCCTATGGTACCAATGTCACGCCAGTACCCACTGAACGGATAGGCCATCACCTTCCGGTCGTCGATGGCATCGGGAATAACCTCTTTGCCGAAGTCGGTTTTGGACTCGTCGGCCAACAATTCGCGCAACACCTTGGGGCTGAAAACGTAAATACCCATGCTGGCCAGGAACTTGTCGCCCTGCACCTCGAGGCCGTGGGCAGCGAACAATTCGGTGGGTGCCTTGAAGGAATCGATCACCATGTCGTCGGTGGGTTTTTCCACGAACTCGACCACGCGACCTTCATCGTCGGCGCGCATCAAGCCCATACGACTGGCCTCGTCACGAACTACCGGATAAACACCCAGGGTAATATCGGCACCTGTTTTGCGGTGATGGCGCACCAGGTCGGAGTAATCCATGCGGTAGAGGTGATCGCCGCCCAGAATGACGATCTCGCTGGAGGCGTAATACATGGTGTGGTTCATGGTGGCGCGCACGGCATCGCTGGTACCCTGGAACCAGGCGTCCCGATCGGGGGTTTGTTCGGCGGCCAGAATGTCCACGAAGCCGTCGGTGAATGTATCGAAGGCGTATGTCTGCATGATGTGACGGTGCATGCTCGCCGAAAGGAACTGGGTCAAGACGAAAACCTTTTTTAGGCCCGAGTTGATGCAGTTGCTGATGGGAATATCGATGAGACGGTACTTGCCGGCAAAACCGACCGCAGGTTTGCTTCGCTGCAAAGTCAGGGGGAAGAGCCGTGTGCCTCGTCCTCCTCCCAGGATGATGGCAGTCACGTTTTTCACGGCTGGCTCCTTGTTTGGACAGGGTCTTGAATTCTGATTTGGTCTCATAATAGGATGATGTAAGGACCGTTCCAAGTTTGATCCGATTGATAGACCGGATTTAATCAGCTTTTAACATTCGCATGGCCACACGTCGCACCACTGATCTTGGCAAAAACCGACCGGCCTGGGCAAGAATTCGATTTTTGAAACCAGGGATCACAATGGCTCGACCCTTTTGGAAAGCGCGATAACCCATGAGGGCGGCGCTGCCGGCGTCCATTCGCTTGGCGTCGCGTTGGTTGTACTCGGCCAACTGCTGTTCGCTGACATCCCCCGCGGGAACCATGTCCTGCTGGCGGTGAAACTCCGTGCGCGTGGGCCCCGGACAAAAAGTGGTCACTCTTACACCCTGATCCATGACTTCTTCGTGCAAAGCCTCCGTGAACGACAGCACGTAGGATTTGGTGGCGAAGTACACCGCCATCAAGGGACCGGGCTGAAAGGCCGCCGTTGAAGCCACGTTCATTATTCCGGGCTGACCGCGTTGAGTAGCAATAGGATCACCCGAGGCGGCGCAGGCCAACATGGCCGGCAACAGCCCTCTCGTCAGGCCGGTCAGGGCATTGACATTCAAGTCGATCATGCGCTGGTAGACGTCAATTTCACGATCCACAATCAAACCATAAGATCCAAACGCTGCGTTGTTCACCAGTATCCGGATGCCGAGTTGCGCATCTTGCAAAGCCTTCAGCAAGTCGGTCACCGCATGGGGGGCAGCCAGATCGGCCTTGATAACCCTCACGTCGACTTCAAAATCCTTGCACAGAACCTGGGCCAGGGATTTCAGCTTTTCTTCACTGCGTGCCACCAGCACAAGGGGATGGCCATCGGCCGCAAAAAGCCGGGCCAGCTCTAGGCCAAGCCCGGCTGAGGCACCGGTGATCAAAACATGGGTCAGGGGCAACTGGAACGCCGGAGCGTTGTCGGCCGGGGGCTGATCGTTCAAAGGATCATTTCTCCTTGTGGGATTCCTAGTCCTTGTTGGCGGCTTTGTCCTTCGCAATAAAATCCAGTGAAGCGGAATTGATACAGTAACGCAAGCCCGTTGGTTGCGGTCCGTCTTTGAATACGTGGCCGAGATGGGATTCACACCGACTGCAAACGATTTCCGTGCGCACCATGCCGTAGCTGATGTCATCGATTTCGTTCACTGCGTATTTGTCGATGGGTTGCCAGTAACTTGGCCAGCCACTACCTGATTCGTACTTGGTTTTGGAGTTGAAAAGTTCTGCACCACAAGACACGCAGGTGTAGATCCCTTCCTCTTTGTGTTTGTAGTATTTACCGCTGAAGGCGCGTTCGGTGCCCCCGCATCGAGTCACATCGTATTGCTCGGCGGTGAGTTGGCGCTTCCACTCTTCTTTGGATTTGAGGACTTTTTTGTCCATTTTTTGCGGTTCCTTCGCTGCCAGGCTCGGGGACTTGTCTCCTGGTTGGGCCGCCCGGGCCTGGCTGACCAGAATCAGGGACGGCGGCTTGGCAAATCCGGATTTTTGCGCCGAGGGCAACAAGTTCAGCAAAAGCGACCCGGACCCGATAAGGAGAGTGACCGCCACAAGAATTTTAATCATATCTAGACCTCCAAACATTGATCTCCAACCTTTCTTTGTATGATACGTAGGAAAGTGATTTTGTGCATTGGTTCAAGTCCAAAGGCCGTTTTTCGTTCCGTAAAAACGGGGTCCTCCGCAGAATCCGGAGGTTTTCCTGATCATTGCCGCCTCCCTGGGCAAAGGTGACCCATACCCCAAAGGAAACAAAATGCCCCCCAGAGGCAAAAACCATCCAGAGGGCACTTTTCAATCAGAAATCAAATTCAAACTATTCAGCCGAACCCAATTCCGGGAAGTTGGCATCAATAGCTTCGTTCCAGGCAGCCAAATCTTCAGCTTTGGCGCTGAACAAATCCGCCACATCGCCTTCAATGGTCACCTTGAGCAGCTTGTCGCTGCCGACAATGGCGTTGACCACTTCCTGGTCACCGTCACCAACGATTTTCCCGAAAACGGTGTGCTTGCCATCCAGCCAGGGAGTCTCAGTATGAGTGATGAAGAACTGGCTGCCGTTGGTGCCGGGACCTGCGTTGGCCATGGACAGGACGCCGGGGCCGTCGTGGCTCAATTCGGGGCAGCATTCGTCATCAAAACGATAGCCGGGACCGCCGGTGCCGGTGCCGATGGGGCAGCCGCCCTGGATCATGAAGTTGTCGATCACCCGGTGAAAATTCAGGCCGTCGTAGAAACCGCGCTGGGCCAGGTTTGCGAAATTGGCCACCGTCAGAGGGGTTTTGTCGGCGAAGAGGGTGACGTTGATGAGACCCTTGTCGGTCTCGAAGATGGCTTTCAGGTCGGCCACGGGAGGCTCCTTTTTTTGGGGATGACCGGTGAGGGCCAGGTGAAACTATCTGATTCAGCTCCAAAAATAGCCAAACCAGGGCTGGACGCCAGGAATCGGTAAAAAATCAAGATCGGAATCATCGACCAAAAGAATATTCAAATTTTGAAAAAACCCAAAACCCGGCATTGAAGGACCCGTGATCACTGGTTAGGATCAAACAACAATGGGATCAGCACCCGCTGGCCACAGCTTCGAAACCACCAAACTGGAGCAACCATGAAAACCTCCTCAGTCAGCAAAATGGTCCTGCTCCTCTTGGTCCTCGCCATTTCCGCCCTCTTCCTGACCATGACCAAAGCCTTCCTGATGGCCGTGCTGCTCGCCGGCATCGCAGCATCCCTGGCTCAACCCATCTACAATCTTCTGACCCGCCTTGTGCGCGGCCGCAAACCCGTCGCCTCCATCGGCACGCTGTTGATCATCGTATTGCTGATTCTCATTCCGCTGGGTTCCCTGCTGGGCGTGGTCACCGCCGAAGCCATCAAGGTGGGCAACAGCATTACGCCCTGGGTTCAGGACAAGCTCAACAATCCGGACCAGATCAGTGTTTGGCTGCAAAAGCAAAAATTCTACGACAATATCCAGCCTTATGAAAACGATATCCTGGTCAAGGCCGGCCAGATGGTGGGTTTCCTGAGCCAGTTCCTGATCAACAGCCTGTCTTCCGCCACCGCCGGCACAGTGCAGTTCTTCTTCATGCTGTCGATCATGCTTTACTCCATGTATTTCTTCCTCATCGACGGCAGCGCCCTGCTCAACCGCATCCTCTATTACCTGCCCTTGAAAGATGAAGATGAACGACGGCTGATCAGCAAGTTCAGCTCCGTGACCAGGGCCACTCTCAAAGGCACCGCCGTAATCGGCGCCCTGCAGGGAGGGTTGGCAGGACTGGCCTTTGCGGTGGTGGGCATTCCCAGCAGCATTTTCTGGGGCACGATCATGGTGGTCCTGTCCATTGTGCCGGGCATCGGCACGGCGTTGGTCTGGGTGCCGGCTGCGATTATCCTGGTGGCGGGCGGTAGCCTGGGCAAGGGTTTCGGATTGGCTCTTTTTTGTGGATTGATCGTGGGCAGTATTGATAATTTTCTTCGGCCCCGCCTTGTGGGGAAGGACACCCAGATGCCCGACCTGTTGATATTCCTGGGCACCATGGGCGGCATCGTCACCTTTGGTATTTTGGGGTTTATTATTGGGCCCATTATTGCGGCGTTGTTTGTGACGATCTGGGAAATCTATGGCATGGTTTTTCGAGATGTCCTGCCTCCTCCGGCTCAACCGTTGCCGGAGTTTGGAAAGGAAAACCTGGTGAGTCAGGAAAACCCTGAGAAAATAGAGTAGTTTTTTGCACAAATTACCCACAATCCGTACTTTGAGGTTTCCTTTTGCTCCTCGCATTTTAGGAACTGTTCATGCCGATGGTTCGCCGCATCAATGTATGGCTGGTTGGCATTTCAATGGGCATAACCCTTTGGGCAAACATTTGCCCAGGCAGCTCGGATATTCCACCTCCTGAAAACCAAACCATCTCTCCCGACGGCATCCACATCCTCGATGGCTCCTTCGTTCTGGACGTGGGCGAGTTGCATGTCAACATCACCAACCACGGATTGATCGGCTCCCTCTTCAATGCCGATTTCCCTTTCAGCACTGCTCCGTCGGCCCAATGGCCCGGCTCTTCCGGCGACGAGTACCTTTGGGGCGGTGGCCTTTGGATTGCCGGCCGCGTCGATGGGCAACTGGTCTGCACCACCGGCTTCTTCCAACGGGAGCTGCGCCCGGGTCCGGATCTGACCGAAACCATGTACGAAGCCAAAGATGGTCGTGTGCAGCGCCCCCACCCATCCGGCTTGATCGCCGGTCGCCGTCTGCCCCAACAAGGTGCCGACGACGATCACGACTTTACCTACGATGAAGATTGGCTAAACGGACGGGATGACGACGGCGACGGTTTTGTGGATGAGGACTTTGCCCAATTGGGCGACCAGATGTTCACCTGCACCATGCACGACGACCTTCCCTTGGTGCGTGAGTTGTACCCGGATCATTTACCTATTGGTGTGCAAGTGGTTCAACGCACTGCAGCCTGGGCCGACGAGGACCACGAAAATATAGTTGCCCTTGATTTTGAGATCACCAATACCAGCATTCATATCCGGGATGATATCTACCTCGGGTTCTTTGCCGATTTTGATATCCAGCGTAGACAGGATTTCAAACAACCCGATGATCTGGCCGGCTTTTTCGATGGTGCCGTGCGCGGCGAAGACGGCTCGTTTTATCGCGTGAACATGGCCTACGCTCTTGATGGTGCCCAGGAAAATCCCTTGCCCGGCTGCATCGGCCTGATGACCGTCAGCCACACCACCGATTTTCAAAACTATCAGGCACCCCACGTCCTGACGGTCAATTCCTTCCAGATTTTTTCTTCCCATGGGCAGGTCAACCAGGGTGGCGAACCGGTAACTGATCAGGATCGCTACTATGTCATGTCCCGCAACCAGCACGACCCCGACAAACAACCGGGCGATGAAGGAGACATGAAAGTTCTCGTGGCCACCGGTCCCTTCAACTACTTCAAGCCCGGTGAGACAATCAAGTACCAACTGGCCCTGGTCATCGGTGACGGTATTGACGGCGCCTTGGCCACTGCCGTCACGGCCGCCCAACTGGCCAGAGGGCAAATGGTGGACTTTGACAACAACCCTTCCACCGGACGGGGGAAAATGGAAACCAAAATCTGCCTGAATGATTTGCCTGATTTGAACTTCTATGGCCATACCTCCCTTTTTTCTTATCGCTACCTGTTTATGGATGAATTCTGCACCGGTTCCTATCCGGTTTTTGGTTACTACATTATCGGTTCGGATAATTTTTTTATAGATGAAAACGGTGATGAGTGCATTTGGGTCAACGCCGACAACTGCGACGAATGCTACCGCAAATTCGGTGTGGAGTGCACCGAAGCAAACAACTTGTTTTGGGACCATTTCATAAGGACCACCAGTTACTATCGGAACCCGGAATATTTTACCGGCATCTTCGGCCGGGAAACGCGCCATGCCTGGATTGCCCCCCGCCCCTACCCTCCTATCTCGCCCAAGGCCCGGGTTGTTCCCGGCAACCAACAGGTTGAGGTTATTTGGGATGATTCCAGCGAATACGATCCAGACCCCGTCACCGGTCTGCTTGATTTTGAATCCTACCGGGTCTGGCAGGCCGACCCCTGGTCCCGCCCCGATGGCGTTGGACAGGAACAGTCCCCACCCCACGAAAATTGGGCCATGGTCGACGAAATCGACCTGGTAAACATTGTACCGGGCGGTTTTGCCTTCTCCCCCAATGATCTGCCTCTTGGCCGCAACACGGGACTGGAAAACAGCATTTACACTCCCGGTTGCCTTTCCAGCCCAAAATTCGACGGGCTGGCCGAAGTGATGGATGAGTTTGTAACTAGTGACAGAATGGGTCAGTACCAGCATTTCCCCATGTTGCGTGGACCCCAAGGCGCTGTAGTTCCAGGGCTGGAAAGATTCATCCCCTGGGAGTCATATCCCTCGGTGCTGGATACCTTTTTTGCCGTCACGTCACGAACCATTGATCCAGGAACCCCAGGCGTAGACAAACGCGCCACCACCTACTACCACTATGTTTCCATCAACCTGCACAATGGATTCCCCTTGCACTTCAGCGTCACCGCTACCGATCACACCACCGCCTGGACCGACGATGGTCTTCTGGTGCCCACCGGCCCGGGGACCGATGGTGAGCCTGCAAACACCCCCATGCAAACCATGCCCCGTCCCGAATCCCAAACCCCTGAAGATCGATCGGCCAATGGCAACAATATTTATGTTTTCCCCAATCCAGCCACCAAGGAATCCCTGGAAGAATTCCTTAGCCAACCGGCTTCCTATGACGACCCCACCGGTGTGCGAGTCATGTTCAACAACCTTCCGGAAGCAAACAACACCATCCGTATTTTCACTTTATCCGGAGACTTGGTTCAGACCATCGAGCACGATGGCTACAGCCAGGGAGCCATGGTTCCATGGAATCTGATGTCCCGCAACGGGCAGGAAGTGGTTAGCGGAATCTACCTGTATTCGGTGCACAGCGATCGAAGTGGATTTGACAATTTCCGCGGGCGTTTCGTAATTATTAGATAAGAACGGCTTCCCCCGGATGGGGAAAGGCCGGCGGCAGGGGTCATGGTGAGCACCCCACCGCCGGCACCTTTTTTTTGACCGGAATCGCCGACACAATCCTGGATTGTTTGCCGTACTGCTTTCAGGACCATTCAGCGGTTGCAACCTTGATCATGTTGGTGGTGCCCTCCTGGCCAAAGGGAATGCCCGCGGTGAGCACCACAGCCTGCCCGGGTTTGACATAACCACCCTGCAAAGCCTGAACAATGGAGTGCTTCTCCAAATCCTCGGCTGACTCCACCTGGGGAATGACAATGGGGATGGCGCCGAAAGTCATTGCCATTCGCCGGGCCGTTTGCTGCATCGGGGTCATCACCAACACCGGTTGGCGCGGACGGTAACGGGCCACCTCCCGGGTAGTGCCACCACTTTTGGTGCAAGTCAGGATGGCGGCAGCCTCAACGTCTTCGGCCATCTTGACCGTGGCATGGGCGATGGCTCCTTTGAATTTCATTTTCCCCGACTTCTCGTATTTGGTAGTCCAGCCCTCGTAGTCGAAGTGGGCTTCAATGTCCGCCGCCACATGGCTCATGATCTCCACTGCACCAACCGGGTATTTACCCATGGCCGTCTCTTCCGAGAGCATAACAGCGTCGGTGCCATCGTAAATGGCATTGGCCACATCGGTGACCTCCGCCCGGGTTGGCATGGGGTTTTCCACCATGGAGCGCAGCATCTGGGTGGCCGTGATCACGGGCTTGGCCGCTTCGTTGGTTTTGCGAATCAACATCTTCTGCACCCGCGGCACAAACTCAATGGGAATTTCCACCCCCAGATCGCCACGAGCCACCATGATGCCGTCGGCTTCGGCAATGATCTCGTCAATGTTGTCGATGGCTTCAAATTTCTCGATTTTGGCGATCAACGGTATGTTTTCCCCGGCTTCAGCGATGACTTTTTTGACCGTGCGCACATCGTGGGCCGTGCGCACAAAACTGAGGGCCACAAAGTCCACACCCTGTTTCATGCCGAAGTGCAGATCGTCGAGATCCTTTTCCGACAGGATTGGCGCGTTGATGGACCGCGCCGGCAGGTTGATGCCCTTGTTCGAACTCAGGGGACCGCCCACAACCACGGTGCAATTCACATCGGTATCAGAGGACGATTCCACCGTCAGTTTCATGGCTCCATCGGCCAACAAAATAGTATCGCCGTTGCGCACGTTGTACGGCAGGTCGGAATAGGTCAGCCCAACCTCTTTGTCGTCTCCGGGAACATCCCGAGCCGTCAGGGTGAATTTTTGGCCTTCTTGGAGGATGATCTCCCCCGCCCCCATCTTTCCGGTGCGAATTTTCGGACCGCATAGATCCTGAAGAATGGCGATGGGCTGACCTGTTTTCTTGGCAACCTTGCGAATATCTTTTATCAATGATGCATGCTCTTCATGGGTGCCATGGGAAAAGTTCAGACGGCATACGTTCATGCCCACTTCAATCAGCTTCTCCAGTATTTCCGGGCTGCGACTGGCCGGGCCGATGGTCGCAATAATCTTGGTCTTTTTCATGGTCCTCACCTTGTTTGTTCAAATGGCGCCATTTATTCCAGAAAGAAATCCTGAAACAGTGGAGTGCCGGGATTCACGGCGTAGTGATCGAAATCCGTCTCACCTTCTTCGGTCAAAACCTCCTCATCCGTAAGGAAGTTTCCTGTAAAATCTTTGCTGGACCTGGTGAGTACCGCCCAGGCCGCTTCCCCCATGATCTCGGGCTTGCGGCTGGCATTGACCACTTTTTCGCCACCTAGAAGATTGCGCACCGCCGAGGTGGCAATGGCCGTGCGGGGCCAAAGCGCGTTGAAAGCCACCCGGCGATCCGCAAATTCCCGGCTCATCCCCAGAACCCAGATGCTCATGGCATATTTGGCCAAAGTATAGGCGGCAAAGCCTTCAAACCACTTGGGATCGAAATTCAGGGGGGGACTGAGATTCAACACATGGGGGTTTTCAGCCTTGAGCAAATGAGGCAAGGCTTTCTGTGTCACCAGGTAGCTTCCCCGGGCGTTGATATCGTACATACGGTCGTAGGTCTTCATGGAAGTTTCGAGGGTACCGGTCAGGCTGATGGCGCTGGCGTTGTTGACCACAATGTCCAGTCCACCAAAGTGCTCCGCCCCGGTGTTGATGGCCTCAACCACTTGTTCCTCAAAACGAATATCGGTCTTGACGGCCAGGGCATGGCCCCCAGCGGCCTCCATTTCCTCAGCTGCGGTGTGGATGGTACCCGGCAATTTGGGGTGCTCGGTGGTGGTTTTCGCAGCAATGACTATATTAGCTCCATCCTTGGCTGCTCGTAGGGCGATGGCTTTGCCAATGCCCCTGCTGGCCCCGGTAATAAAAAGGGTTTTGCCGCTGAGTGATCGCTCTGAAGTCATTATTAACCACCTTTGGGTTGGGTTTAGGGTCTTTACTGTGTTTTCCTTATGGTCCGGTAACAAAGCCGCGCTGTCAAGGTAAGGTAGAGGGGTTATTATTTCGCAAATTTTTCCATAATTTATGTAGTAACTATTGGCCTTTTGTGCTATAATTCCTACTTCACATGGAAAAATGATGGACGAGGATGAAGTGCAAACAAATCAAATTTCGACTCTGGAGTCTGCGATTCATCTTAAATGAGAGGAAATGAAATGAAACGCCTGTTGTTAATGAGTACCGTACTTATTGCTGTGCTGATGCTTCCCGCATTGGCTTCTGCCACCCACTTCACCGACCTGGTTGCCATTG
This sequence comes from Candidatus Krumholzibacteriota bacterium, assembly GCA_024275485.1. Lineage (GTDB taxonomy): Bacteria > Krumholzibacteriota > Krumholzibacteriia > LZORAL124-64-63 > LZORAL124-64-63 > LZORAL124-64-63. The sequence goes on along the minus strand of JAJRZA010000096.1, from coordinate 12,717 downwards.
GCGACTGCGAAGGTTTCACCGCCCAGGTGGGTGTGCATTTCCGCATCGATGCCGAGTACCTGGATCTGCACTACGATGTAGCCGTCCTTGATGTCAACAATTTGGAGATTGTTGTGGTTTCCGGAGACGTTCACGTTGTGCATGATGGTGACCAGGATATTACCATCATGGTTTCGGACATGTTCAATATGGCCCTAGACGGCACCTATGTCGTTTCAGGCCTCTTCACCCTGACAGCCCCGTACCCCGGGGGCGTGGATGAAGACAGCATCGCTTTCGAGAACGGCATTGAATGCGGTTCCGTTGCTGACGAAGCTGTAACCTTCCAAAGTGTGAAGGCCATGTACCGGTAAATTCGGTACTGGTTGATTTCAAGGCCTCGGAGAAATCCGGGGCCTTTCTTTATCTCACCATGTTGTAGAGTGTATCGCGTAGTACGGGACGCAGCCCCACCCCGGCAATGAAATTCCTGATCTCCTCCACTGTCATGCCTTTTCCAGCGCCGCCACCAGCGGCAAAAGTCACCCGTTCGTCCACCACTGTTCCATCCAGATCATTGGCACCATAACGCAGGGCCAATTGGGCAATTTCACGTCCCAGCATCACCCAGTAGGCCTTGATGTGGGGGATGTTGTCCAACAGAAGACGGGAAAGGGCAACGATGCGCAGCTTCATGATCAAATCCGGGCCCGGCAAGTGGTCGAACTTGGTATTGGCCGGATGAAAAGCCAGGGGAATGAAACACTGAAAACCCCCTGATTGGTCTTGTTGTTCACGCAGGCGAATCAGGTGATCCACCCAGTGTTCAGGGCTCTCAACATGACCAAAAAGCATGGTGGCGTTGCTCTTGAGCCCCGCTTCATGAACCATGGCGCTGACTTCAAGCCAGCGCTCGGAACTCATCTTTTTGGAGGCGATGCGGGTGCGGATATCAGGATGGAAAATTTCGGCACCGCCACCGGGGCAGCTGTCCAGTCCCGCAGCCCGCAGGTCTTCAATGGTATCGGGTACCGACTGCTTGGCCAGTTTGGCCAGGAAATCGATCTCCACCATGGTGAAGGCCTTCAGGTGGACCGTGGGAAAAGCCTCTTTGAGGGAACTGAGAATATCCAGATAGGTTTGGAAGTTCCAGCGCGGGTGCAGCCCGCCAACGATGTGGAATTCGCTGACATCGGAAGACCAGTCGCGGCGGGCGATCTCCACGCATTCTGCCGGAGAATAGGACCAGGTCCCTTCGGCATTGGGATCATCAGCGTAGGCACAGAGTTCACAGCCCACATAACAAACATTGGTCGGGTTGATATGACGGTTGATGTTGTAGTACACTGTGTCCCCGTGCTGGCGCTCGCGGACTTGGTGAGCCAACAGACCCAAAGCAGGCAGATCATGGCAGGTAGCCAGACGCAGGCCGTCGTCAAAGTCCAGGCGCTCTGCGGCCTCAACCTTGAGGGCAATGTCGTGAAGGGAATGGTTTTCAGGAAACATGAGCGCGAGCCCCCGTCCGACGGGGACTCGCCTCGCCGTTATATCTAGTCGTCCGCCTTGGCTGCCATGCGAAACTGCGGCAGCAGGGAGACGTCAAAAATACGTTTGTTCTGTTGGCGCACGGCTTTGATTTCCTCAACGGAAAGGCGGATTCCCGCCAGGGCAGCCGTCACCTCGAAGTTGTTGTACTGAAAACCAAAATTACGAAGTTTTTGCATGGACGCCACAAGTTTTCGCTCTGCGAGCGCCCACTTGCTTTGATCCACCAGGGCAAAGCCCTCGCAGGCTTCGTTCAAACCCATCCAAAATGCCTCCTCGCGGCCCTGGGCCACGGCCAGGCCCTCGGCGCTGGCAGCAGCAGCCTCCTCAAAACGTCGCAAGTTGAATTCTGAAATCATACGAGCCAGATGATTGGTGCTCATTCTTCCGCCTCCTCCTCGTTATCTTCCTCACCCGCCAGGTCGAGGTAGCGTGCAGCTTCCTCGTCGAAGGCGAATCGGGTCATGTCTTCGATGCGATCCACGAAAAGAATGCCATCGAGATGGTCGCATTCGTGCTGCAAAACCACCGCGGGGAATCCTTCCAGAGCGAACTCTTGCTTCTGACCCTTCTCATTGTAGGCTTTGACCGAAATGGTATCGGGGCGTTCGACCCAACCGCGCAACCCGGGCACACTGAGACAACCTTCGTACATGCCCAGTCGTTCTTTCTCGTTCAGGACCGTGATCTCTGGATTGATCAGGACTCGAAACAGGGGACGACCGTCTTCATCCTCCTGGCCGCCTGCTATGACCAAGCGAACAGGTTGATGTACCTGGGGAGCGGCCAGACCGACTCCATTGTAATCACCCATCGTTTGGAACATATCCCGGATCAGCCGCTGGATATCGGGTCCAGTGATGGTTTTGGGGTCAATGGAGTGGCACTTTTGGCGCAGGACCGGATGCCCCAAACGGGCGACCTTCAGAATCGACATGGCAAGCATGCCTCCTTGCAAAATGGATTTTCAATCGGTAAGGAACTGTCCCACCATAACCCATTTTTCGGTCATTTCCCAATACATGCAAAAAGGAGGCCTGGTTTTCGGTCTCCCGCAGGCCCTTCCACAAATGGTTCTGGACCCTTGTGCAGGGGATTTGACGTCTTCGGCAACTGGAAGAGGAGATTTTTTCACTACCAGGCGTGGCTGGAAACTAGGCACAATCACTCCACTTGGGGAAAATACTGCCCGGTGGAAAAACAGGAATGAAAATTCAGGCTTTTTACCTTGACCATGTTTTTACAATGAACTTACATTTTGCGCGATTGCCGGTCCAGCAGGGAGAGGGTTTCCGGATTTCCCGGGAATCTCTGAATATCACTCTCGAACCCGTTTTCCCGGCAGGGGAAACATCAGGAGTTCCATGGCCGACCATCCGCAACCTCGCTTCGGTGGGACATCTCAAAATTCCGGGTCGCCCAGCTCCCCGCTAAGTGTTCTGTTGAATATTCTTTTCCTGGCCGGTTTGCTCTACATTTTCCTGTTGGCCATCGCCATGTTCGGCGGCGCCTTCAAGATGGCGGGCAAGGGATTCAGCGAACAACTCATTGCCACCACCACCAATCCGGTAATTGGCCTGATGATCGGCTTGCTCGCCACTTCGCTGATCCAGAGTTCATCAAGCACCACCAGCATCGTCGTCGGCATGGTTGCCGGTGGGGCTTTGACGGTCACTGGCGCCGTTCCCATCATCATGGGCGCGAACATGGGCACCACCGTCACCAACACCCTGGTGGCCATGACCTCCATGAACCGGCGCACGGAATTTCAACGGGCCTTTGCCGGGGCCACCATGCACGACTTTTTTAATCTGTTTAGCATCGCCATCCTTTTTCCCATTGAACAATCCACCCACTTCCTGGAAAAGTCGGCCACCTGGTTGAGTACCATGATGGTGGGAACCGATGGTACCAAATTCCCCAACCCGGTCAAAGCCGCCGTCAAACCGGTGGTTAAGCAAGTCAAGCACCTGCTGCAGGACATGGGGCTGGACGACACCTTGGTGGTCATCACCATGGTCATTTTAGCCTTGGTGGGAATTTTCTTCGCCCTGACTTTTCTGACCAAGGTTCTCAAGACAATGGTCCTGGACAAGGCCGAAGGCGCCTTCACCGCCAATCTGCGCAAAAGCGGCCTGGCCGCCATGTTCGTCGGACTTCTGGTGACGGTGGGGGTGCAGAGCAGTTCCATCACCACCAGCCTGTTGGTACCGCTGATCGGTGCGGGGATCGTGCCTCTGGAATCAGCCTTTGCCGCCACTCTGGGTGCAAACATGGGCACCACCGTGACGGCCCTGCTGGCCTCCATGACCGGTACTCCGGGTGCCGTGACGGTGGCCCTGGTTCACTTGCTGTTCAACATCTCGGGTATCGTCATCATCTACCCGATACCCGCCATCCGCCGTATTCCCCTGCGCCTGGCCACGGCTTTGGCTGCCGCCACAGCGGAAAAAAAGTATTACGCCATTCTCTACATGGTCGGGGTGTTCTTCGTGATGCCCCTGCTGTTCGTCTTGATCGACAAGTTACTGAAGGCGTCCTGAGGACGGCTTTGGATTTCATAGGGAGGAAGCCTCATGGGTTTCGGATCATTCCTGGATCTTTTCAAGGAAGACAATTGGAGCAACCAACTGGTGGGTCGGATCGGCGAGATGCTGGAACTGGCCGAATCCATGTTCACCTTTGCCAGCGGTGTAGTGGTGGATGGACAGCCGAACGACGACCCCCAAACCAAGCTCTATGACCGTGACAAACGCATCAACCATCTGGAACGCAAGATTCGCCGGCGGGTGGTGTCCCGCTTGTCGGTAAAAGGCTCCCGGGCCGAGGTTCCTTCGGCCTTGATATTCATGAATGTGGTGAAGGACGGCGAACGTCTCGGCGACTACATCAAAAACGTTCATGAAGTCGGGGCCATGCAACCTGAAAACCTGGATCAGGATCTGTATCGCAAGTGGCTTGGTGGGCCCACGGCAGTAGTCAGTGAACTTTTTGGACGCACGCGCGAAGCATTCGCTGAAAGCGATGAGGCCCATGCCGGCAAGGTGATCAAAGACGCCAAGAACCAGGGGCGAGAGTATGAAAAAATGATCAGGGAAATCACCACCAGCGATTTGGCCACCAACGACGCAGTGTGCCTGGTGCTGGTCCTGCGTTTTTACAAGCGGCTGGTTTCACACATGAGCAACATCTGCAGCACCGTGGTAATGCCGGTGGATATGATTGATTTTTACGACGAGCCGGAAAACTGATTGGCAGGTTGATTCAGGATAAAATCCGGCGGGCAACTTCTGCTGGACTGGCCAGAGTTGATCCAACCAAACGGCAGACATGAGGATCGCCCGGGCACTTATCGCGGCAATACTCTTCTTCGGGCAAGACAAACTGCCCTTCGTTGCCAAGCGGCCCCCACAAGGCCGGCTCACAGGAAGGCAAGGGGCAAAACAGCGACAGGGTCGGCACCTTCAGGGCAGCTGCCATGTGCATGGGCCCGGTGCTGGCGGAAACAAGCGAATCCAGGGCCCGAATATTGACCAATGCCTCACGCAATTCCACGCCTTCGTTGGGGTACAAAACCCCGGGCAGGTTTTTCAATTCCCCAGGGATCGAGTTGTCTGTAACCACCACCTGGACAGAATCATGCTTTTGCAGAAGCTGCGCCAACTCGGCCCAGGCAGCCGGATGCCAATTGGGAGCCGATTGGCCGCTGGTGGCGTGCAGGCCGATCATTTTTTTTCCGCCACCCCAATGGGCCGCTTGGGTCATCGCCCTCTCGTTTTCCTCATGGGTCAGATGGATTTCAGGAGAAACATCGTTCGTTTTCACACCGATGCTACGAGCCAGATCCATGCTGTAATCGCCTTCGTGCCGGCCTTTGCGAAACTTCCTGGTCATCACCGGACGGGTCAATGTCAGGGCGTGAAAAAGGATGATCCCGTGGCCCACCCGAAAAGGAATGCCCGCACAAAACGTCATGTAGTTGATGCGGGCCTCCGGCAACAACATCAAGGCATGGGTGAACCGATGCCGGCGCAGCTCGCGCACCATGGGCCAAAAGGTTTGTTGCCGGGTGTCGGGGGTATGGTCGTCGCTGATGACCGCGTCCACGTGGGGGTTGTGGGTAAAAAGGGGTTTGGTGTAACTGCGCACCAGCACCGCCACATGGCTATCAGGCCAACACTTCTTGATTTCCCTGGGGATGGCCGTGGCCAACACCGCGTCGCCGATGCGATCCTGGCGAATGATGAGAATTCTTTTTTTCATTCTGTCAGAATTATGCCGTTGGCGGTTTGGGGCAAGGGAATTGTTTGGGATACCAAATATGTGTTGGGAACATTTCGCGCCAAATTCCTCCAGCTGGCTGGAATTTATGGGCCGAATTTATGGGCCACCGGCTCAGGGGTCTCCGGTGCAAAAGGTTGACTCCATCCCAAGAATGCACAACCATTCACCCATGGACGCCATCACCGCATTCATGATCGTCAAAAACGAAGATAAGCTGCTGCCACGCTGCTTCGAAAGCATGCGTGGGGTTGTGGACGAATTGGCCATCCTCGACACCGGCAGCACCGACGACACCCTGTCGGTCATCGAGCGGGAAGCCAACCTTGGACACTTTCGGCGAGTCCAGTGCGGACACCACGAATTCAAGGATTTCGGCAGCGCCCGCCAGGCCAATCTGGATCTTGTGACCACCAAGTGGGCCCTGTGGATGGACGCGGACGAAATGCTCTCACCCATGCTGCGGGCCCGGTTGTTGGAGTTGCGCCAGGGAGGCCATCTGAATGACCATGTGGGTTGGGAAATTCATCGGGCCAACCGGGTTTTGGGCAAGGTCATGACCAGCCGCCGGTTGGCCGCCAATTTTGTGCTGCGGCTTTTTCAGACCAATGAGGGCAGGCTGAGCGATAGCCTGGTGCACGAAGGCATCGTTCTCACTCCGAGTGCCTCTGTTGGACGCCTGACTGAACCCATCCTTCACGATACGCTCTTGGAGATCGGGCCTTATTTTCAAAAAGTATCCCACTACACGACCCTTGATGTGGCCAATCCTGAGGATAAGAAATTCAATCCGCTTCATATGCTGGTTACCGGGCCACTTACTTTTATTAAAGATTATTTTTTGCGTGGGGGGTTTGTGGATGGTTGGCCCGGTTTGGTGTGGTGTGGGATTTCGTCCTGGACTTGTGTGCAGCGGGATTGGAAACGGATGAAGAGGGATTGGTTGAAAAAATAAATCTACCCCTTCCGCTGAAACTGCATATCGTACAACTCTCGATACCGCCCCCCGCTGGCCAGCAACTCATCATGGGTTCCCACCTGCACCACTTCACCCAGCTCCAGTAGATAAATACGATCCACATTCTTGATGGTGGACAACCGATGGGCGATGACAATGGTGGTACGGTCCTTCACCAGCCGATCAATGGCATCCTGCACCAGTTTCTCGGCTTCGGTATCCAACGCGCTGGTGGCTTCGTCCAATAGCAGAATGGGAGGATTGCGCAGAATCGCCCGGGCGATGCTCAACCGCTGGCGCTGCCCGCCGGACAACTTCAATCCGCGATCACCGATGATGGTTTGATAACCTTCGGGAAGTTTCATGATGAAATCGTCGGCATTGGCGGCGCGGGAAGCCTCGCGCACATTTCCCTCGGAGACATCGTCCAAACCATAGGCGATGTTCCTGAAAATAGTGTCGTGGAAGAGGATCACTTCCTGGGTGACGATACCCATGTGGCGCCGCAGGCTGCCAAGATCCAGGTCGCGAACATTGTTGCCGTCGATTTTAACCTTGCCACTGTCGGGATGGTAGAAGCCGGGGATCATGTCAATTAGAGTGCTTTTGCCGCCGCCGCTGCTGCCCACCAGGGCCACCACTTCACCAGGCTCCACCTTCAGGCTGAGGTCGCGCAAAACAGGCTCGCCTTTGACATATTCAAACTGCACATGGTCAAACTCCACCGTTCCGCTGACCTTTTCCATAACCCGACCGTCGCCACTGATGGTGATCTCCGACGGTGTGTCCAGCACCTGGAAAATGCGGTCGGCGGCGGCCATGCCGGCCTGGATTTCGTTGTTCACCTGGCCCAGGTTCTTGATGGGTTTGACCAGGCTGAAGATGCTGGCGAAGAAAAGCAGAAAGAGCTCCGGGGCCATCAAGCCTCCGGTAAAAACCTTGCTCCCCCCGTACCAGAGGATGAACAGGCCAACTGCGGAGGACATGATTTCCGACAGCGGCGATGACATTTTCATGTAACGGTTGAAGCGGAATACCTGTTTAAAGAGTTCGCGGCTGCGATCCAGGAATTTTCGGTTTTCAAAGTCTTCCATGGCAAAGGCCTTGACCACGCGAATCCCGTACACCGTTTCCTGCAGGTTTGTAGTCAGGGCAGCCATCTCTTCCTGCTGACGGCGGCTGATTTGACGCAAACCCTTGCCGATGCGAATAATCACCAGCAAGCTGGCCGGCAGCATGACCAGGGCCAGGAACGTCAGCTTCCAACTCAGGATCAAGGCCACGGTCAAAAACATGATGATCTGGATGGGGTCTCGCAGCAAAGTCGTAAAACTTACGCCAACACATTTCTGCGCCACCAAAACATCGTTGGTGGCCCGGCTTATCAACTCCCCGGACTTGTTTTTATGGTAGAAAGACAACGGCAGGGTTGTGAATTTTAGATAAAGGGCGTTGCGCAGATCGCGAATGACGTTTTCGCCCACGTACACCATCAAAATCTCCTGAAAATACCCCGTGATGTTCTTCAGCAGCAGAATGGCAAATAGAACAACGCAGATTCTCAGCAAATTTTCCTGTCTGGTACCGGTGAGGAAATTTTCATTGGTCCATGCCAGGGCATCGGATTTGATCTGGTCGGCAAAAGCCAACTTGCCTTCCAGATCCTCAACCCGTTGCCGGACATGGTCGTCATCCGAAACAATATTCTCAGGGGCCACATCCTCAACCACCACCTCTTGCGCCGTGGTGGGTTCATCCAGAAACATGGCCTTCAAAAACGGTGAAATCATGGTGAAGCTGGAGACGCTGAAAAATGAATTCAGCATGATAAAAACAACCGCCAAAATGGCCTGGGTCGTGTAGGGGCGAATCATCTTCAGCATGCGTAGATAGGAATTCATCAGAAACTTCCCGAAGGGGAATCGGGGGAATCCACAAATTCACCTCGGACTTCAGGCGTCCGCAACTTCCAGATGAGCCAACCATGCAAAACCGCCGTCAACAACACGGAACCAAGGTTCATGGCCATGATGATCGGGCCCATGTTTTCGCCTTCGGGCCCGGGAAAATCTCCCAAGCCCTCCATCCCCATGGCACCGCCCACCAAAGCCCAGACAATACTCGCGGCCAGGAGAAATATGCTGAGCCGGCGTCCCCAATCGCGCCGCCGGACAACACCGAAGCCAGCCACGGCGCCCACCAGACTCAAAATGATCATCACACCCAAAACCAACCCCATGTGCTCCATCACCCGGGGAATGAGAGCAGGCATATCCGCCAGTTCTTCAGCAGAAACCAGTTCGGTGCCTTCAGCTTGAATGACCAACGAAAAGAGGACCAGGTTCAGAAGGAACACCAGGGTCAACAGGATCCCCAAAACCAGCATCACCCAGCCGAAAATACTCACCAACGTGGAGCGAGGGCAGGGCTGGATTGTTGTTGTGTTCATTTTCCTTCCTTGGCGAAGTGGACGACAGGTTCAGGGAATCAAAGAAAGGACACTCAATTCAGAGGGATATCTCTTGGGACGGCTTATGTTGAACTCTAGTGATGCCATCACCGCTTTTCAAGCGCTATTCTTGGCAAGAAATCAAAAGCCCCCGGCAGCAACAGGCCGCCAGGGGCAAAATCATCAACCAGGCAATACCTAACGAGGAACGGCAATAAAAATACTCCGCTTCTGGGCCACCTTGAAAACCCGCAAAAACGCAGGTTTATCGGTGTTGCTGCCCAGGGCCTTGCGGAATTCCTTCAGGTTTTCCACTTCCCGATTGTCGACCTTCTGGATGATGTCACCTTCGGCCAGGCCAACCCGTGCGGCGTTGCTGCCCGATTCCACCCCCGTCACCAGCACACCCTTGATATCTTCGGGGATTTCACCCATGGCCCGGAAACGCTCGGAGAGCTCGCGCACCGTTACTCCATCAAGGGTCTCGTCCTCGTTGACCTCCGGAGTGGGCGCGGGAGTATTGTCCTGCCCCGGCAAGGCTTCCAGTTTGACCTTCAGGGTTTTCTCTTTGCCATCCCGCAGAATGACGACTTCGGCTTTATGACCCACCTCGGACAGGCTGATCACATTGCGCAGCATGCTCGGGTTCTTGATCTCCTTGTCGTCTACCCTCAGAATGATGTCACCATCCTTGATGCCTGCACTGGAAGCAGGCGTATCTTCGCTCACGGTAGCAACCAACACACCGCGTGGGCTGTCCATGCCGTAATAGTCGGCCACGGATTGATCCACCGGTTGGGGAAAAACACCGAGGTAGGCACGCATCACCTGGCCGTCTTTTTTCAAGGCCTCCATGATATGGAAGGCCATGTTGGTGGGGATGGCAAACCCGATGCCCTGACTACCGCCATCCCTGCTCAGCAGGGCAGAGTTCATGCCGATCAGCTCGCCGCGCATGTTCACCAAGGCGCCACCGCTGTTGCCGGGGTTGATGGAGGCGTCGGTCTGGATCAGGTTTTCGTAATCGATCAAACCGATGGACCGGCCCAGGGCGCTGACAATGCCCATGGTCACGGTTTGGCCCACACCAAAAGGATTGCCGATTGCCATGACCTGGTCGCCCACCCGCAGCCGGTCACTGTCGGCAACGGTGATGCTGGGCAGATTTTTTGCGTCCACCTTGATCAGGGCCACGTCGGTGCGTGGATCGGTGCCGATGATTTCGGCTTCGTATTCCCGTTCGCCGGCCAGGGTCACACGAATGTCCGTGGCATTTTCCACCACGTGGTTGTTGGTGATGATGTAACCGTCGGCCGAGATGATCACACCGGAACCGAGGCTTTTGCTGGTGCGTTCGCCACCATTCTCTTGGGGGTCACCGAAAAAACGCCGAAACATGGGATCTTCCATGAAAGGGTGCTGGCCGCGCATGTCGACAATTTTTTCGGCGGAAATATTAACCACAGCCGGGCTGGCCACATCGACCACATCGGCATAGGAACGCAAAGGGTTATTGGCAGATTGGTCATGGGACTGGGCTTCCACCGAATCGGGAGTCAGGGCGGGAACCAAGGCGGCAGTAACCAGCAATGCAACCACCAAAAAGCCGAGAACACGACCTTTTAATATTTTGTGCATGAGATGAAGTCCTTTCAGGGGTATTTCAAATGGAGTAAATCTTCCATGGAACGGGCCTTGCAACTCCGACCCAGCCGATTTTGTTCCCTAACCTAAGAAAAAAACCGGCCTTCCGCAGGGGAAAGCCGGGCGCTCGGTCCGCAATATGGAGACAGAAATCAACCGTCGTCGCCAATGGCGTCCACCGGACATTCTTCGATGGCCTCGCGGCAGGCATCTTCTTCTTCTTCGTTGGCGGGTTGCTTGCTCACAAAGCTGTAACCCTCATCCTCGTTGCGGTCGAAGTTGTCTGGAGCGGTTTGACGGCACAGATCACAATCGATGCATTCGGTGTCCACGAAAAAAGCGCCGTCGGCGTTTCCTTCAACTTTGCTATCGGCGTCGGCCATGGGTTTTCCTCCCGAAAATGTTCCTGTCATTCGGCTCAAGGAGCCGATCTCACAACAATGCCACTGAAACTAGATATAACAGAATTCTCCCTGCGCCAATCTTTTTTCGCGGAAAAACTCTATTTTGTATCCAATTCCTACTATGCCCTGTTCTTGAAAGGCAGAAAAGTCATAAAGTCGGCGTGGTGCACAATGTAGGCCTCGGTGCTGCGTTTGACCATGTCGCCCTCCCCGGCGTGGGCGGAGATGATGTGGCAAACCTGGGGCGGCACACCGGCTTCCATGGCCAGGCCAACACCACTGAAAGGATGCCGGACGTACTTGCCCATCTCACTCTTGCAGCTTTGGCCGTCCTTGATGTCGTACTCCAGCAGTTTACCCACATCGGCGAGGATGGCCCCGGCAATGCAGACATCCATGTCCACCGGCAGATCGGTGGTGAAGAATTTGTTCATCTGGTTGCCACAGTCCCTGGCCACATGCACCACGCAACGCTTGTGGGCCATGAAGGAGACCTTCAGGTCCGGCACCAGCAGAGTGAAGGGGATGGTGTTGAGATCCTGCACCGTCAGTGGACTGCGCTCGAGAGCCAGCTCCCAGGTTTTGGCCGTGGCCTGGCGCAACTGGTCATCTTCAATCCACTCGAGTTCGGGCCACAGGGCCAGCACTTCCTGGTTCATGTCGTCTCCTTCGGCCGTAGCAGGTCAAATGAGGTTAAAAGCGGGTTAAAAGCCGGAGGGCCGATAACCCATCAGGTGATTGATGGAAAAGTTGATGGTAACCAAAACTCCATCGGACAGAACTTCCAGATCCCTAATCTCGTATTCTGAGGGCCCGGCCACAAGGTCCCAGTTGCCCCGCATCAGATCATCCGGCATTTTCAGGACCATGGAGTGTTCGCCAGTGGCGACCAGGACACCACCCGGCACCTCACATCCCACCCACATCTGAATTCCCCGGCAACCGGGAAGAGGATCCAGTTCCATGGTTCCGCTGGCCCCTGTTCCTTTCTCCCACCAGGTATACCTGGGCTGAGAGTCTCGTTCCAAGAATTCCAGAATTCCCGGTTCGCGTTCTGAAACCAACAGTGGAGTAAAGTCCAATTCCACTGGAATGAATCCCTGGGCTGATTGATACAAAACCGTCCTTCCGAATCGCACGGCAAAAGTACCATTTTCAGTCATGTAGGCCGGGAAATTGAACCCCACCTCCCCATTCTCGTATTCATGTATCCACTGGTTGCCATCCCAGATCAAAACCTGGTAGTGCATGGCAAGATAGAGCCGCCCAGCTGGATCGATCAACAAACTTTGGACTTCATCATTTCCTTCATTGGTAACAGTTTCCTGCCAATCCACCTCCCCGTTCAGACAATGCACCAGCGTAAAATTATTTATAAAATAGAAATCAGCCAGGGACCGACCAGCCATTTCGGAACTGCCGTAAATCATGCTCTCGACTTCCGCAGAAAGACCCGG
>JAJRZA010000095.1 GCA_024275485.1 Candidatus Krumholzibacteriota bacterium | reverse complement strand
TGGCCTATGGTGCCATGCAGGTAGGTATAATGGCCCCTTTGCAGGATCTGGCAGCCAAACAAATCGCCGCCTCCCGGGCTCTGGACCAACTGGAAATCTGCCAGCTTACGGGGCAGTATGCGGGCCAGGCCAGCGTTCTTCAGGGACAGGTGTTTTTCCTGATGCAGGATTATTCAGGAGCCCAGGCCGAGCTGAAACAGGCCCTGGTGGTTTTTGAAAGAGAGGGTGATGAAGCCAATCTGGCTTCGGCCCGGGAGGATCTGGAGATCATTCAGCATAACCTGAACGTAGAGGGAGGCCAGCGAATCGGCTCACAAAGTGGCCTGTCGCGTGGCAGCTGGGTCGCCGATCCGGATCCGGATGCTACCGAAGCTGATTTGGTGGCTCGTCTGCAAGAGGATCCGTCCAATGAAGCCGTTCGGCTGAAGCTGGCTCGCCACTACATTCGCAACAACAAAGCCGAGCAGGGGCGACAGCTGGTTTTTCCTCTATATTACCCCGGCAATATTGACGCGCAGACTATTGAAGTGGTCATTTTGGTGCTGGAAGCGGACCGGGCCCTGGGCCAATTTGAAATGGCCGATGTGATGATTCGGCAATTGGGAAAAGGCCAGGCGGATCGATGGAATGACGCGGGGTTGTGGTCGCTGGTGGGGGCGATTTTCCAGAACCATGGACGCAATCAGGAGGCCCGCAAGGCCATGGAAATGGCCCTGGAGCTGGATCCCGACAACCAGGGGATTCGGAATCAGTTGCGGATGATGAACTGAGTCCCACGGAGATCGAAGGCAACTATAGCCGATGTAGCGGAGGCTCCCAGATTCCAGCCTTCGGAATTAAAACCGCCGCATCCAAATGCACCCGCGCAATGGCCAACAACGAAACCGGCGTCGGACTGAAACACAAATGCGCCGGACACCCTTGGCGACAATCACTGGCTCCAAAACCGGGTGCCGGGATCTGTCCAGCAAATTTCTGCCCGATCATCTGGTTCAAATAACACTCTGAAAGACCGGCGCTACTGGGAATCACAATAGCGCCGACCGGTTCTGAACTCGGCGCAGAGGCCAGATAATCAATATGCCAACGCAGCGTCTGCTTCAAGCTCCAGTGCCGTTCCACCCTCTTGGCTAGACCCTTCTTGGCGCATCCGGTGTACAGATACCAGCCCGCGGCGAAATCAAACAAGCCAAGAGCCCCTACCTGCACGGTTTGGGGCTCGGTCAGTCGCATCAGAAATACATAGAGCCCCCCATCAAACATTGGCTCGCAAAGTTCTTTCGGGGGGTGTTTATCATTCATTTCAAACTTTCCCGCACCTGGTTTTCCACCCCACCGGCGATGACGACTTCCTGCACCGGTTTGCCCAGGGGACTGAATCGATACTCGGTGCCGCGCCAGGTGGCAATGGAAGCGGCAAAGTCGATTTTCAGGTTGTCGTCGGCAACAACAGTGCGCTTGCCGGCATCGGCGGCGTCCTTCACCGAGGCCAACATGGCATCGCTCAGGGCCGGGCATTCCACACATACAAAACCGTTGTTGATGGCGTTGCGCAGATAAGTCTGACTGTAGCTGCCGGCGATGACCAGTTGGATGCCCGCGGCCTGCAGCGCGGTGGCGGCCTGCTCACGCGAACTGCCGGTGCCGAAGTTGTAACCACTGACGACCACATCACCTTTCTGCACCAGGCCGGCAAAATCGGGGTCGTAGTTTTCCATCACCACCTGGGCCATCATCTCGCGGGTGATGTCTTCGCGGTAGGTGTAGTCCTTGCTGTAGATACCATCGGTGTTGAGGTTGTTGGTGGGCAGGATCAGGGCCCGACCTTCGAGGCCGACCGGGAAACCTTCGAGGATTTCGACGGCGGCTGCGGGCGTATCCCGGGCCGGGAATTCCTGGAAGTCGCGGGCGGGGTCGTTGCCTCTAAGCTGCATGCCTGCAGGGCCGGTGATGAAGCCGGCCAGGGCGCTGGCGACAACCACTCCGGGGCTGGCGAGATAGGCTTCGGCATCGCGGCTGCCCATGCGACCGCGGAAGTTGCGGTTGGTGGCGCTGATGCCCACTTGCCCTGCTTCCAACAGGCCGGTCCCCAAACCAATGCAGGGACCACAGCCGGGGGGCAGGGCGATGGCTCCGGCGTCCAGAAGCTTGGCCCAGGCACCGCTGGCTTCGGCCTGATCCTGGATGGGACGACTGGCAGCGGCGATGTAGAGCTCAACGCCGTCGGCTACTTTTTCGCCATCAACAACGGCCGCGGCCGCTTCCAGATCACCCAGGCGGCTGTTGGTGCAGGACACCAGGTAAGCCTTGTGGATGGCCATCTTTTTTTCATGGAAGTCGGCCAGACTGGTGGCCACCTGCACCGAATGCGGACCGCTGATGTGCGGAGTCACCTCGGATAGGTCCAGGTTGATCTCGGCGGCAAACCAGGCATCGGCATCGCTGCTCGGTGGGTTGCTGGTCCAGGACGCCAGCTTCTCATCGGTGATGCGATCAGTGATGCCCTGATCCTTCAACCAACCCTGGCGCTCTTTCATGTGTTGAATCGTCACCGCGTCCACGGGGAACCAACCGGCGAGGGCGCCCCATTCGGTGGTCATGTTGGCTATGGTCAGACGTTCTTCCATGCTCAAACCCGCAATGCCGGTGCCGCCGAATTCGATCACCGCGTTGAGCACTTCGCCTTGGCCGTACATGCCGCACAGGGTGATGATCACATCCTTGCCAGTCACGCCGGGGCGCATCTCACCGTTCAGGTTCACTTTCACCGTGCGCGGGATTTGCCACCACACGGTGCCGAGGGCCCAGAGGGCGGCGGCGTCGGTGCGCACCACCGGCGTGCCCAGGGCGCCGATGGCTCCGTAGGTGTTGCTGTGGCTGTCGCTGGCAACACAAAACCCGCCCGGTTGCACATAGCCTTCTTCGATCATGATCTGATGGCCGATGCCGCGGCCGGCGGGATAGGCATCCACCCCGTTGGCGGCTGCGAATTGTGCAATGGCCTTGTACTTGGCCTGGTTTTCCTCACCCAGATCCTGGATGTTGTGGTCCAGGGTGAAAACCGGCTGGCCGGGATTCTTGATCTTCGACACCCCGAGGCCCTTGAACTTGCCCATGACCGCTGAGGTGTTGTCGTGGGTCATGACATGGTCGGGAACCAGGGTCACATAATCTCCGCAGTGAACTTCCTGATGGTCGTTCAATTCAACAGCATGGGCCTGCACGATTTTTTCGATGACTGTCTGGGCCATGGTTCCATCCCCTTGTTGAAAAACAGGATCGGGCTTAGTGGGAGTGCGTGTCGTAAAACTACTCCTGCAGGAAAAATCATCAATATACGTGACTTGGTCCAGGGGAAAGTTGTTACGCGAAAAAGTTCGACAATCTGGACTTCCAGTATTCCAATACCAGACAAATCCTGTAAAATCATGAACAAAATCTGTTGATTTTCATCTTGACCTAACCCTGTGAACAAATCAACATCCCCAAGTCAATAAACGTTTACTCCTATTTCGGAGGTCCCTGATGCGTTCTTCGGCCCTGAAAACGATTCCCATCCTCTTGAGCTGTTGGTTGATCCTGTTCAGCAGTCAGGCAAAGGCCGCAGACAGTTTCACCGCTGGTTTCGATCTTCCCGAAGGTGCTTCCTATGTGGGATCGGAAACTTGCCTTGATTGTCACGAAGATATTGATGACGCCTTCGCCAACACTCCTCATTCAGTAGACCGGGCTTTCATTGTGCCGGCAGGACAGGCCACCGCCTGCGAAGCTTGTCATGGTCCCGGCAGCGTTCATGCCGAAGACGAGGATGCGGATTCCATCATCAACGCGGATATGCTGCGGGCCATGGACGACATCCAGCGCGATGCCATGTGCCTGCAGTGCCACACTGATCGGCAATTGGGCTGGTCCGGCGGTCCACACCAGGGAACCGGCATCAGCTGCGCCGATTGTCACGCCGACCTGGTTCACTTCAAGGTGGAAGCCAAGCCGGCGGTCGATTTCCGCAACGAATCAGAATTTTGCATCCAGTGTCACACGTCGCAGGTGACGGACTTCCGCATGCCATTTCGCCACCGGGTTCTGGAAGGCCAGATCATGTGCAACGATTGTCACGACCCGCACGATGGTTTTCCCACCGACACCTGGAATGGTCTCAGCGAGACCTGTCTGCAATGCCACACCGAAATGTCGGGGCCTTTTGTCTTTGAGCACGACGGTGTGCAAAGCGAAGACTGCACCATGTGCCACAAGCCCCATGGTTCGACCCACGACAAGATGCTGGTCACCGACGGCAATACCCTCTGCCTGCAGTGCCACTACGAAGCCAGCTTCAACAGCGACGACAACTGGACATTGGCCGACTTCCCACACGGCGATACGCTCGGCTTTGAAGGTCGTTGCTACGACTGTCACAATGAAATCCACGGCTCGAACGTCTCACCGTCGTTCAGGGACCAGTAAGGGAGGAATGTCATGAAAAGGAACCAAACGATGACGGCCCTGGTCCTGATCTCGGCAGTATTGCTGGGTGGGCTGACCATGGCTGCCGATTTGCCTGCGCAGGAAAGCCGCATCTGGGCTCCAACCGGTGATTTGATCGGGCAGCCGAACCATGCCACCTTGGGCATGACCAGCTGGGATCCCCACGGGAACAAACCCAAGTATGCCGAAGATTGGCAACAAGAAGACGACCTCCTCTTCAGCGGTTTGCTGGGTTATGATCGTCTTTACGACAACGGACGCAGCCTGGTGGTGCGTGGCTTTGGCGAAAGTGGTCGTGGGACCTTTGCCGGACGATTGACGCTAGTCACCAAAAGCGTGGACGGGTTCAAGCTGAACTTTGATTTCCGCAACTTCAACAATTTTTACGACATCACCAGCGAGATGCGGGCCAGCCGCTTCGGCAATCCTCCGGCACCGCCTGCGTTGGACGGCGTTCCGTCCCTGGCCTGGCTCAAAGGAAAAATCAGTCTCGGCTATGACCTGGGTAAGGGTTTTGACTTGGACTTGACCTTCAACCGCCTGCGCAAGGATGGTACCAAGGGCAGCCTTCTGCGGGGGTCAACCGGCAATTCGGTGCCCAACATCAAGAACTTCGACACCAAGACAAATGAAGTCATTCTGGGGGTGGGTTACCGGGGAACAAGCCTGGATGTGGCGGGGCGGGGCTCTTTCCGCGCTACCGATGGCGATCGTGCGGTTGGCGATCATGTCTACACGGACGATCAGACTTTCTATCGCGCCGGTTTGGACTTGACCTACCGTTTCAACAGCACAACCAGCCTGTTGGGTGCTGCCAGCGTTGGCAAGCTCGAAACAACCAACGGCGAAGTCTGGGAGGCATCGTCCTACAGTCCCACCGGCGAGGCCAAAACATCGAACGGTCGACTGGCCTTCATTACGCGGATTGGCCCAACCACCACGGCGCGATTGACCGCCGGTCTGGGCAAATGGGATACGGACGGTCAAACTGATCTTGCCGGAGCCATTGAACAGGCAACAACCCGCCAGCGCAACAGCCTGGATCTGGGTGTGTTGCTGACCAACAACAGCCTCAGCAAAACCCGCCTGCGCTTCGATTATCGTTTCAAGAATTCCAACCTGGAAGAAACAACGGCAGAAGGAAATCTTCCCGGTGATGGAAACGGCAACTATCAAAGCAAAGATCAGGACCGGCAAAGTCATCGTGCCAACTTGAGAGTAGGGGTGCGTCTGGGACGCAAATCCACCTTGAAGGCGGTTTTCGGCTGGCATAATCAGACGGTGGATCAAACCAACACGGCCAGCGCTGAACCTCTTTATTACACCATGGGTGATCGCAAGCAGAACCGCCTGAGCGCACGACTGGCCCTGAGCACCCGTCCGAGTAGCAAAGTACGTCTGGATCTGGGTATCCAGGGGCACGATCAAAGCTTTGAGCGCGAGGATGTGGCGGGGGTTAAAACCAAGAGCACCGCCAGCCGGACCTTTGTCGGTTTGAATTATTCCGCCAATGATCGCCTCACCTTCCTGGGCACCGGCAGTTACGGCATCGAAAAATACGAAACCGAAGGCGGCCCGGTGGCAGGCACAAGCATGGGGCCGCTGACTTACGAAGGCAAGACCCTGCGCTTTGCACCAGGGGTCATTCTGGTATTGAGCCACCGGTTGGAAATTGAAGCCCATTACGAAGGCATTCGTTTCGAAGATCCAGGCGACCTGCCCAACGATGGCAACCAGTTGAGAAGTGACCTGGACAGGATCCTTTTGCGGGCCGGCTACCGGGTTGCAGGCAACATGAAGGTGACCGCCACCTACCGTCGGCATGAATTCGATGAGAATCGTTGGGACGACTACATCATGGACTTGTACAGCTTGTCGTTTTCCGGTCGGTTCTAGGGGAGTTCGAGCTATGACCGTTGCCAAGGCGAGACCAGCCAACAGGCGAGAACAGATCCTTCGTGAAGCCACGATTATGTTCACTGCCCACGGCTACGATGGAATGTCCATTCGGGGCATCGCCAAATGCTGCGGCATCACCGAGTCGGCCATCTACCGCCACTTCAACAACAAGGAAGATCTTTACGAGTCGGTCATCAAGCGGAAGGCGGGTCAGCATGACATCAAAGGTACTTTGGCAAAAAATGAAGGCCTGGATTCCATTGAGGACGTACTGACGTTCATTGCGCAAGACATCCTGGATCTGGCGTCGAAAAACACGCAACTGATGCATTTGATGTTTCGCAGCAGCTTCCAGTCAGGACCAACGGCTCTCCAGTTGTTCATGGAAATCCGTCTCCCTTATATAGAATTCCTGGCCCGGGAACTGGAATTCCGTGAAAAGTCGGGCGAGTTGCAGAAGGTGGATCCCTTCACTTCCAGTTGCTGTTTTGTGGGCATGGTTATGGATTGCGCACTAAACACCGGCGTATGGACAACCTTGACCAACCAGAAATTTGAGGCAGAGAATGTGATCTGCAACAACGTACCAATTTTTGTTCGTGGCTTGATGAAAAGCGTCGTGTCATGAAAACACGGCCCAACTTGGGAGTGACCCATGAGAAATAGCCTTACAATCAGTATCTTGGTGTTGCTGCCGTTGTTTTTCCTTTGGGGATGCGACAACGACACTTCCAACGGTGATCCCAGTGGCGAGGATCCCGTGATTACCGATCTGTCTTGCATCGACTGCCACTCCAGCCGTGAAATGCTGGAGGCGGCCCTTGGCAAAGCCGGTGGTTCAAAAGTCCTGGTTCCCAACAAGGGCGATGCCTGGGTCGGCGAAGTACCCCCTCTGGAAGCGTGGGAAAAAGTTTACATCGCCGGCAGCAACGGTTCCGAGGCCCCGTTCATCTCCAGTCTGCATGGACCGGGTTATGAAGGCGATGTCATCGAACATGCCCTGACCTGTCAGATGTGCCACAATGGACCAAGTGATTATACATTTGCAAACATGACCGAAGCCCACACGGGGATCGTCCGCGATCCAAGCACGGATGGAGAGGTCGGTTGCAACCAGTGTCACACCCCATCCTTTGTCGGGCCAACGGCCTGTACGTATTGCCACCCGGCCATCGCCGCTTCCAATGCCAACAGCCTGCACACCAATTTGTGGGGCGAAAAGGCAGCCATTGAACTGCGGTGCGGATGCACTTTTGATGGCAGCAGTTACGAAGACATGTTCACCAACAAGTGCGGCGGGTGCCACACGACCTGCGGGCAGTGTCACATCAGCCGACCCGACATCGTGGGTGGGGGATTCCCCAAACTGGGTGAAAATTCCTACTCGGCCCACAGCTTCAACGTTCAACCCAGCACTACCGAAAACTGCACCGCCTGCCACGGCAGCCGGGTGGGAACGGATTTCAGCGGAGCTCTTGAAGGCAACCTGCCCGATGTTCATACCACCGCCGATGGAGGTTCACTGCAAAACTGCGTTGATTGCCACGGGGCAACCGAAATGCATGGAGACGGTCTGTACGAAGGAGATCACTACACTCACCGTTATCAGGTGGATACCATGCCCCGCTGCGAAAACTGCCACACCAACCTGAGCAACAACGCATACCATCAGGTTCACGTGAACGCGGCCGGCCGCAACATGCAATGTCAGGTCTGCCACTCGCAACCTTACAATAACTGCACAAATTGCCACAACCTGGCCGCCGACGAAATGTCTGACAAATTCGATATCGACCCCAGTGTTGTTCAATTCAAGATTGCCAAAAACCCCAGTCCATACCGCACGGAATACGACTATGTCGTGGTGCGGCATGTGCCGGTTGATCCAGGAACCTACACTGACTGGGGCCTGGAATTGCCGGATTATCTGGAAGAACCAACCTGGAAATACACTTCCCCGCACAACGTGCTCAAGAATACTCCCCAGACCACGGTGGCCGATGGCCAGTGGTGTGGAGCTACCTGCCACAGCACTCCGGACAGTCCGGAAGGGTGGTGGCTGCGCGAAAGCGATTTGCGTGATTTGGGAGGCGAACAATTGCCCGACTACTTGGCCAACATCGACTTTGTTCTTCCGGATGTTGCTCCGGATTTGAAAGACTTTAATTAGCTAGTTGTGCCCCCGAAAATGTTCCTGGCCCCAGATCTGCCAGTCCTTGAGTATGAAATACTCAAAAACAATACCCAAGGGCTGGCAACCACCACACTGCCCATCTCCCAAGT
>JAJRZA010000094.1 GCA_024275485.1 Candidatus Krumholzibacteriota bacterium | reverse complement strand
CCATTCAGTTGCTGACCATGGGAATGCTTGCCACCGGAATCCTGTCATTTTTTCTCCGGTGGCGTAGCTTTGAACCTCTCCAGAAAAAGAAATTGATGGTGGTGGGAATTTTCACCCTCGTCTTCATTACATCGGCCATTTACTGGCAACCGGACAATCGAAAATTCTGGTCACCCAATGTCCCTGGTCTGATTCTTCCGACAGGATCGGGGTTGGTGGGATTGGGCAATATCACCAGGAAGCGTCACTTTCCGCCTCGATTCGGGGAGTCGATTTTGGCTGGCCTGTTTCTGGTTTTGTTGGTAGGAAACCTCCAGGGTGGGATCCTGCACAAACACAGGACTCGGGACACCGAGCAGGGCCTGGCCCTCGAACTTCTGGAAACCTTTCAAACAGGGGACTTGTTGGTAATGCAGGCCGACAGACTATGGCAAAGTGTGGATTACAATTTTCCCGAGATACGGTCTGCCGGGGTTTTGAACTATTTCAACGAAGACTGGGCAGCGGCCGACACCTCCTTGAGCTTTGCGGTAAAATCCATGTGGGAGACGTTGCAAGCCGGTGGAACCGGCTACGTCTCCTCCAAGGTTGACGAGGAGCTCACCTCACAGATGTCAAAATTCAGCGGCCCAGCCTTCGGCCGTCTCGAAAAGAATTTCCTCTTTCGATTTGCCGACCAGGAGCAGGCACTCCAGGAATTTGAGTTGTGGGCCTGGCGTTGGGTTCCCGGTGCTCAAGGAGAGTAGATCAAGTCCGTGCGATAATCAGTGCAGGATCATCATCTTGCTGGCTTGTATCGATACAACCTTGCGGTATCAAACCCAAAAAACCATTTTCCCAGAACGGAAAATGCTCCATGATGCATCCGTTGCATTCCCTTTCCCGAACGTAAGGCCGCTTTGAAGCAAATCCTCATCATCCGTTTCGGAGCCCTCGGAGACCTGTGCCTGCTGGCCTGGTCGCTGTCGCGATTTGCCCAAAGCACCGAGGCAAGCAATTGCCGGGTCACATTGGTAACCAAAGCCGCTTTCGCCCCGTTGATGGAAAAGGTGCGCGGAATTGACCAGGTCATCGCCCTGCCCACTGGCGGCTTCAGCCAATTGCGTCACCTAGCTGCGCAATTGCGTGCCCAAAAATTCGACGCCATCGTCGACGCCCACAACATCCTGCGCAGCCACCTTCTGCTGATGCTCATGGGTAAGCGGCCCGTCTGCCGACTCAAGAAACACACCACCGCCCGCCTGGCCCTGCTTGGCTTCCGCAAAAGCCACCCCCATTTGAACACAACCATGATTCAGCGTTTCGATGCCTTGTTTGATTCCCTGGTCGTGAACCCGGCAGCTGAATTCTGTGCCCCACTCGCCTCATTGAAAAACCCCAATCCCGGCTCCATGCCACTATTGGGCATGGCGCCCGGCGCCCAATGGACCAGTAAACGCTGGCCGGAAGAAAATTTTCGGGATCTTCTGCAAAGGCACTGCCAAAAGAATGACGACCCGGTGCGCATCTTCCTTGGACCCCGGGAAGATGACTGGTTCCCGGGAAGCGGCCTGGCAGGAGTTGCCGCCAACTACCCGCAGGTGGAAATCATTCAGGGTCGCACCCTCGTTGAAGTGGCCGGCCTCCTGGCAGAATGTTCCATGGTTGTCACCAACGACAGCGGACTGCTGCACATGGCTGAAGCGGTGGGCACACCCGTGCTCGCTTTCTTCGGCCCCACGGTCAGGCAATTCGGCTACTTTCCCCACCTGCCCGGCAGTCGGGTTTTGGAAGTGGAACTTGATTGCCGCCCCTGCTCGCGCAACGGCAAACGAGACTGCCACCGGGGAGATCTGGCCTGCCTGAAGCACACGGGTCCCGACCTGGTCCACGAGACCCTGGCCCAGATGTCTCGAGCCTCGGAGTCGTCGCAATGAACCTGAAGAGTTCTTCCGAAAACCGCGCCCGACCCAAGGGTCTTATGCTGCGCCTCTACCAAACTTTCAGCCCTGCCCTGGTGGGGCTGACCAACCAACTGGCTCCCTTTTCCGCCAAACTGGCCACCGGTGTCCAGGGACGCCGGGGTCTGATGCAACGACTGGCCGACATGGCTCCAGAGGTGCGCGGTGGTGTCTGGTTCCATGTTACCAGTGTTGGTGAATACGAGCAGGCCCGGCCCATCATCGACGCCATCAAGACATTGCCCGACCCTCCCCCGGTAATGGTCACCCATTTTTCACCCTCGGGTTACGATTTTGCCCTCAAAAATCCCTGCGGAGATGTTCACGAGTACCTCCCCTTCGACCACCCGGACCACATGAATCGCCTGGTGAAATTGTGGCAACCCCGACTGCTGGTTTTCGTGAAATTCGATTGCTGGCCGAACCAGGTGCTCGCTGCCGTGCGCCACCAGGTGCCGGTGGTTTTGTTGGCGGGATCACTGCAACCCAAAAGTTCCCGACTGCACCCCGTAGCCAAAGGCCTGTTCCGGGAAATATTCAATCATTTTGCCAGCATCGGCGTTTGCACTCCCGACGACGCCAGGCGCTTCGTCCATGGGCTGGGTGTCTCCTGTCCGGTCAGCGTCACCGGTGATACCCGGGTGGAGCAGGTCATCCTCCGTTACGAAGCCGCCCGCGACGGAGCAACCGCCACCGAGTTGAAAAATCTCGGCGGTCGCTTGCTCATTCTAGGCAGCACCTGGCCTCCGGATGAAAAGCTGTGGCTGCCCATTCTGCCCGAACTGCTGAAAGAGTTCCCGGACCTCAAAGTGGTGCTAACCCCCCACGAACCTTTGCCACAACGCCTCGCATCACTCGAAAAGCGACTCGGCAGCGACAAAATCGTCCACACTCGCCTGTCCCAATTTTTGGTTGCCGGGGCCGACGCCCACCAGCAGACCCGCATCATCCTGGTGGACAGCATCGGGGCACTGGCGGAAATCTACCGTTCGGGTCATCTTGCCTATGTGGGAGGCAGCTTCACCACTGGAGTTCACAACACCATGGAGCCGGCGGTGGCCTCCATGCCGGTGATGTTCGGCCCCCGCATCCAAAACGCCGAAGAAGCCGGACTGCTGGTCTCGCGCGAAGCCGGATTCGTGCTCAGCACGCCGGATGAGGCATTCGCCCAGGTGCGGCGCCTGTTGTCCGATGAAAAATTGCTGGCCGAAACGGGCCACAAAGCCCGGGAGGTGGTCCTGGACCAACGCGGCGCCACCGAGCGCAGTCTGCACACCATCGAACCCTATTTGGAATAATCCAGGAGAGAAAACCATGCGACCTGAACAGGCCGACCAAAGCAAACGACCAGCCAGCCGGGACAAGAACGCCGCCGGCTCCCGCTGGAGCATGCCCTACGCCGAAAAGCCCTGCTTCATCCAGTTGGAGACCGTCACCAAATGCAACGCAAAATGTGCATTTTGTCCACAGAACGAGATCGTGCGCGATCCGGCCCGCATGCCCACCGAGACCTGGCAGAAAATTGTTGATGATACCCGCGGACTGGGCATCACCTATCGACCGTTCCTGACCAACGAACCTTTTGTGGACAACCGCATGCCCGAAATCGTGCGCTACATCAAAGACAATGATCCTTCGGCCAAGGTCGAGTTCAACACCAACGGCGAACTGGTCACCGAACAAATGAGCATCGACTTGCTGGAAGCCGGCGTGGACATCATGCGTTTTTCCATCGACGGACTCAGCCGCGAGACCTACGAGCCATCGCGCCTGGGTATCAATTACGACCGAGTCATGGAGCGCACCCAACGCTTCCTGCAGCTGTGGGACGAAGGCGGCTACCGCGACAAGGTCTTCACCGAGGTGCGCATGATCGAAGTTCCCGAGAACACCCACGAGGTGCAGGATTACCGCGCTTTCTGGGAGCCCAAATGCAGTGAAGTACTCGTCACCCAGCTCTACCAGTGGCCCTGGACCGGACAGCAACGCCACCAGGTGGTCATGAAGCCCTGCCTCAAGGTCCTGGACGAGCTTTTTTTCTACTCCAACGGCAACGCCACCATCTGCTGCTGGGATGTACACGAACGCGCCGTGATTGGCAACGTTCACAAGCAATCGGTCATGGAAATCTGGGAAAGTTACGCCGTCAACTGTCTGCGTGATTTGCTGGACGACGGCCGGCGCGATCTGATCCACCTGTGCAGCCGCTGCAACGCCTACAAGGATTATGATTTCAGCAAGTTCGAACAGATCTAGCAGGCTGTTGAAAAACCCCTCCCGGCGTCAGGCACATCTCGCCAATCCGAGCTCGACGTTGCGATTCCTTGCCGTAGCTACGGCTATGGCGGCGAAACCGCGCCTTGATCGCGGCCCGGCGAGATGCACCTGCCACCAGAATGAGTTTTTCAACAGCCTGCTAGCGGCCATCATCATCATACCCAATGGGGTCTGTCACACCCGCAGCGGCAAATCCCCGCAAACGCAGGCGACAGCTTTCGCACACACCGCAGGCTTTTTCCGATTGGGTATAACAGGACCAGGTCAGGTGCAGCGGAGCATTCAGCTCCATCCCACGCGCCACAATGGCCGCCTTGTTCATCCTGATCAACGGGGTATGGATGACCACCTTCGTTTCCGGTTTGGTCCCCGCATCGGCGGCAGCGGCAAATTTGTCGTAGAAGTCCTGTCTGCAATCGGGATAACCACTGCCGTCTTCCTCCACCGCACCGATGAACAGACCCCGGGCCCCGATCACTTCGGCCCAACTCATGCCCACGCAGAGCATGTGGGCGTTGCGAAAAGGCACATAGGTCGACGGCACGGTTGCACCGTCCTTGGGCAGTCCGGTTTCAACGGCCATGGATTCGTCCACCAGGCTGCTGCCGCCAATCTCCTTGAGATAGGTAATATCCACCACCAGACGTTGTTGGACGTCGTAATGATCGGCCAGGGCAATGAAAGCCTGCAGCTCGCGCTCTTCGGTGCGCTGGCCATAGTTGACATGCAGCAGGGCCACCTCGTATTGCATCTTGGCTTCCGCCAGGCACACTGCCGAGTCCAGTCCCCCACTGGCCAGCACGATGATCAGACCCTTCTTCGATTCACTCATCTAGACTCCCCGCACCACATCGGGCCAAATAAACTTGTGCAATTGAATCTGGAAACAAACATCCAGAGCATCTTCCAAAATCCATTGGGCCAAATCGCGCGCGGGCAGGCTGTCCTGCACCGGAGAAAACGAAACGCGCAGTTCCTTGTCCCAACGATCTGCGGCCAGCACCAAATCCCTGGCCCATTCATAATCCTGGCGATGGGCACAGACGACTTTGATTTCGTCATCCGACGACAGCATCGCCAACCCCTGCCAGTCGATTATTTCGGAACCGATGCCGCTGCCCGGGGCTTTCAGATCCACCACCCGGTGAACTCCTTTCGGGACATCGGCCAACGGGAGGGCCCTCGGCCCCATCAAGGTGCCACTGGTCTCCAACAAGATTCGACGTCCATCGGACAAAAGAGTTTCCATAAGCAGTCGGCTCTCGGCCTGCAGCAAAGGCTCGCCCCCGGTGAGCAAAACAGTCTTGAAACCATTGTTGCGCACCTGCTGCACTATCTCCTGAACCGATAGGTTCCGCCCACCGGTAAAACTGTGCTCGGAATCGCACCAGGAGCAACGGATGTGGCATCCCGTCAAACGAACCAGAGTGCAGGGCCAGCCCATGTAGCGTGACTCTCCGCTGATTGCAGTGTATATTTCATTCACCTTAAGCATGCACCGTCTCCCTGGTCCTTCAACCCAAAGCTATTGAAAGTACGAACTGCAAATGATAAGCCAAGATTCAACCCCCAACAACTTTGTTCATTTCAAAAAAATGACCATTACGGCCCTACTCATTACTTTTTCCCTGCTCATTTCATCCTGTGGAAATGACGACACCGACCAAACCCAAAAGGTGCTCGACACATCCGTGGCCGCCCATGATATCTGCGGGGTCAACATCGACGACACCGCCTGGCAGGTTTTCGCCGGTTTCTGCCGCCGGCCAAGCGAAGAAGGGCCCCCGACCAGAACCGAATTCCAGATTTTTGCGGATCTGCCCATCATATCGCAATGGAAAGAAAGCATGGCGGGCAATCTACCCTCCGTTCGCATCGTCAACTGGTTGGAGGTTGCCTTTTCCGACGAGGACGACCGCCAATCCGATGCAAAACGCAACCTGGACCGCCGCAACTTCAGCAACAGTTATCGCTATTCCATTGCACACTATCTGGAAATCGACCGCTTGATCCTGAAATTCCGGACCGATGGCCATTGTTGCAGTTTTCGGGACAAGATCAATTTCTGGATTTCACCCGACGCCCTTCCAGATTCCCTGATCGTAGCCTTCTTTCCCAGTAAACCAGAAATCCGCATATTGGACAATTTCCTTTATGTGGACACCGGTGTCTTGCAGGCCGGCAACCTGAACCAGTTGGAACGTCAACTCGCGGGCATGCTCTTTCGTTCCACCATGCTGCTGGACGGGGAATCGCCCACCGTCAGCGAAGGCGAGCAAGCCGTGGCCAACAGCGTGCGGATGATGATGAACGAGGGCCTCATCGATTTCATCCAGGATCAACCAGGCACCCTTTTCAGCCCCGACCACCCAAAACTTGGGAAGGTCAATATTGTGCCGGAGTTTGTATTCGACCACGGGCGCAAAGCCATCTCCCTGATAAATTTCCACCTGCCAAAAATGCTCGCCGACGAGGCGGTCATGCAAAAGAACGGACGCAACCTGGCCAAAACCCTCGTCGCTTCGAGCTCATTGAGGCAAGGTGGCTATTCCATGAGCAGCACCATTGCAGGACACCTGGGGAGACAAAGACTGCGCGATACTGCAGGATCGCCTTCAGCATGGCTGGCGGCCTATCAGGAGGCAGCCCGCTTGAACGCCTCGCCGGCCCCTGAACCCTATGAAGTATCCACGGAACTCTATCGGTGCATGCCGCCATTCGACGATGATGTCTACGACGGTATTCAGGAAATCCTCTCCCACATCTTTCCGCCCAATCAATAAAAAAGCTCCCTGGTCCCACAACCGGGGAGCTCTATCTACCCTGGTGTTATTCGTAAGTGGGAAACAACGGTTCCAGATCCACCGGAATACCGTCCAGTCTAGCCAGGGAAGCAGCCAGCATATCGGTTACACCACCATACCTTTTGATGAAGTCCACTGACCCCTGGTAGTCGCCATTGGCCTGGATGACGCAAATTTCAGCCACCAGATCAGCGATGGCCTTTTCAAACACTGGCACATCTATACTGTACTGGCCGCTGTCCTCATGAAAGAGAACGGCCTTTTTTTCCAACAGGTAATTGTATTGAATGGCGTTGGCCTGACCGTGGGCTTCGCCGATGCCAAATCGAACGGACCGGAACAGTCCAGCCAAATAAGTGGCCGACTGCTCATTGAGAATATTCTCGGAAAAATACCCCCGGCCCGCCCGGGTCAAAACAAAGATATCCCATTCGCCCATGGCGTCGGCCTTGGCCTCTTCCAGGGTGCTGTAGGTTTCCTTCAACTCCAACCTGACTTCGGTCTGACGGCCATCAATGGTGATTTTTCCCGGGCCCAGACCATGACTCATTTCGTGCCACAAAGTGTGCAGGAAGAAAGACTCGGCTGTCAAATTACCCAGTTGCTCGGGCACCACCAGCACCTTGGCGATGGGCATCAGGATATTGTCGAATTTCGATTTCATCACGTTTCGCAAAAGAACTTTTTTGCTTCCTTTGGCCTCGCGCACGCGCTCATCATTGGGCAGATTGAAGGCGATGGTCTGTACTGCTGTGCGGGTATCACCGGCACTGTACACTTCATCCACCACCCGAATGGGGGATTCGCCCCCACGGTTGGTATTCTTCATTTCGTCGGGGATAGGCAACCGGGCTTCCAACCAGGGCAGCTCATCCTTGAAATTGGCCAAACGGGCCGACTCTACAGGGTCTGTCACCGTGACAAAGCTTTCAAAGGCCGCCTTGTAGCCGAAAAGTCCATCTTCATAAGTTTCATAGGGGCCAATGGTGATTTCAACCACGCCGTCCAAATCCATCCATAGCATATCCGATTCGTAATAGTCATCCGTGGCAAAGGCATCGGCCCGGGAATTCAGGAAAGCCCGTAGGGATTCGTTGGCGGTCAAAACAGCTGCTTCACGCAGCAACCCGGCGGCTTCGTCCAGCTGGGGTTTGAAAAATTCCGAATAGGGAATGGCCCTCAGGGCTCCGTTTTCGTCGCGACGGATCATGGTGAACAGACCAGCAAAACCCTGGGTCGAATCGGAAATCAGGGCTATCTCCTGCTCCGTAAGATCCAGAGGGTAGTAGTTCGCGCCGGCAGGATGCTTCCAGGACCCGAAAAAAGGTTCATGATGAAAACGTCGATCCCAGGGGCTGACATTGATGGAGAAATAACGCCGCAAACCGGCCTGCTGATCGGCAGGAAATCCATCGATTACCGCCAGCAATTCTTCATGGCAGGGTGTGGCCTGCAGCAGGAAAATCTCGTTCATAAGTTTGCTGGCTGCCACAAGTTTGTTCAAGACCTCATTCTGGGTTGCATCGAGGTGGCTGATGTCGGGAGTCAGTTCGGTGGGGACGTAGGCCTCAAGGCGGGCCTGCAAATCGTCAACCACGCTGACATGGCCTTCTCCAACCCAGTCGCAGGAACCCATGGCCGATTGGCTTTTCACGCCGGATTCCTCCTGGCCGTTGCAACCCAACAATCCTACCATCAGGACAAGACTCAAAATGACGATTTCCAACGGCTTTCTAATCTGCATGGCGACTCCTTGGAGGTTGGTTGAATTCGCGCCTGAGGCACACTCGAGTAATCGTCAACACCGGCATTGTGCAAGCTGCGACAGTCTGCGTCAACCGGCTGTCTTGAGGGAAAATGAAAAATTGGTTCTGAAGGCGTGTAGCAGGGGCATAAAAAAACCGCGGCCTGGGCCGCGGAAATAAAATGGCGGGAGCGACGAGACTCGAACTCGCGACCTCCGGCTTGACAGGCCGGCGTTCTAACCAAACTGAACTACGCCCCCACCAGAATCGTCTCTGACAAGGCCAGCAATATAGTGGGAGCTGCCAGCAGTGTCAAATTTTTGTTGACTGGTATTGTCATAATGTATGGGAAAAACAACAGCCCAAAAGACAGCAACACAGCTCATCAGGCAACCGGGCTAAAGTCCTCACAACTAACATCATACAGCGCATCAACAACCCAGTCCCCACCAAGATAATTCAGCAAATTTCCGGCCAGGGACGGATGCCCCATGACCAAACATCGCCCAGCCGAAGCCAACCGACTCTTGAGGCTTTGAGCCCAGAGTCCGGCTTCCCAGTGCAACGGCAAAGGACGGTGGCTGGTGATCAAAAGATTTGAAACGGGAGCGCCATTGGGCAAGGCCTGATCCAATTGTTCATCCCGCCAAACTCTGCCGAATTTCGCGGCCAACATCTTGTCCCACCGAGACCAGTGGGCAGGCCCCAATCCCCCTGCGATCTGCCACCGATCCCGGCGAGCAAGATCCAGAAAAACCAGATCACCATGGGAGTCACAAAAATTCTTTCGGCAACGCAGGCGGGTTTCGCGATAGGCCTCGTCAGCAGAACCGCCCCAGCCGGTGGCCTCCATTTTTACCGATTCCGGGTTTATGGGCAGCCGCTGCAAACCTGCATTCTCTTCGATACCCTCAACCGGAAAAGCCGAAAAAGGAATACCACGCAACAACAACTGGTCACAACCGGCAGCCACCAGGAGCTCAAACCAGGGAACGGTCAAGGCTGCAACCTCAACCATGGCTTCTGCGGCATCGCCGGAAAGATCTACATCCAGGACAACACCCAACCGCGCCATGGGTTCGCGCAAACCTCCCATGCTCACGTCATCGGCCAACAATACAAAATCAACGCCATCAACACCCAAGGTAATTTTGGTATTCTGGAGGAAAGCTTTGGAAAGAGTTGCCGGCAGGGCTCTGTCATCGAATAGCAAATGGCCCGCCATGACTGCGTCGGCTCCTGCCCGCAATCCGCTGTAAAAAGGTATTTCGTCCTCCGCTGAAATACCCACAACAGTGGTTTCAAGATGACTGTCGGTGCCACTGCCGCCATGGCCGGGCCAGTGTTTCAGGCAACAGGACAATCCTGCGGAGGTCAAACCCTGCACCGCAGCAGTCACATGCCGCGAAACCAATTCCCCGTGGGCTCCAAAAGCCCGCGCACCAATTACGGGATTTCGTGGTTCACTCATGACATCGGCACAGGGCCCCAACACCCGGTCCAACCCGACGCTTTTCAACCGATGACCAGTTTCTTCATGGACCCTTCGAGTCAGTTCCACATCATCCAAAACACCGAGAGACCAAGCCACAGGCGGCCTGCCCACTGCGACGGCCAGCTGCGAAACAGGGCCGCCTTCATGATCAGCCATTACTTGCAGTCCGGGAACCCACTGCTTCAGTGCAGCACATAGGGCTTTCAACTGGGAATAGTCTTTAACGTTGCGGGAAAAAAGAATGACCCCGGCCGGACGCCAGAGCCGCAACCAGTTCCACTCCTGTGTCGTTGGCCAGGAGCCAGCCAGCCCCACAATCAGTTTTCCAGCCAAAGCGGAATTGGCTGAATTGCGTGGGGCCATCATTGGGCCTCAAGCCGTTGAAGAACACTACCAGGATAATAATGCAATAGAATTTTAGAGGCGGAATACCCCTGCCGGGCCATTTCCAGGGCCCCGGTCTGGCAAAGTCCAATACCATGACCATAACCGCCACCCCTGGCGGAAATCTTTGTCAAACGGCCATCCCGCCGCACTTTTTCCAGTTCGAATCGAGCACTGCGCAGAATCGACGGCTGCCCGGATGGGGGCACCAGAACCCAGCGCACCCGGTCGCCGCGCACATGGTAGGTTCCCGCCTCGGTGGAAATCATCAGTTGGGCAATTCGACCACTAGGGGTGTAGGCCAAGATCTCCAGATCGTGAAGCCGGCCCGGTTGGTTCGGATCGGCACCACTGCCACTGGGGGAAAACATGGGTCGAGCCCAGGCTGGACGATCACCTTGGATCATGTAATCAATGTAGGCGGGCAAGGTTTCCTGAAGGATTTCTTCCAGACGATCGCCTGACCAGGTTTCAACCCAGTGGAAATATTTGCTCTCGGAACAGAAAGCCGTTTTGCCGGAACCAGGAGAATCAGGATGATCGACGAGATACGATTCGCCCTTGCGTGGCCAAACTTTTTCCACCCGACTGCTGGACCCGCCACAGCAGGCACTGTAGTAGGCGTCCACCAGGCGGCCATTGCTTTTCAGAACCAGGCCATGGGTTTCAGCTATGGCCTGATTGCAAAGAGGGTCTTCATGGCGGCTGCCTTTGTAGACCTGATCCATGACACTGGCGTAAACATCGAACCCCAGACTTTTCCGACTCCCAAGATGACTGACGGTATAAGTTCTTGCAGCCACCGCCTGAGCAGCCAAAGCGGCCAATTCTTCTTGGCCGTGGCGGCCGATTTCCCAGGGCACAACACCCTTGAGATAGGACTCCATGTCCACCTGGTTAACCAGTGTAAGCCCGTTGGTTTTGGGTGAGGGAATGATCAGGAAATCGCCACGGTAGTCCTTGTCATCGTGGGTCAGCCGGTAATCGGGGTCCACGGGCTGCAGGACAATCCCGGCTTGCTTTCCCCGCACCGAGCCGTGCAACCAGACAACGAAATCTCCCTGACGGGAAAACTGCAATTGCCCACCCTGTTGTTCCAGACGAAACAATTTCTTGCGACTTTGGGAGTCCAAAACCAGGCAGGGCCCGTTGACGGAAACCAGCAGGTTCTGCCTGCCCTGCGCCAATCCCACATTCAGCAGGGTCGGCGCCCGCAACTCATCCCCCTGAACAAAGGGCTGCTCCCCTGCCACCAGAGGAGCCAATCTCTTGGGGGCGCAACCGGACCACAGTCCAGCGAGAATCAGAAAAACAAACCAACCCCGGGCAAAGATCCGTCTCTGCATGGGTGCCCCCTCAATTTTAGTTCATGACCACCAAACGCTGCATGGGACTGACCAACACACCCGATGGAGTATTCATCTCCAGGCGATACAAATATGTACCATTGGCCAGACCATCGCCATCATCATCCCGCCCGTTCCACTCGATGACACCCTCGTTCCCACCTGAGTAGGTGAACGGAATGTTGGCCACCACATGACCGGAAACTGCAAACACCCGAACCTTGCCTTCTCCAGAAGAGGCTGAAGTTTGGTAGAGGAAGCGGGTTCCGTCACGCATGGGATTGGGATAGTTCAGAACCTGACTGATGCTGGCATCCGCAGCGCCATTGTCATTGACTTCCAGGACATAAGTGGTTTCATATCCGTTTATCACCAGAACCACCGATCGGTTTTCATCGGTGGTGGAAGTGGCCACGGCAGTGAATGAAAGGCTGAGATTATTGGACTTTCCCGTCCCCACAACAACATTGCTCAGACCCAGATTTTCACCTTGTACATCATAGGTCATTCCATCGTGCAACCATGCTCCACTGGTTATTTCGCACTGGAAATCCACCGGAACGTCCAAAAGGAATTCAAACTGATTAGGGTCGACCACTTCGCCTTCCACCAGGAAGACAGCATCCTGGCTGACATTCAGCACCAGAGTGTAGTGATAATCCGAACTCTGGGCTGAAGCCGTATCAAAGACCTCCACCCGGATTTGATGATCAAAAGGCCGCAGTGGCACACTCAAACCGTAATAGACCTGCTGGTCATCTGTTTCACCATCGGGGCGGGTTTCGCTGACGACGATGCTTTCGGTGAGGTCCGCTCCAGTGGAATCCATGGCCCGCAAGCGTGAAATACCCGCTTCATCCCGAGCATCGATATTGATGGTCCGCATATTGGCCGGATCAGCCCCCACCAGATCAATCTCCCCGGAGATCTCTTCATCCGGCTCACCGCTCAAAACAGCCGTGACTTCGGGTGGCCCCGCATCCAACATCATCAGGGGATCACCGAGCAAAGTATACTGGGCAACCATTTCCCGATAGATCCGGCCCCAGGTTGGTCCCGTGTAGGCAGCCAGGATATCCGCTTCGCAGTACCACATCAGTTCACCCAGCATCCAGCGACTGCGCACGGCAATGGGGCCACCGCTTGAAGGCACTTGCACCTGGTTGGGAGGTGATTGAATCCAACGACGAATGATGCGATCGCCAAACACCTCGTTGTGGGAAATGTACTCGTAACCTGAACTCGCATAGACCGCACTGGCTCCACCACCATTGCGACTCAAGAACTTTTCACCGAGAGCGGGTTCCCACGAACGGGTTTGAGCATTAACCGGATCCTGGGCCCAATCAGCAATATGACAGCCCATGCCAAAAAACACCCAGGGGCTGGCGGCATTTACCAGATATGAAACATCCTGTCTCAGGAGCGGGTGATCCACATCTTCAACCCATCGCTCGGAACATAGCAGGGAACTGTTGGCATGGCCCTGGTAATGGGCCATCAAACCACCCCGGCTCAGGGATTGCAGAAGGTCGTTCAAGGCAGAACCATTCTCAACTTCATTCTGATATTCACTGACGGATCGCGTTTCGGGACTCCCATTCTCCAACCAATACGGCTTAAGATAGTTATCCAGGAACAGGGTATCAGTTTCAAGGGTTACCGGTGTGCCTCCATTCCATAACGGCACCATAATATCCCGCTCCACATCGGCGAACGCTTTTTCGTAGGAACGGTACTGCAGCCCGGCAGCTCCTTCGGCGCCATAACCACCTTCGGACCAATGGTCATCGGCAAACAGAATGGCCCGTTTGCGCCAATCCTGCCCCGCCTGGACATTTTCAACTATTTCTACCTTGTTGATCATGACGTTCAGTTCAGCCACCGAATTGCAGGGGAAACGGCCCACGTACATTTGCCAGGGAGATCGCACTGCCCCAGGGAAATCTTCAAACGGGTAATTCATGCCCGAATCAAAGGTGGCGTACCATTTGTCGGAAGCCAGAACTTCAGGCTTGTACTGGCTAGTATCCTGGATGTGATAGTGCGTGGGCACCCAATCGTAGGACCAGGCCCTCGCTTCAGGCAAGACACCCAGGCCAAGCACATTTTCGTTGGCGTCTCCAACCAACATCAAGGCCCAACTACCCCAATGGTTGATGGCATGGTTGGTGAATCGTTTCAAGGCCCAGGGATCCTTCAATCCCCCGGAATACCAGTCGTAAAGATCCTCAACATCCACCACATGAACTTTCAGGTCGCCGCCTGCGCGATTTTTGCGATGAGCAATCCAGGGTTCAATGGCCTCACGGAATTCCGAGTGCGTGATCACAATCAAATCAGGTTCATCGGGCCCATCAAGTTCCAAAGGGTTGACCTGGTTTTCAGCCAATGAAGAAGAATAGTAATAAAACTCACCCACGCCGACACCGTCCATGTCTCTAAGGGCAACAAATTCCCGTTGACCATCGGTTTGAACGGGCTCGATGGAGATTTTCCAATTGTCGCCATCGGGGAGGATATTGTTATCATCCAGGGTGATGAAAACCGGATTGCGGGGATCGGTGATCTCCACCATGCCAAGATCATTGGTGGTGAACCCGGTGACCACAATGGGTCGAGCACCGGATGCACTGTTCCCATGGAAGATCAAGGTACCTCCTATGGCCCGGTACAGAGCATCGTAACCAAGCCGGACCCAGTTCAGGTAGGAGTTCAGGTAGCCGCCGGAAGTATTGGTCATGACAAGTTTCGATGCACTGCCATCAAGAGCGGCAGGATCGAACACATTGCTTCTTTCAATGGGAAGATTCGACCCGAGAACATAATCCTCTATGGGCGTAACCAGGGTATTGTCGGTCACCAGTTCAAAATGAAGTGTCTGACTGGGGCTGATGACCCAACCGGTCATCTCAATATCAATAGTTCCTTGAGTACCGTTGGAATCAGGGCTCCACAAAGGGTTGAACCCAACCGAGACCTCGGCGGACCGCCGCTCGTTCCAGTAAATCCTGTCACTGCTGATTAAAGGGTTATTCTGGCGATAGGCAACTCTCTCTTCATAATGTTGAACTCTCCGGTAATTGGCCAACGGTGTGGAAGACGCAGGCGGCAAAGTCTGTTCGGCCATGCGAGCCCAGCTAAAACCCTGCTCCGGCTCGGAAGCGGAAACCCAATATAAGTTCCCCTCGTTGTTCATCTCCATGTTGTCGCCGCACCCAAAAATTGATTCAGGCCCCTGGCCGACATCTGCCATGAAGTCGGTATCGTCCCGCAAGCGCAACCCGTAGAAGACGAAGAAATCATCACCGTCAAAGTCATCTCCCTCGCCGTACATGTGGATGGGCACTTCAATTTCCACATAGGGGGCCTGGCCTGATCCATCATCCAACCGCTCAAGATACCGACGTTGGTAAAGACGGATTTGTCTTTCTTCGACGGTTTGGTCAGGCAAGTAGCCAAGAGTGCGCAAACGGTCATAGGTCACGCGGTAAAGATTGGATTGCTGTACGGAAAGCCGACCCTCGACATTGCCCAACAGGGTCCCACTTTTTTGGCCACGAACCGTTTTATTGCCAATCTCAGGTGTCGAAAGACCACGGAAGCTGGCTTCGGTGGGCATATCCTTCAAGAGATTTCCATTGAGGAAATTCCCTGAAAACCGCCCATCGTGGGAGTTGGAAAATTTGCCTCGGTGTCCGAGGGGAACAGGATCATTGGACTGCTTGCCGGTTTCAAAATCTATTTGCCAGCTGCCACCCGCCAGCGATTCCGAGGCAATCCGACCATCATGCCTGACCAGATTCAACCGCCAGGCCACAATGCGATGCCCACGCCACCAGGTGATTTCACCCAGTTCCAGGGCGGGGCCGTTGACAACCTTGGCTGGCCCACCCAATTCAGTTCTTATAAAACCGGGAATGGCTGCATCCGCAGGTGGAGTTTCACCGGGCAGGAGCAAAAACTGGGACATGGAAACAAAATCAGATCCTTCACCTTGAATCATCTGCGGTACCGGCTGTACCATCAAAGGCCGGTTCCCCGCAGATTCCCATTTTTCCTGATTGGATACTATTTTGGGTTGGGTCCCCGGTGGGACAACCAGCCAACCGCCGGTGACCGGAATGCCGACTTCACCCGGTTCACCTGACACGGCAAATCCAGGAGCCTCAGGTTTAAAAAGAACAACCGCCCCAGCCTGCAATTGGATTTCCCGCCACTGAACCGAGATATCGTCCAAGGTTAAACGCAATCCACTACGATCACTTTGCACCAACTTGATGCCCAAAGCAAAAGATGGATCAGCAAAAATGGTGGCCCACAGAAGACAAGCCACCAGGACAATGGTCTTGCCATGTGCCCCTGTTCGGAAAAAACCTGAACAAAGGGCGGCTATGGTTAAAAATGGCGTTACAACAGGACCCATGGTGGACTCCATACTTTGGGAAATTGGGAAGCTGATTCAGGGGCCGACAGCAGGGTATCGTTTCATTTTCAGTATATGTACGAAGCCGGAAAGGGTCAATGGTCCTTCCGACCTGAACAAGACCTGACCGGATAGATACAACCAGCACAAAAAAAAATTCCCCCCCGTGGCAAAACGGGAGGGAAAAATCAACATTACCCTTACCGATACAGAGCCTTCACGTTGTCGAAGGATGTAGGCTCGGTTGCAACAACAGTGGTGTTGAAACCAAAGACAGGGTTATCATAGCTGCCTGAAGACGGATAGATGGGCTGAATGGTCGAACCGTCGAAATCCAGGATAGCCATGGCACCTGGAATGCTGGGAGTTGTGATGTGGGGAGCAATGTGGATCACAAATGGATCAGCGGTCAACAAGAGGACGCTCTTGGTGCCCAATTGAATCACACCGCCAACAGTCGGAACAGGAAGACCCCAACCAACAATGTGGTTATCAGGGGTATTATCAACATCGATGGCATTTGCATTATTGGTCCAAGTTGTACTAATCACTTGAGCCGTACCAGCAGGTATCATGACACTAAACTCAATGCCAAAGATGGATTCAATAGCGCGGTTTTCGGTATCATTGTAGGGGTTTGTCACTATCATGAAAACCTCTACAGTGGAGTACGCAGCCGCATCCAAACTAGAGGAACTCATGTCAGCGTCTGAATAAAATCCCAGCTGATTGTCAGCGCCTTGAGCAAAGCCCATAGTGGGAGCAAGCAGCGAGAGGGCCGCCAGCGCGGAGACGGCAAAGAACATTTTCTTCATGTTAATTTCCCCTTTCGTGGAAAATCCATTTTCAGCCCTGGGGTCCAGAAGTCACAATTTGGCCACTGACCCCGTGGTTGTGTGTTCCTACAGATGCGGGATCAAGCGGTCATTCCTGGCCACAACTATGTCGTGGAAAAGATACCCGCATAAAACCTCGGCCACAAGCATTGATTTCGGACCAATCAAAAAAAAATTGACCAAAAAAATGTTGTTGTGGGTATTTTTCACATTATTAGAATACGTGCAAGCTATGTTCCTTTCAAGCCTTTATCCAAGATTTTCTTATAAATAGTTAATTTTCCAAGTGTTTGAAAGGTCGGAATCAGAAAAAACAAAAATGAAACAATGCATTTTGCGGAAAATTTCGACAATCAAAAAAAAAAAGCCCGGCTGAAAAAGCCGGGCTTTTTGCGGCAAAACCGCGAACAGCATAAAGCTGTAGCACCAAATTACCGGTAAAGGCTCTTGACGCTATCGAAGCTCATCTCTTCAGTAGCTACCACAAGGCAACCACCGTTGATCTGGGCATTAGGACCATCAACAGTACTCATGCCACCAGAGATAAGCACACCATCGGCCAGCAGGAACACGGGGTAAGCCGGGTCGATGGAGCTGGGGGTGGTGCCGTGGAGCATGAAATCAACAGGCTCGTTGGTGGTGGACAGGTACAGAACGTTGACAATAGCAACAGTGGTGATCGGGGATGTAACGGTAGGGGAACCGAATCCAACGATCATGTTGGTATTACTTCCAACATTCAGGGCCTGGGGGTTCAGAAATTCAACACTCAGAACCTGGGCAGGTCCTTCCAGGTGGTAACCAGCTTCGAAACCGTAAAGGGCGTCGAAGTCGGGGTTAACCAGAGTCAGGGCCACAGGAACGGTCGCGTATGGGGTCACGGCATCGTTGCAAGGCATGTCAGCCTCGGTGTCGAAGTAGAACCCCATGGAGTTAGTGTCGGGATCGACAATGGCAAAAGCCGAGGTGGCCATTACCATGACCATCAGCAGAACTACCAACTTTTTCATTTCATTCTCCTAGCTAAATTGAAGCAGGACCTCAGATGTTATACCGCTGTTTCCAATACTCCGGAGAGTTTGGATGTGTGGTCCCACCTCCTGCATCGGCAGGACCACTCTGAATCTGATCACCGGCGGAAAGCCTAGTTGCTCCCCTGACTCTTTGGGGAAACCCCATCAAGTGTGTTGTATCCAGCCAGCGTCAATCGTTTAGTTCAACCAGATCTTTTTGTATCTTTCGAATAACTTCGAAAAACCGAAAGACCAATCTTACGATTTCCGTCTCACCACTCTAGGGGCAAGCAGCACCCAGACCGAGAGCCATGCGGCCAACGTCGGCCAAGTTCATGGTGCCATCGGCGAAGAAGTCAGCCGAAAAATCGTAAGCACCAAAAAGGACGCCCGAGAAGAGTCCCACGTCGGCCAGATTAACAACACCGTCACCGGTGATGTCGGAGCTATTGAAAGCCAGAGCGAAGGGCACGCCAGCGCTGATCAGCGGGTTACCGTTGACCATGACTTCACAGGTACCAGCATCATAGCCGCCAGCCCGCAAGGGATTGGCCCAGGTGGTATAACCGAGATCATCGGTATCCTGATCAGCAGCAGTTCCGCCGATGCAAGGAACCATACCACCACCGGTGGATTCCAGCCACATATCTTCCGCGGGGAAGTTAGTGACAGGGACACCAAAAGCATCATTGACGGTAAGGTCAATAGTTGCGTCCACTTCGGTACCAACACCAACGACTTGAGCATTCATGAAACCATTGCCGTTGCCGTTAGGCAAATTGAACAGGGCAAGAGGGCTGCCACCGCCGTTAGGCATGGTAGCGAGACTTTCAAGAGGGTCGGGGATTCCGGCAGTAGCAAAAGCCACGCTGCCGAGAATCAAGGCACAAACAAAGAGACCCGTGATTTTCCTAAGAACCATTAGGTTACCTCCAAAAAACAAGGTACGTACTAGCGAGGGTGGCTAACCCCAGCGTAAACAATGACAACTGCGTTGAGCCCTCCTTCCCACTCACATATCCATCACTTGACGATATAAGGTTACCATAACCCAGAAGTCAATGCAACCCTATATTTCCTAAGAACTACGGAAATTCTAAAAAAAATGCGAATCACTTAATCGAAACTGCAAAAAAAAAACCCTCAGACCAATTTTTTAGATCCAAGGGTATTTTTTTATTTATGGTAGGCGAAGCAGGACTCGAACCTGCGACTTCCTGCGTGTAAAGCAGGCGCTCTAGCCAACTGAACTATTCGCCCACGCTTTTCCGGAAGGAACGCCAGATGAAAAAGGGAAGCAATACGCAATATCCTCCCACCAAAAACAGGGGCCCCAACGAGAGCTTTCCGGCGGCCAGACTTACAAAGCCAATGACAATGAACGCCAAAGCCAGCCAAAGCAGGGTTGTTTTGCGGAAAAAATCCATAATGCTTCAATTTCCTTCCTGAGCATTCTTCCAATTTAGCTGAAACAATTATAAGTCCGACGAGCGATCTGGTCAACGTTGATAACCTGAACCTTATTCACTTTTATTCCTTCGACGTTCAGCGGCCTTGGACTTGCGATAACGCTGGACAGCCTCCTGGTGCTGCCGAGCAGTACTTGAAAAAATATGACCACCTTGGCCGTCTGAAACAAAATACATGGCATCGCAGGATGAATCCGGCAGAGCCGAAGCCAACAAGGCAGCCAGACCGGGATTCCCAATGGGTCCGGGAGGCAACCCTCGCACCCGGTAGGCATTATATGGAGACTCCACTTCGAGGTCTCTGTAAAACATTCTCTTGCCGCGCTTTTCCAGAATGTAGGCCACTGTTGGGTCTGCCTCCAGTCGCCAATTCCTACGCAATCGGTTGCTGTAAACGGCAGATATCAGGGGCCGTTCATCCTGACGGCGGGCTTCAGCCTCGACAATTGAAGCCAAGGTCAGCAATTGATGCGGAGAGTTGTAGACGGTTGTTTTCCCGGATGCCAAGGCCAGTGCCGAATCAAGACGGTCCATTTGGATTTCAATCAGGTGGGCAGCAGCCTTGATGGCTTCGGTTCCTGCGGAAAAAAGATAGGTGTCGGGTGCCAGATAACCTTCGCACCAGTGGAAATGACGGACCACCTGCCGAGAAGCCAGAGACAATATCGAATCCAGTTCCGCCACATTCAGTACAGCCATGGCCCTTGCCCCGTCCAGCAGGGTGCCGTTCAAGGCTTCAGCCCGAACCAGGGAGTCTGCAGCGGCCAAGAATTGGGCGGACGAAAATCCCAGTTCCCGAGACATGATCCGGGCAACTTCAGTAGCGTCCAGTCCCTCTGCTATGGTCAAGCGAATCTGCACCGTTTGCCCAGAGGTCAGGTTGGTAAGCAAATCCCGGGCGGATGCACCCATCTGCAACTGGTACAACCCGGCGCGCAAACCACGATCCTGCCCGACGGCCCTGGCTCCCAGCAAAAAAATACGCCGATGCCGGAGCAAGCCTCGACCGACCAAAGTATCGGCGGCAGCGCTCAAGGTCATGCCCTGGGGAATCTCCAACAAGACCGGTTCTGAATTGTGGCCGGCTGAAGGGCCGGGGCCGGTCCATTGCTGCCATCCCCAAATACCCAGGCCCGAGACCAGCACGAGTATGATCAGAAAACTGCCTAATATCAGGCGCTTCATGGTAGTGACTTTCCGGCATCAAGACTGTCCAAATAGGATTGGAGAATGATCTCTGCTGCGAGTGAGTCCCGGTCTTCCTTGGATTTTTTGCGTTTGGCCTGCAACCAACGGTCTGCTTCCTGGCTGCTGTAACGCTCATCCCAGAGAATCACCGGCAAAGCAAACTCGTCTTCGAGACGACTGGCAAAACGACGGGTTTTTTCAGTGATTTCACCATCGGTGCCGTCGGTTTGCAGTGGCAGACCCATCACAAGGACGGTGACCTCGCGTTCCTCAATAATGCCCAACAAATATTTGAAAATGGATCCATCGCGGCCCTCTACATGGGTGCCGCAGGCAAAAGCAAGCTTTTGGTCAGCATCGCCCACCGCCAGGCCAATGCGCCGCAACCCGTAGTCCAGGCCCAGAAAAACAGAAGGGGAGTCAGTCGCAGTCATCATCGGGATCAAGCTTTTTTACCAGGACGATCATGAAGCGCCCATCTTCGTGACGGCTGAATTCCACAGAATCGCAGAATTCGCGCATGATCAGAATACCCCTGCCCCTCTCCCGCATCAGCTCATTGGAGGGTCGCCAGCTGTCAAAATCAAAACCGGGTCCCCGATCCAGGACCGTGACGGAAATAGTGAGATCATTCACATCAAAGATGACTTCGATGGGGGTTTTCTCATCGAGCTTGTTGCCGTGTTCCATGGCATTGGTGCAGGCTTCAATGACCGAAGTTCCCAGTTCTTCAAGGGAGCGGGTGCAACATTCCAGGTCGCTGCCGATTTCCATAAGAACCGCATCCGGCAATCCGAGGAACTGCATCTGGCTTGGAAGTTTCAAAATAACCCTGGAAGTCAATGCTACCCGCCCTGGCTCAGGAAAAGCTTTGCACGGCTTCATCTTCATCCTGATAGGATTCAAACACCGTAAAAAGCTTGGAGACGATGAAGATGTTTTCAATACGTTCGGAAACCTTCAGCAGTTTCAACTCTCCCCCACTTTTCCGCAGGGTGGTGTAACCGGAAATCAGAATCCCCAGACCCGTGCTGTTGACCCACTTCACCTTGTCCAGACTGACGATGACGTTGCAGGTACCCTCATGGATCAGGGTTTTGAGAACCTCATCGAAAGCTTCGGCATCGGGCCCACCCATGAGTTTGCCGCTCATTTCCAGAATGGCCACACCATCTCGGATTCTTTCTTTCAGCTTCACGAATCACTCACTTGTTGGTTTGCTTTGCCGGAAATAGTTACCGGAGACAACTGCGGCTGACAACCGTCGAAAAATCAGTGTCCTCAACTCATGGCACAATAGCCGAAGCCCTGATCCGTGTCCAGACCCGCAAGAGCCTAGTTTCGGGTTTCTTTGTGCAGGCCCGTCAGGACATGAGCCATATCCTTCGGCAGGTCCACTTCGAAAGTCATGGCTTTGCCGGTACGGGGATGAACCAGATCCAAACGCCAGGCATGCAACATTTGACGCCCTGCAGCCTTGACCATGGCCTGGGCCTTGACCCGATCCATGGGATGAACACCCAAAACTCTGCGGTCGTCACCATAGATGGGGTCCCCAACCACTGGGTGATGAAAATGATGAAAATGGGCCCTGATTTGATGAGTCCTGCCAGTTTCAAGTTTGACCTGGCAAAACTGGACAAATCCGAAATCTTCCAGCACTTCAAAATGAGTCACGGCGGTCCGGCCGTCTTGTTCCACCACGGCCATACGCACGCGGTGCCTGGGATGACGGCCAATATCACCTTTCAAGGTACCTTTGTCCTTATCCCACTGTCCCCAGCTGAAAGTCCGGTAATTGCGTCCCATAACACGGTCCCGCAGCTGCTCGGCCAGTCGGTTGTGGGCCAGGTCGTTCAGCGCAATGGCCATCAATCCGGAAGTATCACGGTCCAATCGGTGAACGATACCCGGTCGCAAGGGATCGCCCCCGGCATTCAAATCCTTGAAATGATGCAGGAGGGCATTGACCACCGTGCCATCCGGGTGACCCGGTGCCGGGTGAACAACCATGCCCGCAGCCTTGTTCAAAATCAGGATATCCTCATCCTGATATATGATATCCAACGGAATATCCTGGGCCACCGCCTGGAGGGTTTTGACCGGACTGGGATCGAAGCTGACTTGCCAGCCGGCTTTCAACCTGAATCCCTTGGGGCGCTTTCGTCCCTCCACCAGGATTCGACCTTCGCCGAGATCGGACTGTATTCGGGTGCGGGAGAAATCGGGACAATGTTCGACCAGGAAAGTATCGAGACGCATGCCGACATCAGCTTTATCAACAGTAAAGACGAATGGAGGTTTGTTGGAATTATTCACGGTGGGCCTCGGGA
This sequence comes from Candidatus Krumholzibacteriota bacterium, assembly GCA_024275485.1. GTDB lineage: Bacteria > Krumholzibacteriota > Krumholzibacteriia > LZORAL124-64-63 > LZORAL124-64-63 > LZORAL124-64-63. The sequence goes on along the minus strand of JAJRZA010000094.1, from coordinate 18,216 downwards.
CTTTCAACATCGACGCTTTTGCGACGTCCTTCCAGGAGAATGCACAGGAAAAGAATGGCGCCGCCAATACTCACGCCAACGTCGGCTATATTAAAGGTGTAGAATCTTTGACTGCCCAGGCCCACATCGATGAAATCCACCACCAGACCATTGTAGAAAACCCGGTCGAAAAGGTTTCCCAACGCACCTCCCAAAATGGCGGCCATGGCCCCTTTGCGCAGGCGAAGCTGCGGGTCGCATGTTCGGTAGAGATAGATCAGAAAAATCGAGGCCGCGAAACTAACGACCACCAAGAAGATACGCCCCACCGGGAACAGTCCCATGGCTGAACCGGGATTACGAACGTAAACAAAGCGCAGAAAATCGCCCAGAATTTCCAGGCGACCACGAAGAAGCGCTTCGTTGGCCAGCACCAGTCTCTTGGATATAAAATCCAGGACCAGCACCAACGGGGCCCAAAGCCAGGGTGGAAAAAACCGGAATGTCATCAAAGCTTCCCGGCCTCTTCCTTTTCCTTGCACTTGATGCACAGGCGGGCATAAGGAAGACTGCGTAAGCGCGGCAGACCGATTTGTTGTTCGCATTCCAGGCATTTGCCGTAGCTGCCATCTTCGATGCGGGCCAACGCCTCTTCAATGTTGTAGAGGTGACGGCCTTCCTTATTGGCGAATTTGATGGTGGTCTCGTATTGAAATTCATCCGAACCCTGGTCCGCCATATGATTGGAGTGGGCCTTTCCAGTCTCCAGCCCCGACTGGTCGTCGGTATGAGCGATTATTTTTTCGTGGCGTGCCAGGGAGGCGCCCACTCGCTCTTTTTCGTCCAGAAGATTTTTCCGGAGCCGTTGCAATTCTGTCTTGCGCATCACTATCCTCCTGTGAAACGGTCAAACCTTGCCCAGGGCAATGGTAATTTCAATGCCATCGATGTTGAATGATTCTTTATAAGGCATATCACCTGGCGAGGCAATACCAACCGCCAGCGTATCGGTCATGATGCGATCGGAATAACTTCCCACCACTTCCAGAACCGATTGTGGACCTTCAATGCTCAATTCAATGCGGTCCGATACCTCCAGACCACTCTTCTTGCGAAGATTCTGCACCTTGTTGATGATTTCCCGGCAAAGGCCTTCGGCCAGAAGCTCATCATCCAGGGCCGTATCCAGCGCCAGGGTTAAGCCCTGTCCGCTGCCGGCCACAAAAGATCCGGTACCTGTTTCCTGAACCATCACTTCCTCGAAGGTAAAACTGGTCGCAGCACCCTCAAATTGAAGGTGTACGGCGCCGTTCTCTTTGAGTTCCATGATTTCTGCCGGCGTCATGCTGGTGATGCACTTGGCCGCTTCCTTCGATTTATTGCCAAAGCGGGGCCCCAGAGCCCGGAAATTGGCTTTGGCGCTGAAAGTGGCGATGCTGCGCGGATCATCCACCGTTTCCACGGCTTTGATGTTCAGCTCTTCGCGTACATAGCCCACCAGTTGTTCGTTGTTCAGCAACTTGGTCGCCCGGTCGTCCAGGGAGTGAACCACCAGACGTCCCAGAGGCTGCCGGGTTTTCAGGCCGGAATCCTGGCGAAGGCTGCGGCCAATACCCACCACTGTTTGGCTGACTTTCATCATGTTTTCAAGTTCTGCATCCACCAGGTTTTCATCAGCCACCGGAAAGTCGTGCAGATGCACCGAGGCGTCGGCATCAAGTGGTGCATTCAAACCACGGAAAATTTCTTCCGCTGTGAATGGAATAAAAGGAGCCAACAACCGCAAGCTGGTTTCGAGCACGGTGTGCAGAGTGGTAAAAGCGGTGACCTTGTCCGTGGTCATCTCGCCTTTCCAGAACCGTCGTCGGCTCAAACGCACATACCAATTGCTGACATCGTCCATCACAAAAGTTCCAATGGTTTTGGCAGCCCGGGTCAGGTTCAGGGCCTCAAGATCAGCGCGCACCGAAATGGTGACGCTTTGCAGACGGCTGAGGATCCAGCTGTCCAGCAGATCCGGATGGGTTGCAGTACCGGTATCGGGGACGAATCCGTCCAGATTGGCATACAGGGTGAAGAAATTGTAGGTGTTTTCCAGGGTAGCCAGCAGCTTGCGCTGGGCCTCTTTCACGCCGCCGCGATCGAAGCGGGTGGTGCCCCAAACCGGACTGCAGGTCAGCATGTACCAACGCAGGGGGTCGGCACCCTCCTGACGCATGATCTCCATGGGATCCACCGTGTTTCCCAAACTCTTGGACATCTTCTTGCCCTTGTTGTCCAGAATCAGCTCGTTGATCAAACAACTCTTGTAACTGCTGCGGCCCGTCAGGAAGGTACTGATGACCAGCATGGTGTAGAACCATCCCCGGGTCTGGTCGATGCCTTCGCTGATAAAATCGGCCGGGTATTGACTCTCGAAGAGTTCCTTGTTTTCAAAGGGATAGTGGTATTGGGCAAAGGGCATGCTGCCACTGTCGAACCAGCAGTCGATCACTTCAGGAGTGCGCCTCATGGTGCCGCCGCAACCTTCTCTGGTGCAGCCGAAAACAAGATCGTCCACGTGGGGACGGTGCAAATCCAGCTCGGATTGATCGGCGCCCGTCAATTCGGTCAAATCCTGCCGACTGGTGGGCACATGACGATAATCGCACTCTTGGCAGATCCAGATATTCAGGGGCGTGCCCCAGAATCGATTTCGACTGAGGGACCAGTCGATGTTGCCGGCCAACCAATTGCCGAAACGGCCGATGCCCACATCCCTGGGCGCCCAGATGATTTCCTGGTTGGCCTTGACCAGTTGTTCGCGCATTTCGCTGGTTTTGATGAACCAGCTGGGAGTGGCGAAATAGATCAAGGCGGTGTCGCAACGGTCGTGGAAAGGATAATCGTGGTTGTAGCTCTCAACCTTCAGCACCCTGCCCTGCTCCTTCAGGTGGCGGATGATGTGGGGGTCCGCCTCCTTGACCCGTTGGCCCACCCAGGGTGTGATCTCTCCGGTGAACCGGCCATTGCCATCCACAGGACGAAAGAAAGCCAATTTTTCACGACGCCCCACCTGGTAATCGTCCTCACCAAAAGCGGGCGCCATGTGCACGATGCCGGTGCCCGAATCCAAGGTGACGAAGTCAGCCTCAACCACGACAAATGCGTTCTGCTGGCCTGGTGAAACGAAGGGCAAAAGTTGTTCGTAGCGGCGGCCCAGCAGCTGGGCACCCTTGATGGTTTCCAGAACTTCAGTATCCACTTCGGGGTCGAGCAGGCCCAGCCGGGCTTCGGCCAGGATCAGCACATCATCACCGTGGCGCACCCGCACGTAATCAAAATCCTTGCCCACGGCCAGAGCCACGTTCGATGGCAGTGTCCAGGGGGTTGTGGTCCAGGTGACAAAAAATTCGTCGGCATCGGCGGCCTTCAGCTTCACGTAAATGCTGGCTTCGTTGACCTCGCGATAACTGTTGGCGATTTCGTTGGTGGAAAGCGGAGTGGCGCATACCGGGCAGTAGGGAACAACCTTGTGACCCTTGTAGAGCATGCCTTTTTCATGAAACTGGCCCAGAATCCACCAAACCGTCTCGATATAGTTGTTGTCGTAGGTGATATAGGGATCTTCCAGATCGACCCAGTAGCCGAGACGACGGGTGAACTCGTCCCAGTCGCTTTTGCAGGTCCAGACGCTTTGGCGACATTTTTCATTGAAAGCGGCCAGGCCGAACTCTTAGATGGCCTGGGCACCCTGAATTTTCAGTCCTTTTTCCACGGCGCGTTCCACGGGCAAACCATGGGTATCCCAACCGGCCTTGCGCACCACACGGTGACCGGTCATGGTTTTGTATCGGCACATGATGTCTTTGCAGAGACGAGCCATCACATGGTGAACGCCAGGCATGCCGTTGGCCGTGGGCGGTCCTTCGTAAAAGACCCAGTCGGGGCACCCTTCACGTTGCTGGATACTGCGGGCAAAGGTATTGTTCTGCTGCCAGAATTTGCTGATGCGTTCTTCGCTGGCCGAATCGTGATACTTGCTGAACAGATCTGGATAGAGGGGCATCACAGCTCCGCCTTGGCCAGGAATCCGGTGACCAATGCCGCCAGTCTGGGTTGTGCATCGTTGGCAACCTTGATGATTTCTTCCACATTGGCAGGCTTGAGGGCATCGGGAAAACAGGCGTCGGTGATGACCTGCAGGGCAACAACTTTCATGCCGCCGTGCACTGCAACCAGGTTTTCGGGCACGGTGGACATTCCGACAGTGTCGGCACCGAGGGCCCTCAGAAACCGATATTCGGCTCCGCTCTCCAGGTTGGGTCCGGCCACGGCCACATAAACCGCACGCTTCAGCGCGATGCCTTCACTCAGGGCCACTTCTTCCATGGTCTGGATAAACCCTCGATGGTAGGGCTCGCTCATGTCGGGAAAACGGGGACCGATGCGGTCGTCGTTGGGCCCAATCAAGGGGTTGTCGCCCATCAGGTTGATGTGGTCGGTGATGACGGTGATGTCACCGGCGGCCATGTGTGGATTCATGCCACCAACGGCATTGCTGATCAGCAGTGAACTGGCGCCGAGGGCTTTCATGACTCGCACCGGCAGGGTAATTTCCTGCATGGAATAACCCTCGTAAAAATGTACACGCCCCTGCATGGCCATGACCCGTCGACCGGCCAGGTTGCCCAGCACCAGTTTGCCTTCGTGGCTGGTGGCTGTCGATTCGACGAAATGAGGCACATCTCCATAAGGGATGATACAGTCGGCGTCGATTTTTTGGCCCATTTCACCCAGACCAGTGCCCAGAATCAGGCCGATTTCCGGTTGAAAATCCGTTTTTGTGCGGATAAAAGCGACAGCTTCTTCGATTTGGGTCCACATCTGACTCAAAACCGGCCTCCGATTGTTGGTTGCCTGTATGTTTAAATATGCGACGGGACAAGGTAACATGGCTGGATGATAGCGCCAAGGAAAAAGCGGGAATCAGGTGATTCCCGCCTTTTCCAGCTATATTCGCCTCAGGTCGGCGGAGTTCAGGTGAGCATTGTATCACATTCGATTTCCGATTCATCGGCTGCAGCTTCACTGTCAATATTATGTGTTTCTGCCGTTGCAATGGCCGCAACGGGTATCCCCATGGCAGCAAAATCCACCGAAGCAGCCGTGGCTGTGGCCGTGGAGGGTTTGTTCGGCAAAACTGTGCTATAGTCTCGCCACCTGTCGATATCAGAGGTGTTTGAGGAGGTCATGCTGGTCGATTCCTTGGCGGAAATGGTCGTTTTCAAGGTTCCAACCCCTGAACCCACCACACTGTCTGCCATATCCATCAGACGTTGGTCCAGATCCGCAAAATCGTCCTTATGGGATTCGATGAAGCTGATCTGGGCTTCCGCCAAACCTTTGAATCGTGCCAGGTAGGTTTCTTTTTCACTGTGCAGTGAAACCAACTCCCGACGCAGCTCTTCCGTGCGAACCCGGCATTCCTCCAGGATTCCCCGGGCCTTCAGGTGGGCTTCCTGAATGACCAGGTCACCCTCCCTTGCCGCGTTTTCCTTTGATTCCTGCATGACGCGCTCGGCTGTCATCAAGGTATCGCGCAGGGTGCGTTCCATGTTCTTGTATTCACTGATTTGGGTATCCTGACCTTCGAGACCTTCCCGCAGGACTTTGTTGTCCACCAGCACCGCTTCGTATTCGTCGGCCAGGGTGGTCAGAAAAGCGCGAACTTCATCACAGTCGAAACCACGCACGGATTTGCGGAATTCCTGTTTTCGAATGTCCAGTGGTGTGATCCTCATGACTTGTTCCTCCGGGTCTAGCTGGCACCGGAGTCAGTCGGATTCCGGTTTAGGCAATGATTCTCATGAGGATTCTGATCAAGAACAATGCCAGTATGGGCGAGAGGTCAAAGCGACCAAAGTTGACCACACCGCGCAATGGTCCAAGAACGGGTTCTGTGACTCTTATCACCATCAATAACAATTCGTTGCGAGGATTCGGGTTGACCCAACTGAGGATAACCCGGATCAGGAGCAGCCAGGAATAAACCTGCAGGATGGAGATCAGGATATGGCGAATGCCCATTTTTCAACCTTTCCGGTATGAATTCGGCCGGCTGGGCCGAAAATGCGGACCAACTGTCAGCTTCGAGGACCAAAAATGGCACTCCCCACCCGCACCAGGGTGGCACCTTCTGCAATGGCCTGTTCAAAATCACCGCTCATGCCCATGCTCAACTCGGGCAGCGGCAGGCCGGTTTGACGTCGGGCATCTTCGTTCAAAATTCGCAGAAGAGCAAAAGTTTTTCGCAGTGATGATTCGTCAGCACCTTGGGCGGCCATGGTCATGGTTCCCAGCAGGTCCAGGCCTTTGAGATTGGCCATTTCCGAGATAATATCAACGGCATGATCGGGATCGAGGCCATTTTTCTGGGGCTCCCGTCCTGCATTGACTTCCACAAGGATGGGCTCGCGACGATTTTCGGCACAAGCCTGAACACTCAGTTTTCGCGCCAGTTTCAGGGAATCAATCCCGTGCAAAAGAGAGAAACTACCACTGGCTGCAACAGCTTTGCGGCTTTGCAAATGACCGATGAAGTGCCAGCGAAGACGTTCGGCCGGAATATTCTCCACCTTCAGCATGGCAGCCAACTCTTCTTGCCGGTCCAGCGCATCGCCCACGCGATTCTCCCCCAGGTCCCACTGTCCAGCAGCGCAGGCCTGCAGCACCAGATCCAGGTCGACGCGCTTGGTCACAGCGACCAGCCGCACATCATTTTCCGGGCGACCGGCTTGTCGGCAGGCTGCAAGGATCCGGTCCTGAACCTGGGCCAACCGGCCGGGTACATCAATCGCGGAAGTCAATGGGTTCTCCTGACTGCGAGGTGGGCAGGGTGCTTGCCTGACGATCCAAAGCCAAAGCGACCCGCTTACCGCTCAAATATAGCTCAAATGTATGGAAGATAAAAAAAAACCCTCTCGGAAATCCAGGAGGGTTAGGCAAATTTGAGGATCTGTCGGTCTACCGCCAGCGTAACAACATAGTGCGGGGATCCAACTCCAGGCTGACCTGGGCAATATCCTCGCTGCCGTGTTCCTTGATGGTGTTGACCTTGATGTGCTCGCTCTCGGGGCAAAGAGCCACAATCACATTGAGGTGTTCTTCGAAACGGGCCACATCCATGGGGACTCCCCGGACGTCCATCTCCTGGCCTTCGCGGTGGGTATTGCTGCTGGCCCAGATTTCGGCACCCCATTGGGCACCCATCTCCTTGACGCCCTTGATCTCCCACTCTTCGGTGCTTTCAAAACGAGGGGTTCCGTCGAGGATGACCATGTCAGCCTCAAAGCCGGCGAATTCCTTCAGAAAGGCCGTAGACTCGGCCAGTTTATCCAGAGAGAAGGACTTGCGGTTGTAGACCAGAATCTGGCGATTGCGCTCCATCTCCATCTGGCGCTGAAGCATATTGTCCATATCAAGAACCTGGCTCATGCTTTGGAAGATCTGCTCGAAAAACGTGCTGATGTGATCCACCGATTCCTTGGTGGAAATGTACAGAACCTTTTGGCCCTGCAGCAGCTGGTCCACGGCCAGGCCGATCAGGAAACCGGTTTTCCCCACACCGGGGCGGGACAAAACCACACCCAGATTACCGGCACCCAAGCCACCACCAATGACTTTTTCGAAAACCCGAACCGGGCTACGCTGGATCATTTTGTTCAACGGCATTTCATTCCTCACTCGTTTTCTGGACTATCTGTGAACATTCAGATGGTGCCTGGACAACTACTTGTTGCCCGCAGCCCTCTTTTCCTGGTAAAGCTTGACCAGCTCTTCGGTCACATCACCGGGAGCCGGCGCGTAACGGGCAAACTCCATGGTGAACTCGGCCTTGCCCTGGGTCGAGGACCGCAGAACTCCAGCATAACCGAACATCTCGGCCAAGGGAACATTTGCATCGACCCTGATGAATCCGTCGTCCTCGGTGGTACCGACGATAACACCACGACGCTGCATCAGGGTTTTGATGATGTCGCCCTGGAACTCTCCGGGGCCTTCAATGGAGACCAGCATCAGCGGTTCAAGAGCCACTGGTTTGGCCTTCAGATAGAAGGTGCGCACCGTGGCGCGACAGGCGGTTGTGAAAGCCATGTCCGAGGAATCAACCGCGTGAAAGGCCCCGTCCCTCAAAGTCACGGTCATGCCGGTAACCGGATGGCCGATGTATTGGCCCTCATCCAGAGAGGTGGCAAAACCCTTTTCACAGGCACCAATGTACTCGGTAGGGATGCGGCCACCAACGACCTTGTTCTCGAAGTGGAACTCGCCATCGTCACTGGGACCGAAGGTGCCCTGAACCTTGGCGTACTGACCGGAACCACCAGTCTGTTTCTTGTGAGTGTAGTCGAATTCGATGGTCTTGGTGATGGTCTCACGGTATTTCACCTGGGGCGCTCCGGTTGTGACCTCGGCCTTGAACTCTCGCTTCATGCGCTCGATGTAGACCTCGAGATGCAACTCGCCCATTCCACTGACAATGGTATCGCCGGTCTCATCATCATGGTGGGTACGGAAAGTGGGATCCTCGCGAGTGAAACGCCCGAGAGCCTTGGCCATGTTGCTGGATGCCTTGTTGTCGACGGGACTGACCGCCAGGCTCACCACGGGTTCGGGAACGTGCATGCTTGAAACGGCAATGCGTTCGCCGCTGGTGAAGGTATCGCCACTTGCACAATCGATTCCGAAAAGGGCGACGATTTCGCCGGCGTGGGCTTGGGTGATGTCTTCCATCTGGTCAGCATGCATGCGACCGATACGGCCCGCCTTGACCTTCTTGCCGGTCCGGCTGTTGTAAATGTCGGAACCCTTTTTCAGGATACCGTCATAAATGCGCACATAGGTCAGTTGCCCATAGGGGCCTTCCTCAAGTTTGAAGGCGGTGCACACCAAAGGTTCGGAATCGCTGTTGGCCAACACGAATTCGTCTTCCACACCTCCGGGAAGGAGCTTCAAGGCCTTGTTTTCAATATCGGTGGGACAGGGCAGGTACCGCGTCACTGCGTTGAGCAGCAACTGCACACCCTTGTTCTTGTAGGCACTGCCCATGAAAACCGGTGTCAGCTCATTGGCCAGTACACCATTGCGGATGCCGTCATGAATCAGTTCTTCGGTAACTTTATCTTCCAGAATGGCTTCCATCAGGTCATCGTTGAACATGCTGACTGCGTCGAGCATCATCTCCCGACGGCTCTCAGCTTCGATAATCATGTTCTCGGGGATTTCACTGACGACTATTTTATCGCCACTGTCGCCTTCAAACCGGTAGGCCTTCATGGTGACAAGATCCACCACGCCTTCGAGATCTTCCTCCAGGCCGATGGGGATTTGCATCATCACCGCATTGTGCTTGAGCTTTTCGCGGAGCTGGTCGGTAACCCGGGCAGGATTGGCTCCACTGCGATCGCATTTGTTGATGAAGGCAATGCGGGGCACGTTGTAGCGTTTCATCTGCCGATCCACGGTGATGGACTGGCTCTGCACGCCGGCAACCGAGCACAAGACAAGAATGGCTCCATCGAGCACCTTCAGGGCACGTTCAACTTCAATGGTGAAATCCACGTGACCAGGGGTATCGATGATGTTGATTTCGTGATCATCCCAGGAGGTGTGGGTGGCTGCACTCTGAATGGTGATGCCGCGCTCGCGCTCCAATTCCATGGAATCCATGGTGGCCCCGACGCCGTCCTTGCCGCGAACCTCGTGAATGGCCCGAATGCGCCCAGTGTAAAAGAGGATCCGTTCGGTCAGGGTCGTCTTGCCTGAATCAATGTGGGCACTGATCCCGATATTCCTGATGTTGCTCAGGTCTGCACTCATAGCCTTCATCCTTTTTGCGACAGATTACTGCCCCTGCCGTTGGTCAACGCGCTTTCGACGCATAAAAAACACACGCCTGCCCTCACCCCCAAGGTGCGGTTCACAGACGCGGTTCGGGCGAAGTATAGTCATTTATTCTTAAAACGCAAAGAAGAGTGCAATGGTCGGATGAATTTGCCGGATGAATTGCCGGATGAATTGCCGGATATATTTTAGTCCGGCAAACTATCCGAGCGCCCCGTGTTTTCGGCCCACCTTCTCGAAAGCCGCCAAACAGCGATCAATCTGCTCATCCGAATGGGCAGCCGAAGCCTGCAGACGAATCCGAGCCATGCCTCTGGGCACCACCGGAAAACTGAAACCAATGCAATAAATGCCTTCGTCCAGCAAATCAGAGGCAATACCCTGAGCCATCACGGCGTCATTTTCATGATGCCCGAACATCACCGGGATGATGGCGTGATCGCATTTGTTCACCGTGAAACCCAAATCACACAATCCCTGACGCAGCCGTCTCTGGTTGCTATTCAACTTCTGCAAAGGCTCGGGATCTTCACGCAGAATGCGCAAGACTTCCATGGCCGCACCACAAATCATCATGGGCACCGAATTGCTGAACAGATAGGGCCGGCTCTTCTGTCGCAGCCACTCAATGATCTCCTTGCGACCACTGGTGAACCCGCCCAAGGCTCCACCGAGGGCTTTGCCCAGGGTCGAGGTGATGATGTCCACCCGGTCCGTGACCCCAAAGGCTTCGGGAGTGCCCCGACCGGTGGGGCCGACAAAACCAGTGGCATGACTGTCGTCCACCAGCACCATGGCCTGGTGCTTGTCGGCCAGGTCGCAGATGTCGTTCAATGGAGCGGGATCACAATCCATGCTGAAGACGCCATCGGTGACAATGAGCCGGAACTCGGCATCGGCCGCCTCACGCAGCTGGCTTTCCAGATGATTCATGTCCAGATGGTCATAAATGTACCGACGCGCCTTGGCCAGACGAACTCCATCGATGATCGAAGCGTGATTCAGCTGATCGGTGATGATGGCGCTGTTTTTGTCCAGCAGCGGTTCAAACACCCCGCCGTTGGCATCAAATGCGGCAGCGTAAAGAATGGTGTCTTCCATGCCCAGGAAATCGCTGAGCTCGGCTTCCAGCTGTTTGTGCAGCGTGGTCGTGCCACAGATAAAGCGCACCGAGCTGAGGCCATATCCCCATTGGTCGAGGGTCTTGCGGGCGGCGGCCACCACCCTCGGATCCGACGCCAGGCCGAGATAGTTGTTGGCGCAAAAGTTGAGAACCTTCTTGCCGCCCACGGTGATCTCGGCCCCCTTGGGGGATTCGAGCAGGCGTTCCTCTTTGTAGAGCCCCTGCTCACGAATGCTGTCCAGTTCGCGGCGCAGCGTCTCACCAAATTTTCCGTACATTCATTTCTCCTGGTATGGCTCCTAGTAGAGCTTGGCCATGTCTTCAAGGGTTTTGGTAGGCACCTTGTCCGCCCAGCCGGCCTGCCCGAAGGAAATCATGCGGGCCTTGACCACTTCTGCCATGGCGATGCGGGCGGGTTTCAGGTAATCGCGAGGGTCGAACTTGTCCGGCTGCTCGGCAAAAACCTTGCGGATGGCGCCGGTAATGGCCAGCCGGTTGTCGGTGTCGACATTGATTTTTCGAACACCGTTCTTGATGCCGCGTTGAATGGCTTCCACAGGCACGCCGTAACTATCCTTCATCTCGCCACCATAATTATTGATGATATCCAACAATTCGCGAGGCACCGAGCTACTACCGTGCATCACCAGGTGGGTGTTGGGCAGACGACGATGGATTTCTTCGATGAGGTTCATTTTCAGCACGTCGCCGGTGGGTTTGACCTTGAACTTGTAGGCCCCGTGGCTGGTGCCGATGGCCACAGCCAGGGCGTCGCAATTGGTGTCACCCACAAAACGTTCGGCCTCATCGGGGTCGGTGAGGTGATCGGCTGCTTCGTCTTCACTGAGACCGGCGCCATGACCGTCTTCGATGCCACCGAGGCAACCGATCTCCGCTTCCACGGTCACACCCAGAGAATGGGCTTTGGCCACAACCTGGCGGGTCACGTCGACATTGTAATCGTAACTGCTGGGGCTCTTGCCGTCGGCCTGCAGGGAGCCGTCCATCATGACGGAAGTGAATCCCTGGTCGATGGCGCTGAAGCAGGTTTCGGGGCTGTTGCCGTGATCCTGGTGCATGGCGATGGGAATGTTGGGGTTCAATTCGGCCGCAGCCAGCATCAAGTGGCGCAGGTAATTATCCTGGGAGTAGGAACGGGCACCACGACTGGCCTGAACGATAACCGGGCTGTTGGTCTCGGTGGCGGCCATCATGATGGCCTGGATCTGTTCCATATTATTGACATTGAAGGCACCGACGCCGTAATCATTTTCGGCGGCGTGGTCGAGCATGACGCGCATGGGGATCAAAGGCATGATTGTCTCCTTTGTTGAACAGACTAAACTCCGCGCCGGTGGGGCAAAATTCAGACACCCGGCGGTTCGCCATTTGGGACGCAAATACTACCTTGCCAAGCTAAACCAAGGGAGCGTCCGGTACCAGCGAAAAAAAGAATGAAATGCGGATTCTGATTGCGCGGGTCCGTCGAAAGGTTATCATGGCATTCCATGAAGAAAACCTTGGCATTCAATGTTTTGACTCGAATCAGCGCCAGCGTTCTGTTGGTGTTGGTGGTCTTCTTGTCATCTTTGCTGCCAGTGACTGCGGCCAGGGCCGAAAATAAGCTTTCGGTGATGGTCAGCATCCTGCCCCAGATCTGGTTTGTGGAGCAAATCGGGGGGAACGAGGTTTCCGTCGAAGCCCTGGTGGGCCCTGGGCACTCTCCCGCCACTTTCCAGCCCACGGCCAAGCAAATGGCGCGCTTGCAGGGCGCAGCGGCTTTTTTCAGTTCAGGGGTGCCGTTTGAGCGGGGATTGTTGCCTCGCATTGCCGCGGCCCATGATTCTCCGCCTATTTTTGGTCTCCGGCCCCAGGGTCCCGACCACCAAAACCACGATCATTCCCACGGACTTGACCCACACACCTGGCTGGATCCCGCTCAAGCCATGGCCATGGCCGATACCATCGGCCGCGTCTTGGCCGAGTTGGCGCCGCAACAGTCCGCACTCTTTCAAAGCCGCACGTCCGCCCTCAAAATAAAGCTCCAGGCCTTGCAGAATGAAATCTCCACAGTTCTGTCCCCGGTGCGCGGACAAACCTTTTATGTCTTCCATCCGGCTTACGGGCACTTTGCCAAGGCCTTCGGTCTGCATCAAATTGCGGTGGAAATCGATGGCCACGAACCCGGTCCCCGGCAACTGGCCCAGGTCATCGACAAAATCAACCAGGACCACGCCCGGGCCATCATTGTGCAACCGCAGTTCAGCAAAAAGTCAGCCGGCGCCATCGCCCAGGCCACCGGTGTGGAAATTTTGGTTCTCGATCCGCTCGCCGTTCAGTACGATGAAAACCTGCTGCACATTGCCAGGACTTTGGCGGCCACCTTATCCAGGAAAATGAAATGAGAACCGCTCCCGTCATTCAATGCACCGACCTGCATTTCGGCTACGACAGCAGATCGGTTTTCAGTGGGGTGAATATTGCGGTTCCCGAAGGTGATTTTGTTTGCGTGGTAGGACCCAACGGCAGCGGCAAAACGACCCTGTTGCGTTTGGCCCTGGGGTTGTTGCAGCCAACCAGGGGGAAAATTGAAGTTTATGGACAATCGCCCAAACACAGTCGTCGGCGCATCGGCTACGTTCCCCAACATCCCAAACTGGATCCGCTTTTCCCTGTCAGCGCCATCGATGTGGCCCTGATGGGACGCCTGGGCAATGCCCGTCCTTTTGGCTTCTGGTCGGGGAAGGACAAGGAAGCTGCCATCAAGGCCCTCGATGAAGTTGGTTTATCCGAGCGTCGCGATGAACATTTTGCTTCCCTGAGTGGCGGACAAAAACAAAGAGTTCTCATTGCCAGAGCCCTGACCGGGCAACCTGATCTGCTGCTTCTGGACGAACCAACTGCCGGGCTCGACGCCCATGTGGAAGAAGGTTTCTACCGGCTGCTGCAGGAACTCAACAAGGACCGCACCATCGTGCTGGTTTCCCACGACCTGGGTTTTGTCTCAGGATTTGTCAAGAGTGTGATTTGCGTGGGCCACGATGTGGTCATCCACCCCACCAGCGCCATCACCGGCGAGGTCATCGCCGACCTATATGGAAGCGACATGCGCTTGGTCCGGCACGATCATCGCTGCAGTGATGGAGGGCACGAATGTTCCTAGCATTATCGCCAGCCACCATCCCTCCACTCTTCCCTGCCCTCATGAGCGATTTTTTCCAGGCTCTGGGCCAACATGAATTCCTGCAACTGGCCCTATTGGCTGGGGCACTTGTGAGCATCCCTTGCGGAGTTGTTGGCAGTTTCGTTGTCATCCGACGCATCAGTTACATTGCCGGCGGCATTGCTCATACGGTCCTGGCTGGCCTGGGCTTTGTGCACTACATGCAAGTGGTCCATGGAGTGACCTGGCTTTCGCCCATGATTGGAGCCGTGGTGGCGGCATTGTTGGCTGCCGGCATCATCGGTTGGGTCAGCTTGAATTTGAAGCAGCGTGAAGACACAGTTATCGGGGCTGTCTGGGCCATGGGTATGGCCCTGGGAATTGTCTTTATCAGCATGACCCCCGGTTACGCCACCGATCTGATGAGCTATTTGTTTGGCAACATCCTGATGGTGACCCAGGCTGACATCTGGCTGATCTTGGCCTTGGATGTGGTGGTAATAATCTGTGTGGGCTTGTTTCACAAGCAATTGCTGGCCGTTTGTTTCGACACTGAATTCGCCACCCTGCGTGGAGTGCATGTCAACCGCTTCCATTTCCTTTTGCTGGGATTAACCGCGCTGACGGTAGTGCTTCTTGTCTCGGTGGTGGGGATTATTCTGGTGATTGCCTTGCTGACTTTGCCTGCTGCCATGGCCAATCTATTTGCGCGGGATTTGTGGAAGATGATGGGTATGGCTGTGTTGATTTGCCTGGCCATGACCACCGGTGGTTTGGCCCTTAGTTATGGCCCGGACTTGCCCAGTGGGGCGGTGACGATTTTGTTGACCGGTATGGCCTATTTCGTCACCGCATTTGTTCGCAGCAGGCGCTGATCCCAACTCTACTGCAACAGCATCAACTTGGTGGTCACCTGTTCCGGACCTCCGGTGAGTCGCGCCAGATAGGTGCCACTGGGCAAGGCCTCGCCATGGGATCCCATTCCGTTCCAGGTTACCTGGGCAACGCCTTCAGATACAACTTGCGGGACCAATCGGCGCATGAGGCTGCCTCGTGTGTCAAATATTTCCACCACAGCGACGGATGTTTGGGATGGGAATTCACACCTGATCACCGTGATTGGATTGAAGGGATTGGGGCTGTTGGAAATATCCCAGGCGAGGGCCCCCGGGGGCACCGGACTGAGACCATCATCTTCAACCAGATCGATCAGCTGGTTGGCTTCATACCCCCCGGTTTTTTGAACCATCCCGTTGGGCCAGTGCACAATCAGACTGTCCACGAAAGTAGCCTGGGCCAGGCCAAAATGCAGCACCGCGGAATGGCCATCGTTGCGACCGCTGTCGGTTATGACCTGGCGCATCAGATGAGTATTCCCTGCATACAAATCAACTCGGGCGCCATGAGCAGAGAAGTTGCTCTCGGTGCCGATCAAACGGAGCGAAAATGAATTGCCGGGGTTTTCATCGTTGCGGAAAAGCCGGTACTTGTCGATGTGCCCGGCGGCAAAAAGGTCCATGGCACCATCACCGTTGCAATCGGCCCAGCCCACTCCGAAATAGTCGCCTATGAATTCGCCGGAGAGTCCAAGACTGACCGCAGTTTCGGTGAAAGTTCCATCGCCGTTGTTGTGTTGCATAGTGTTGCTGTAGGAATAGAAATCGTGATGGGAGGAGAATATGTCCAGGAAACCATCGTTGTCGTAGTCGACAAAGCTGACGGTGCGGGTATCGTTGTGGCCCTGGGTTCCGGTGGCAGATGTGACATCGGCGAAGGTGCCATCTCCCAGGTTGCGATAGAGGCGGCAACGCAAACTGGAATAGCCGCCGAGATAAAGGTCTGGCCAGCCATCGTTGTCATAGTCGCCCACCGCCAATCCGTGGGTTGCGTTGTTGAAGGCGACTCCGGCACTGGCAGCCACTTCGGCAAAGGTGCCGTCACCATTGTTCCGGAACAACTGATTGACGCCAGTGCCATACGTGCCCACATAGATGTCCACGTCACCATCAAGATCGTAATCGAAACAGACCGTGGTCCAGGTGTCGGGAGCCGCACCCACAATTTGAGCACCGGCGAAGGAACCCAGGCCCATGTTTCGGTGCCAGCGCAATTGATCCGACAGGTCGGTCAGCACGTCCAGCTTTCCATCTCGATCCACATCGAGCAAACCTTTGGGTGTGCCGGAAAGACCGGAGAAATTTGTGATGTCGTTAAAACCGGATTCGTTGTTGCGGTAAAACTCTATTCCACTGTGGCTCAGGATGAGATCGGGGCGCTCGTCGCCCGTCAACTCGCCCCAGAGAATTTTTCGGGCACTGAGTCCGGCGAGGCCCTGTGCGGAAGTGATATCGGTGAAGGTTTCATCACCGTTGTTCCGGTAAAACCAGAAACCGGGGCCGGATTGGTTGGAGAAGGCCAGGTCTTCGTCGCCATCACCATCAAAGTCGCACCAGCCGACTGCGTGGCCGAGGCCGTTTTGGCCGTAGATGCCGGCGCTGGCTGTGATATTAGTGAAGGTTTGTTGGGCGGTGGCCCAGGAGGCTGTGGAAATGATGATTGAAAAAACTATTATAAGGTGACGCATGTTGCCTCCGGTGGGTGTTGAAATGGGCATCATATTTTTTGGGATTGTAACACACAATTAGGATCCAATTGCGGCAAAAAATCGTTCAAGGGTAAAAAGGAAAAACCGTTTCAAAATCAGTTTAATTAAAAATTATCCACACCTAAACTGAGCGATTCCAAGTATTGAAGATCTCCACCTGCCGGGGTAATGTATTTGTAACGAAGCAAATACGGCAACCTGGCCGGGTTGCCAACAACAACCCAACAGGTGGAGATTCCATGAGCCATTATAGCCGACCCTCAGATTCAAATCACCCCCAAATTTCCGCCATTGAGTTGACCGGCGACAACCTGACCAGTCGCGCCGGCATGCTCCTGTTTGCGCGGTATATCGACAAGATCGGACTGGCCAGATTCACCGATCGCTGGTTTACCGATGTTCGTAAGAACAGCAAAGGCGCCTCCGCATCGGAGTGTCTGCGCCAGATCCTTCTATTTTTCATCGATGGCACCAGTCGCCACCTCACCCGATTCGACGACCTCAAGCAGGACCCAGGATACGCCGCCACTATTGAGCGGCGCCCTGAAGATCTGATTTCCTCCCACGCGGTCAAGCGGTTCATCGGCAACTTCACCTTCGGCAGGATTTGGCTGCTCCGCAAACTGCTGCAGGAGATTTTCATCTGGCGGCTCTGTCTCGAGAAGCCCAAGATCATCATCCTGGATCTGGACGTCATGGTTCTGGACAACGACGACGCACCCAAGAGGGAGGGCGTGGAACCTACATACAAGAAGGTCAAAGGTTTTGCCCCGCTGCAGATGGTCTACAAGAGAACCATCATCGACGCGGTTCTGCGCGCCGGCCGTCACCACAGCAATCACAAAGACTCGACCGGGAAGATGGTCGCGTACATGGTCAGCCTGATCAGGCGCCGGTACGACAAGAACGTGCCCATCGTGATCCGGCAGGACACCGGCTATTTCGATCAAAAACTCTTCGCCCTGTACGAGAAGATCAATGTCGGCTATCTCAGCGGCGGCAAGTTGTACAAGGACATCAAACAGTACATAGGGCGGTGTCCTGCCGGGCAATGGCGCACCCACCGGAACAAACAGCAGGAGTGGGGTTATCTCGAGTTCGGCGACAAACGCGGAAGTTGGAAACGCATACGACGCGCCCTTTTCTGCCGCCCGGTATACGAAGACCGGCAGCGCCTGCTTGAGTTCGCTCGGCCCGATACGCTGATCTACACCAACATCGGCACCGGCGACAGGATTGACACCCTGTTGCGTGACGCGGGAGATGAGAACCTGCTGGATGCAGCATCTCTGATCGGATGCTATCACGGTCGGGGTTTTAACGAGTTGGTACACCGGGCCTTGAAGGACTTCATGGCCGAACAACTTCCGTTCAAGGGATTTCGGCAGAACACCGCGTTCTACTACACGGCATTGATCGCCTTCGCGCTCTTCGAAGCGTTCAAGGTCGATGTTTGTGACT
>JAJRZA010000093.1 GCA_024275485.1 Candidatus Krumholzibacteriota bacterium | reverse complement strand
TCCGGCCCACCCGGCTCCTGCTGTTGGAATCGCCGGCCAACCCAACCCTGAAACTGACGGACATCAAAGCCAACTGCGCCCTTGCCACGAAGTGTGGAACCTTGGCAGTGGTGGACAACACCTTCCTTACCCCGGTGCTGCAAAGACCCCTGGATTTGGGTGCCGACATCACCATCTATTCAACCACCAAGTTCATCGACGGTCACAATGCCACCGTTGGTGGAGCCATCTGCACCAGGAATGAAGCCCTTCGTGAAAACATTGCCTATTTCCGCAAATGTCTCGGAACAATTCAGACTTCCCAGAACGCCTTTCTCACTTTGCAGGGTTTGAAAACACTGCCGCTTCGATTGAAACAACAAACAATCAATGCCCTGGAAGTGGCCCGGCAATTGGAGCAAAACCCACACGTCAAAACGGTAGTGCATCCGGATCTGCCCGACTTTCTGCAGCGAGAGTTGGCCGGCCGGCAACAAGTGGCAGGCGGCGGCCTGGTTACAATCGTCCTGCATGGCGGATTGAAAGAAGCAGCCGGCACCCTGCAAGCGTTGAAGCTGTGCACACCGGCGGAAAACCTTGGCACGGTGGAAACCCTGGTCACCCACAACGCCTCCATGACCCACGCCTCAGTGCCGCAAGAGCGGCGCCTGCAGTTGGGGATTTCCGATGGCCTGATTCGGATTTCCGTGGGCCTGGAAGACCCAAGCGAAATCTTTGCCGACCTTGAACAAGCCCTGACGGTAGCCTTCAAGGAGGTATGCCATGCGTGATCCTATCGTGGTTTTGAAATTCGGCAGTTCAGTACTGAAAAACCATGATGCGCTGCCCTCGGTTGTGTTGGAAATCTATCGGGAGGTCAGGCGCGGGCGACGAGTTGTCGCAGTGGTGTCGGCTTTTGGCAATCGGACGGACGAGTTGCTGGAATCAGCCCAAAAACTGTTCGAAGATCCGGATCCATCGTGCCTGGCGCGACTTTTGGAAACGGGTGAAGCTGAATCGGCAGCCACCCTGGGACTGGCTCTGGACCAGGCGGGCATCCCGGCCAAGATTCTTGACGCGGGCCAACTTGGATTGACTGCACAGGAAGATGTTTTGGATGCCGAACCCCTGGAGTTTGATGTGGTACGGCTCAAACATGAACTGATGACTGTTCCGGTCATTGTCGTGCCGGGTTTCAGCGGCAAGTTGCCCAATGGCTCACCAGCGCTATTGGGCCGGGGTGGCTCGGATCTGACTGCTCTGTTCCTGACCTTTGGCTTGCGTGCCCAGGAATGCCGTCTTCTGAAAGATGTGGACGGATTGCTGCACGTCCGCTCGGACGGGACCTTGGATCACGGGACCCGGTACGCCACCGTCAGTTATGACGAATGTCTTCGGGTGGGCGGTCCCTTGATCCAACCAAAGGCCGTGGAGTTCGCCAAAATGCGGGGCGTGAAATTCACCATCGCCCGCTGTGGATCAAGCGGTGGTACTTTGACTGGTCCTGGCGTAAGTCGTTTTGAAGCTGTGGACCTCCGTCCTGCACCGACCCGGGTGGCGTTGGGTGGTCTTGGCACAGTGGGTTTGGGAGTATTCCGCTGGATGAATAGTCTTCCAGAGGACTTTTGTGTGGTTGGGATTCTGGTGAAGGACTCTGGCAAATCTCGTCCTGAGGATGTTCCGGCCAGCCTTCTGACCAGCTCGGTGGACCATCTGTTGGAGGAACAACCCGAAGTGGTGATTGAAACCATCGGCGGCACCGGGACGGCAGCCGACCTCGTTCACAAAGCCATGGATTCCGGATGCGGTGTTGTCAGCGCCAACAAACAACTTTTGGCCCTTGATCCGGAGCTTTTGGCAAAAACCGGGCACCGCGACGGTCAATTGTTGGTATCGGCAAGCGTTGGCGGCAGTGTCCCGGTCCTGGAGTCAGTGGAAACCATTACCCTTCGACAGGACATCATCAAGATCAAGGGAATCCTCAACGGGACCTGCAACTTCATTCTTGATCAAGTGAACGATGGAGTCGAATTTCAAGATGCTCTTGCCGAGGCCCAGGAACGTGGGTTGGCAGAAGCGAATCCCCATCTTGATATCAGCGGGCTGGATTGTGTGTATAAGCTCGCGCTGTTGGCCTCCAGGGCCTTTGGCCAAGAGGTCACGGTTGATGAAATCGAGTACGAAGGTTTGGCTGAGGTTTCATCAGGGAAGTTGAAAACTGCCCGTGACAAGGGTGGAGAGTTGAAACTGGTGGCCACCGCCATACGCACTGCAAAAGGTATCAAAGCTCGAGTGGGCCTGGTGATAATATCTCCCCAGGATCCTTTGTTCGGTTGCGCAAAGGAGGCGAACAGGTTGTTGATCGAAACTGCTGGTCATCGACAAGTCCTGATTCATGGCAAGGGCGCTGGAAGGTGGCCGACCACCGCTTCGGTGATGGCGGATTTGTATGAGATCCGGCGTGGCCACCTGGCAGTCAGACAAGGTCGGACACGGCAGGAGGCGATGGCATCGTGATGGTTGATTTCTGGGGCCGATGTTCAAACGGCCCCGGAGTGTCCACCTTTTGACTGGAGATGAGACGCTGCAAAAGGGGCTCAGGGCGGGTTTGGCGCCATGCTGTAAAAGACGCTGGATTTTGCAGGGTAAGTATGACAAAACTGTCTTTGCTCACCTCTGCGGAGGATATCGTTTTGGCCAAAACAATGTAGGATGAATACCCATGTTTTTCATAGACAAACCATACATCTCAGACTTCTTCAAAATGACAGTCAGAGACAATGCCATTCCTGTCGTCGACACCACCATTGCCAGGAACCTGGCCCTTTTCGAGGGGACAACCCTCATTAGCGAAGACCGTGCCATCGAAATGGCAAGAGAACTGGAAAATCCGCTCATCTACACCACCTCTGAAAATTCAATCGGGTGGATAGCCACCAATTTGTCATTCACCGGTCTACCGGAAAAGATCAAGCTGTTCAAGGATAAACTGAAATTTCGTGAGCTAACCAAGCCCCTTTATCCGGATTTCCAATTCAAGTCAGTGCGCATTGACGAGCTTAAAGCGGTTCGGCTTGATGATTTGACTTTACCCTTCATTATCAAACCAACCGTTGGCTTTTTCAGCATGGGCGTGTACAAGGTCTCCACCCTTGCTGCTTGGACCGACACCGTCGAGGCGATTCTTGCCGAGATGGAGCAAGTCAAAAACTTTTATCCCGAGGAGGTTTTGGACACCGGTACCTTTATCATCGAGCAATATGTTGCCGGCGAAGAATTCGCTGTCGATGCTTTTTTTGATGCGGCTGGTGACCCTGTAATTCTCAACATTATGCGCCATACCTTTGCCTCGGATGCGGATGTCAGCGACCGTGTGTACACGACATCAAAGGTAATCATCGAAGATAATCTGGAAGAATTCACAACGTTTATCGGCAAAATCGGTCGATTGGCGGATATTAAAAAGTTCCCCCTGCATGTGGAATTGCGACGCACCGGTGATGGGGTTTTGTTTCCCATCGAAGTCAACCCGATGCGGTTTGGCGCCTGGTGCACGACAGCCGATATGGCATTTTTCGCCTATGGACTCAATCCATATTTGTATTATTTCCAACAACAAAAACCAAATTGGGCCGAGGTTCTCCAGGGCAAAGCGGATAAACTATTCAGCATTGTCGTTTTGGATAATTCCACTGGCATTGAGGCGGATAAAATCGCCTCGTTTGATTATCAAAAGTTGTATTCGACATTTGAGCGGCCTTTGGAACTGAGAAAAATCGACTTCAGGCAATATCCTGTCTTTGGTTTTTTATACGTGGAAACACGAGAAGACAATTTTGGTGAACTTAAAAATATTTTAGATTCGGATTTGAGTGAGTTCGTATCGTTACGCTGAAATAGTAGAATTCAGCATTTAATAACAGCCGACGGGGTAATTCCCGACGGCTGTTTAATTTAATTTCACCGGAAAATCGGGATCAAGGACAGGAAACGCCAAAACTCTGCGCCAGACGAGAGACATCCGACAGGTTGATCACACCATCACGATGGAAGTCGGACCGGAAATCATACCCACCGAAAAAATCATGGCTGAAGAGAGCAACATCCCCAAGGTTGACCAGGCCATCGCCGTCGATATCCGGGCTGTTGAAGGCGACCGGCAGACCGGGAGGGTTGACGATGGCATCCCCGTTGATCAACACCTGGCAAGGAGCCTGGCTTGCTCCACCAGCCCGCAATGGATATACCCATTGGGTCATTCCGTTCATGTCAGTATTCGCATCGGCAATCGTTCCCCCCACGCAGGGGACCATTCCTCCATCCTCCGACTGGAGCCACATATCCTCAAAGGGAAAATTGACCACGGGAACACTGGACCCATCAAGAACCACAAGGGTGATGGTGGCGTTGAGCAAAACCCCGTTCTGGTCGCGGGCTTCCAGGAAAGATGACCCCGAACCGTCAGGGAAATTCAAGATAGTCACGGGTTCTGTTCCTCCATGGGCGCAAACGGCAAAGGAATGATTAATATCCGGTATTCCACAGGCCAGGACCGATACCGACCCGAACAAGAGCAAGGCAAGAATCAGCAGAATTTTCATGGCACCCTCCAATCGCGCAAAGTAATTTCCCTGCACAGCAATGCATTGTAGCATGGACCACTTTTCGTTTCACTCTAAAAACTTCATCGGCAATACTCGTTGCAGGTGATGTAAGCGGGATTAATCGCATCCGGCAAACAGGTAGCGGCCGCTCCATGCAGGCAAATAGGAGTGCCGAATTCCGACGAAAGCTGGAAAGCAACATCAGATACCGGGACGGTCGGTCCCGTTTGGTCGGTATCGGCATCGGCCGTGAAAGCAGTGGCGCGATAGCCAAGTTCACTACTTTACCAGTCAAAGCCTGACCTCTCCGGCAGGACAGATGTAGGAACAATCGGCAGGACTTGAGGCGGTGCTGAGGGTACGCTGTTTTTCAAGCGGCCCCTTCTCAACGGCTCCGCCTCCGCCAAACCCGCCTTGCCCAAACAACCACCAGCCAAAGCCCGCTGGTGACCATCAACCAGGCTACAACCGCGGCGGTCACCAACAGCGGATTGTTGAAATCATCCCGGGCACTATAATCCATAATGTGCAGCATCCAGAAAAAATCATACACCCGCCAAATGGTGTTGCGGCGGCCGACCACCTTTCCTGAATTGGGAGACACGTAGATGGTGGTGTGACGGGAATCAGCAAAATCCACTCGCCAAACCGGCAATTCCCTGCCACGAATTTCAGACAAAGGCTCTTCAAGAAGATCGATTGTGGCAATGCTCCCGGGCCCGGCATAGTCCGCAAGAGCAACTTTTCTGGCCAGATTTTCACCCAGTGGGGAAAGACGCTTCCCAGAGACAGCATCTACCAGATGGGTGGCCTGGGTTGTCTTCAAAAAGTAAACGGGACGCCCAAGCCAGATGCTGAGCTCGGCCATTTCCAAGGCAGGAAATTCCAAACTACTGGCAATCTGATTGGGTTGGAGCAACACTGTTTCCTGCGAAATAACCATGGGCTCATGGACGACGACCCAGTCTTCACCCCGTACTTTTTCAATGGGCAGAACACTCATCACAAACCCGCCGCTGATCCACAAAAATACCTGGATGCCAATCAGCAAACCGACCCCTTGATGGGTGGAGAGCATCAGGCGATTTGTTTTCTTGAACACCGGGGTTCCTTTGCTGTTGAATCAATGATTGGTTTGCAGGAAGGGAAATATCAGTAGGTGCTGCTGAAGGTTTGAGTACTGAAAGTGAAGCGGCAGGTCTTACATGTGAACCTCTGGATACACCTTTCATCGTACTCCCTTTTGAAGGAGCCCGATTTTTTTAAGGTGAAACCCTCAGATAAGGGGTTGTGATGAACGCACTTGGGAGATGGGCAGTGTGGTGGCTGCCAGCCCTTGGGTATTGTTTTCGAGTATTTCATACTCAAGGACTGGCAGATCTGGGGCCAGGAACATTTTCGGGGGCACAACTAGCTCCCCCCAGCCTCCAGCTTCAACAGTTTCTCCCACTCATCATCAACCCAGGTCTGTAATCGCTCAATCACGTGCTCATTGCCAGGCTTGAACAAATGCTTGAATCGTCCCTGCTTCTTCATCCATGGCTCCAGCGGAGCCCTGTCCTTGGGTTTCTTGTTGATCTTGTAAACCCCATTCTCCACCTCGAACAACGGCCAAAAATTGTTCTCGACCGCCTCGCGAGACAGATCAATACCGATGGCAGGATCAAAGTGCCAGCCAACAGTGCAGGGCATCAGAATGTTCAAGAACGCAGGCCCATCACAGGCCAACGCCTTCTCAACCTTCATGGCCAGATCCTTCCAATGATAAGGCGTCGTCTGAGCCACGTAGGGAATATTGTGCGCCACAAGGATCTTCGTCAGATCCTTGCGGTTCTGGGTTTTGCCGTAACTCTCACTGCCGGCCGGCGCCGTGCTGGTGAAAGCTCCGGGAGGTGTCGCACTCGAGCGCTGGATTCCGGTGTTCATGTAGGCGTTGTTGTCGTAACACACATAAAGCATGTTGTGACCACGCTCCATTGCCCCGGACAGCGACTGCAAACCGATGTCGTAGGTTCCACCATCACCGCCAAAAGCAATGAAGTTCATTTTTTTCCGTTCCACAGGCAATTCGCCGTGCTTCTTCAACGACCGGAAGGCCGTCTCCACACCACTGATGGTGGCGGCACAGTTTTCAAACGCACTGTGAATGAACGGCGTGCGCCAGGCAGTGTACGGGAAGATGGTCGTGACCACCTCCATGCAACCGGTGGCTCCGCCGACCACGGTGTCCGCCCCCGCTGTCAGCATGATCTGCCGCAAAATGTTAGAACCGGTGCAACCGGCGCAGGCGCGATGCCCTCCGGTAAGAAGCTCCGGATTGTTGGTCAATGACTTGAGATTCGTTGCCACAGCTGGACCTCCTTTCCTAGGACCTGATACCCAAAAGACTGATTTCCTGCATCTCGTTGCCCGCGGCAACCTTTTGCAGGTCTTCAATGACGGTGGCGACCTGCTTCAGATCGAAGTCGCGGCCACCGAGACCATAAATATAACCGTGCACCGGCACCTTCTGACCGTACATGGCCGAACGCACTTCCATGAACACGGGTCCACCCTGACCGCCAAAACTGGCCGAACGGTCGAGCACGCAGACGGCCTTGCGACCGGCAAGCTTCTCGGCGATGAGGGAAACCGGGAACGGGCGGAACATGCGGATCTTCAACAAGCCCACCTTCACGCCTTTGTCACGGTACTCGTCGATGACATCCTTGGCCGTGCCGGCGCTGCTGCCGAGCATGACCATCACCATTTCGGCGTCGTCCATCAGGTACTCTTCGCACAAGTCATAATGGCGACCGGTCAGCTGGCCGAATTCTTCACTCACCGATTTGATCACTTCGATGGCCTTGTCGTAGGCGGCCAGTTGAGTGGCCTTGTGCTCGAAGTAATAATCGGTCAGATCCAAAGGACCAACGGTGATGGGGTTTTCAACATCCAACAACGAGTAATTCGGAACATGTTTGCCGATGAACTTGTAGGCCTCGTCATCGGGCAGCATGTACAGGCTGTCGGCGGTGTGGCTGATGATGAAACCATCATAATTGACCATCACCGGCAGACGAACATCCAAGTGCTCGGCAATGCGCCAGGCCATCAGACCGTTATCGTAGGCTTCCTGGGCATTCTCGGAAAACAGATGTATCCAACCCGCATCACGCCCACCCATGCTGTCGCTGTGATCACAGTGAATATTAATATTACCACTCAACGCACGGTTAACCAACGCCATGCAAATGGGCAGACGCAGTGAAGCGGCGATATAAACCACTTCCCACATCAAGGCAAAACCCGCACTGCTGGTGGCGGTAAAGGTACGCGCTCCGGCTGCCGCCGAACCCACCGAGGCACTCATGGCCGAGTGCTCGCTCTCCACCAGGATCATCTCCGTGGTCGATTGGCCATTGGCCACGAACTCGGCGTATTTGTGCATCATCTACGTTTGCGGAGTGATGGGGAAGACTGCGGCGACATGGGGCTTGGCCTGCTTGAAAGCATAGGCCACGGCCTCATTGCCGGACAGTGCCACTAGTTTTTGTTCCATGACTCAAATCCTTTCCGGCATTCGCCTATTTCTCTTCCCGAACCATGACCAGGGCCGATCTGCCCTTCTTGGCGGGAGGACATTCGTGGGCACAGATTCCACAACCCTTGCAGTGATTCAGCAGAATACCCTTCATGATGGGCTTCTCGCCGGAGGTATCAATATCAATGGCCGAATCCGGGCAGTAGATCCAGCAGAACATGCACTGGATGCAGTTCTCTTCCACAAACTCGGGCACAAAAGTGCGCCAGTCACCAGTGGAGTAGTCGTGGGCGTTGCCTGTCTCCTTGATGATGCCGCCTTCGTGCAGTTGATCGTTGCGCAGGAAACTCATTCGGACACCAACTCCTTGTTGGCCCGCTTCACCGCGGCCAGGTTGCCGTCAATCACGGCCTGGGAAAATTTGCTGCCGAGCTGCTCAACCAGAGCATCCTGAAGTTCTTCCAGGGTCAGCAAATCCTTGACTGCCAACAATGCGCCGATCATGGGCATGTTGGGAATGGGACGACCGATAGTATCGAGGGCAATGCCGGTGGCATCCACCGTATGAACTTCGGCGCCATCAACGCCCAATTTTGCTTTGGTGGCCTCAACGCCCTCGGTGGTGTTGACAATAAAGACCGTGCCTTCACCCACCCCGGCATTGCAACCGGCAGCCGGGGAATCCATCAATGAAGAATCCAGAATGATGACGATACCCGGATTTTCAATCATGCAGTGCCGCCGAATGGGCTTTTCAGAGATGCGTGTGAAGCCGCGCATGGGAGCGCCGCGTCGTTCGGGCCCGTACTCGGGGAAACCCTGACCGTACATGCCCTTTGGGAGCACCGCTTCGGCCAAAAACATGGCGGCCGTTTTGGCCCCCTGCCCGCCACGCGCATGCCAGCGGATTTCAACCATCTGACCTGACATGGAACCAACTCCTTTGGTGGAAAAAAAATCGCTCGGGGTGTAGTATATAATTCCCCGATGTGACAAAACTAGTGTTTTCATCCGGGCGAAACAAGGGAAACAAAGTGACGATGATAGTGAAAACCACTATCATTAAAGTAGGTTATGAGATTCTGAGACAAGGGTTTCTTTTAACTGTTATTGGTGATTTAAGAGGAGTTCCAGCAATGCGTGATGAGTCCCTGATCCTGGAGATGATGCTGGACCAAACCCCAAGCACCTACCTTCTCGGGCCCTTGGCCGGGTTGGAATTGGGTCGATTTGTACCAACTCCGCCCCCGGTTTACATCATCGATCAACTGGTGGCCGAATTGCACCCGGCCTGCCTGGAACAGATTCAGAACAGCTGCACCAACTGCCAACAGCCCGCCCTTCTGGTTCCCGGTGGCGAACCGTTCAAATCCTTGACCGAACTGGAAAAGATTTACAACTGGCTATCCGAGCAGGCTCTGACCCGCGACGGCACCATCGTGGCCATTGGCGGTGGAACTGTCCTGGATCTGGTGGGACTGGCCGCTTCAACCTGGCGGCGGGGCGTGAACTTCGTCAGCATCCCCACCACTCTGCTGGCCATGGTGGACGCTTCCATTGGCGGGAAAACCGCCATCAACACTTCAGGGATCAAAAATCCGGTGGGTACCTTTTATCCCGCCCGGGGAATTTTGGCCGATGTTGGTTTCCTGGGCACCCTGACTTGCAGCGACTTGCGCGACGGCATGGCCGAGCTGATCAAAACCGCAGCCATCGGCGATGCGGCCCTGTTCGCCGAACTCTACGCCGCCCGTGAAAACCTGAACAAGACACTGGGTCAAAATGCCGCCAACGAACCGGTGCCGGGAATTCTGGGGGCTCTGCCCTGGCGCCAATGGGTGGGACGGGCGGCAGCGGTGAAAGTCAATCTCGTCAATCGCGACTTCCGGGAAAGCGGGCCCCGCAAGGCACTGAACCTGGGGCATACCCTGGGGCACGTTCTGGAAGCCCACAGCCACCAATCGGACCGGCCCCTCAGCCATGGCCAAGCGGTGGCCATCGGCATGGCGGTGGTCTTTCGCATTGCTGCCGAAAGAAATCTCTGCCCAGTACCCCAGGCCCTGGAAATGATTCAATTGCTTGAGGCCTGTGGGCTACCCGTAACCTGGCCCGCACCGCCGGCGGATCTGCTGGAAAAACTTCTTTCCGGTGACAAAAAAGTATCCGCCCGGTCAGGACTTTCGTGGGTCCTGCCCGAGCGGATTGGAAAAATCAGGGTCGACGAAAAAGTACAGCCGACCGAGTTGCTTCGCTGGCTTGAAACACCCGAAGAAGGCTGAACTCAAACCATCAAAATCCTACCAAAAAAACACTACTTGGCCAGAACCATCTTCACCGTTCGGTGGCCGTCGGCACTACTCAGACGGGCAAAATAGACGCCCGCGGCCGCCGTTTGCCCCTGATCATTGCGACCATTCCACACCACATCATGACTGCCGGCTTCCATCTGGCCCGAAACAAGATTCCGCACCAGACGACCCCGCAAATCGTAGATCGCCAGTTGGATGCGGCCGCTGCGGGGCAGATCAAATTTCACTGTGGTCATGGGGTTGAACGGATTGGGCACCACGCCGGAAATAGCCAGAACCCGCGGCGTTTGATCTTCACCGGCGGGCGATAACTGGTCGTCGGTGTATACCCGCTCCGAGTAACCGCTGCTGTAACCGTGTGAGTCCACGGCGGCAACCAGGTAGTAGCAGTCGTAGGATGGGGTATCATCAAAGAAAGTGTTCGGATGATCCACCATGGCCACTGCGCGCATTTCCGTAGGCACAAACACGGCGGCGGTATCCCGGTACACCACATAATAAAGAATATTTTCTTCAGGGGCGGCATTCCAACTCACCCGCACCTGACCACCCCCGATTTGGGCAATTCCAGCCCCGGTCACTCGCACCGGAGCCACGAAGTCGGCCCCCGGACCGCCAAGCAGTCCCATGTCCGCCCGTGAGCCGTCCGGATCAAGACAACTGGCATCATCCTGACCGGAATCCACACAGGGAGAGAACTGGGCCAGGCCAAAATCGTTGCCGGCAGCGTCCACAAAGAGGGGATCCAGGGAAATATCGTGCACACCTGGTGTGTCCGAACCGTAATCCACGGGCAGGTTGCCCACCACGTTGTTGTAGTCCGCAATCATGCCCGTTCCCGCAGCCAAGATACCCTGGCCCTGGTTGTTCATCACAACGTTGTTGCGAACCAGACTTTCACCGCTGGCCAAAACCACAAGACCGCCACCGGTGAGGGCCGTATTTTCGTTGAAGAGGCAATTCTCAATGGTTCCGGAAGCTTCCGTGGCCATCAGACCACCACCGAAGGAAGTACCGCTGTTGCCGGTGAAATGAACATTGCGAACCGAGATGTCGGTGCCGTTGGAGTAAATGCCGCCACCGTTGCCACTCTGAGATGAATTGTCGGCAATAAAAGCGTCCACCACGTTAAGGTACCCGCCGTGGCTGGAAACTGCACCTCCATCATGGATGGATTGGTTGCTCGAAAGTTCAACCCCGAGCAGGTCGACGTTGGATTCCGATGCGTGAATGGCTGCACCTTTGTCCGCAAGAGACCCTCCGGTAATTGTTCCTCCGTTCATGACCAGGTAGGCATTCTCCACCACCAGGGCACCACCAAGGTTATTGGTGAACCCATCGGTGCAATTGTTCTGGTCAAAATCGCATTGGTTCAAGGTGACCAGGGCGCCATTGAAAATACCAATAGCTCCACCCCGGGATGCGGTATTGCCGGAGAAACTGCAGGCTTCAACAACCGGTTCGCCGCCAACCACACAAATGGCACCGCCATAACCAAGACCACCCGAAGGATGAGCCGTATTGTTGCGGAATTCGCAGTTGGTCACACGAGGTGAACAGTTGTTGATGTAGATGGCTCCACCGTGGCGTCCGCCAACAGGATCTGAGCTCACCGCCCCGGCACAGTCCTCAAAGAGAAAGCCGTCGACGCCGCCACGATCTTCGCTGGAACTGAGAAAGCGCACGCCGGTGACTCCGGAAATCACCCGCGTGGTATAAATATCGGTATCCCTGATGCTGAAGTCATCGCTGAAGCCACCCATGAGAGTGACCGGGCCGGAGACGGTCAGGGCGCCGAGGTAGTCGCCGCCGGCCACCAAAACAGTGTCCACACCGGTGCAGACAGTCAGGGCTGCATCGATGGTGTGGGCAGCCGTCTCGGGAGTATCGAAGGGTTCGGTATTGCTGCCCAAACTTGAAACGTAACGAAGCTTGTGGCCGAGAATATTGATAAACTCATGGGTCAGGCCATAACCCACTTCAGTGGTGCTGCCACTCGGATGGATCACCAGGCTGGCAAAGTTGGTGGACTCGTTGGGGACTTCCCAAAGGAAGGAACCGGTGTTCGGGACGTTGGACGCCACCAGGGTATCATGGCAATGGCCGTCCAGTCCCAGCCAGATATCGACATTGCTGACGGCCTCGCCACTGGTTGTCCAATTGATTTCCCTCATCTCACCGGCCATCAACTCACTGCCGGAAATTCCACCGGTCAAATCGATGGAAACCGGAGGGGCGACGTACTGTAACTGGGTCACACTGCTACCAGTGCCGGCGCGGCCATATTGAACAGTGATGAAACCACCATCCCCAAAACCGGGTCCCCAGGAGTTTTTAATGATCCAGGCACCTTCTTCAGCGCAGGAACGATCGTCGTAACCAACAATGAGCACCAGGTGATTGATGCCTCCACCATACTCGTCGAAGCAGCCGCCGCCATAACTTTCAAAAGCATCGGTGGCGCTGATGCCCGTGCAGATGGGACCGTATTGCAAGGCTTCCTTCATCTGCTGCACGTTGTTGGAAATGTAATTGTAGCCGGTGATATAGCCGTATTTTTTCAATCCGTCCTCAAGGCATGGGGCCTCAGGCGGATCCAACCGCAGATAAGGCATGCAGGCTTCAGTCACCGCACCCTGGTCCTGGAAGACATTATAGGATGCCGCCGCCCAACCACCACTGCAGCTGGAACCATAAGTATTGCACGATACACTCTGCTGCTCGGAAAGGTCCAGGTCCTTGCCGTAATAAATTTTCACAAAGGATTCCAATTCCGCCGTGGCGGCGAAAGCCCAACAGGAACCGCAATCACCCTGATTTTTCACCGAGGTGACGCCATTCAAATTGCGCCAGTCCAGATTGGTGGGCAGTGGATCCTTGTCCACGGGGAAAATTTTGAGATGCTGCTGGAGCTCACGCTGGTCATCGTCATTCATGGAAAAACCACTTCGCAGGATCAGTCGGCGCTCCGGAGTGATGGTGCTGCTGAAATGATCGTTCACCTCGAAGTGATAACCGTTCTCCTGGATTTGTTGGCGCAACTCATCGATATCCGGTTGGGGCAAACCTGCCGCCAGAACGAATCCGGGCACAGCCACCAGCAGGACCAGGAACATGATGATCTGATGAAACCGACCTGAAATACGGTCGGAGGCAATCATGGGCTGCATTGTTTTCCTCTCGGACAAATGGACAACAGGAACGAAACCAGATGGATGATCAAGCAACTTCATAATTATACCGCATAGGGGGGCTAGACACAATAAGACAAAATAGAACATCTTTTTGATTTTTTGCCTATATGGACGAATCTATCCCGATTCTATCCCAGCTGGGGTTCAATAGATGGATACTGGGTCGAAATCGAGCAAAACATCCACCTGACCATAGGCCTCAGTGAGACTTTTCAGACAAAGCCGCAGCCATTGCCGGCTGCCTTCGTCCAAAGTCCCCTTCAGGATAATTTGAAATCGGTATCGATCATTCAAGCGAGAAAAGACTGCAGGTGCCGGCCCCAAGACCAGCACGCCACCTGGAGAAAGATTGGTGCGCAAGGCTGTCGCCAGTTGGTCGGCCGCCTCCTGCACCAGGCCCAGTCGTTTACCACTCAAACCCAGCCGAACCAGACGTCGATAGGGCGGATACGACAAAGCTTTGCGCACCGGCAGTTCCGTTGCCAAAAAAGCTGCATAATCATGTTCGGCAGCCGCCATGATTACCGGGTGCTCGGGCTGGTAACTTTGAAAGATAACACGGCCAATTCCCGTGCGTCCCGACCGACCAGCCACCTGCGTCAGCAGTTGAAACGAACGCTCGGACGCACGAAAATCAGGCAACCCCAATCCGTGGTCCGCCGCCAGAACGCCCACCAGGGAAACTCCAGGAAAATGATGTCCCTTGGCCACCATCTGGGTTCCAACAAGTATATCGGCTTGGCGACGGGCAAAAGCCGCCAGAATGTCCTGATGACTGCCCCGACGCCGGGTGGTGTCATGATCCAGACGCAGAATCTTCGCCTCTGGGAATAACGACTGCAGGTTGAGCTCCACCTTCTCGGTGCCACCTCCCGAGGGTAGGAATTCCACTCCTGAGCAGGTGGGACAAATATCGGGCACCTTCATGGTATGATCGCAGTAGTGGCACAGCAGCCGTCGCGGTCTCAGGTGATAGGTCAAGGCGATGTCGCAATTGGGGCATTCCAACATCTCACCACAATCCAGGCATTGCCAGGCCCGGGCAAATCCGCGGCGATTGTAAAAAAGGATGACCTGTTGTCCCGCCTCCAGAGTTTCATCCATGGCCTCGCTCAAGGTTGTCGACAAGCCGTCGGGCATGCCGACCCCACGCATATCCACCACTTCCACTCCAGGCAATTGGCCACCCATCCGTTCCGGAAGGGATTTCAAAGTAAAACGTCCCTGAATAGCGTTGTGCATGGATTCCAGATCAGGTGTGGCGGATCCCAGTATGACCACGGCATTGTTGTCCCGGCCACGAATAAGAGCCGCGTGGCGTGCGTGATAACGAGGCGTCTCGTCCTGTTTGTAGGAATTTTCGTGTTCCTCATCCACAACGATTACCCCAATATTCTTCAGGGGCGCGAACAGGGCCGACCGGGGACCTACCACCACTTTGATTTCACCACGGGCGGCGGCCTCGTGCACCCGGCAACGCTGGCCGGCGGACATACCGCTGTGGATGGCGGCCGCCTGATCGCCAAAACGGGTGCGAATGCGGGTGAGGGTTTGCGGAGTGAGAGCAATTTCAGGCAGCAGGAAGAGAGCGTCTCGCCCCTGATCGAGGGCTTCTTCAATGACGGTCAGATAAACCTCGGTTTTTCCACTGCCGGTGACTCCATGCAGCATCATGGCGCCAAATTTTTCATCCTGCAACCATTGGGAGGCGCAGTCCACCACTTTGTTTTGAGCCGCTGTCAGTGAAATACCGACAGGGTCCACACTTGGGTATTGGGCACTTTCGCGCCGGCTTTTGCGAGCTTTCGTCCCTGGCGATGGAGGATGAAACAGTGGCACAACCTGCCCGATAGGCAGCGCATAATAGGATGCAATCCAGTGGGCAAGTTTCAGCCGGTCACCCTGGATGCGATACTCCGGACCATGCACCCTAGCTACATCCTTGAGCACAAAGCCATCCACTTTTTTGGTCCCCGGATCCAACTCGGAAACCGTCAGCACCAAACCCAGCACTTTTTTTCGACGGCCAAAAGGCACTTCCACCAAATCGCCGGCCACAACCGTGGCACAAGCATCGCCATCGACCTGAAAACGATAGGAGAAGGTATCATCCAGGGGCACTGGCAAGGCCACTTCGACAAGTTTTGGGAATTGGGTCAAAAAGGGCTCCAACCGGATAAAGGGAAAACAAAACCGGCAGGGCATTGTAAACCAGACCCCGGGTTCACCGCCAGCGGCTTTCCCAAATCTGCCTCAACAAGACATTAAAAGGCCCTCCGACGACGACGAAGGACCCATATAATACTTCCGGGAGTGCCCCGACCTTATTTGCTGCCAATCCCGAGAAAATTTTGCACCGCATTGACAACCTTCTGCGGACTGAAAGGTTTGGTGATGTACTCATCAGCCCCTGCCTTGGTTCCGGCTTTCCGATCTTCACGGCTTCCGCGAGCGGTCAATAGGATCACCGGAATACCGGAAGTACGCTCGTCCGCCTTGATTTGCCGGCAGGTTTCGATGCCGCCTTGCCCAGGCATCATCACGTCCAGAATGACCAGGTCCGGCAGTTCGCTCACCGCCAGGGAAAATGCATCTTCCCCGCTATCGGCGGTTATCACGTCAAATCCTTCGGAATTCAGACTGAAATCGAGAATATTACGAATGTTGTACTCGTCGTCCGCTATCAATACCTTGTTCAAGGCAATTCCTCCGGTTCGGGTTTGGTTGGTACCCGGATAAGATCGGCAGGACCGGTTGATACTGAAAGGAATTCCAGTCTTAAAATCATGTTTTCAAAATATGGGGGCTGTCCATGCCCGCCGAAAGTTGGCCCAGCTCCCGGTTGTGGACCAACTTCTTCTGCAGGTCGGTGATGCGGGCGCGACGCTTTTCCGCCTCCACCAAAAACACCGAGGCCATGCGGGGGCAATAAATTGTTCCCGCACCAGCCCTGATTTCGGCCAAAGCCTGGTCCAGTGAGAAGGCTGTGCGCCAGGGTCGCTGGCTCAGGAGGGCGGCCAGAGTATCTGTCAATCGGACCAAACGGGATCCCAGGGGAATTGATTCTCCGGCCAAGCCCATGGGATAACCTGACCCGTCATAATTCTCGTGATGGTGCAGGATGAGCTGGCGGACTTTGGAATCGGGTCCTAATGGCTCCAGGATGTCCAGGCTGGCGGCCACATGCTGACGCATTTGGGCCTCTTCCACGGGATCCAAAGGTCCGGGCTTGTTCAACAGCTGATATGGAACCAGGCTGATTCCCACATCGTAGAACTGCAGACTGAATGCCAGATGCTCCAACTCATCAGGCGGCAACATGATGTTGCGAGCCGTTTCCAAGCAGATTTCCTGGCACAGATGACGCAAACCTTCGTGACGTAGGTGCCCCACTGAAGTTGTTTTGCGCAGGGCATCTCGAACCAACTGGAAATCCTGCACACCTTCCTGCCAGCGGCGATGACGCAGTAGCAGGCCGGTCAGGTGAGTGGCCATGCTCTCGAGAAAGATGCTGTCGTCGGAACCAAGGGGACGACCGTCGATCTTGTTGTTCACCGAAACCACACCGACCACCTCTTTACCGTTCATCAAAGGCACGCACAGAAGGCTGGGTGTCGAGTAGCGGGGCTCGCTGAATTCCTGATCCGAACGCTGGTCACCGGTCACATCTTCAATGAGCATGGTTTTTTTGCTCATCCAGACCTGTCCTGCGAAGCCCATGCCACGGCGCACCCTGGCGCTCTGTACTACGGAATCGGGAATACCAATGCCAGCTCTAATGGTGAGGAATTCGCCCTGTTTATCGGGCATCATCAGGGTTGCCGTTTGAATGCCCATGCTTTCGCTTATCCAGTGCATCAGCCGTTGCATGAATTCACCGGGTTCAAAAGGTGTGCCCCGTGAAGCATGACCGTCGGCCGATTGAACAACCACCGGTCGGCGAGGCAGCAGAACAGTAAACAGGGTACCGCCGGTATCTACATTGTCGGCCCAGATACGTCCATCGTGGTGGTTGATAATATCACGGCAAATGGCAAGCCCCACTCCCTGCCCGTTGTGTTCACGGGTGGCGGAACCGTCCACCTGATAGAAACGATCGAAGACGGCCACCAGTTTGTCTTCGGGAATACCAATGCCAGTATCCTGCACTTGTAGACGAACCACCGTGCCCGTTTCCACAACCCGAACTGTGATTCGGCCGCCAGGCTGGGTGAATTTGAAGGCGTTACTCAGCAGGTGCCCCAAAAGTTGCTGGAACAAGATGGTATCCACCGGCAAATTAATGCTCTCGGACTGCGCCTCCACTTTGAAAATGATGTCCTGCTCATGGGCCCGACTGTGCCACGACGCCTCCATGCGTTTGACCAGGGTCACCAGGTCTGTTTCCACAGTGTTCATTTCCGTACGCCCGTTGGACATCTTGCCAAGATTCAGGATGTCGTCGATGATCTCGGTCAGTTTTTTGCTTTCATCGTTGATGACTTTAAGGAATTCGCTGCGCATCTCCTGATTCATGGTGTCCATGTTCTGCTGCAACAATTCGGTATAGGCGGAAATGGAAGTCAGGGGCGTGCGCAGTTCATGACTTACGTTGGCCACAAACTGGGTTTTCATCTCGGACAAACTGTCCAGCTTTTCCGAAGCCCGGCTGAGTTCAGCATTGTTGCGCGCAAGGCTATCATACACACCTGCGGATTCGATGGCGGTAGCGGCCTGTTTCACCAGGAATTCCAGATGTTTGGTCTGGACCATATCCGGCACCAGACCGTCCCCGGGTTGATCCAGATTCAGGTAACCGATGACTTCACCTTTGAGGCTGATAAGCGGCACCACCAGGAAGGTGTCCGGATGCCAACTTCGATCCTGGGGTCCGGCAGATGGTTCCTGACCGGGCTCAAACAGTCCGGAGTCATCCGCCTCTGTTCGGCGCACCAGGAAACAATTGGAGTAGCGGTGCCTGGCATGTGACAGCTCTTCGTACTGTTCATTGCTGACTTGTTCACCGATGAGTGTCGGTTTTTCCATCTCCGGTACACCGGCAAATGCCCTCGCTTCGAAGGCCTGTGTTTCACGGGACCAGACATAGAGCACAACCTTGCCGAAACCGTTGATCTCCTTTACCGCCACCACCACTTTGGGCAGCAGGTCAGGAAGAAAAACAGTGGCATTGATTCGGGCTGAAACACTAAGAATTTTTTCCAGGGTCCGGCTGGTGCTGCGTAGACCGAGGTTCCGTTCCTTCAAGCTCTCGAGGACCAACGAGGTCTCGAAACATTCCTTGCGCAATTGCTCGGTTTCGGCCTTGAGCTGGTCATTGACTCCCTCAAGATCAATGCGTATCTGCTGCAGGCGCTGATTCCCGGTGACCAGTCGGCGTCCCATCATCACTGCCCAAACAGCCAGGCCTGTGCCTATCACCAGCAAAACCACCACCGCAACTGGCACCGAGACGGAGGCCAGGGTACCGGTCAGGGCCGTCTGGATGGTGGCTGGATTCAGCATGATTTCAGACATCAGGTGCTGCATTCTCCTACTTCATCCCCGAGCGGGTTTCCAGGATCTGGGTGACCCTGGCCACCAGTTTGGCGATGACAAAGGGTTTTCGCATAAACAGGTTGGCTCCGGCTTCCCGCATGCGTTTGCGGGTTTCTTCGTCAGCCTTGGCCGACAGAGCCACGATCACCGTGTCTTCGTAGTTTTTGTTGCGTCGGATCAACCGGGTGGTATCAACACCGTCGAGCTTGGGCATCATGATATCCATGACCACTACATCGGGCCTGAAGCTGGCCATCTTGTTCATGCACTCGATGCCGTTGCTGGCCGATGTCACCTGGTGGCCTTCCTGTTCAAAAGTCTGGGTCAACAGGGTGCTGATCGGACTTTCGTCGTCAACGATGAGAATGCGAGCCAGAAAGCCCATTTCGTCTCCTCAGATGCCGAACCCGGCGGGTCCGTGTTGGAGGGGGATGTTTAGTGGACATCCTTCCCGTTGCAAAATTGTTTCAAAGGCCTTGACGACCTTGGGATCAAACTGGGTTCCGGAGTTGTCCAGGATTTCCTGCAGGGCTTTGTCGACAGGCAATCCCGCGCGATAGGATCGCCCTTGGGTCAAGCTGAACCAGGCATCGATCACTGCCAACAAACGGGCACCCAGGGGAATTTCCGAACCCTGCTGTCCCTTGGGGAACCCCGAGCCGTCAAATCGTTCATGATGATGGCGGATCATATCGGCCACCTCCGGGCCGGGTAGCAAAGGACCCATCAAGTCAACTCCCTGCTCCACGTGCCGATCCACTTCATCCCTTTCGTCAAAACTGAGTTCGGATTCACCGAGCAGGATTTCGTCTTCCACCCGGGCCATACCCGCGTCGTGGAGGGCTGCCGCGTACTGCAAGTCCTGGATCTGATTTTCGGAAAGCTTCATTTCACGGGCCACGGCTCCCAGAAGATGCAAGGCATCGGCCGCCGCCGTGGGCACACCGTTGCGCCTGATCTGAAGAAGAGTTCGCATGGCTTCAATGGTTTTGGTAACCTGGGCGGTGCCTGACAATTCCTGCGAACTGTTTTCCTCTCGTACCAGCTCCCACATGGCTGTGGCGATCACCCGCCCCAGCACCGAAAGCTGCTCCTGCACATGAATGCCAAATTCCCGCCCCCGCATGGGATGCTGCAATACCAGGCAGCCGATGCTTTGGTTGCCACGGGTCAGCGACACCAATATGGTGGCCTGCGGATCAGGTTTACCGCCCGGATACCAGGTCCAGTCCAGGTGGGGAATATCTACAGCCAGATGCACACCTTGGATTTTTTGCCAGGATAAAAGTTCCTGCCCAGTCATGGAGACAACCGGAGTTTCGGGCCAACCGAATCCTGCTACCGGACACATC
Organism: Candidatus Krumholzibacteriota bacterium; assembly: GCA_024275485.1. GTDB lineage: Bacteria > Krumholzibacteriota > Krumholzibacteriia > LZORAL124-64-63 > LZORAL124-64-63 > LZORAL124-64-63. The sequence goes on along the minus strand of JAJRZA010000093.1, from coordinate 7,382 downwards.
TGTTCATCGGTTCCCTGCAGCAAAAGAACCAATTTTTTAGCCCCGGCCATTTCCGCCACCAGTTGCAGAGTCGTGGCCAACAGCCTCCGGGCATCGTCCTGATCGACCCTGGCTGTGAATCGACTTGGCAAGGGCCCGAGGTTATGCACTTCCTTGGGGACCCTAAAAGTAAAGACGGAACCGCCACCCAAGCGCTGCCGGGCTTCCACGCTGCCGCCATGCAGGTTGATGATGTGGCGCACGATGGTCAACCCCAGACCGGTCCCTTCTTCACGCGATGCGGTCTCCCTGGATCGATAAAATTCGCGAAAGATGCGGTGGATATCCCGTTGGGGAATGCCCGGTCCGGTGTCGGCAATGCACACCTCCACCGAGGATTCGGTTTCCACCAGACTCACGACAATGCGGCCTCCCTCTGGTGTGAATTTCACCGCGTTGCCCACGAGATTGACCAACACCTGGCGAATGAGGTCGGCGTCCACCATGGCCCTCGGAACCTGTCCGCCGTCTTCCAGGTTACAGGCCAGTTTTTTGGCGGCAATGGTCGGATGCAAGGCGAGGATTGTTTCCTCAACCAAGTGGCCTAGGTGATGGGGGGTGCCGCCAAGGAGGCGAGCCCCATACTCCATGCGCGAAAAATCCAGAATGCGATTGACCATGCGCAGCAGACGCCCAGCCTCGGTGCGGATCACACTCAGGAATTCCGTCGCCAAAGGCATGTGTTCCTGGTCGAACTGGCCGAGCAAGGCATCGGCATAGGCGGTGATGGAAGTCAGGGGGGTTTTGAATTCATGCGATGCCATGGCCACAAACCGTCCCTGCAGACGATTCAAACGGGACAGTGCCTGTTTTTGCTTGGTGAGTTGGTTCAATTCCAGGTCCCGGGCAACCAATTCCACCCAATGATCAATGATCAGTTGCAGAATCTGCTGCATCTGGACCGCTTCCTGCCCCCACCCAGGGTGGCTGGTCAGGGAGCCGTCAAAACCCAGAGTCACTAAAATTGCCGCACCTTCGCGAACCCGAATCAGGAACCTGACCCAGTCTCCTGGTATCTTTCCTGAAGTATTGCAGATGTTTGGGCCCGGCCAGGGAGTTCCTGCGGGTGGCGGCTGTGTGCCCCAATCCAGGTTTTCCGTCGGCAACTGCTGCGGCCAGCCTGCGGCATGGGTTTGCCATTGCGGGTTGCCCACCGTCTTGCCACCGACCAGAACCTGCATCAATCGATGATTCCAACTGGGATCCAGCATAACATTTATGGCCGGGTTGACGGCAAAGGTCACTGTTTGCACACCAGGTCGATCGGCCATGGCGTCGACCACACTCTGTCCCAGGGATTTAAGATCCGGCACGCCCCCACGCTGGCGAAACTCGACCAGCACACGACTGAAGGCCGCCTCTATCTGAAAATCCATGTGCAGATGTCCGCCAGCTGTCGGCATTAGCGCCCTTTGGTCAGGATTTTTGGTTGATGGTTCCGCTGGTGGCCGAAATCCCGGCCACTTCAAATTGACTTTCCCCGTTGGCTGTCCGCCGTTCACGAACCAGAACGCTGCTGGTCATGGTCTTGCCGTAGCGCTTGAGCTCGGCCATGGTATCGCTCAACTGGGCAGGGTGCTCAAATCGGCCCTTGGCGTCGACCACCAGGGCCACCGTCAGGGTAATCAAAGGGAATCGACGCACATTTCCACCACGGCTTTCCACCTGGAGGAAACCCTTTTTCGCTTCTTCAGACCCGTGCAATTCAAACACTCCGGAATCGAATTTATCAATGATATTGCGGCCGAGATCTTCGGCACAATGCGGTTCGGTGATCATCACAAAATCATCGCCCCCCACGTGTCCGATAAAATCGGTGTCGGATCCAAATTCCCGGGAGCACTGAACCAGAATATCCGCCAGAAAACCAATGGCATCGTCACCTTTGCTGAAGCCGTAGAAATCGTTGAAACTTTTGAAACGATCAATGTCGATGTACATGAAACCGAACTCGGCACCGCTGCTGATGCGGTTACTTGTTTCGCGCTCGATCGCACGATTTCCGGGCAGTCCTGTCAGGGGATTGGCCTCCCGCTCACGCCGGGAAGTGTTGAGCAGGTTGCTGACCCGCAAAAGCAGCTCATCCTGGTCAAAAGGCTTGATCATGTAGTCATTGGCACCGCCGCGCAAACCCCGAACCTTGTCCGAAACTTCGCCTTTGGCCGTTAGCATGATGACCGGAAGGTGGGCTGTTTCAAAATTGTCCCGAATGTTCTGCAGAACGGCAAAACCATCCATATGCGGCATCATGACATCCAACAATACCAGTTCGGGCCGCAACTTGCGCACAGCGTCCACGGCTTTGGCTCCGTCTTCAGCCAGGTAGACTTCAAAACCTTCGTTTTCCAGCAGGAACTGGAGAATTCGCCTGATGTGAGGTTCATCATCCGCGATGAGGACCCGTGCTTTCCTTGTCATTTTTTCCCATTTCGTAAGAACAGAAACCTTCAACTTCCCGATTTTTCGGGATTGGTTCATGTTTTTTTACGCAAAGTGCGTGCCAAGGGAAAAATCAGGAAAAAGTGGGAAAATATTCGGGAAATATTCGGGAAATTCAGGCAAATGGTCACCGCCAGGATGTCAGAGTTCCCCGCGGAAAACTGTCCAGGTCCAAACCGTCGCACCGACCTGCATTCAGATGACACCAACCGGCATAGGCGATCATGGCGGCGTTGTCGGTGCAATAGACACCCTCGGGCGCCACGAAATGCAGTCCTCGTTTTTTTGCCTCCCGGGCGGTGCGTTGGCGCAGGCCGCTGTTGGCGGCCACCCCACCCGCAAGATAAACCGCTTTGACATGTTTGAGTCGCGCAGCCCTGAACAGGCGGTCAGTCAGACTGTCGACGATGGCTTCCTGAACTTCGTAGCAAACATCGGCCACATCCTGGTCGTTCAGGGGCGGTGGCAATTTTTCAACGGCCAGCCGCACCGCGGTTTTCAGACCACTGAAGCTAAAGACAAGGCGGGGATCTTTTTGCAGGGGACGGGGAAATTTGAACCGTCCCGGTGTACCCCGGGCCGCCAGTTGGTCGATGGGCGGACCGCCGGGATAGGGCAAACCCAACAGCTTGGCCGTTTTGTCGTAGGCTTCGCCGGCGGCATCATCGAGGGTGCCACCCAGCTTTTCGTAGACCCCAATTTCGGGCATGTGGATCACTTCGGTGTGTCCACCGGAGACCACCAGCACCATGGCCGGAAAAACCATCTCATTGGTCAGGGCGTTGGCCAGGATGTGCCCTTCGATATGGTGAATACCCACCAAAGGGAGATCGGCGGACATGGCCAAAGCCTTACCGGTGGAAAGACCCACCAAAAGAGCGCCCACCAAACCGGGACCGGCGGTCACCGCCACTGCGTCGAGGTCCTTCAGCTCCAGATTCTGGCTCTTGAGAAGATGATCCACCAGAGGCAGCAGGTTGACCAGGTGGGCACGCGACGCCAGTTCCGGTACCACGCCACCAAAATGATTGTGCATCTGGACCTGACTCGAAACCAGGTTCTCGGCAACACCCGACTGGCTGTCATACAGCGCCACACTGGTATCGTCGCAGGATGTTTCTATGCCCAGAACCTTCATTGAATTTCCCTGTCCTTGAGGGGCAGCATGCGCAGGTGAAGATCGGCATAGCTGCTGGCTTCTTCTTCCATGGCACCAAAAACCGGGCCGATGGCAGCCGCGGTTTCGCGCACCAGCACCGATCGCGGGCTGCTCCCGCTCGCCGCATAGGACCCGGCCAGGCCGTGCACATAGGCACCGAGCAGGGCCGTGCTCAAGGGACCGCTGCCCTGGGCCAACAAGCCACCGAGCAGGCCCGAAAGCACGTCGCCGGAACCGCCTCTGGCAAGGGCATCGTCACCACTGGCATTGAAGAACAGTCGGCCATCGGGACCTGCGATAACAGTGGGCGAGCCTTTGAGCATCAGAACCACATTCCACCGGGCCGCCAATTCCGGAACCAGATCAAAGCGACTGGCCATCACTTCTGCAGAGCTCAATCCGCACAAACGAGCCAACTCACCTGCGTGGGGGGTGAGGATCACTTTCTGGGAACCAAAAGAGGGTTCGCAACGGGTGCGGGAAAATGCACCGAGGCCGTCCGCATCCACCACCACGGGTAAATCCAGGTGAGCCAGAAAATCCACAACCCAGCCATCTGTCGCAGGGTTGGCATCAAGGCCGGGACCTAGCGCAACCGCTTGTTGTTTTTCCAGCAGATGATCCATCATAGCGGGCGGCACCGGATCCATGGTGCCTGCCTCGGTGGTAGCCAGACCGACGGTCAACGCCTCGGGCAAACCCACCCTTGTCGACTCCACAAGCTCCATGGGCACCGCCATTTTCACCAGACCGACACCCGATCGCAGGGCTCCCATGCCCGTCAGATGAGCAGCGCCGCCATAGGCCCGGCTGCCGGCCAGAATCATCAGGCGTCCGAAATCGTATTTGTGTCCGTGGGAGGGCCTCGGAGGCAACAGACCGAGGTAATCCCGCCCGGAAAGCCAATGGTGATTGGGACTGTTTTTCTCACAGATTTCATCAGGGAAACCGATGTCCACCACTTCCAACTCACCCACAAAATCACGGCCCGGCGCAAGCAGCAGACCGCGCTTGGGCAAGCCCACGGTGATGGTCAGGTCGGCGGCCAGAGCAATGGGATCCACCCGACCATCATCTCCACCAACTCCGGAAGGAATATCCAGAGCCACCGTTGGCACACCCGAGTCGTTGATGGCGGCGATCAGGTCCACGTATGGCCCGAGCAAAGGCGGGGTAATTCCTGTGCCGAAGATGGCATCCACCACCACGGAAGCATCCTGCAGCAGAGGCTTCAGCGCACCGACCCAGTGGTTTTTTGGCGGGTGCAGCAGACCTAGCCATCCTGGCAAACGGTCGTAATTGGTGCCCGCATCGCCTTTCAGTTCCTCTCGGTCCGCCAGCATCATAACTTCCACCAGTTGGCCAGCCTCGCACAGCAAACGGGCCACCACCAGGCCATCTCCACCGTTGTTGCCTTTACCACAAAGAATCAGGATGGAGCCCGCCTCTCCATCCTCCAGAAATTCCAGGATAAGCTCGGTCATGGCCTGGCCGGCCCGCTCCATCAGCTCAATGCCGGGAGTGCCGGCGGCAATGGTTTCGGCATCAATGGCTGCCATTTGTTGGGCGGTGCAAACCCTCATGACGTGGCACCGTCCCCGGCATTCAGTTTGTCCAGGACGGTCAACAACTGCAAGAGGTCATCCACCACAAAATCAGGCTTGGTATCGGCGTCTTCAACCTTGTCCGCGTACTGGGAGTATTTGTCCCCATAACGGGCGTAAACCGTGTGCAAACCTGCGTTTTGGCCACCCAGAATGTCCCTTTCAATCCAATCGCCGATCAAAACCGTACGATCCGGAGATACCTTCAAAAAATCCAGGGCCATAAAAAAAGGCTTGGGATCGGGTTTATGATGGCCGGTGTCGTCGAAAGTCAGGACCACATCAAAAGCATGCTGCAGGCCGATATAATTCAGACGCTGCCAGGCTTCAAAACGTGGGGCATCGCTGACCACGGCCAGCTTGTAGCCGTCTTTCATGAGTTTGTTCAATACAAAGTGGGCATGGGGATACGGAACCAGGGAACCACCGCGTGCGCGGCGGTAAGCAACCACGGCTGCAGCCAGGATCCGGTCGTCCACCCGTCCAATGGTATTTTCCAGAAAGAAGTTGAATACGCGCTGGTGCTCGATACCTTTTTCCTTGTAGATTGCGAAGATGGCGTCGACGGCCTCTTGCTGCCCCATGGGCAATCCGCTGTCGATCATGGCATCAACAGCAGCCCGAATGGAATTTTCCTTGGCCAACATGAAGTCGGTCAGCGTATTATCCAGATCGAAAATGACCGCATCAATGGCACGAGCACACACAGGGTACCTTCTTCCGGCTAGAGAGTTGGAGAATTGGGTGATGTATTCTCAGAAAACACCACCATCCTATTCTAACGCCAAGTGGGGCCAATTGCACAAAGAAACCCGGAGACCATGAACAAAGATATTGAAGACCCATCCCAGGAGCCCATTCAGAAAGCCCCGCCCAGCCTGTGGACCGATCGATCCCGCCTGTGGATTGTGGGGTTGATTTTCATGCTGGTAGCAGGCAATGTATTTTTCCAGATCCAGGCCTACCTGCTGGGCGGCGGAATGATATTGCCTGTGCTGGTCGGGCAGGTTATGGGGGTTTTCATTCCCCTGTTGGTGCTCAGTTCCAGGAACGGTTGGAATCCGCTCAGGGATCTGGATTTGGGACCAGTGCACTGGCAGATTCTTGTGGCAGTGGGCCTTCTGGCTTTGGCCTCTTTGGTTCCCGCGTCCCTGTTGGCTGAAATATCCATGCGATTATTCCCGACCGATCCCGAGCGCATCGCCATGTTCCAGAATATGCTGCCACGTTCTACATTGGGAATTCTGCTGACCATTATCACCGTGGTTTTTGTGGGCCCCCTGGGTGAAGAAATCGTTTTTCGGGGATTTTTGCACCGGTTGGCCTCCGGTTACTGGGATCCGGCCAAAGCCACCTTGCTGGCGTCCCTGGTGTTTGCCATGGTTCATGCGGAACCCTGGTTGCTGCTCGGATTGTTTGGCATCGGGATCGCTTTGTCCTTCATCTACGAGGTCACCGGCAGTCTGCTGGCCTGTTGGGTTTTCCATGCCCTGCACAACGCTGTTGCCCTGGTGATCATGTATTCGATGCAAGAGGCCCAAACAGAACCTACGGCCCTGGAAATTGGGGATTTTTTGTGGTTGGTGGTTTCAATGGCTGTTTGGTGGGTGGTTGGTTCCTGGTTGATGAAGGTTTTTCATGAAAACAATCGCGCGGATAACCTGCACTTGGGCGATTGAATATTTATTGCCGGACAACTACTTAACCGATTCTCTCAACTCCCGGCCCAAACTGATTTCGCCATTGTCGATTCGAATGTTGAACCCGCAGCTGGGATTGTGACACACCCAGGCCTTGTAGCGAATAGTTGCGCCATCCCGTCCGTAGTCGGATAAGGGCAGCAACAGGCCTTCGTCGCATTTCTTGCATTCGGGAAATTCCATTTTACACTCCTACAAAATTGGGCCCAGCTCCCCCACCCCTGCCAATTGTCACCCGTGAAGTCGCAGGAGGATTCCGCACCAAGGGATATAACCTAGCATATTTCTAGGATTTTTCAAAGGGAGGATTTTGCGATGCAGCCCATTTCTGAGTCCCGAGAGCAAACGCTATGGCGTTGAAGTGGCCTCCTCCCTGCACTTTTCCCGCCATACGACCAGGATTGGCCACATTCTGCACCGTTTGCCACAATTTGTCCAACT
>JAJRZA010000092.1 GCA_024275485.1 Candidatus Krumholzibacteriota bacterium | reverse complement strand
GTTTTCGAACCCTACGTGACAACCAAAGCCACGGGCACCGGATTGGGATTGGCCCTGGCCAGACGCATCATTGAAGACAACGGTGGATGCCTCTGGGCGGAATCCTCCAGTGCAGGAGCCGCCTTCGTCATCGACTTGCCCGATATTTCGGGAATGGATGAAACCCAGCTGGCGAGGCCAGAAAGGAATTCCTCTTGAACAACGCGCTTGGCCCCATCCTGATCGTGGATGATGAACCCAATATTCGCAACCTGCTGGCCGGGGTTTTGGAAGACGAAGGCTACCAGGTGGTGGCGGCCAAGGATACTGTCGTGGCCCGGAAGATCATGGCGGACAATTCGGTGGCCCTGTTGTTGCTTGATGTGCAATTGCCGGGGCAGGGTGGCCTATCGTTTTTGCGGGATCTCCAGGAGGAGGCGAATGTTTGCCCGGTGATCATGATGAGCGGTCATGGCACCATCGCCACAGCGGTGGAAGCCACCCGTCTGGGGGCGCTCGATTTTGTGGAAAAACCTATTCTTGCCGATCGACTGCTGGTTTCTGTGGCCAACGCCCTGCGTCTGAACCAATTGGCCGCTGAGAATTCCGATCTGCGATCGGCCTTGGATCTGACCAGGGAACTGATCGGATCCAGCGCGCAAATGCAGCAACTGCGCGCCGCTGTTGCCCAGGCCGCCCCTGCCGAAGCCAGGGTGTTGATCACCGGGGAAAACGGGACCGGCAAGGAACTGATTGCCCGGGCCCTGCACAAGGCGTCGGCCCGCAGCTCGCAGCCATTTATCAAGGTCAACTGCGCTGCCATTCCATCGGATTTGTTGGAGAGTGAGCTGTTCGGCCATGAGCGGGGGGCCTTCACCGGGGCGGTCAGCCGTCGTTTGGGGAAATTTGAGCGGGCCCAGGGCGGGTCGTTGCTGTTGGATGAAATTGGCGACATGAATCCCACCACCCAGGCCAAGTTGTTGCGGGTGCTGGAGGAGGGTGAGCTGGAAAGAGTTGGCGGCAGCGGGACCATCGTTTTGGATGTGCGGATATTTTCCTCCACCAACCGGGATCTGGACGAGCTGCGCAGTAGTGGTGGGTTTCGGGAGGACCTGTACCATCGCCTTAAGGTGATTCCCATTCAGGCACCGGCCCTTCGGGATCATCCTGAGGATTTGGCTGAACTGGCCGAGCATTTCTTGAGGCAATTCTGTGCCGTTGGCGGACGCATGAACAAAACAATCTCCGGTGCTGCCATGGACTTGATGCGCGGATACCCGTGGCCAGGAAATGTTCGGGAACTGCGCAACCTGATGGAGCGGGTCATGATCATGGTGCCGGGCAACAACATTGGCGCTGAAGAATTGTCCGGCTTGCTGGGGCCTGTAAAACCCACGGCCGTCGGTGGAGGTGCAGGTGATGAAGCGTCTGCAAATGGACTGAACGAATACCTCGCCCACCATGAAAAGAACTTCATCCTGCAGACACTGGATGAGGTTGATGGCAATGTTGCGGCCGCCGCCCGCCAATTGGGGTTGGACCGCGCCAATTTGCATCGTCGTCTCAAAAAACTGGGCATCAAGGATTGAGCTGAGGTTGGAAAAACGATTTTGAGCGTGTCAACAGCACAACAGGTTGTTGTCCCGATGACATGATGAAATGATTTCACGGGTTGCTCCCCTGCCGAATGGATGGTGTGTTTGTTTTTGTTAAGATGTGAAAAAACATCTTGTTATAAAGGAAATGAGGGTATTGTCTATCGTCTCCAAAAATGGGCACGACCATTGCCAATCAGGGGTGTCGGGACAATTGGCGAAGATCCGGTCCCCGCAATGAAGATCCGGATCAGGAACCAAAATCAGCCCTGGCATTTCTGGAGAAATATCATGGTGTTGGTTATAGCATTATTTTTATGGATGGCGTCCAGCAATCTTGTTTTGGCAGTCCAAGCAGCAACACTTGAGCCGTCAGATGAGTCCGTGGTGTTGGATTCCGAGGTTTCCGAATCCACGTCGGCGCAGCGATTGGTTACTTTTTCCTACAAAGACTCCAATTTCGAACAGGTTTTTCTGTCGGCCACTTTCACCAATTGGGTGAAGGTGCCCCTGGCCAGGGATGGTGGTACCTGGTCCATCACCCTGTCCGTGCCGGATAGCCAACAGTTTTACAAATTCCTGGTGGATGAAGGCCATGATTCCTGGGTTGCCATTGACCCCGAAAATCCCGCCGCCAGAAATCATGAAGAGTTTGGCTGGGTTTCGGTTCTGGGCCGCGAGGGCTGGGACAAGGACCCGGGCTATAAGAATAACAAGACCCAGCGCCGCGAAAAGAAGGCCTACCGCAAACGCCTCATCAATGAATTGGAGCATGGCCAGCTTCGGGTGGGTGATTTCACTTACCAGAGGGTTGATGGTTTGGTGATAGGGTTCGACCTGAACCATGTTGTGCCCCAGGGTGGGATGGAACCTTCGGCCATGGTTCGCGGTTATTTTGGTTTCAGCAGCGGACGGTTTGGGGGAAGCCTGGCCATTCTTCAGCCGATCATCCCAGACCATTTGCTGGATCTTAAACTGAATCTTTTCGATAAGACGGAGTCCAATAACCATATCACGGGCATCGGCTCGGATGAGAACTCCTTGGCCGGCCTGCTCTTTCATGAGGATTACCAGGATTACCACCGAAGCAAGGGCGTGAAGCTCAGCCTGATCTTCAAGCTGGGAGCCTGGCTGCGCTTTCAGGGTGGAGTGCGGGCTGAAGAGCAAGCCAGCCTTTGGGCGCCTTCGGTGTGGTCCATCAAGAGTGGATCCTTCAACGTCAATCCCGACATTGATGAAGGCAGTCTGAACAGTCTGTTTACCAACGTTGCGGTGGGTGGCAAATACAACTACTTCACCGCTTCTTACCAGCGTAGCAGCGAGAGCCTACTCGGTGGTGATTTCGACTTCGAAAAATTGGACGCAAAAATTCGGGGGCGTCTCAAGCTGGGCCAACGCGCGGGGTTCGACATCCGTCTGGCCGCCGGTAGCAACCTGCGGGGCCGTTTGCCGACCCAGGAGCGCTACCTGCTCGGTGGTCTGGGAACGGTTCGAGGCTATCCGTATCAGTCGCTGATGATCAGCGATTCGCCGCAAACTGCCGACCAGTACGGTGGTCAGCGCATGGCCCTGGTCAACCTGGAATATTTCCTCAGCCTGGGTCGATGCCTGAAGTTGACCCTGTTTTATGATGCAGGAATGGTCTGGGAAAACAAGGACGCCACGCCCTCGTTGAACCAGTTGAAGACCAGCACCGGATTAGGCCTCAATATTGGCCAGGCCGAAGGCTTGCGCATCAACATGATCCAGCGCCTGGATGACCGCAGCCACCCGGTGGTCTTCCAGTTGCGCCTGAAGAGGATGTTCTGATATGAATATCCTCAAATATATTCTTTTACTTCTTTTTTGGGTGTTGATCCTGTTGCTGATGCTGATTCCTCGTATGGCCCAGGCGCAAACTCCTCATCTGGAGTTGAGTCATCCCCGGGTGACGGGTCGGGGAGTCTCGGTCAATGTCGAGCTGCAGGGTTTGTTTGATGACGAGAGCCTGGCCTCACTGCAATCCGGTGTGCCGGCCACGTTGATTTTTCAGTGGGTGGTGCGGTTGGAGCGAGACGGCTGGCATGACCCCGAAGTGGCCAGGGGTGAAGTACGCAACCGTGTCTTTTTCGATGTGTTGGAGGAAGAGTATTTTCTCTTCAATCACCTGGGCCGGCCTTTGGGAGCCTGCTCGGCGCTGGCCGGTGTGGAAGAAATCCTTTGCAACCAGGACAGCCTTGAGTTGGGGGAGATTCCCGGCCTGGAAAAGGACCATCGATATTATATCGAGATGTTGGTATCCCTGATTATTCTCAGCAATGAGGAAGTTCGCGGCTTTGAGAACTGGCTGATGGGCGTTGACGGAGGGTCCAATGACGGCGAAGACATGGGGGCATCCGGAGTCTCCGAAGATTCATCCGGGACGACTTCCGGGCTTTCGGAGATGGTCCTCGGCCTGGTCAAGAAAATTGCTGGAATTTCCGACCCATCGGTAAAGGGCCGTTCGCCGTCTTTTTCCGGAGATGCTGATCGGGATTAGCCGGTACAAACTCACCGGTACAAACTCTTGACCTCGCTCCAGGCGGCCGGCCTGTCTTCATACGAACAAAAACCGTTCATTTGAAAGGGATAGGTAGGGTCGTGCAACCCGGTGGAGATGATCTCCCCTCCGGCCAGCAGGACCGATGGAAAGGCAGGGTCCAGACTGCTGGGCTCGGATCCCCTGAGAGTCAGGGTGGCGGGAGTATTGCTTATGTCGATGTACATCATGTCCAGGGTGGCCAGCAGGGTGGCGCTGCTGGTGTAGGAGGGTGAGCCGAAGCCCACCACCAGGTTGCCAGGACTGCCCAGGTTCAGGGCCTGGCTGTTGGAAAAGGAGGTGCCCAGATGAATCAACTCCGAGCCATAGTCGAAGCCCAGCTCGAACCCGTAGAGGTCGGAAAAAGTGGGCCGGGTCAATACAATGTAACAGGGAATCTGGCTGTTGGGCGGGACGGAGTCGAGGCAGTCGGAATCTGCGTCGGGGTCGAAATACAAGCCGATGACATTGTCATCATCATCAATCACGGCCGAAGCCACCCCTGCCAGCAAAAGAACGGACACGAGGAAGAGCAAGGATTTATTCATGGTACAGGCCCCCCGGGATACGGTAAAACAAATTGGCCATATGGTTTGAAACCAGGCCAACGGCGACGAATTTTCCAGCGGAAGTGAGGGGGCGGAACCCGAGCGAGGGCATGGTGCGGAATTGAGCTGGTGATGTCAGAATAGGGAAATTTTCGTCTCTGCGCAAAAAAGCCCGGACCAGCAGTGTCCGGGCTTTGTCTTCCCATGGCCCAATCCGTAGCGGATGCTACCAGATTTTCACCCGCTTCTCGGGGGCGATGTACATATTGTCGCCTTCCTTCACTTCAAACGCATCATAGAAGGGGGTGAAATTGGCGAGGGAACCGAAGGCACGGAATTCGGCGGGTGAGTGCACGTCGGTGGCCACGCGGTTGCGCATCTCCTCTTCGGTGAACTTGCTGCGCCACACCTGGCCGAAGCCCAGGAAAAACCGCTGCTCGCCGGTGAATCCATCGAGCACGGGAGGATTTTTGCCGGCTTCGGACATGTGGTAGGCCTTGTAGGCGATGGTCAAGCCGGAAAGGTCGCCGATGTTTTCGCCCAGGGTAAGTTCGCCGTTGATGTTCAGACCCTCCAGAACTTCGTAGCCCGCGAACTGCTCCACCAAACCCTGGCTGCGTTTGCCAAATTCTTCAAGGTCGGCTTCGGTCCACCAGTTGCGCATGTTGCCGTCCCCGTCGTACAGGCTGCCCTGGTCGTCGAACCCGTGGCCCATCTCGTGGCCGATGACCGCGCCGATGCCGCCATAGTTGACGGCGTCGTCCGCTTCCAGGTTGAAAAACGGTGGTTGCAGGATAGCTGCCGGGAATACCACTTCGTTACGGGAAGAGCTGTAGTAGGCGTTGACTGTTTGCGGGCTCATGCCCCATTCCCAGGTGCGGATGGGTTCGTCGAGTTTGGCCAGGTTGTCCTGGTAGTTGAACTGGCGGGTGCGCACGATGTTGCCCACCAAGTCGTCGGCCTTAATTTTCAGGTCGGAATAATCGCGCCAGCGGTCGGGATAGCCGATTTTTGGTGTGAAAGCGGCCAGTTTGCGACGGGCTTCGGCTTTGGTGTCGTCGCCCATCCACTCAAGTTCGTTGATGGCTTCGCCGTAAGCGGAACGCAGGTTTTCCACCAGGGCCATCATGCGCACCTTGGCTTCGGGAGTGGAATGGCGACTGACGTAAACCTGGCCCACCACTTCACCCAGAACACGGTTGACCAGATCGACGCCGCGCTTCCAGCGGGGCCGCTGCTCTTTCTGGCCGCTGAGAGTGCGGTTGTAGAAGTCGAAATTCTGGTCGTCGAAATCACTGCTGAGGAAGCCGGCTGCGCTGTTCAATAAGTTCCATTTCAGATAGCCTTTCCAGGTGTCCAGGCTTTTGTCGGCGACCAGCTGGCTGAAACCTTCGATGTAGGAAGGCTGGCAGATGTTCAGATCGTATCGACCAGCGATGCCTGATTCGTCCCAGAAGGCGGCCCAGTCCAGGCCACCACCGCGTTTGGACAATTCTGCAACCGTGGTGAGATTGTAGGTTTTTTCGCTGTTCCGGTTTTCCACGTTGGTCCAATGCAAGGCGGCGATCTCGGTTTCCAGATCCATAATCTGACGGGCGGCGCGGGCCGGATTGGACCATCCGGCAAGATGGAACATTTTTTCCATGTGCAGGACATAGGCTTTGCGAATGGACCGGAAGCTCTCGTCCTCGTTAAAATAGTAATCTCGCTCCGGCAGGCCGAGCCCTCCCTGCCAAATGACAGGGATGTAGCGGGTGGCGTCTTTGTCGTCAATGCTTACAAAGAGGTGAAAGGCACCTCCTGCGCCGGTCTTCTGGGAGCGGGCCAGCCAGCGCGACATGTCGGATTTGTCGGCCAGGTTGTCGATGGCCGCCAATTCCTCCTTGATGGGATCAATACCCAGGGAGTTGATTCGGGCGGTGTCGACCATGCAGTTGTAAAGATCGGCAACCTTCTGTTCGGGAGATCCTGCTATCAGGTCGGCGCGGGCTGCAACTTCATCGATGATGGCTTTTACGTCAGCGCGGCTTTTTTCACGCAGTTCGTAAAAGGCCCCATCGCTGGTACGGTCGGCGGGAATTTCAGCCGTTTTCATCCAGGTGCCGTTGACATAGTTGTAGAAATTGTCCTGGGGGCGAACCGACCGATCCATGTTCTCGGTGAAAAGTCCGCTGTTCAGGGCGGTTTGGCCTGGGGATTCCTTTTCCTGATCCGTTTGTCCGCAGCCGGTAAGGAACAAGCCCAGGGCAAGGGCGATCAGAAACCTGTTCACGATTCGTTTCATCATAGTCTCCTGAAAAGGGGAGCAGAGGGCACAAAAACAGATACTAAACGAAAAATGGGGAAAGAAAGTTGCTATTCAAAGAGATAAAAATCAGAAAAAATGGGTTCAGTCGGCGCCGGGCTCCGTCCCGGCCTTGAAATACCGTCAATCCCCGGGTTGCAACCGGTCCAGCCAGCGGTAAAGTGTCACGCGGCTGATACCCAGATTGCGAGCCACATGACTTTTGTTTCCACCGGCCCGATTGATCAGACTATTCAGGCTGCTCCAGGTCATTCCTCCCACGGGTTGCTTGTCCACCGTGGCACTGCCTGTGTTGGCGGAGCCTTCGGGCAGCAGAAATTCGAGAGCGACCCCGACTTTTCCCTTGACCCGGCGCAATCGCACCGACTGACCCAGATCCCGGTTCAACCAGGCGCGCTGGGCCACTGATTCCAGTTCGGCCACATTGCCGGGCCAGTGATGGCAAGCCATCGCTTCCAGGGCCTGGAAATCCAAGAGGGACCGCGCCGGAAGTGTGCTGCCTTCCAGTCGGGTCAGGAAGTGGTCCAGCAAGGGCATGACGTCTTCGGGGCGATCACGCAAAGCAGGCACCGGCACAGTCATCAACGAGAGCTTGAATTGCAGGTCCGGGCGCAGGCGTCCCGAGGCCACGGCATCTTTCAAATCGATGTTGCTGGTGGCGATGATGCGCACATTGGCGCGGCGTTGGCGGGAATCGCCCAAGGGCCGGTAGCTGCCGTCTTTGAGCAAGTCCATCAGTTTGGCCTGGATGGACCGTGGCAGGTCGGCAACGTCGGACAACAGCAGGGTGCCGCCTTCGGCCTGGGCCACCAATCCTGGTACATCGGCCAATCCACCCCTGCCGGGGCGGGTTTGACCAAAGAGCTCACGCGCCAGAACATCATCGGCGGTGGTGGTGCAATTCACTTTGACCAGGGGACGATTTCCTCGGGGGCCGGTCTCATGGATACGATGAGCCAGGAGTTCCTTGCCCGTGCCTTGTTCGCCGGTGATCAACACGGGAGTATCATAGCGCGCAAAACCATCGCAGGTCCGCAGAACCTGTTGCATTCCTGCAGAAACCGCAATCACCCGACTGGCTGGAGCCATGCGAGCGGAAAAGGACACCGGGTGAACCGAGGGATCACCCTGGGCCAGCCGCCGCCGGGCCAATCCACTGATCATGTCCTGGATCTCGTGGTTCAGAAAAGAGATACCCAGATCCTGATTCAATTGTTGGGCGGTCAGGGCACTCTGCCAGGCATCATCCAACAGACGGCTGCTGGAAGCACCCGCGTTGCCGGTATCAATTTGCCGGGCCAGAATCGTGGCCAGATGATGCTCGGCAATCATGGTTTCGTGCCGGGCGGCCAAGCCCTGAAGGGTATCGATGGCTGACCTCAGGTGGTCGCCCGCAGCCTTCCAACGACCCAGGTTGGCCGAATTGACACCCAGGCAACGCCGGGTAACAGCGGATTCAAAGCGGTCGCCCACTTCCCTGCAAAGAGCCAAAGCATCGTTCAAAACGTGGTGGGCTTCTTCGTGCCGACCTTCCAGATCCAGGCATTCACCCTCACGGCGCATCAACTCCATAACCAGATCACCGCGGGGAGCCAGGGCCCGGGCCACGGCCAACCCACGTTGGTAATAACGACGGGCTTCGGCGGGGTTGCCTTCATCCCTGAATACGTCACCCAGGAATTCCAGGGCCAACCCTTCCTCGCGGGCCAGACCATTCTCGGGTGCCAGTGTGTAGGCTTCCATCAGGGCGCGGCGGGCTGCGGTGAAATCCCCCTGCAGACGCTGCACGTTGCCCCAGGCAATGCGGGCACGGCAGGTCATGTCCGGAGAATCGACCACCAGATCCAGTTCTTTTTCCAGCAATTCGATGGCCAGATCGTAGTTGCCCTGTTTGTAACTGACGATGGACAGATTCTGGTAGTTCTGTGCCATGCGTAGGCTGGCACCCAGGCCGGTGTTGATTTGCAGACTTTTTTCGAACCAGCGTCGACCTTCGTTCAAGTGTCCCATGGACAGGTGTGTCCAGCCCAGGAAGTTGGAGGCCACCGCCTGCCGGCCGGGCTCATCCAAAACCAGGAACGCACTGTCGGCAAATTCCACATGAGGAATGGCCTCATTCAGGAAGCCTTGCCAGCGCAGGGCCGCTCCCAACAAGAGATGCAGTTCGGCCTGGTTCAAGTCCACCTGGCCGGGGGTGTCATTCAACAATTGTTCCGCCGTATTCTGAACCACTTCATAATTTTCTGCGAAGAGGTGCAGGTTCAATTCAAGCACCACAGCTGCGGGATCTTGGGCGTTGATGTGGCCCAGTTGCCGGGCTGTTTCCAACCAATGGCTGCACAAGCGGTGGCGCTTCAACTCCACCAGACACCAGGCCTTCAAAAGGGCTGCGTCCCGCAGGCAAGCTCCTTGATCGGAACCATCGGTGCCTTGTTTTTCCTGAGGACCAAAGAGGGTATTCAGAATGGTCAAGGCCTCTTCAAGACGTCCTTCGAGATGCAGACAGCGGGCGTGATGGAAAGCATCGGGAACCAAACCGAGCGGCTTGGAAACCATGCCTTGGCTTTTGTTTGAGGGATCAGGGCGCATGGTGCCACCTCCCTTCGGAGATGTTCCAACGCAAGTGCATGGGCATCATAAACACCGGGGTTCCAGAAAAATCACTGACCTGAAAAACAGGCAGGAATTGGTTGTTCCCCAAATCAACCAGGGTGAGGGCAAAAACCGGGAAAGTGTAGCCGGTGGGGCTGGGCTCCGGTTCAGGCACCGTCTGGGGGTAGGGCTGCAACACACCATCTCCGGGATCACCTTCAACGTCGTCGGTGTAGTTGTAGGGATTTTTGGCCTGGGTTCCAGGGGCGATCAGCAACAGTGCCGCCAAAAGAAATAGCAAAGCCATGGTCCGGCGGTTGCCGGCCAATCGAGTTCGAGAAACCATAAATCGGCTCCTGGGGGAGGGAACGCAAGTTCCGGAAAAAGAATCTCTGACAGATTCCCGGAACGATCGCCGGCGGCAAAATGGGCAACGCCGCAGTGGCTTGATCGGTCCTTGAACGTGTGATGAATTCTGTAAGCCACACTAGCATCGAACTTGCTAAACAGTCAAGTCATTTTTGTTATGGTGGGCAATAGTGAGTAGTTGTAATTCAGCTTGTCTCGTTGTGGTTCCATTTTGTTGATTAATTGTGAGAAATGTGTTTCACCAGTGGTGTAACATTGGCCCGGAATCAGGGAGTGTTACAGGTGGGGGTAACAGGTTGGTTTTCCTTTGCGGGTGCCAACATAAGAGTGCCCGCAGGGGCGAATGGGGGGTGATATCTGGTATCAACTCTGGAGAAATCGCACCATTGCCAAATTTGAGGGATTTCCGGAAAAATCTGAAAAAAAATGAAAGTCGTGAGCCCTATGCGGGCGTATTGCGAATTTCCAACTTTTCCGGAGCTCTTGATTTGACCAAAAGGCCCCGGAAAAATTCCCTGGGTTTCAACTAACTACCATCATCGCCCTAATCCATGTGTTGTGCCCCCGAAAATGTTCCTGGCCCCAGATCTGCCAGTCCTTGAGTATGAAATACTCAAAAACAATACCCAAGGGCTGGCAACCACCACACTGCCCATCTCCCAAGTGCATTCATCACAAACCCTTATCTGAGGGCTT
>JAJRZA010000091.1 GCA_024275485.1 Candidatus Krumholzibacteriota bacterium | reverse complement strand
CGTGATCACATTGAGTTACCGGAACGTTGGTCGGAATACTACGATGGCAAGGTCAAGACCCGGGCATTGGAGAGGAACTGTGAACATGAGTTGAGTTACGCACGGTAGGGGGTTAATGGATGGTTGGGGAACCGGCCAACGGTGGAAGGGAGAAACATTTTCGGGGGCACAACTTTCATTTTTCGGTCAAACACTGGCCATCTTGCCTGAAAACAGCTATCTCATAGATACCCTTGGCCAACCGGCACCCTGCAAGGGCCTGCTGGATTCCAGACCGGGATCAATTGGCCATGTGGTTTCCGCCCAGGAGGCTTGTCATGCTCCATTACTCAATCTTCCAGGATCAGAATCTGTGCATTTTCCACACGAGTGGCCTACTGACCCGCCAGGAAATGCTCGAATGTTATGAAGATCTCATGATGGATCTGCGTTGGCCGGGCGTTGAAACCGTCTTGGTCGACCTGCGGGATTGTGAGGATGTGGCTGCCCAGTTCGGCAATGACGCCACCTGACACAGGATGGAAAGCAATACCTTCGGCAACCGACGGCTGATCTGGTTGACCGGAAAGACAAACTACCTGGGAAAAATGGCCATGGCGGAAATTGAAGGCGGATCCAGCCTGGTGGAACGCTATCAGTTCCATGATGAAGATGAGCTGGAACGCTATCTGGGGGAAGACGGGCGCAAGCTTTTGGAGTGTCTGGCGACCCTGGATCAAGGCACGACCCAAAGTTGAAAGGAAAAGACCTGGTCATGAGTTGGGAATTGGAATTGCACGCGAAACTCGGCCAGGATTCAGGTCGCTATGATCTGCACTGGGGCCAAACCAAGTACCTTGTTTGAAAAACTCAGAAGCCTAGTGGTCCATGCCCCATGGCTGGTGTTTGTGGGGTTGATTTTCATGTCTGGTTCAACATATTCGCCTGGCTTTGAAGACACCGATTGGTCTACCCGCAGACTTGCCCTGCTCCGTGCCATCGAAGCGGATGTGAGTCGACACCAGATAGTCCTGGGGAGTTCCAGTCTTTCATCCGGTGTGTCTCACGCCATGGCGACAGTTCCCCGCCATCTCTTCGTGCCCGAGCAATTCCGAACCCTCGCCTACGACAACAACCCCTTACCCATCGGTCACCAACAAACCATCAGCCAGCCTACCATTGTGGCGATAATGACCGAACTGTTGGCAATCGATCCTGCCGACACTGTTCTGGAAGTGGGAACGGGATCCGGCTATCAGGCGGCAGTCCTGGCCGAAGTGGCGAGCCAGGTGCACACCATTGAAATCATCGCCGAGTTGGCGGTGTCGGCCAGGAATATTCTGCACGATCTGGGATATTCCAATATCACGGTCCACGAGGGTGACGGATATGCCGGCCTGCCGGATTGCGCACTTTTCGATGCCATCATGGTAACCGCCGCTCCGGCGGTTTTACCTCGGACTTTGCTGGATCAGTTGAAACCAGGCGGACGATTGGTGGCCCCGGTGGGTCCCCGTAACGCCACCCAATGGTTGAACGTTTGGATAAAACAGGACGATGGTTCATGCGAAATCCGAAGAATCATCCCCGTACGGTTCGTCCCCATGGTAGGCGAATCCGACGAGTGAGACCCGCTTTGCAAACCCCGTAATTTGATTATCATAGGGAAGTGTGCATGACCTTCAGGACTAGGAGGCAGCCATGTTTCTTTCATCTCCAAGGCCAAGCTCTTCCCCTGCTATCGGTCAATCCCTGCCCGTTTATTTTTTCCCCATTCTTCTTGTACTTGCCTGCGTATCAAGCTGGGTGCCGCCTGTTTATGCCGATCCTGATATCCATCTGCTCGAATACCATGGTCCCATCACACCTGTGGCCTCAGAATTCATTCTTCAGGGTATTGAAGACGCTACCGACGCCAGCGCCGGATTCTTGATCCTGCAACTCGACACACCTGGAGGCCTGGACCAGGATATGCGGGAGATCGTCAAAGGAATGCTTCGGGCCCGAATTCCAGTCGTTGTGTTCATCGGACCGGCCGGAAGCCGAGCCGCCAGCGCGGGAGCCTTCATCACCGTAGCTGCCCACGTGGCGGCCATGGCCCCCGGCACCAACATCGGTTCGGCCAGCCCGGTGCAAATGATGGGAGTGGGCATGGACAGCACCATGACCCACAAGGTGACCAACGACGCGGCTGCCTACATCTCCTCCATAGCCAAGGAAAAGAATCGTAATGTGGATCTTGTGCGCAGTTTCGTGGAACATGCCCTGAACATCACCGCCGAAGAGGCCCGTGCCCAAGGGGTGATCGATATCCTGGCCCCGACCGTTGCCACCCTGCTGGACAGCCTCGACGGCTTGCAGGTCATGGTCGACGGAAAGGAGACAACCCTGGCCACTGCCGAGGCGACTCTGGTTGAGCGCACCATGAGCACCCGGCTGAATTTCCTCAAACACCTGGTAGACCCCAACGTGGCCTACCTGCTCTTCATGCTGGGTGTGTACGGGCTTTTCTTTGAGTTGAGCAGTCCGGGCAGCCTCATTCCTGGCATCCTGGGGAGCATCTCCATCCTGCTTGCGCTGTATGCGTTTCATGCCTTGCCGGTGAATTATTCGGGTGTTGGGCTGATCCTTTTGGGAGTGATTCTGCTCATCCTGGAAGTCAAGGTGCCCAGCTTTGGTGCCCTGACCATCGGTGGGATCACGTCGTTGGCTCTGGGGTCCATGATGCTGTTCAATTCACCCGAGCAATGGGCCCGGGTGAGCATGAAGGTGCTGGTCCCGGCCGTGGCGATTTTTTCCGGGTTCTTCCTGCTGTGCATAACCCTGGTGGTCCGTGGCCAGAAGCGACCCGGAGTGACTGGACCAAAATCCATGATCGGAGAAACTGGAAGGGTGCTGGAAGGAATTGGTGGTGAAGATGAAACCGGCAAGGTGGTCATCCACGGAGAGATCTGGGATGCCCTGGCCGATGTTTCCATTGCAGTGGAGGCCCGGATCAAGGTTCTGGAAGTGAAAGGACGAGTTGCCCGGGTCATGGAAATTCGAGACGCTACAACAAAACAACAGTCTGCAACCGTGAATAATGGGGGTTGATCATGCCTTATATTTTTCCTGCGACCATCGTCATCATGTTTGTGCTTTTGATCACCAATGCTCTGCGCATTCTGCGGGAATACGAGCGAGGGGTGGTGTTCCGCCTGGGTCGGTTTGTGGGAACCAGGGGTCCTGGCCTGATCATTCTCGTTCCCTTCATTGAAAGGATGGTGCGGGTCAGTCTGCGAACCATCACCATGGATGTGCCACCACAGGATGTGATCACCCGGGACAACGTATCAGTGCGCGTCAACGCCGTGCTTTATTTCCGGGTGCTGGAGCCGGAAAAAGCCATCATCGATGTGGAGGATTTTTTGTTCGCCACCAGCCAGCTTGCCCAAACCTCCCTGCGCAGCATCGTCGGCCAGGCGGAACTGGACGAGTTGCTGTCTGAGCGTGACAAACTGAACATCCGGGTCCAGACCATTCTGGATGAGGCCACCGACCCCTGGGGTATCAAGGTCATGGCCGTGGAGATGAAGGATGTGGACCTGCCCATGGAGATGAAGCGGGCCATGGCCAAACAGGCCGAAGCCGAAAGGGAGCGTCGAGCCAAGGTGATCCATGCCGAGGGAGAATTTCAGGCCAGTCAGAAACTGAGTGAGGCGGCCATGGTCATTGAAAAGCATCCCATTGCCCTGCAACTGCGTTACCTGCAAGCTTTGACTGAAATAGCGGCCGAGAACAACAGCACGACAATTTTCCCGGTTCCGGTGGATCTGCTGACTCCGTTCTTGAAGAAGGATGGATTTGTCACTAAAAAACCGTAATAAAGACGAAAGAGGAGAAAATGGTTGGCCAATGCCCCCCAATTGGTGTGGCAACCAATTTTGGAGTGGATAATGGCCAGCCATGGCCAGCCATGGCCATCATGCCAAAGGAGAAAAACTGCCGACCATTGTTGCTGCTGGGATCGATATTGAAAAGTTATCCCAACAGCAACATCCGAGGGTTTTCGCCGTAGAATTTGCGCCGGATGGAATATTTGGACAGGATTCACCTGCAACTATATGTCTCCCGAATTGGTTTTCTGAGAGTGGTTCCTATCACACCAGCACACCAGGGATCTGGTTGGCACAGCGGCCCAAGACCGACTTTCTGAAACGGTCGAAGAAACTGACTTTGGCCATATCTTGACAATTGGAGGAGGCAATGGAACGCATGCAATCGATTTATAGATGCCTTGGCGCCACCCTGATGATGGTTCTATTGGCCGGATCGACCTCAGCTTATGTCGTTGGTGATTGGACCGTTGTCCAGCTCACGGACAACGATACCAACGATTCCTACCCCCGTGTTTCGGGAGACACGGTGGTATGGAGTGGAATGGGCACCACGGGCAACTGGGAGATCTTCATGTGGCGGGACGGCGTCACCTCACAATTGACAGATAACGGCCTTAGTAACGTCCAGCCTCGTATCAGTGGCGATCTGGTGGTCTGGATGGCGAATCTCAATCAGATCTTTTCTTTTGACGGAACGGTTCAGCCATTGACCCCGAGCTACGGAACCCATCAGTTTCCAGATGCTGCCCTGGGCACCGCAGCCTGGATCGGTCGACAGTCAGGGAGTATTAACGACATTTATTACTTCGATGGCATCGATGTCACGCAGTTGACCGATACCTAGAATCAAAAATATTATGTTCGCCTTTCCGGGGCTACGGTGGTTTGGTGGGGATTGGGCTCCAATGGTACCGGCGAAATATTCTATTATGACGGCATGGATGTGGTCCAGTTGACCAACAACACTTACAACGACAAAGAACCCCCGCATATCCGATGGTGGGCCCGGAGCCTACCATCTCACTTATGAATCCCTTGTCGACGGGTATTGGGACATCCTGCACTTCGACGGAGCGACAACGGTCAATCTGACCGATACTCCCACGGTCCATGAATACGGACATCAGGTCTGTGGAGACCGCACAGTTTGGCAGGCGGAAAACAGGATTTGGCTGCATGACGGGATAAGTGCGGCCACTATTTCACCCGAAGGCCTCACCGCCTTTGATCCTCAGGTTTCGGATTCTCTGGTTACTTGGTGGGCTTCTGCCTATGGGGAAATATATGTATTCGATGGTACCGTCGTCACACGACTGACCGACAACGGGATCCTCATCGACAGAGAACCCAAGGTCGATGGTGGGACCATCGTCTGGCATGGCACCGATGGCTATGACGACGAGATTTTCATGGCATACAAGACACCGCCGTCAGTTTCGGCTATGCCCGAAACCCAGACCTTGACGGTATTTGGCGCAAGCCCTAATCCATTCAACCCCACCACCGAGATCATTTTTTCCAGTTCCCGGACTGAGGAACTGAGCGTCAAGATCTTCGACATGCGCGGGCACTTGGTTGCCGATCTGGGTGAGCGCGTTTACCCCCCTGGAATGCACACAGTGGCCTGGCAGGGAACGGACGGACAGGGCCAGGCGGTTTCGTCGGGTGTGTACTTCTACATTGTGGAGAGCGAGAGTGATCGCCGGGTGGGTAAGATGACCCTGGTGGAGTAGTCCGTCTCTCTTTCCTCCTTCAGCCCGGTTGTCGAGTCTGCCAGGACCAAGACAGCCGGGTTTCTTGCTGGGCTATAGTCATTTCTTTTGCGGAATTACATAGCCCCTCCAATTTCTCAACGACCGGCGGCTCCATGTTTTCCCGCGACCCGGTCAATATTTGCAGCATAGATCCTGAAAACCCGGCAGGTTCGAAGACTGACCTTTGCAACCTACTTCTTCAACCCCGCCAAAACAAACTCCGCCACCACCCCAGCCTTGCTCTCCAGCCGAGTGTTCCGATGTGACAGCACCCAATCAGTAGCCATCTCATCCAAAACACCAAAAATGGCCTTCGCTGCAAAAACAGGAGCCAAGTCAGTGCGGAACTCCCCATCCTCTTGCCCCTGAACCACCACCTGACCAATAATATCCAGATACTCACCCACCTGGGCGCGGCTCAACTGTCCCATGAAGTGCAGACTGTGGCGCAGCTCCACCTGAATGATGATGGCCTGATCCCGATCCTCACCCACCAGCGTCAAATGCAACTCAATGATCTGGCGTAATTTTTCAGGGGCTGAAGCAGCATTTTGCAGACGGGTTCGACCTTCTTCGATGAACCGTCCCATGGCACGATCAAAAAGACTGAAAAGAATTTCTTCTTTGTTTTTGAAATACAAATAGATGGTTCCGTCGGCCACGCCCGCCCGCTTGGCTATGCGCGCCACGGTGGTTTGGTGATAACCCCGCTGAGCGATTTCCACAACCGCTGAGTCCAGGATTCGTTCTTTTTTACCGCCTTCGCTTGGCCGGGCCATTGCTTCACACCTATCGTAACATGAAGTAGCATTCAATAATTAGAAGCCTTCTAAATTGAAATCGGCTTAGTCGCTTCAAATTGTATATCGGGCAGTTTACGCCTTTCTTTACCTATTTTCAAGGAAAAACAAAACATTCCTAAAGACATTGACAGCCAGGACGAAATAAACTAAAATACTGAATGACCATTCATTTTTCCGAAAATCAGATCTTCCGGAAACATCCGGACACAAGCACGGACACTCGTTTTATTAGCCATAACCTGAAACAGTCGGTTTCAATCCCCGGTTTGGCAACGCCGATCGGGACCACGAAAGGCAGGGACAATGCGCAGGCAGATCAGAAAAGTAGCCGTGCTCGGCTCCGGAGTCATGGGCAGCGCCATCGCAGCCCATTTTGCCAACGCCGGGATTCCTTCCCTGGTGCTGGACATCGTCCCACCCGGACTGAGTGATGAGGACAAGACCAACCGCAAAATCCGCAACAACATCGCCGCCGGTGCCGTGGCAGCCATGAAAAAGACAAAACCCTCCCCCCTGTTCACAACTACCAACATGGCAATGATCGAAACAGGGAACTTCGAGGATGACATTGCCCGCCTGAAAGAAGCGGATTGGATCATCGAAGTTGTCAAGGAGGACATGAAGATCAAGAAGATCGTCCTCGAAAATGCCGCGCCGCATATTGGGCCGGAGGCAATTTTCAGCAGCAATACTTCGGGCCTGTCTCTCAACGAGATGGCCCAGTCGCTTCCGGAAGAAATGCGCACGCGGTTTTTGGGCACGCACTTTTTCAACCCCCCGCGCTACATGAAACTCTTCGAAATCATTCCCACCAACGATACCGACCCCGAGTTGATGCAGTTCGTGGCGGACTTCGCTCGTGATCGGCTGGGCAAGGGCATCGTCCTGGCCAAGGACACCCCCAACTTCATCGCCAACCGCGTGGGTGTTCATGCCATGATGGCCACGGTGCAGATCATGTCCGAAATGGGTCTCGGCATTGAAGAAGTGGACGCCCTGACTGGACCAGCCATTGGGCGTCCCAAAACTGCCACCTTCAAACTGGCTGATCTGGTGGGTCTCGATACTTTCGTGCACGTTGCCGAGAACCTCTACCCGCTTATCCCCGACGATGAGGCCCGTGAGGCCTTCAAAATTCCCGACTTTCTGCACGGCATGGTCAAAAAGGGTCTTCTGGGTCGCAAAAGCGGCGCCGGTTTCTACAAAATGGAAAAGAAACCGAAAAAGAAATTCTACACCCTGGATTTGGCCACTCTTGAATACCGTGACAAGGCCAAGGTCAAATTTCCCGAAATCGACGCCGCCAAAAACATCGACGACCTGCCGACACGCCTGCAAACCCTGGCCTGGGGAAAAGGCAAAGCGGGTCTGGCCATCTGGAAAATGCTGGCCTCCAGCTTCAGCTACAGCGCCATGCGTTTGGGAGAAATTTGCGATCAGGCGGCGGACATCGATCGTGCCGTTTGCTGGGGCTTCAACTGGGATCTCGGTCCTTTTGAAGTTTGGGAAGTGCTGGGCTTCCGCAAGGTGGTCGAGCGCATGAGGACGGAAAACATGCCTCTGCCCGCCTGGGTCGACGCCCTTTACGAGATTGGTGCCGACACCATTTACAAGACCCAAGACGGCGTGCGCATGAGCCCCACCGCCGAAGCGGGCGGCTTTGCCCCCGTGCCGGTGGATGAGCGGGCTTTCGATTTCGACATCCTTCGCAGCCAGGAAAAAGAAGTGCGGCGAAATGCCGGTGCGAGCCTCATCGACCTCGGCGACGGTGTCTTGGGCCTGGAATTCCATTCCAAAATGAACTCCATCGGCCAGGACACCTTGAACATGGTCATGACCGCCTGCAGCGAAGCCGAGAAAAACTGGCAGGCCCTGGTTGTCACCAACGGCGCTGACAATTTCTCAGTAGGTGCCAACCTGATGATGCTGATGATGGAAGCTGTGGAAGGCAACTGGGAAGACATCAACCTGATCATCCACGCTTTCCAGACTGCCACCGGTCGTTTGGAACACTGTGGCGTGCCCGTGGTCGTGGCTCCCCACGGCCTGACCCTCGGTGGGGGCTGCGAAATGGCCATGGGTGGCAACGCCGTGCGCTCTGCGGCCGAAACCTACATCGGTCTGGTTGAATTTGGCGCAGGCGTGATCCCGGCCGGTGGCGGTTGTTTGCGTCTCTACCAGCGCCAGGTGGATCGCCTGATGGACAAGCGCGACCTGCAACCCGCCTTCCGCAACGCCTTCGAAACCATCGGTATGGCTAAGGTGGCCACCAGTTGCGCCGAAGCCCAGGAATTTGGTTTCCTGCGCCCGGGCGACAGCTGGTCCATGAACCGCGATCACCTCGCTGCCGACGCCAAGGATATGGCCCTGGCCATGGCGCGTGGCAACTACGCCAGTCCCAATGAAGACCACGCCATCCGGGTGATGGGCACTGCTGGAATCGGCCTGGCCGAGAGCGTGCTCTTCAACATGAAGGAAGGTGGCTTCATCTCCGAACACGACATGAAAGTCGGGATGGAGTTGGCCAATGCACTGGCCGGTGGCAAGGTGCCGCCAGGATCCACGGTGACAGAAAAAGACATGCTCGCTCACGAGCGCGAAGGTTTCATGCGTTTGCTGGGTGAACGCAAAACCCTGGAGCGCATCGAACACATTCTTAAAACCGGTAAACCATTGCGGAACTAAATCCGAAGGTGGAAGGAGTTTGACATGAGAGAAGTCGTAATAGCCGCCGCCAAACGGACCGCGATCGGCAAAGCCCTGAAAGGTACCCTGCGCCATACCCGGCCCGATGATCTGGGGGCCGCCGTGGTTCGTAATCTGTTGGAAATTCATCCCAGCCTCGATCCTGCCCGGGTGGGCGATGTGATCATGGGTTGTGCCATGCCCGAAGGCGAACAGGGCATGAACGTGGGCCGCAACATCGCGCTGATGGCTGGCCTGCCTGTCACCGTGCCCGGCATGACCGTCAATCGGTTCTGCTCCTCGGGTTTGGAAACCATCAGCATCGCAGCCATGCAAATCGCCACCGGTCAAAACGACATAGTCATCGCCGGTGGCGTCGAGAGCATGACCATGATCCCCATGGGAGGCTTGCGTTACCTGCCGAATCCCACCGTAGCCCACGAACAACCCCAGACACTGACCAACATGGGAATCACTGCCGAGAACCTGGTCGTGCGGGACAATATTTCCCGCGAATCACAGGACGAGTTTGCCTACAACAGCAACATGAAGTCTGTTGCGGCCATCAAAGAAGGCCGTTTTGTGGACGAAATAGTAACAGTGATGGCTCAACTTCCGGCCAAGGCCAAGAACGGTCGGCCCATCAGCCGGGAAGTGGAGTTCAAGGTTGACGAAGGCCCCCGCGCGGACACCTCTGTGGAGAGCCTGGCACGTCTGCGTGCCGTCTTCAAACAGGGTGGCACGGTGACCGCCGGCAACAGCAGTCAAATGAGTGACGGCGCCGCCGCGTCCCTGCTTTGCACACCGGAAGCGGCCGCTGATATCGGCGCCACACCCATCGCCCGTTTTGTGGGTTACGCCGTGGCCGGCGTCGGTCCCGAGGTCATGGGCATCGGACCGGTGGAAGCCATCCCCAAGGTCATGGCCCAGACCGGTCTCACCCTGGAACAGATGGATGTCATCGAATTGAACGAAGCCTTTGCGGCCCAGGGTTTGGCGGTATTGAAAGCCCTTAAACTGGACCCCGGCGACGACCGCATCAA
This sequence comes from Candidatus Krumholzibacteriota bacterium, assembly GCA_024275485.1. Classification (GTDB taxonomy): domain Bacteria; phylum Krumholzibacteriota; class Krumholzibacteriia; order LZORAL124-64-63; family LZORAL124-64-63; genus LZORAL124-64-63. Next base: position 29,612 of record JAJRZA010000091.1, on the reverse strand, counting down.
CCCCAACGGTGGCGCCATAGCCCTGGGTCATCCCCTGGGTTGCACCGGCGCCAAACTGACGGCCACCGCACTGCACGAACTGAAACGCAGAGGCGGCAAGTACGCACTGGTGACCATGTGCATCGGCACGGGCATGGGTGCGGCAGGAATTTTTGAAGCAATCTAAGGAACCGCTCAAAACGAGGAGAGACGAAAATGTCAGATAAGAGTTACCCAACGGGCGGCGAGTTCCTGCTTTCGGAAACAGCCCCCAACGATGCTTTCACGCCGGAGGATTTTGACGAAAACCAACGCATGTTCTCCACCACCGTCGATGATTTTGTCGATACCGTCATTGGTCCGGTGCGGGACGAGCTGGAATACAAGAACAACACCGACCTGGGCAAAGGTCTGCTGAAGCAGGCGGCGGACATGGGCCTGCTCATGGTGGATATTCCCGAAGCCTACGGCGGCATGGGCAGCAACAAGGCCACCGTCATGCTGGTGAGCGAACGCATGGCGGCCGCCGGCAGTTTCGCCGTGACCCACGGTGCCCAGTCGGGTATCGGAACCCTGCCCATCGTGTACTTTGGCACCGAGGAACAGAAAACCAAATACCTGCCGGGCATTGCCACGGGTGAAATCATGACCTGCTACGCCTTGACCGAAACCGGCAGCGGGAGCGATGCCCTGGCTGCGGCCACCACGGCCAAGTTGAGTGAAGACGGCAGCCACTACGTACTGAACGGCAGCAAGCAGTTCATCACCAATGCCGGGTACAGCGACATCTGCATCCTGTTTGCAAAAATCGACGGGGAGCAATTCACCTGCTTCATCGTCGATCTGCACGCGGACGGAGTGACCATCGGTGCCGAGGAGCACAAGATGGGCATCAAGGGATCCTCCACCTGTGCCATCACCCTCGAAGACGTGAAGGTGCCTGCGGATGACCTGCTGGGCCAGATCGGCAAAGGCCATCACATTGCCTTCAACATCCTGAACGTAGGTCGTTTCAAGCTGGGTGCCAGCGTTCTCGGTGGCATCAAGATGACTCTGGCCGCTGCCGTGCCCTACACCAAGGAGCGCGAGCAGTTCGGCCAGCCCCTGAGCAACTTCGGCCTGATCCGCAAAAAGATCGCCGATGTGCAGACCATTGGCTACCTGACAGAAAGCATGGTCTACCGCACCGCCGGCTTGCTGGACAAGGCCATCGACACCCTGGATAAAACCGCCGAAGGTTATGACCTGGCCGGTATTCAAATGGTGGAAGAATTCAGCATCGAGTGCTCCATGATCAAGGTTTACGCCAGTGAAGCCCTTGCCTATGCAGTTGACGAGGGTGTGCAGATGCTGGGTGGCTACGGCTATTGCAGCGAATATCCGCTGGAGCGCTACTACCGCGACGAGCGCATCAATCGTTTGTTCGAAGGCACCAACGAGATCAACCGCATGATCATCCCAGGCATGATCATGAAGAAAGCCATGAAGGGCGAGCTGGCCTTCCTGAAGGCTGCCCAAACTGTCGCTGAAGAGTTGACCGCGCTGCCTTCTTTCGACGAGCCGGGCGAACCGGAATTTCTGGAAGACGAGGTGAAGCTGGTGATCAACATGAAAAAGGTCGTGCTGGCGGGTCTGGGTCTGGCCGCACAGAAATTCGGCATGGGCCTGAAGGATCAACAGGAAGTTCTGGCCGACGTGGCTGACATCTGCATGCAGGCCTATGCCTGTGAGAGCGGTATTCTGCGAGCCTTGAAAAAGGCGGAAAAAGACGGCGAGGAAACCGCCTCCCTCATGGCCGACATGGTCACCCTGGGGGTTCACGATGCCATGGACAAGGTCGGAGTGCTGGCTCGCAATGTGCTGGCCAACACCGTCGATGGTGACGAGCTGCGCACCTACGCCGCAGGCTTGCGGAGGCTGACCAAGCATGATCCGGTAAACCGGGCCAAGTTGCACGATCGAATTGCCGACCGGGTGATTGAGGCTGATGGGTGGACTATGGGTTAGGTTTTAGTCTACTGTGAGAAAAGACGGCCTCCGGAAACCCGGGGGCCGTTTGATTCTTGCCCAAGTTTTATAAAAAGGAGATCTTTATGATTATATCTCTAATTTCCACACATTATGGTATTGAATACGATTTCCAAATTGGCCAAGCTGTGCAGAGGTAGGGACTTTGTTTTCGGGGTGCACCGGTATCGACTGGAACCACCGGAGCCAGGTGTGCAGGGAAATTTGGAGAAATTTTCTCCTAATTCTGTCACAGCCCCGAATACACATCGTAACTACAGTGAAGATAAGAAACCGATGGTGCCACAGACACGTGTGAAAAATGAGTCCAGCATTGCCGGTTTAAACCAGTCAACTGAAAGGCAAGACCATGACAACCAAGTATACGATCCTCGCCCTGGTGGCGTTCACTGCACTGCTCCTTTTAACCGGTTGCAGCGACGACGATCCCACTACCCCTGTAAGCGATGCTGAAACATTCACCCTCACCATCGAAAACGTGTCCGCTGCTGCTGATTATGCTGTCAGTGGCGTTTTCAATACGCCGGTGGAGGCTTCGGGGCCCGCGCCAATTTTTCCTGGGGAGGCCTTCGAGTTCATCTTCGGGGCTATTCCAGGAGACATGCTCAGCTTTGCTACCATGTTCGTCCAGTCCAACGACTTGTTTTACGCGCCCACGGGGACCGGCATTGCTCTGTTCAACGGGACAACACCAGTCGATGGCGATGTAACTGCCCAAATCCACCTATGGGATGGTGGAACAGAGATGAATGAAGAGCCAGGCGTGGGCACCAATCAGGCTCCGCGTCAGGGTGGCCCGAACATGGGCGCGGCGGACAGCGACATGACCGTGCGGATGGTCAACGACGGCTTCACCTACCCCGCGGTCTCTGATGTGATCGCGGTGACCATTACCTATCTGGGTGATAACCTGTTTCGAGCACGCCTGGAGAACGTCTCCGACGGTACGACCCTGATGACCAGCATGGGCAGTGTGGCCATACCTCTGGCACCAGGCGTTTTTGTCGTGCACACCAATGATGATCCGCTGTTCAGTGCGGGCATGGCCGATCTGCTTGGCCTCGAAGGTCTTGCCGAGGACGGCGATCCCAGTGCGCTCTTCGCGTCCCTGGAGGCCCACACGGGTCTGGCCGTGCCCCTTGCTCCCGGGGTGGCAATAGTCCACTCCGATCAAGCCCAGCTCTTCACCTCTGGTGCTGCTGACGCAGGCCTGGGTCTTGAAGCACTGGCCGAAGACGGAGATCCGTCCGGCCTAGTCACATCCCTGACCGGAACCACGGGTGTAGTCAGTGTCTCTGCCTTCAACACTCCGGTTGGTGCCGCCGGTCCCGCGCCCATCTTTCCGGGAGAAAGCTATCAGCTGACGTTCACCGCAGAACCCGGTGACCACTTGTCACTGGCAACCATGTTCGTTCAGTCCAATGACCTCTTTTTTGCCTTCGATCCGGCCGGCCTGGCCCTCTTTGATGGTACCGGCAGCGCCGTTATCGGCGATATTACGGTGAACATAGATCTCTGGGATGCCGGCACCGAGATGAACCAATGGCCTGCAGTGGGACCCGATCAGGCGCCGCGACAGTCAGGCACGGACACCGGAGCGGACGATGCCATCAATACCGTACGCATGGTCAATGATGGATACGTCTATCCCGCAGTCTGGAACCTGATCAAGGTGACGTTGAGCATAGGCAACTGATCCGATACTTGGCCCTGATGAATGAGGCCCGGGCTGGACTGTCCGGGCCTCGTTGCCGTATCTGATTCTCCGGTGTCGATTCCAATGTCAAGAGGGAGTTGGTTATTGGACCTTGGTCGCATAGAAAATGGCCAAGGCAGAAGGGTGGTCGGTGAATCAAGCAACTCCCATGTGAATCAAAGGTATTCAATCGTAGCAACTTCATCGGATTTCCCGGTGACCCGAAATACGGATTCCCCTTCCCATCCCCCTGCAATTCTTCTATTTTTAAAAGGAAATATTTCAGACCCGACTCAACAGGAGCCTCCATGCCACCAGCGAGCCTCATCCAGCGCCTTTCCCTTTTCCTGGCCCTCCTGCTGTCAGCAACCACCTTGCTGACCGGATGTGGCACCAAGGACCCTGGCGAAGAACTCTGGATCATCGGCCTCGACGGCGCCGACTGGGATCAACTCGAACCCATGATCGCCCGGGGCGAGCTACCCAACCTGGCCAAGCTCAAGAACGAAGGCGCTTCCGGAATTCTGCTGAGCGATACCCCCATGATGTCCCCCATCTTGTGGACCAGCATCTCCACCGGCAAAACACCCGAGCTGCACGGCGTGACCTGGTTCATGACCGAAGCTCCCGACGGCTCCAAAATTCCCATCAGCAGTGAAGAACAAAGAGTGCGCACCTTCTGGAACATCGCCTCGGAAGCTGGATTGAGTTGCTGCATCACCGGCTGGTGGGCCACCTGGCCGGCCGAACCCATCAACGGCTACCTGGTGAGCGACGCCATCAGCCACCTGTTCGGGAAGTACCAGGGACCACCGTGATGGTTGTCAGCGACCATGGTTTCAGACTGGGCAGTGAGCGCCGCAAAGAAGACCATTTCAACATCGAAACCGCAGATTCGGATCATCAGCCCGACGGAATCATCATTCTCAGTGGTCCTGATATTTCAGCCGGGGCAATAGTCAAAGACGCGGATATCTACGATGTGACACCCACCATCCTTTACCTCCTGGATCTGCCCGTGGCCCGGGACCTTGTGGGCCATCCTTTGACCAGCGTCGTTGATCCGGCAGCCCTTCGTGCCCAACCCGTCAAGTGGGTGCCCACTTATGAAACCAACGAACGTCAGCGTGCTTCAGCCACGGTCCGGGACGGCAACAGCGGCGAGGATCTTGAAAGAATGCTGCGCAGTCTGGGCTATATTGCCGGAACTGAAAGCGGAGACGAGTCCAGCAGAGACGGCTACACCTCCGAACAAATCGTCAACCTGGCCACTGTTTTGATGGGACAGGGCCGTGCCGATGAAGCGGTGGAAAAGCTGCAAGGTGTTTTGAAAGAACATCCAAAATTTTTCGACATTCGGATCAACCTGGCCCAGGCCCTTTATCGCAACAATCAAAAAGCAGAAAGCAAAGCAATGTTCTCCAGTCTGATCTCGGATTTCCCCGACCGACTGGAAGTTTATGAGGACTATGCACTGGCCCTGCGTCTCTCCGGAGAATACGATGTGGCCCTGGGGATATATGACCAGGGCCTGAAAGTTTTGGAAGAATGGGTGCCCGGTTTGGCAGGCAAGGCTCTTTGCCTCGCCCATCTGGATCGTGACCAGGAAGGAGAAACCCTGCTGGAAAAGGCACGGCAGATTGATCCACGCAATCACTTGGTATTCTGGAATCTTGGTCTGGTTAAAAAGAAGCAAGGCAACTTGCAGGGGGCTGCCGAAAGTCTCACCCACGCACTGGAACTCGAGCCTACAGATGCATCGACAGCCGTCACCCTGGCCGAAATCCATCTTCAAGGGCGAAACATCAAGGAAGCGGAAAAAATTCTACGCCAAACCATGACCAAGGGCGGGGATAAAGCACTTCTGCTAGCTGAGCTGGGCTCCCTTCAGTTGCGCAGCGGGGATGCTCAGGGAGCCCTTGAGACCCTGGCCAAAGCCCAAAAACTCGACCGCAACAACACGGATATTCTGGGAAATCTGGGCATGGCCTACGCCATGACCGGCTCCCTGCCATCGGCCATCGCAATGTTTAAAAAACTTGTGACAGTTGACCCGGAAATGGCCGATGCCCACGCCCAGCTGGGAGCCATGCAAGCGCAAAACGGCCAGCTGAATGCCGCTTTGGCCAGCCTTCGCAAGGCCATTGAACTGGATCCCGCCCGGGCTCACGCCTACTTTGGTTTGGGTCGGCTGGAAATGAGCTGGGGAAACACCGACGAAGGTCGACGCCTGAGTCAAAATTCACGGCAACTGGACCCATCCCTGCCATCGGAATGACCCACTGGGAGATTGAGTGAAACGCCTTCTGAGCCATATCCTACTTTTGAACCTCGCCGCATTTTGCATCACGGGTTGCGGCAGCAAGGAACCGGCCTACCTGGGCCAGCTCCTCAAACCCGGTCAGGCCAAGGGGTTTAATGTTCTTTTGGTGACCCTCGATTCCGCTACTCAGGTTCGCCTGGGATGTTATGGCTACCAACTGGCCGTGACCCCCACCATCGATTCCCTCGCCGCCGATGGAGTTCAATACTACGATGCGGTGACCAGCGTTGCGTTGACCTTACCTTCGAACAACTCCATCATGACCGGCCAAATTTCCCAGCGACACGGGGTGCGCGACAATGGTTTGGCTGCTCCTGGTCCTGAATCGTCCACCCTGGCAGAGGATTTGCGCCAGGCGGGGTACGGCACCGCAACTTTTGTTGGGGCTTTCACTCTGGACAAACGATTTGGATTGGATCGTGGGTTTGATTCTTTTGACTTTCAGGTCAGAGCTTCCGAGGACCGTCCCCCGATGACCGACCTCGATGAACGCCCGACCATCGAGGTGACCGATTCCACTCTCGATTGGCTCAATCAGCACCGATCAATCAACCCGGATCAACCGTTTTTCGTCTGGATTCGCTACTTCTCCGCCGATATTTCCTTTGTGGATGGTCAATTGAAGCGATTGGTGGACTGGTTGGACGAAAGTGGAACGAGGGAGAATACGGTGATCATCCTGACCGCCAACCCCGGCGAAAGCCAGGGCGAGCATCAAGGAACCTCCCATGGAATGAATGTTGACAACAGCACCATGAAAGTGCCTTTGATCTTCAATTGCCCATCCCGTATTTTTGGGCATCTGGCAGTGAAGAACAGCACCGTCGGTCTGGTGGATCTGCGTGCCACCATCAGCGAAATGATAGGTATTCAACCCAGCGCGCCCACCGATGGCCAGAGTTTGCTGCAATCCGTGGCTTCGGACCGAAACATCTACCTGGAAACAGATACGCCCTAACACTCAAGCCCTTCCCCCCACTTGTCGATAACAATCCCCATAGATAAAATCCAATTTCTCCACCGGCAGGACTGTCTTGCGACTGATATATGCCAAACTGCTCAAAACCTCTCTGGTGACCAAAGTCACTCTGGGGGTTGGCTCCATCCTGGTCTTGGCAGTGGCCATTTCAACCATGATTTCCTTTCGGTTTTCTGAAACCCTGTTGCTGGAACAAGCCGCCGGTTCCATGAAAAAAGCCTTGGCCACCCACGGGGATTTTCTTGAGTCGGCTTTTGATGAAGTCACCAACGACGCTCATTTGATCAGCAGGGGTGCCGGGGTGCAGTACCTCATTCGGGCCCAGAGAAACCAGACAGGAAATTTTGAGCAGGACCCAACCTACCAAGTTTGGCAAAACAATCTGGAACGCACCTTTGCAACCTTGATACGAGACAAGGGATACCTGCAGGTGCGATTCATCGGCCTGGGCGACGGAGGCCGCGAACTCGTACGGGCGGACGCCTCCGATGTAAGCGGTCATCCCGTGGTCTTCCGGCGAGGAAAGGACCTCCAACAAAAAGGACACCGGGACTACTTTCAGAATGGGGCCAAGCTTCAGCCGGACAAGGTTTACGTCTCTTCCATAAACCTCAACCGGGAACTCGGAAAAATTCAAACACCCTGGCAACCGACACAACGATTTGTCGCACCTGTTTTCCTGGATCCTGTTGAGGGAACCTCTCATCAGAATCCCCAACAGCAGCGGGAGATGGTTGGTCTCATCGTGATCAACACCAATGCAGACAAAATGATCCAGGACCTGGTAAGAAAAGCCCCTTTTGAAATCGTCCTGGTCGATGACCAGGGAGGAATCCTTTACCATCGGGATGAGTCCCTCTGCTGGCGGTTTGAATTCGACAAGAACACCAGATTGCCGGCCATCGACGCCAATGCCTGGCAACTTGTGTTGAACAATACCCTGGACTTCTATTTGCAGGATTCTCGTGGTCATGTCCACGCAATAACCAAGGTACCATTGGGAGACACCGGCGAACGCTTCCTGGGTATCATCCTTTCGCCTTTGAGAAGTGAAATCCTGTCCACCTTGACACAGCTGCAACGGCGCATTTCCCTCACCGGGACCATTTCCATATTGTCGGCCCTGTTTCTCTCGTTGCTCCTGGTAAGGCACCTGGTCTCCCCCATCAAGCAGCTGACCAGCCAGGCCGAATTGCTGACTGCGGGCAAAGCGGAAGATATCCAGCTGTCTCACGGTCAAGATGAAGTTGGCAGATTGGGCATGGCATTTTCCGATCTGGTAACCCAATTGCAGAGACGCCGAAAAGAAGCCGATCGCCAGGCGGCAGAGGTCAGGGATCTCAACATATCCCTCGAGGAAAAAGTCGTTCAAAGAACAATGGAACTGGAAAAAGCCCGACAGGATGCCGAGTCAGCCAATCAGTCCAAGTCTGATTTCCTGGCCAACATGAGCCATGAAATCCGCACTCCCATGACCGCCATCCTGGGCTATACGGATATTTTGAACGAACAGAATCTATCCGAGGACGAACGCCTTTGCCATGTGCGAACGATCAAACAAAACGGCAACCATCTGCTGACCATCATCAACGACATCCTGGATGTTTCGAAAATCGAGTCAGGAAAAATGGAAACCGAAAAGCTCCCCATGGCAATTTGGGATATCCTGGAAGACATCCGTGATCTCCTGTCCGTAAAAGCGAGGGACCGCGGCATTGAACTGTTGGTTAATTTCCAATACCCCCTGCCTGAAACCATTATCGGTGACCCGGTTCGCCTGCGCCAGGTCCTGCTCAATTTGGTAGGCAACAGCATCAAATTCACCGAAAACGGGGAAGTCCGCATCACTGTATCACTGGTGAAAGATAAATTGCGCCTGGCCATCAGCGATACGGGAATCGGCATGAGCCCCGAACAGACCAAACTGTTGTTCAAACCCTTCACCCAGGCCGATGCCACGACCACCCGCAAATTTGGCGGGACTGGTTTGGGGCTTACCATCAGCAAGCATTTGAGTGAGTTGATGGGTGGCGGCATCACCTTGAAATCGAAATTGAACCGTGGCAGCACCTTTACCGTGGAAATCGACCCCGGTGACCTGAGCAAAACGACACTGGTGGACCAACAGCCCCGAAAGTCAAGGTCCGTCGTCCACCCCAACAAGCAGGATGCCGATTCATGGTTCACCGGAAGGGTCCTTTTGGCCGAAGATACCTTGGTGAATCAAAAGCTCGCCGAGCGGTTGCTGACCAAAGCAGGCCACAAGGTCGAGATTGCCAACAACGGCCAGGAAGCCCTGGACATGGCCCTTGAGCAGTGGCGCGCCGGCACTCCGTTTGAACTGATCCTGATGGACATGCAAATGCCCCTGATGGATGGTTACGAAGCCGCCACCCGACTGCGGGCAGTCGACTATCCTCTGCCGATCGTCGCCCTGACTGCCAACGCCATGGCCAGTGATCGGGAAAAGTGCCTGCAGGCTGGTTGCAATGACTTTGCCACCAAGCCGTTCCAGAAGGATAAACTCCTGCAAATCATATCCACCTGGCTGGAAAAGAGCCAAGGCCTGACCTTGTAAAAAAACCGCGGAACCCTGACGGCATTTGCCGGGTCCCGCAGTTTTACTGGTAGTTTTTGTCTTCTACTTGACGAGCATCAACTTCGTCGTGGCGTGTTCTTCGCCGGCAATCATCCGAGCAAAATATACACCGCTGGAGGCCTGCCCTCCATAGTTGGTCAGACCGTCCCACACCGCAGAGTGGTCACCCGCTGCCCGGTTTTCCTGCACCAGGGTACGCACCAGGTGACCCTGGATATCGTAAATGCCCACCGTCACCATGCCAATGCGGGGGTTGGTGAATTGGATGGTGGTCTGCGGATTGAATGGGTTCGGCCAGGCTTTCACACCGGCAGCAAGAACCAGGGCACCCGGCACGGGGCTGCTGTGTTGCTCACGCACAACCTGAACCTGGAAATCATCTAAAAAGAATCCGCTGCGGGTGATGCTGGAGTCGCTGGACAGGCGGAAGCGGAATCGCACGTCGGTCTCCGTCAGATAGGAAGCCAAGTCCACCGTATTGAGTGACCAGTTGGGGTGGTTGTCATCGAAGACAGGTGCACCACCAGGTGTTTGCCCACCCTGACCACTGGCGGCCTGGGTAAAGTTGGTGGCCAATGCAGTCCAGTTGCTACCACCATCGGTGCTCATTTCAAAAAAGCAGGCGTCCCAGTTGTTTTCGATTTCCCATTTGGCATAGAAGGTCACTTCACCGCTGATGCCGCCGGAAAGATCCACCCCTTCGCCCATGGCCATGGTGGTGTTGGCATAATTCTCATAGTTGCCACCCGGGCTGTCATTCAAGCTGTTGTCTGAATTGTAGCCTTCCGCGGGAGAGGTCAGGCCCCAGTCACCGGTCCACTGGCTGATTCCGGTTTCAAAATCGTCAAAGAACAGAACCACTTCTTCGGCCGCACCCATGGAAAAATCCTGGGTCACGGGCGTACCGCTGATGGTCACATCCGCATTCTGGGTTGCATACCCGCTGCTGACGACTTCCAAACGGTAGTCTCCGTAGACCAGGTGGGCAGTGTAGGCGCCCCCGTTGCCGGCAACTGCTTGAACAGTCGTCACATAATCTCCCACCGGCCGTGTGAAGATGTTCACGCTGGCATCCAGACCAGTGCCACCCAGATCGGTCACCACACCGCTGACGTCGCCATGGGCCACTGGATCCAGAACGACATCCTGCACCGTGGGTGTTCCCCAAGTGGTGGAAATGCCTACAATGGTCTGACTGATATAGCCCTCGGCGCTGTAGGTAATGTCAAAGGTGCCGGTGTGCAGTAATTTGTAATAATCACCGTGCTCAGGATCAGTATGGGTGTTTTTGGAGATGCCGGTCACCGTCACGGTCGCGTCCAAAGGCAGGCCGGTATCCGAACCGGTAACCACGCCATTGACTCCATATCGGGCAGCCTTCGTATAATGCATCAGGCTTTCACGGTTGTCGTTCCAAAGCCCAGGCAGAGCCGAAGCTGGGGGCCATTTGGTATTGGACAATTCCATGGTCACATCAATGCAGTCGGTTTGGTCGTAGGACCAATCCTGGAGGGAACCGAATACAATGTACCACGCGGCTCCATTGGTAATTCCCTGGTCAAAGGCGCCGTTGTACATGGGAAGGTTGTAAGTGCTGTACTCAAGGCTCAACAGTTGGAGGGCTGCGTCATCCGGAGCCAGAGTGTAGGTGTAGTCCCAGGGGTAGTTCGCAACCAGGGCACCGGAGTGTCCATTTTGGCTGACCACGAAGTGATGGTTGTTGGCATGATTCATGAAATTGATCGTTTCAATTTCCCGAATGGAATGCGTGCCGGCAGGTTCTTCGAAGTTTCGATTGAGATCCACGCCGTTGGCATTGGAGCGGTTACCGGCGGCGTTGCCATCGGGATTGAACAAAGGCATGATGTGGATTTCGTAGTTGTCCACCAGATTTGTCACGTCTTCAAAGCCAAGCTGGCCGTAGTTGGTCACCAGGTATTCGGCGAAGTTCAGTAACATGACCATGCCCGGCACTTCATCACCGTGCATGGTGCTGCTAAGGCGCACTTCGGGCTCGGCTTCGGTGCTGTTGGGATTGTTTGAAACAACAATGCCAAACAATTCGCGTCCCTGAACCGATTGGCCCCAGGAGAAGGTGCGGCAAATGTCAGGGTTGGTATCCGCAAGGTTGGCCAGGAAGGACCCGATCTGGGCGTGTGTCGGCCAATAATCGAAGGAGGTGATGCTTTTTTGCAGTTCGTCACCTTTCATGTCGTAATTTTCTGCCCAAAGAGATTCAGCTTGCTGACGGGCAATTTTTTCCACGTCCTGGACCCGTTCAAAGGTGTAGCCTGCCCGGGTCAGGGCTTCAGCTTCAGCTTCGGTCACCCGGGGCCTGAAGATCAGATAGTAGCTTTTGGGGGTATCAAAATTGACCGTGAGCTGCTCCCTGTTGAAGGAAGCGATGGGCACTTCGTTCAGCAGCCTTTCCAGATCCTCGTGGCGGGGCAGTTCCAAAAGGATGGGAAAATCGTTCCACTCGGCGATGGTCCACATGGGCAGACCGTTCGCGTCGGTGGGAATGGCGGCCAAGTCGGCGGCAATTGCCATGGCCGGAAAAATGGAAACAGCGAACAGGAGGGCGGTCAGCACGGCAATGGTGACGCGCGTACGGAATCCAGAGGAATCCAGCTTCATCATCAATCCTTCCGGAAAATCGGGCAGGCAAGTTGACAGGTCAACCAGTGACCAGGTTAACAAGTCCTCGTTCAATGCCACCAAAACAAAAAGTGGCGGAAATCGAGGTTCAAATTCTTACAATCAATTATAACATATAACGATGAGTAAAATCCAGTGATCCCTCGTATCCACGTCAATTTTTTCCTGCCTGAACTGTGGTTTGATATCAGATAACATTACTTGCAGGCCAATTTGTTCACAAATTCAGAACAATTCAGCCAAAAACAGGCCCCTGCCAAAGCAGGGGCCTGATGGTTCAAATGTGAATTCGAACCAGTGTGAACGAATCCGAAACTACTTCACCAGCATCATCTTATGCGTGGCGCTGAAGCCTTCGGTTTGCAGCACGTAGTAGTACGTACCACTGGCAACCCGACGACCGGTGCGGTCTGTGCCATCCCACAATTCACTGTGGCTGGCCGCGGGTTTGACCTCATCGACCAGCGTCTTGACCAGTCGGCCGGCGACATCGTAGATCGCCAGCTTGACATGGCTGCTGCGAGGCAGGTCGAACTTGATGTTCGTTATTGGGTTGAAGGGATTCGGGTAGTTGTCGTGCAAGGCAACAACCGTGGGCAGGCCGGAAGTGAAGCTGACTTCGACTTCAGCACTGCTGCCCATTTCAATACCATTGACGACACCATTGTAGCTGTAGAAAACGATCTGGCCTTCGCTGAGGCCCTCACCGTTGTCCACAAACTCAACGAGACCGGTGGTGCTGCTCACCAATTCGGTGTTTAGCTGTTCACGAGCCGAACCGGCGGTGCGGCGGTACACATTGAAGCCGTCGTACATGGCAGTATTATACTCCCAGCTCAGGCCGGTTCCGCCATTGACGGCGGTGGCGATCATGGGCATCTCGCCCACACCCACTGTACCGCCGGAATACACGCAGTGCACACACCACTCGTTCAGGGTACCCAGATCGGCACCAGCGTTGTCGCTGACACTCAAGGTCCATTCGCCGGACATTTCCTCGCCGATCAGAACCGCCAGATCTTCGGCGGGAGTCAGCTCGGCAGGGTACCAGCCCAGAATGTCGTCGGTATTGCTGCCACTTCGGTTGTGCAAGACAACGTTGGTGCCGGCAGGACTGGTCAAGGTCACGATCAAATCGCCTTGCCAGGTGTGAGTGATGTCCACATAAACACTCACGTCGGTGATCAAACCGGCGGTATCCATGTAGGCGGAATCACTGACCCCGGCGGGGTTGTTATCCGGGATGGCCAAACCGGGTTGGCTGCAGACTTCGGCTTCATAGGTCACGGTCAGCACGAAGTTCACGTCGGTCAGGCTCTGGCCCTCTTCCAAGACCACATCCTGAACCTCGGTGGACCAACCGTTTTTGGAGGCGCGAATGGTGTAGGTGCCTGCATACAGACCATCAAGGCTGTAGGATCCATCACTGCCGGTGGTGGTGGTTCCACCATTGGGCATGGCGGTGATGGTGATGCCACTGTGATCACTTTCACCCGTCAGCATAGCATGACCGGACACTGAGCTGTCGCCGAACTCTTGAGTCAGCAGCCAGTGAACGGAGTTTTCAAGCAACGCGTAACGCCCCCCGTCGACAGCCATGTAGTTGAAGGTGAAGAAAACGATCTGTCCACCCTCGGGAGCAGGGTTCGGATCATAGGTAATCATGGCCGCATCAGTCGGATAGCTCGACCAGTTCATGGGCATCACGGCGTCGGCATTGGGCGCCATGGCGTCACTGTCACCATAACCGTTGTAAGTCAGGGTCATGGGCTGGCAGGACGGGTTGGGGTTGTTCAGGATGTACAGACTGGCATCGGCGACCTCAACGTTGCCGGCGTTGTCTGAATTCCAGTCGTTGGTGTGCATCACGGTGTTGGCGAAGGCGCTGTCGCCGTACTGGTCGTAACCCAGTTCGCCACCCTCAAGCATGATATGACCACCAGCCGCGGCGAAATTCACCAAGGCATTCTTCAAAGCGGCGTTGCCCAGGGTCGAGGTGTTGTCACCGCAGGACAAAATCACCAGGTCGACCAGATCAAAATCGGCGGGATCAACAGCGGCTGCATTTACCACGGTGACGAAGAAGCCCATGTTGGTCAGATCGTCAGCCATCTGCGTGGCACTGCTCTTGGTTCCGACAGGCATATAGCCATCCGCCAGGAAGATTTCACCAAACTTGCCACCCATCTTGACACCCTTGGCGTCTGAAGTGCCGGTGTCGTCAATCAGCAGCAGGTCGCCGTTGGTGGGGTCCAGGGCAAAGTTCTTGATGGTCTCGGGTTGGAGGATTTCCAACTCGATGGTAGCCGGCACGTGATGGTAGGCTCTCACGCGAACGTTGTAGGTGAAGTAGGGCAGGGCCGATGTGGTGTAGGCACCCGTCTCGTCACAATTGGCCTCGGTATAGAGTTCACCGTTGTCGGTACGGTAGATGTACACGGTGCCCAGCAGGCCTTCAAAAGTCTCGGAGTCCATAACAGTACCGGTCAGCACGCCACTGGGGGCGGCATCCAGAACAATGTCAAAGACATTGGGACCGTAATTCAGGAAGAACTCCTGCTCGAAATGCAGGTAACCGAAGTGATCGATCACGATGGTGTAGGTATCAACCAGTTCTTCTTCGGCCAGGGCGTAGTCGCCGTTGACGTCGGTGATGGCGGTGAACACACTGCCACCGAACTCATCCAAACCGTTGACGATGACGTTGGCCATGGGGCTGCCGCCGCTGGTCACGTTGCCGCTCAGGGAACCGTAGGCTTCGATGACTTCGAAGTCTTCGCTGTAGATGTTGTAACCGCTGAGGGCGATCTGGCCAGTGACCATGCCGAGTTGGCCAGGGGTCACGATCAGGTCGGGAGCAGGACCGCTGACCACGCTGCCGTCGGGCATGTGGGCAAATACGGTGGCTCCACCTTCGCCAACTGTGGCGGTCAGGGTACCGGGCAGGTTCAGGGCGAAGGCATCGCTCAGACCAATGTCCGTGCTGACGGTCAGGTCAGGGGCAGTCAGGTCCGCTGCGTTCACCGTGATCTGTTCGGTGAACAGACGGTACGTATCATTAGGGTCCTGGCCCACGATATTCAAGGTAGGACCGTACGCGTAGTTCACATTGATCACGGCCACACCATTGGCGTCGGTCATCACCGGAGCAATGCTGTAATCCAGACCCTCGGCCCAGACGTTGATGCCCTCCTGGGGCACGACACCATCGGCATCCATCACGGTAACAGTGATGTCCGTGGCGGTGTTCACGTCGATGACCATGGGATCGATGGTCACGGTGGCGGGCACGATGACCATGATATCGGCCATGTAGGGTTCCAGGTTCTGAGCCATGGCAACCATGTGCACGGGTTGGCCGGGGGTCAGCAACTGGGTGTATTCCACATCCAGGCTGCCACTGATGTCAACGGTGCCTGCACCGACGAGCACGCCATTCTGGGTCAAACCAATGTAGGTTCCGTTGGCGGCCGTGACATTCAGATGGGTCTGCCCCATGAAGATGGTGGGAACGTGACCCACATTGTTTGTCCCGGGGACACCCATGTAGATGCTGATGCTGGGGTCCCCCAGCAGGTTGTAGATATTCCAGTAGTAGGTGATGAGTCCGGAACCGGCTTCCATCACGGCCAGGTTGCCGCTGAAGACCATGGCGTCCTGGGTCACGTACCACGTGTCCTGGACTTCACCGTTGTCATGGAATACGCCATCGTACGCACCCATGCCGGTGTCTGCTACCGGGTAGGCTGAGCCGTCGATTTCGGCACTGGGATGGAAGCCAACTCCCCACCAATAGTCTTCGTCCCAATAGGTGGAGTTGGAGCCTCCGATATAGCCAATGGCACCCTTGCCTTCGGCGCGCAGCCAGGTTTCGCCAAAGCACTCGCCATAATCGAAAGTACTGGTCAGGCAGCAGTTACCCACAGCCAGGAAGTACTTGCCGTAGTTGGTCAAGCCGTTGATATCGCTCTGGGTGAACGAAGGGCTCGACCAGCTGGTCTGGCTGCCGTGGGCGGTGTAGTTGATGTAGCCGACGCCATCGGAACAGTTCTGGACGATGGCCGCAGGCTGGTTGGAGTTCGGGTACAGGTAGGTGTTGCTGAAGATACCGTGCGAAGCGTTGAAATAGTGCTCGGTACCGTATCTGATCTGACCGTTGCCGTGGGTGGGACCGAATCCCGAGTCCACACCGGCGATCATGGTCACCTCACCCATGTAGCTGGGATCAGGCATGGTGAACTGATCGTACATCATGGTTTTGTCCAGCTGGGCCTGAAGCTGACTGGGGTCCGTGGCACTGAATCGACCATAGTACATATCAGGTACCAGGTCGCCATCAACGGCACAGTAGGGACGGTCAGTGGCATCGCCGGATTCCAGGAAGGTGGGCATCTGCTCCACATCTCCGACGAACAGCACGAAGCTGGGTGCCGGGTCTTCCACGGTGGCGTTGTTGTAAAGACCGTGCAGGTAGCTTTGGATTTCGGTCGCGGTGGAACCCACTTCAGGGGTACCGGTCACTGCCAGGATGACTTTGAAACCACGTTCGGTCTTCCAGGCCACGAAATCGGCCATTTGACCGGCGAACATGGGAGGGGTGACTATGACGTAGGTCACCTGGTCGGCAACCAGATCGGGATAACCCTCGTGAAAGCTGCGGGAACCATCCATGCCGGCGTACAGGTGATCAAAGAAGGGACTGTGGGTGCTGGCCATGAGATCTTGGGCCAAACCACGGTCTTCGCCAGAAAAAGCAATGCTGACATCAAGGCTCTCGATGATTTCAAGCTCACCGGTGAGGGGAAATATGCCACGGGACTGATTTCGAGGCGTCCAAGGTCCATGGCCCGCATGCGGCCCTGATACACCACCCGGGCGATCTCGTTGCGGACCTCGCTCAGGGTGTAGGTTGCGCGGTCCATGACGAAAGCAACTTCGTCGGGATTGGCGCTCTTGGACAGGCTGGGTTGAACGGGGAACACCGGATTGGTGATGCCGTAATCAGCAAGTTTGATGGTTCGGGTCCGCACATTGCGCACTTCCACAGTGGCGTTGGCGCCAACGGGGATGGAGATCAGACTGTTCATCATGGGCAGCTGAGGCTGTCCTTCAACCATCGAAGTGTGGAATCCGGGAATGATCAGGCGAGTGAAGTCGCCACCTTTGGTGGTAACATCCATGGTTTGCAGTCCGCCTACTTCCACATGGAAGTTCATACCGCTGCGGGATTCACTGGAGATTTGCAGACTGGAGGCTTCTCCGGTCACGGAAATGTTGGCAGCCATGGCCGTCCCCGCCGTCAAGACGAAGATGATCAGAGCGCCAAGGATCATTCTCAAGCGCATGTGTCGATCCTTTCTGAGGTAATACAGAAAACTGAAGTTATTTGTCAGATGGGGAAGACCGATACCAACAGCACAGCAAAATTTGGACAAAACCTTGGGCGTAAATGAGCAGATCCGAATGCAATTACGGCTTCTCCGCAGACTGCACTCGAATGACACGGGTTCCCCACCGTACCGTTTAGAAGGTTACCACATCTGAGATTGAAAGGGAATCATCAATTTTCGAAAAAACCGGACATTTCACACAAAATTGCCACTATTGTTGGGTGTTTGTGGCTGTTTTTGAGTTTTCGAGCACAGGTAGTCGAAAGGATTGGTGGGAGATCCCGGAAAATTCAGAAATTTCAGGTTTTCACCAAGTTGTTTTTTCGGCTAACTCCATAAACTACAAATGGTAATCACTGACCTTTAGGTTTATCCACCACTGGGGCACCATTGACATTTGAACCAATTGTGTCGTATAATTGTATTGTGTCTGCCTTCCCTATCACCAGACCTGGTTTTGCTCCATCCAATCCGGGTTCACGACGACAGGCGAAAAATTGCGCGCTTTCCCCTTTGTCACGCTACGGGCCTCTTTGGCCCTGGTGCTGATGTGTGGTCTGATGACCGTTCTCCTGCTGGTATCATCCTGCGGTCGGGTTGCCCCCACCGTTGAGCCAGGATCCATCACCATCACCTCCACTCCTTCGGGAGCAACCATCTTTTTCGATGGTGAAGATACCGGTGAAATTACTCCTTTCGTATTCTCTGAGTTGATACCCGACCTTTACGTAGTTGCCGTGGAGATGGAAGGATTCTTTGCACCCGACAGTGAGACATTGAACCTTGGTCCAGCCGATCATGTGACTCAGAATTTCGCCCTCAGCTCCGACGCGCCAACCCAATTGCTCGTCACATCCAATCCAGCCGGGGCAGCCATTTTCATGGATGGAAATGATACCGGCGAAGTGACTCCCGCCACCATCTCCGGCCTCGAAGCCGGTGATGTGACAGTGAGTCTGAATCTGGACGGCAGGTATGTCTCGCCCGCCGGTTACACCGTCACCATTGTGGAGCACGAGACCACGGAACTGCCCATTGATACCTTTATCTTCCGCAGTAAAAAGACAGTGATGGTGGAAGGATTTTCCAATGTTGATTGCGCGGGATGCCCTGAGTTGGCCACCAACGTTGAAGCGCTCATGCATCTGGATGGTTACGAGCTGGACCGGGTGCTATATTGCAAGTTCAGCATGTTCTGGCCAAGCGCCCTTGACCCCCACTATCGGCAAAACATTGACGAGAACAATGCTCGCAAGGATTACTATATTTCAGACCTCGGTGGCGGCATTCCGATGATGACCATCGAAGGTAGCAGGGTTACTGGATCAGGGCCCAACAACACTCCAACTGCTTCGGAAATGGCCACCATGATTGATGTAGTCCTGGATCAAGTGCCGGGATTTCTCATCGACATCACCGCCGATTTCAGCAACACCACAGTTCCTCTTTCAGCCACTGTAACTGCCATGGAGGATGTGGACCTCACCGGCCACACCCTGTACATCGCCCTTGTCCAGGACTTCCTCGAATATGAAGAAGCGCCAGGCAATCAGGGCGAAACCGAGTTCCACTGGCTTTTCCGTGATCGAGTGGACACACTGCCGACCCTGGGTGCCATGACCACTGGTCAAACTGTCACCTTTGATGAAACCGTCAATCGAGACGACTGGGATCTCGACACCCTGCACGTAATCGCTTTCGTACAAAACGACGTCACCAGAGCCATTCTGCAGGCCGGCATCAGCACCACTGCTGCACCCTCCCCTGCTGCACTTTTTCTTGATGACAATACACTCAATCGCCCAACCGCTGGAGGCAACCGCCCATGAAAACATCACGCATTCTGACCCTGCTTGCCGCTCTGCTGGCTTTGACCATGAGTCAGGGCTCCGCTTTGGCCGACTATGCTTTTGATTTCAACGCCCCGGTGTTGGAACTTGAAGTTGAAATCGCCATCATAGGGGCCTTCGACAACATCCTGCACAACACCGGCAGCACCGATGACATCTACACCATAAGCATGGTCAAAAACGCCCCGGATGATTGGACCGCCACCATGTGTTTCGGCACCACCTGCTATCCTCCTTTCATCACCGAGATTGAAGTGCCCCTGGCCGCTGGAATGGAAGATGACCTCATCATTGATCTGACTCCCGGCAGTGAGGGCATCGGATCGGTGACCATCACCGTAAGAAGTCAGGGCAGCCCCGCCCTGAGTGAAACCCGGACCTTCAACGTCAACACGCCTGGCGCCGGCGGCCTGGATTTTGATTTCATCGCCACGGACCAGGGAGCCGTTGCCGACATCCTGGAGCTGGTTCCCTTCCACACCACCCTGACCAACAACAGTGGAGCCGACGACATCTATACTGTTTCCCTGGTTAAAAATGCTTCGGATTTATGGACAGGTACCATTTGTGTGGGTGAAACCTGCTACCCTCCGTTCATCACCGAAGTAGAGGTTCCTTTGGGTGATGGTGAAATGATCAATGTGGACATCGACCTTACCCCTGGTGACGTGGATGAAGGATCACTGGCCATCACTATTACCAGCGGCAACAACCCTGGCCAAAGCGATACAAAAAACTTCACAGTCATCACTCCCGGCCTGGACGTGCTCCTGGTTGCCGGTGACGACGAGATGGGCAGCGACATCTGGTATCGCGATGCCCTTCTGGCCCAAGGCAAAACCCTGGGCACCTGGAAACGTCAGGAAATGGGTTCCCTGGGTATTCATGAGATCAGTGCTTTCGACACCGTGGTTTGGGAAGCGGGAACTGTTGAAGGTGGCCTGAATATTGAAGATTTCGCAGCCCTGTCCTATTTCATCCAACATGGTGGCGGCCTGTTCCTCAGTGGCCAGAATCTGGCCTACGAGTCCTGCGACCCCGGCAGTCCCTTCTACAGCGTAACCTCCCATGGCTGGTTCAACAGCGTCCTGATGACCGACTTTGTTTCTGACGAGCTCTTTGCCGACAGCGCCTACGGTCCGGGTGGGGATGTCGTCACCGAAAACCTTGCCTTCAATCTGTTTGGTGGCGATGGCGCCGACAACAACGACAGCCTGGACGCCTTGACCCCCATGGGCAATGCCGTTGCCACCCTTTTGTACGACACAGGCAGCACCGCAGCCACCCGAGCCACTTATGGTGACGGAAAGGTGTTCTTCTGCGGCTTTGCTTTTGAAGGAATCGACACCGCAGCCAACCGCAACGCCTTGATGGGCCAGGTTCTGGCCTGGTTCGCCGGCCAGTTGACCCCGGCAGGGGATGTTATCGCACCGTTGATGGCTTCGGTGCCCTACGCCAGCCCCAACCCCTTCAACCCCCAGACCAGCATCCTGTTTGAGGTTGGTGGCTCCCGGGACGTGGCCGGCGAAGTTGTCATTTACAACCTGAGGGGACAGGCAGTGCGTAATCTGTTCCAGGGTACTGTTTCCCCCGGTCCTCAGAACCTGGTGTGGAATGGTCGCAACGACGAAGGTCGCAACCTTGCCACGGGCGTATATTTTGCCCGGGTTCGCCTCGCGGATCAGAGCAAAACCGTGAAAATGACCTTGGTAAAATAAAACCGACGGGCTTCAAGGAGAGAAAATGCAGGAACGGATCCCTTTCACCCGTCGGTCGCCGTGGCTGATGACGATTTGCATGGTTTTTTTTCTTGGTTTTGGTTTCAGCGTCCAGGCAAAGCCTTCGGTGGCCGACTGGACCCTGAACACTGTCGACGGTGGCACCATCAACTACCATGAAACCCTGGCCAAAGGCCCGGTGGTGATCAGTTTCTGGGCCACCTGGTGTAGACCATGCCTGAAGGAAATGCCGCACCTGAACCGGTTGGCCGGTGAGTATAAAGGGCAAATCACCTTTCTGGCCGTCAACACAGACAATTCAAAAAGTGTAGCCAAGGTTGCACCATTTTTGAGTTCCAAAGGCTACGACAACCTCATTGTACCCATGGATACCGGAGCCGTGTTAACCTCCCTGCTTCAGGTTGGCGGCATCGTGCCATTTCTGCTTATTGTCGATGCCCAGGGTCGCGAGGTCTATCGTCATGTGGGCTACAAGGAAGGTGACGAAGAGGAACTGCAGCAGGAAATAGAGAAGTTGCTGGCCCACCAGGCCGCCGACATCAAGGTTGAGACCGGCAAGCCCCAGTGGGCCGAAGCCGTCAGTGCCACCGACAAATTCAAATACTCCTTCTCCACGGAAACCGAAAAGGAAATTTTCGAAAACTGGTTGGATGTGAGCTACCAGCTCGGCAGTTTCCGCACCGGAATCATGCTCAACAGCCAAGCTCCCAGTGAAGAGGGCAACCGTCGCAACGAGATAGTGCACCGCTTCTTTGAATTCAACAGCGGTCCAACCGATGTGCGAGTTGGTCACTTCCACGGACTTTTTGGCCGTGGGCTGGTATTCAACTCCTATGAAGACCGCGTGGTGCGCATTGATACCCGCCTGGACGGCATCATGGCCTCCACCCGGCAGGGTAGGCTAAGCGCCACTGCTTTCAGTGGAACACCCAGCGTACGCGCTCTGGATATTCGTGGTGCGGACGCCGAATACAATGTGCTGGGCAACCTTTTCCTGGGTGGCTCGGGCCTGACCTACCGCTCGGATAACGGCCCCAACGCAACAAACGAAGTCTTCCGGGAATGGGTCGGATCCTTTCGGGTCAGGCACCACTTCGGTTTTGGTGATTTCTATGTGGAGCAGGGCTTCAAAACCGGTTACGAATTCGATCGGACCACCGACGAAGCAGACGACGGCTCGGCTTTCTACGGCAACCTGAACCTCTACCACGGTCCCTTCTCCATCAGCTGGGAGAACAGCTACTACAGACGTTTCAGGGTGGTACAAAACGCCGATGGCAAAACCACCCTGAACCGTCCGCCCAGCCTGGCCCGGGAGTTCACCTGGACCCTGTTGAACCGTGCACCACACAACCTTAATTCAGATGATGAAAAAGGTAACAACCTGGACATCATGTACTCCGATGACCACGGTTGGACCTTGTTGGCCAGTGGCGCAAGGCTTTTGGACCTTGAGGATGAAGTGGTTTACGAGCTGGCTTTCGCAAGCGTCAAAAAAAGCGGTCTGGGTCCCTTCCGCGCCACTGCAGGGTTTGGATACCAGGACAATGAAGGATTGCGACAATCCATCGTGGGTGAACTGATCTGGCTGGTGGATCAAACCCACAGCTGGACATTGCAGGTAGAGCACCAACACGTGCGCCTCGGTGGCGGTTTCGGTTTCGACGATGGCGCCTACGACGTGGACTGGTTCAAGCTGGAATACGAGACGGCCCCGCGCTGGGCCTTCGCGGGCATTTTCGAGATGAACAACAAATACGACGAACAACGGGAGTTGGAGGGCGACGACAACAAGGGCCCATTCCCTGCAGGCCAGATTTCCTACACCATCAGCAGGGGCGGCAGCATCAACCTGTGGGGTGGTTCCCGGCAGGCCGGTTTCCTTTGCAGCGGCGGTGTTTGCAAGTTTGAGCCCGCATTTGAGGGTGTGGAGTTATTTGGTTTGTTCCGGTACTAGACAAAATTCGATGAAAGTCATCATTGCAGAAAAGCCTTCTGTGGCGCGTGATATTGCCAAGGTCCTGAAAATAAATTCCTCAAAAAAAGGATTTATTGAAGGACGAGGTTGCGCCGTCACCTGGGCTTTCGGGCATCTGGTGACCCTTCAGGAACCCGGCGAATACCACCCTGCCCTCAAACGCTGGTCGCAAGAAACTCTTCCTTTCATACCGGATGAGTTCAAGCTCAAGCTGATTTCCAACCGTGGAGTCAGTGATCAGTTCAAGATTATCAAAACACTTTTCCATCAGGCCGACGAAATTGTCTGCGCCACCGATGCGGGGCGCGAAGGCGAATTGATTTTCCGCTATATTTTAGCCCTGTGCGAATGTGAAGACAAACCCATCCGCCGTCTCTGGCTCAATTCACTGACACCCGAAGCCATCCTGGCCGCTTTCAAGGATCTAAGCGATGGACACGACTACGACCCGCTCTACGCGGCCGCTCGCTGTCGCAGTGAATCCGACTGGATTGTCGGACTCAACTCGACCCGTTACTACACGGTGCGGCATGGTCGCATTGGCGGTGGCTCAGACCGGGTTCTCTGGACCATCGGGCGCGTTCAGACACCGGTGTTGGCCATGATCGTGGAGCGTGATGATACCATTGATCAGTTTCGTCCCGAGGCATTCTGGGAGCTGTGCACCCGATATCGCGATGTGGTCTTCAAATACCGCGGCAAGCGCAGTGAAAATTCCAAAAGAGCCCAAACCCTGCTTGAAAAAACTGTTGATCATGACTTTGAAATCACGAACATCAGCGCCAAAAAGAAAAAGGAGCAGCCACCTCAGCTCTTTGATCTGACGACACTGCAGCGCGAGATCAACAAACAACACGGCCTTTCCGCGGCCGATACCCTGAGCGCGACTCAAAATCTTTATGAAGCCAAACTCGTCACCTATCCACGAACAGATTCGCGTTATCTCAGCAAAGACATGTCGCCGCGTATACCCAAAATACTTGAACAGCTCAAGGCTATCTGGCCTGAACAAATAGCCCCGCTTGATTTGAACAATCTTCCTTTCACCAAGCGGATCATCGACGATAATAAAGTGACCGACCATCACGCCATCATTCCTACGGGTATCAAACCACAGGGTATCGGGGCCAATGATCAGCTCGTCTACAACGCCATTGCCCGGCAACTCGTTGCTGCTTTTTATCCTGTTTTCATCAAAGACACCACAACCGTCAGCGGTATCAGCAACCAGGTTGAATTCCAGGCCAAAGGATCGCAGATTGTCGATCTCGGCTGGACTGTTCTTTTTCCCAAAAAGAAAAAGAAGCAGACCACCGGCGATCATCAGGATCTACCGGCTTTTGAAAAAAGGGAATCCGGGCCGCATGAGCCTTTCCTGCATGAAGGAAAAACATCACCCCCAAAACATTTCACAGAAAACTCCCTGCTAGGAGCCATGGAAGCAGCCGGCAAATATGTTGAAGATGCCGCCTTGCGCGAGGTGCTCAAGGAGCGTGGCATTGGTACGCCGGCTACCCGTGCGGCCATCATCGAAACCTTGCTTCGGCGCAACTATATCCAGCGTGATAAAAAGCTGCTTCGCTGCACGGATATGGGCCGCTGCCTGATTGCACTCATCCAGGATCCCTTGCTCAAATCTCCGGAAATGACCGGCGAATGGGAAGAAAAACTGAAGCAGATCGAACGCGGCGAGCTGGCTGCCGAGCAATTTATGACTGGAATAAAAGACTACATACGCAACATGATCCAGAGCACCGTCACCGGGCGACTTGATCCCAACCGCTGGGGTAGTTGTCCGCTTTGCGACAAAGAGGTTATCAAGGGGAAAAGAGCCTATGGGTGCTCTGGTTGGAAAGAGGGTTGTTCGTTTGTTCTTGAATCAGAGTTTAAAGGAACGAGGCTGGATGAACGGCAGATTCAGCTTCTTCTGCAGAGGCGCATACTGCCGCAACCGGTTCGTTTGGAAAATGAACCGCGCATACTCATTCTTTCCACCCAGGGCTCGACCATGGATCTGCGACTTCCTTCCGCTGATCGTCAGAAAGAACGGAGCTAGGGTTTCACAAGCGACCCGACTTGCGAGGATTGCCATACTGAAGAATATGGGAGCGTGGGGCAGAGTTCCGGAGATGTTCCCCTGAAATATCCACGTTGACCAAAATTTCGGTTCCGAGAAAAAATCTCTCGAAAATGTTAACCAGGAATCCTCATCCCTTCAAAAGCCGCATTCAATTCAGCAACTTTTTCCTGGTACCGGCCTTCCATGTAATACCGCAACACAGCGTCGGTACCTGAAGCCCTCAGTTCAAACCACTGGTCTTCAAATTCGATAAAAGTACCATCGCCAGCGTGGAACACCCTCTTGATTTCGGGCAGATTGGCTCCGGCAGGCAATAAACCAGCAAGGATACCTGTTACTTCGACAGGCTCTTTGCCTTCAAGTGATCCGAAGAATGCTACCGTGGCCTCTTTCCTTGCGTTCCCGGCTTCTCTGGCCTGATCCCGTTCAACACCTTTCAGACTTTCATCGAACAATGTCACATCGCGACGTTCATAAAAGCGGTAGCGGGTCTCAAACTCCTCAAGCAGTTGCAAATAGTAAGCGGCAAAACTGCCTTCCTGACGGTGCAATCGAGCGGCCAGGCACAAGGACATCAGTCCGATTTGCATGGCGTCTTTTTCTTTGGCAGCCAGGCTTGTCCGCAGGCCCGTGCGGCTGCTCACAGGTTCGGCCGGTCCCATGGCCGCTCCGCCGCTCTCTTCGGCCATCATCAACAAGCGAGGTTTGGGACCGAAAATGGTTTTCACCCCCGTCACATCCGTGGCACTGGTTTCAGAGCTGCCATCGGCCAGTTGTTTCTCAAGATCGCCAACCAGGGAGGCAAAGTATTTGAATCCCACCGGCACCCGGAAAGTAGCCAGAGCTGCGTCGGCGCGTTTGTTGAAGGTGGTGGCCACCTCGCCAATGCTCATGCTTGTGGGGAAGGTGCTGGCGACGATCCAGTTGTAGTTGCCCAACTCCCCGGCTTCTTCCAGGGACTGGATTTTCAGGGCAGTGAGCATGAAGTAAATCTGATTGGGCTTGAAGAAAACACAGCAACGGTCGTCATCCAGCGGATCCACTTCCAAACCGGCGGCTTTGAATTCCTCGGCCTGGGCAGCCGGTGCAACGGTAACCATGTTGAAACGATCGCCGTCGGGATCCCAGATGAAGAAAACATCGCACTTTTCATCGCGCAAAAGTTCCTGGGCTCCCACATGCTTGTAGACCTGCCATTTGCCGGGATCAACACCGTGGTTCACACCGTCGAGAATGCCGATGCCGTGAAAGGAATTGCTCTCTTCCTCGTGGGTGAAAAAGACGGTGCCGCCCTCGTCCATGGTCACACCCAGGGCCTCAAAAATGCGACGGGCCGTGGGAGCCATGCTGCCGCCTTCGGTGCAAAAACCTGCGCGAAAGCCTTTGGCGGTTGCGGGGGCAATTTCGGCAACCAATCCGGCGGGCACTACTTTTTTCAAGACTTCCACATAAGGAGCCACCGGATCGAAGTCGTGGTGAATCAAATCATTGCCGGCCGCAGCCAGGTGAATGGTGAGACCATCGTTCTTGGCCTGATTCACCAGATCGCGCACCCGGTCGGCAATCATGCCTGCCATTTCCAGCAACTGTCCTCCGGCCGCCTCCATGGGTTTCCAGCCACCCTTGTAATTCTGACTGTGCGATGCAGTGAAGTTTTCTCCACCATCCAATTCATTGTAGAACACCCCAAAACTGCTCAGCCAAATGGGAGTCGTGCGCATCCCCTCGGGCCGCAGATGCACACTGATACCGTGGGCTGAATAGATGCGTGCCGCCAAATCAATGAACTCCTGAGTATGCGGACGGACTTCGCCACCGATGTGCAGGCTGCGGATGCCGGCTTCGTCGGCCAGTTGAGCCCGGGCTTCGAGGATGAAAGCGGCGCTCAAGCCATTGAAAGGAACACCAAAATTGAACAGGTCTTCCGGGTCGAGCAGATCCCGATACCCGGCGGTGCCTAGCTTGAACTGTTTGGCCCAGGGTTCCACGTTGGACTCGGATACCAGGTCGGCATCCATCTCGATTTTTTCGGCTTGGAGAGCAAAGGGGGTGAACAGGGCACGCGATCCGCTCATGAGACACACTCCGGTCATATTCTAATGATGATGGGTCAGAGCAGGGATTATAATTCAGACACGCCGAAACGCAAGGGCTGGCAGGAAGAGTGTTCAAATCCGGATTTTGGTTGCTATAATGTCGTCAGACGGGCACCCGGCACCAGCGGCTCACAGCATCATGAAGATCGTTGGGCAACAGCGGTTTTGCGATGTAGTCGTCCATACCGCATTCGAGGCATTTTTCCCGGTCGCCTTTCATGGCATTGGCCGTCACCGCGATGATGGGAATGTGGGACCCGTCGGCTTTTTCCAGATCCCGAATGGCCCGGGTCGCCTCATACCCATCCATCACGGGCATCTGGCAATCCATAAATATGGCCACGTAGTTACCGGACTTGAACTTGTCCACACCCTCTTCACCATTGAGGGCCACGTCCACCCGACAACCAACTTTTTCCAGGATGAGGACAGCCAGTTTGC
The DNA here is from genome assembly GCA_024275485.1 of Candidatus Krumholzibacteriota bacterium. Taxonomy (GTDB): domain Bacteria; phylum Krumholzibacteriota; class Krumholzibacteriia; order LZORAL124-64-63; family LZORAL124-64-63; genus LZORAL124-64-63. The sequence continues at coordinate 1,776 of JAJRZA010000091.1, read as the reverse complement.
GATTCACAAAATTGTCTTCCACCAACAGAACGGATATATCTGGCTGTTGCTCCAGACTATCGGGGTCCGTGAGATCAGGAGCGCTTGCGAAGTTGGAGATGCTATGCTGGGGATCCGGCTCCAAAGAAGCGACAGCAAGGACCTCATCCATCATCACCAGCATTTGACTCGCCGCGCGATCAAATACCTCAAGATGTTCTGCAAGTTCCGTAGGGATTTCCAAGCCTTGGGTGGCAATGGCCCGGAGTTTGGCTTCCAGTTCCCGTATTTTTTCCTGCAGGGTCATATAAATTCTCCATAATTAAAGAGATAATCAGCTGACGTCACTATTATCTTCGGCTGGAAAAACAAAAACTGAACTGATAAATCAAATAAGGTCGGTAAATGAGATGTCCACCACCTCCCGGATGATGGCTTTTTCCACTTCAAAGAAGTCTTCCTTTTGAAAACCGAATGCCGAGGCGAGAAGGTTGGTGGGAAAAGATTCAACCTGGGTATTCATATCACGCACATTGGCGTTGAAAAAACGTCGCGCGGCCTGAATGCGGTCTTCGGTGTTGGAAAGTTCCTCCTGCAGGTCCAAATAGTGCTTGCTGGCTTTCAGGTCCGGGTACGACTCTGCCACCGCCAGCAGTTGCCGTACGTTGGTCACCAGAACCCGTTCGTCCCTGGCCTGGCTGCTGGTATCACCGGTGGATGCCACGGCCCGGCTCCTGGCTTTGGTAACTGCGGAAAACAACTCTTTTTCATGCGCGGCATAGCCCTTGACTACTTCCACCAGATTGGGAACCAGGTCGTACCTCCTTTTGAGTTCGGTATCAATGCCGGACCAGCTCTCGCGCACCATTTGTCGGATCTTCACCAGAGAGTTGTAAATAGCCACCACCCAGATCAACAACAAAACCAAAAATCCCAACGGAAAAACCAGGGACATGCTCACTCGCCTTTCATCTGTTTGATCACGTAGCCGGGGGTCAGTTCGTAGAGTTGCATGGCCATCTCCACCTGCTCTTCGTATTGCCCGGGAGTACACCGCCCGGTGTTCATGATCACGATCTCCCTAAAACCGTATTCGACAGAATACCCCGGGGCCTTCAGCAAATATTCCATGGTGCGCGTGTGGATGATGTCGTAGGCCCATTTGCGATCCGCACTTTCCACGTGAAACTTGCGGCTGAATTCCGCCGACTCAAAATCAATATCACCCGCACCGAGGAACTCCCCCACCTTGTCAAAAAAGTATTCGCGCCGGATTTGCAGTGGGATGGTGGGGAAATCGCAACCCAGAATGGTTACCCCATGCCGATGGGTCGTGCGATTCTTTCCCGACCCGGTCACGTATTCATAATCCAGCAGGGTTACGGTCCGCCCGCGAAAATGTCCGGTGATGATGTTATCACCTTCCCGGCTGCGTCCCTGTTGGAAAAGCTTGATGCCGGGAAAATCCACATGCCACCCCTGGACGCTGTGATCCAGCATACGCCAGCCCTGACGTCTGCACCAGGTGCGCAAAGCCTTGCGGCGCTTTTCTTCCTGACGCCAAGCGTAAATGCCGGCTATCACCATTATCAGCAAGAACAGGGCAAAAAGGTAGGGTGCCACCGAAAATCCTTTGGAAGGAGAGCCAGGAAGTTTGGGTCAACCATAAACCCCAACTATGCAAAACCACGTTGACCGAAACCACTTAAGTTGCTGCCATGGTACACCATCAGCGGAAAAAGTCAGGATTTTCTGGACCTCATGTATCACGGATACACCACGGTCCAGAAAATCCTG
>JAJRZA010000090.1 GCA_024275485.1 Candidatus Krumholzibacteriota bacterium | reverse complement strand
GAAGGAAGGGTACAGTTTTTCCAGCACCCAGGAACTGCCCCCGATCAGCTACCGGATGGCCGACACCGACCCGGCCATCGGCAGTATCCAGGTGATGGGTGACGAGCTGTGGATCACCGACCCGGTGGCGTCGCGCCGGGCGGAGGGGGAAGGCAACGTGGTCACCGATGTCTTCGACCTGACGGGGCACCTGTTGGAGACACGGACGATGGTCGTGCCCCACGACCAGGACCTGGATGTGCTGCGGTTCCTGCCGGACGGCCGGGTGGTCCGGTTGAAGAACGTGGTCAGCGCCATGGCCAGCACCCGGGTCGACCGTTCGACCCAGCAGGGTGACAAGCGGGGGGCGGGCAGGGAGTATGAGGACGAGGATCCGATGGAGGTGATTGTTTACCGGGCGGTGGGCGACAAGCACTAGACCCTATGGATCGACCCGCGCCATCTTTGATGTGCGCCCACACGTTCATGGGACCATATCCTGGTAAGGCCGCAGAACTATCCGCAGGATGGGGTCCACCTCACTCCAGGGCTACTATTGGGCTTGACGTCCGACAAGAATTCTTGTACGGTTTCGTCAATATACATGCATATTCACGGAGGCTCGCTAAATGTTCCACCGACTGGCGCCCCTGCCCAAGCTGCCCAAAAGGAGCTTCTTTCTGTGGGGCCCTCGTCAAATAGGGAAAACAACTCTTCTTAAACATTTATATCCCAATGCCTTACGAATTGATCTACTAAAAACTGATGAATTGATGCGGTATTTGAAGACTCCGTATGTATTGCGGGAAGAGATTCAAGCCCTGCCCCCGGACCAGCTCATAGTCATCGATGAAATCCAGAAAGCTCCCAGATTGCTTGACGAAATCCATTGGCTGATCGAAGAGGAAGGAAGAGTATTTGCCCTCAGCGGATCAAGTGCGAGAAAGGTCAAAAGAGGGTACGCCAATTTGTTGGGTGGCAGAGCAGTCAGATATGAGCTGTTCGGGCTCAACATGCGGGAAATCGGCAAGCCGTTTTCCCTGCTCCAATTCATCAACAACGGCCCGTTGCCCAATCACTACAAGACCGACGACGCGAAACTTCTCATCCGCAGTTATGTCGATGACTACTTGCGGGAAGAGATCCTCGAAGAGGGTTTGACGCGGAACCTGCCGGTATTCGCCGACTTCTTGCGGGTTACCGCCATCGGCGATACCGAAGTCCTGAATATGTCCAATGTCGCCAGGGAAACCGGGGTGGCCGTTTCCACAGTGCGCGACCACTACCAAATCCTGGTCGATACCCTGCTGGGCGCCTTCCTCCCCGCATTCACAAGACGTCCCAAACGTCGAACCATACAGGCCCCGAAATTCTATTTCCGTGATGTGGGTGTCGTCAATCATCTGGCCAAACGTGGCCGAGTGGAGCCGGGATCGGAATTATTCGGCAAGGCTTTTGAGAATTGGCTTTTTCACGAATTATCAACCCACTCAAACTACAGCGAACTGTTCTACGATCTCTCCTATTGGCGACTCTCCAGTGGAACCGAGGTTGATTTTATTCTTGGTGAAGGAGAGGTTGCCATCGAGGCCAAAGGGAAAGCCCGTATCAATAGTTCGGACCTGAAGGGACTGATTCAGTTCAAGAAGGATTTCCCTGAAGTCAAACAGCGCATCATTGTATGCTTGGAAAAGCGAGCGAGAAAAACCGAATCGGGAATTCTAATTTTACCCTATGCTGAATTTATTGAGGGACTCTGGGAGCAGAAGTGGATTTGAAGAAGTCACCTACCAATGCCTGATAAAACGTCTTACTTCCGCGGAATTATGCGTTCGACAATGCTATTCTTAGGCGGCGTATTCAGGGTGGCCGGGGCGGCTTGAGCTGGAGGCACAAGATGGCGTTGAAACCCGGAGCATTTCTCAAGAACATCGGGTGGTTCCTTGCCGGCTTCCTGCCGGCGGCCACCCTGGCAAGCATGGTCTGGGTCGCGATTCTCGGCGACCGGTACCAGACCTCGCCGGACTGGGATCTGGGCTGGGATCCGATCATATGGTTTATCGTCACGACACCGTGGCTGGTGCCGCTG
>JAJRZA010000089.1 GCA_024275485.1 Candidatus Krumholzibacteriota bacterium | reverse complement strand
GTCGCGCAGCAGGGCGTGGGGCTCGTCGCGGTAGAACTTGCGCTTCAGGTCGCCGCTGGTTTCCAGCAGCATCTCGATCTCGTGGTCGGCCCAGTCCTGGGTGGTGATAAAGTGGCGGCCGTGCATGGGTTTGCTCATGGTCTCTTCCTTAGTCGTTTTTTGGTGATGGGGTTCGTCAATTATGGTCTGCAGGATGGGGTTTTACAATGGGAATTCAAGGGGTTGAGAAAAGGGGGAGATGGGTGTGTGGGCTGGTTGGTGCAAACCGGCCGCAACCGGTGGCGATCAACCCCAATCCAGAGAGTGAGGAGGGAAGCCCCACTCCCTGCTGCAGGTACACGACGGAGCCATGGCAACCAGTATCAGAATCGTCCTAAAGGATGATTGTCTATTGTCGATAGATAACCTGATCCGAACCTGAAGGCACCTTTAGGGAACTTCCATTCTGACCTTGACCCATTCGCCCATGGTCGGGTGAACAATCTCAGAGGATAGAACAATGCGTTGCAAGCTGAATTCTGGAATACCGATCTTGCTGGCCCTTATTCTGCTGACTGTGGCTGGCTCTGCGGCTATTGCTGCTGTGGCCGGACGAGATAACGAGGAGGACTTCGCCCTGGATCTCAGTCTTGAGGACCTGTTGAACGTGGAAATCACTTCGGTTTCCAAGCATCCTCAATCGCAGTTCGATGCCGCCGCCGCCGTTTTTGTCCTCACCGGCGAAGACCTGGAGCGCGCTGGTGTGACGAATATTCCCGACGCTCTACGCCTGGTTCCGGGCCTGCATGTCGGGCGTATCGACGCCAACAAGTGGGCGGTGACCGCCCGGGGGTTCAACGGTCGCTACAGCAACAAGCTGCTGGTCCTGATCGACGGGCGCAGTCTGTACACGCCGATGTTTTCCGGTGTCTACTGGGAACAGGAAGATGTGATGTTGGCGGATGTCGAGCGCATTGAAATCATCCGTGGGCCCGGATCGACCCTCTGGGGAGCTAATGCCGTCAACGGTGTGATAAACATCATTACGAAACATTCTGCCGATACTCAGGGCGGTTTGGCGGTTGCTGGTGCCGGAGACTATGAGCAGGGGTTAGGCGCCTTCCGTTGGGGGACCAAGCTGGCGGAGGGCACTTTTGCCCGCTTCTACGGGAAAGCAAACTCCCGCAGGGAATATACGTTCCCGGACGGACTGGATGCCGGGGATGACTGGCAAATGGTCCGGGGCGGGTTCAGGCTGGATGCCCAGGGGGCGAGTGACAAGGCCATCACGCTGCAAGGAGATATCTACGCGGGGAAAATCAACCAGCAGATAACCCACGCTGTGGTCGATCCACCGTACCAGTCCGTTGTCGACGACAATGCCGAGGTTTCCGGGGGCAATATCATCGGCCGCTGGTCCAAGACGATTTCTCCCACCTCTGATCTTTCCCTGCAGGTCTATTTCAATCGCTCCGTCAGGGACGAATCCATCGCCTACCAGGCGGTCAGCGAGTTGGACTACGATTTTCAGCATCATTTCGTCTCGGGCAGACACGGATTCGTATGGGGGTTGAACTACCGGCACACCACCACCGACGTGAAGCAGCGCCGGGTACCAATGCAGAATGCCGGTCAACGTGATCAGAATCTCTTCAGTGGGTTCGTCCAGGATGAGGTTTCCCTGAGCGAGGGCCGCGTGGTTCTGACCGTGGGCAACAAGTTTGAACACAACGACTACACCGGCTGGGAGATTCAGCCGAATGCCCGCATCATGTGGCATGCCGCCCGGCAGCACCGCCTGTGGGGTGCTGTGTCCCGTGCCGTACGGACTCCATCGAGGGCCGACGACAGTTTCGGTGTTTTGGCATTCGTGATTCAGCCGGCCTCTTCAATGAACCCTGCTCCTCTGCCCGTCGAGGTCATGGTGGTCGGCAACGGGGATTATTCTTCCGAAAACATGATGGCCTACGAGGTGGGCTACCGTCTCACTCCTGAGAACGTTTCGTTGGATATCACGGCCTTTTACAACGACTATTCCGACCTGCAGGGCGTTTCCAACGGGGACATTGAAATGCTGTTGGTGGGCAATGATCCCCGGTTGATCATGCCCGTTACCTTCAACAACTCCACCCAGGAGTCCAATTACGGTGTGGAAGCTGCCGTGGCCTGGCAGACGCGAAAATGGCTACGCTGGGATCTTGCCTATGCCCTGTTCAGGAACGACAGCCGGGAGACCGAGGACCCGGACCTCCAGGGTTCTCTCGCGCCCGAACACATCATGAGCATCAACTGCGGTATCAAACCCTCGGCAGTCGTCGACCTGAATCTGATCGTGCGCTACGTTGACGAATTCACGGTCCGGCAAGCCAACTTCCTGGGAAACCGTGATGTGCCGTCCTACACCGCGTTGGACATCCGTCTCGGCTGGGAAATACGGGACAGACTCCGGCTGGACCTCGTCGGCCAGAACCTGCTGGACAAGAATCACATGGAGTTTATCGCGGAAAGCTTCTCGGCCGCCACCGAGGTGCCTCGCAGCTACTATGCCCGGCTCAGGTGGTCATTCTAGTGACCAGCGTGCCCAGGCCTTGCCCGTGTCGCAACGCGAAACGGTCCGTCCTGTTGTTGCTCTTGCCGCTGTTTCTGCTGCTGCACCCCGGACGGCCAGCCCGTGCCGCTGTTGCGCCCAAGGCTGAGTATGCGGTCAAGTCGGCCTTGGTATTCAACTTTGCGCGGTTCTCCAGCTGGCCGGATACTGCTTTCGACCGGACATCAGATACCCTGCGGATCGTCGTCTTTGGGGACCCGAGTCAGGCCATGGCTTTTGCGGATATCGACGGCAAAGTCATCGCTGGCCGCCGGCTGGAGGTTGAGTTTACTCACGATCCCCAGGATGTGGTGGGTTGTCACCTGCTCTACCTGTTGCGGACCGAGCGGGAGAGGTGGCCGCAGATTCAGGTGGCCCTGGCTGGTGCGTCCGTGTTGACCATCGGGGAAATGAACGGATTCCTGGAATCATCGGGAATTCTGAATCTCATCCTGGCCGACGGCAGGATTCGCTTCGAAGTCAACCTGGACAACGCCAGGGCCAACAACATTGCCATCAGTTCCAGAATCCTCAAGTTGGCCGCCAAGGTGATCGACAAGGGCGAGGAAATCCATTGATACATACACGGAACATGAACATCCGCACCAAATTGATGATGATCATGATGGTCACCGGCACGACGGTCCTTTTGGTGTCCATGCTGGCCATGGTCACCACCGAATACAAGCGCACCCACGGGATCATCGTCGACGAAATGCACACGATGTCGTCAGTGATCAGTTGGAATTGCGGTGCCGCCCTGGCTTTCGGTGATCAGGAAGCAGCCACCCAGACTCTGGCTGCACTCAAGATCAAGCCAGGTATCGTGGCCGCCTATCTATATGACAAGGAAGGGGAGCTATTCAGCTTTTTCCAGTCCCCGAACGTGTCGCCAGCAGCCGGAGACAGCCTGCCGTTCAGTCTGTCCGCACCGCAATTGGAGGCACTGCGATCTTCAGTCGGTCCCTCCGATATCACCCGGAACGGCTACCTGCAGGTCATCGCTCCCGTGACCATCAAAGGGGATGTCGTCGGGACCCTGCATATCATCAACGACCAGAGTGACCTGCGCCACATGGTAAGAAGCGTCTCCCTGGTTTCCCTGAGCATCGTTTTTGTCGCCCTGATTCTCTTCTTCATTTTGTCGGCACGGCTGCAGCGAATATTTACCGAGCCGGTGCGGGAACTCATGGTCGCCATGCAGGGTGTGAGCAAGAGCAAGGATTTTACCACCAAAGTCGAAATGAAGTGCAACGACGAATTCGGAGTCCTGGCGGAAGTCTTCAACGAGATGCTGGTCGAAATCAATCGACGTGATACCAAGCTGAAGGACCATCGGCAGCAACTGGAGAAGCAGGTGGCCGAACGGACAAGTGAACTCACGGCCACTGTTCGCACCCTGGAGGTCGCCTCGCGGGAGGCCAACCGGGCCAAAGATGAGGCCGAAGCAGCGAGCCGCGCCAAGAGCGAATTCCTGGCCACCATGAGCCACGAAATTCGCACACCGATGAACGGGGTGCTGGGTATGGCTGAGCTTCTGGTGGAATCCAACCTGACCGGTCGGCAGGCCCATTTCGCCCAGACTATTCAGAGTTCCGGGTATTCCCTGCTGGGGATCATCAATGACATCCTGGACTTGTCGAAGATCGAATCGGGGATGCTCAGGATCGACGCCAACGACTTTCATTTGGGTGAGCTCCTGGAGGATGTCGCCGAAATGATGGTGGAGCAGGCGGAGCAGAAGGGTCTGGAACTGATTCTTGATATGCCAACCCAGGCTCGATCAACCGTATCCGGTGACAGCCTGCGGATCCGCCAAGTGCTTGTCAACCTCATCGGCAATGCCATCAAGTTCACCAGCAAAGGCACAGTTCTGATTCAGGTGATTCCCGAGACGGTAGCTCAGAACCATTTGGCTTTTCAGTGCCGGGTGGTTGATTCCGGCATTGGCATGGCCCCCGAGGTCCGGGACCTGATTTTCGAGGCATTTACCCAGGCGGACGGGTCTACAACTCGCAATTTCGGTGGTACGGGCCTGGGGCTTACCATTTCGAAGCAACTCGTTACCTTGATGGGCGGCCAGATCGGTGTCGAAAGTCGTGAAGGTCACGGTTCCACTTTCTGGTTCCGCCTCGACCTTGCCCGCCCCGAACATGAAGCAGAAATGATCAATCAGGACAGGACGGAACTGGCCGGCAAAACCCTCCTGGTGGTGGATGATTCCCAGGTCAACCTGGAAATTATTGCTGAATTCGCCGCCTCCTGGAACATGAACACCGCCAAAGCGTCCACCGCACGTGAAGCACTGTTGGCGCTGGATGGGGGGACTGCCGCCGGCCGGAGATTCGATGCCGTCGTCCTGGATTTGCTGCTGCCGGACATGGATGGCCTTGAACTGGCCCGGATGATCAGAAGCCGGGAGAATTATGCCGAAACACCCCTGATCATGCTCAGCTCCACCCACTCCGACGTTGCTCTGAGGGAACTGCAGGATCAGGGAGTGAACGCCTACCTGAACAAGCCTGTCCGCAAGAGGGTACTGGCCAGGGCCTTGATCGAGAATCTCAATGCTGACTCGCCCGGGCACGAAGTTGCGGCGGTGGATCGGGCCCCACGCGGAGCCCTCTTCAAGGGCCGAATCCTGGTGGCCGAAGACAATCCGGTAAACCAGGAAGTCGCCTGTGGCATGCTGGAAATGCTTGGCTTGGAAGTCGTTGTGGCGGAAGACGGCGAGCAGGCCGTGGCGGCAGTCAGGGAACAGGTCTTCCCCCTTGTCTTCATGGACTGCCATATGCCCGGCATGGACGGCTTCTCCGCAGCCACCGCCATCAGAGAACTGGAAAAGCAGAATGCCCTGCAATCCAACGGCAAGAACGGCCGGTTGAGTATCGTGGCCTTGACGGCCAATGTGCAGAAGGAAGTGCAGTACCAATGCCGGTCTGCGGGCATGGACGGCTACCTGAGCAAACCCTTCACTTGGGAACAGCTTATTGCCGTGCTGAATGACTGGTTGCCCGCAGACTGTATTTTGCCTGAGTCCGCACCTGAAACTGATCCTCCTCCTGCTGAGCATAGTCCGACCGTGGAAGCCGGGGATCCAGCGACCATGGCCCCAGAGACCATAACCTCGGCGACCAGGATTCTGGATGTCGAGACCCTCGAGAAACTCCGGCAATTGCAACGGCCGGGCAAACCCGACATCGTCAGGATGGCGGTGGAAAAGTACTTCCTCAAGTATGACGAGAAGTGTCAGGAAATTCTGCAGGCCATCCGGACCGGTGATTCGTGCCTGTTGACTGATGCGGCCCACTACCTGAAATCAAGCAGCGCCAATCTGGGTGCGGCGGCCCTGACTGACCTGTGCCGAGCCCTGGAAGTCGACGGCAGAGCGGGGATGGTTCCGGGCGATACGGAGCTACTGGAATATTTCATGGACGTCAGCGCCCAGACCAGGCAGGCCCTGGAAAAGCATGCGGAGGTGAAACCAAGTGTTGTCGGTTAGATTTTTTCCAAGGAACGAGATCCTTATCGTCGACGACGACGAGTTGCAGCGGGATCTGATGAGGAATGCGCTGGAGGACCTGGGATTGGTTATCCACGAAGCCGCTGATGGTGCCGAAGCCTTGGATATCTTCCGTAAACGGAACCCCACGCTTGTGGTGATGGATATCAACATGCCCGTCATGGATGGGCTAACCGCCTGCAGGGAAATGAACCGCATCCCCGGCAGCGAAGCTGCGGCCATCATCATGGTCACCGGCATGGATGATATCGCCGATGTTCGAAAAGCCTACGACCTGGGTGCCCGGGAATTCATCACCAAGCCGCTTGACTGGCCGATGTTCCAAATGCGCGTCAAATATATCATGCGCATCCAGCAGGGATACCTGAAGGTCAGGCACAGTCGGGAAAAACTGATGTGGGCCCAGCATGCAGCCGCAGTGGGCCTGTGGGAGTTCGACGCCGAGGCCCGGACCATCCGCCTGTTCGACGATACGATTCAGGTCCTGGGTCTGCCACCGGGACGTCGCGACTACCCCGTGAGAGAATTTCTGGCCGCGATCAGCCCCGCGGATCGGGAATCCCTGAGTCAAGCGTATGAGGCCGTGCTGCGTTCGCACGAGCCCATCAACCTGGATGCCCAATTCAATCTGGATGACGGCAGAAAACTATTCGTGCATATCTATGGTGAGGAAACCCCCGGTGATGCGGGTGCCAAGAGCAATATCAGTGGCACCATTCAAGACATCACCAAACGCAAACTGGCGGAGAGAAAGCTCCAGGAAGCCGTGGAAATGAAGGACCAGTTCCTGACAAACATGAATCATGAACTGCGTACTCCCGTCAATGGCATCATGGGTATGACCGAACTGCTGAGCCATACCGATATGACCACGGACCAGGTCCAGTGGACTACCAATATCCTGAGATCCTCCCGTCATCTGGTGGACCTGCTGGATGATATTCTGGACTTTGCCGCTATTGCGGCAGGCAAGGTAACGATTCGGCAGGAACCGTTCGACCTTCGGCAAACCTTGGCGAAGGTGTTGGACACAGCAAGAAGTCAGGCCGGCAAAAAGAACCTGACTTTATCTCTGGATATCCAGGCCGACCTGCCGGAAATGGTGAATGGGGATGCCGATCGCCTGCGCCAGGTTTTCTCAATCCTGACCGACAACGCGTCGAAATTCACCGGTGAGGGTTTGATTTCCATCCGGGCCTCCCTGTGTGAGCAGGCGGTCGGCAGCGATCATCTCTGCTTTGCGGTGAAGGACACCGGCATCGGGATTCCCCGGGCCAAGCAACCCCGGATTTTTGACCAGTTCGTTCAGGCCGACGGGACTTTGACCCGCAACCACCAGGGAACTGGTCTGGGACTTGCCACTTGTAGGAAACTTGTCGAACTCATGGGGGGAACGATCGGCGTTGTAAGCGCCCAAGGCCAAGGCACGGAAGTCTGGTTCAGATTGCCGCTCGGTCAGGTCGAAACCCCCGGCGCCAAGGCCACGGTTCCGGAACTGCCGGCTATTCCCGCTTCATTCACGCCCCAGCAGTACCGGATCCTGCTGGTGGAAGACAACGCGATCAACCGCCTGTTCGTCAAAAAGATCCTTGAACAGCTGGGGTTTGTGGTCGATGTTGCCGACAATGGCGAGAAGGCTGTTTCTCAGGTTCGGATCGCCGCCTACGATGCCGTACTCATGGATTGTCAAATGCCCGTCATGGACGGCTACGAAGCCACTCGCACGATCCGTAGTCTGGGGCCGGGCTATCATGAACTGCCCATTATCGCTCTTACCGCCCACGCCCTTCAGAGCGACCGGGACAAATGTCTCAACTCGGGCATGGACGACTACATGAGTAAGCCTGCAGACGGGCAGGAAATATTCCAAACCCTGGCCAAGTGGCTCTGCGCAAACGATATGGCGAATTAGCCTGGGTTCTCCCGACCGAGAAATTTGACAAAGCCGTTCGATTACCGGAACTGCACCTTCAGCGAACCCCAGCCGGTCGCCTCGTTGACCACCGCGCCGCAGTCGGCGATGTGCTCACCCAGGCCACTGAAGACGTCGATGGGTGCGAACGACCACTGGTCGCAAGGATCGAAGGCGTCGTCC
>JAJRZA010000088.1 GCA_024275485.1 Candidatus Krumholzibacteriota bacterium | reverse complement strand
GCTTGGAAACCGAATTTTACCAGACACTCGGGCGGTCGCCCATCTACCATTTTCCCTTGGGGTCCATTTCTTGGCTTTGGGCCAAGTAGAGCCCATAACTTCAATGATTTCGTTTAATCTTGGGGTAAAGTGATTTTGGTGCCGTCTGAAACCAAAATGGTTTCAAGAAGTTACTCGCATCGCAAATGCCTCTAAATGGGTAGTTGTTACCTTGGGTTGGTTGTTGGTAGCAGTCTACTTTGGGATCGATTTCTCGATTGCCATGTGGACTGCAAACGGGCAGCGAGCGCCGGATTAACTTGGCCCAGCGCCCGCCAGGTGGTGGCGGCCACGGGCGAGGTCAAATACTCAGAACAACCCTGCAGACAAACCGATGATCAACAGGCTCAAACCGTAGGCCAGGGGGAAAACCCATCGACACATACGGTCCGCACGCAATTTGAAGCCCGGCCGCACACGGTCTGTCCTATCGACAACAATGGACTCAAGCATGGTCAGGGCAATGAATACCACCGAAAGGGTCATGACCCGGTCGGCCACCGTCTGATACCCCACTCTTGGCAAGGCGGATGAAGTAACAAATTGGTAGGCAATAACCGTCAGAATACCCGATGTGGATATGCCCGCGCGCCGTCCCAGGCCTTAGTCGCTCATCCAGAATACAACCCAGGAAAGAGATACAATGATGAGCACGGTCATGAATATCTTCATCAGGAAATAGTCTGAGTGGCGTTCGATTTCTACTTCGTATACAAGAGTCGAGATTGGCTTGTCGTTGCGCAGGCGTTTTATCTCCCCGGTTCTGTGTTCCAATTCACCCACCGACCATTCCACCAGCCCAAAACGACCGTCAAAGCCGGATCGTTCCGGGTCGGCCACCAGAGTAACCTGATCCCTGTTCCAGGCAAAGGATTCCAACTCAATGGGCAGGGTCTGTTTGTCGAAGGGAAATCTTCGATAGTCCAGATCGGCCCGTAGCGTCGCATTCAAACGAACCAACAATTGAATCCGCCCATCGGCGAATCGGGTCAACTTCTTGTTGCCAACCGAAGGCTGTCCAACAGGGTTGGCCACAACGATCTGCGCTGACCAGGCATCCTGGTGGAACTTATCCGCCTGGGCTCCCACATAAACGATGCGGTCAGTGCCGTTTTCCTCCACTGAAAAAGCTTGTCGAGAATCCTGCCAGCGGACCACAACGTCAAATTCGATCTCAAAGGTACTGCGAACCTCATCGATGTTGGTCACGTCGATCAGGTTGATGCCTACCGTGACTGGGGTTGGTTCGGTGGTGGATGGCATCGTGGTTCCGTCCTGGGCGTTTGAGGCTCCAGCCATCAAAACAAACGAAAATAAAAAAACCAGAACGGGGGTTGTGCCCATGCCGTTTCTCTTTCCGAAACTGAATTCCAATTGTGACCATCTCACTCTTGGCAACAAAATGCCCTAAAGTCGTGATTTCGGCAACAGGTAAGACGTGGGTTTTCTGGGATCCTGGCAGGTGAAAATCAAAAATATGGTGTTGACAAAAACTCCCCGCCGATATAAATGCCAGTTTTAACTAAAAACCCTTAAGATAGTGTCGATTCGGAATACATGAAAAATGTTGGTTAAGTCCAAGATCGGAACGTGCCTTGAAAATGATCCAGAATGAAATCCTTCCTCGTGATGATGGACAATTCGATTTAGCTCTTCAATGTTGGAGAAAGGCCGAAATGCCCAAAATGAACGCAGCCAAACGCCAATCTCTTCTCTGGGTCGTTCTTTTGGCAATGACGATCTCCGCACCGTTTGCTACCGCCGAAGAGAGAACCCCAACAACCACGGAATCAACCACGAACAAAGCCCAACCATCTGCCATTTCCCACAATACAAATCCAGCCCAAAGGGATATCATCCCCCGAAAAGGCCAGACCGAAGAACAAAAATTATCGGACCAGTTGGAATGTTATGATTGGACCTGCGAGATGGTCGACTGGGATCCCTACCAGGCATACGATGCCCTGGTTGAAGAAGGCTACGCGGTGGCCCTGAGCCGAGACGAAATTGAAAGAGGGCTGATTTGCCTCTCCGCCCAAGGCGCGGTCGCCGGTGCCGTGGTTGGTGAAATTTTGGACGATGTGGAAAATGGTGCTGCCATTGGAGCAGCCATCGGAGTTGTTTCAGGACTAATTCAAACCCAATACCTTACTGAACCGGAAAACCCCCAGGCCCAACGATCCATCTCAAGATTCGAGCGAAACCTTGAAAAGTGGGAACGAAAATTTGCGGGTTGCATGAGCAGAAAAGGCTACCGGGTTCTTTCGGATTAGCTGCGAAAGGTGAAGGCATAATCCTCGACTGCATGGCCAAAACCGAGCAGAGAATTTTCCCGAATTCCATCAAGGTTTTTGCTGAGATTATCGATAAAGAGCCTTGATGTCCGCCAACGTGCTGGACTGCGTGGACAAACGCTCCGGGGACAATGGGGTCGGTGGAAGAAGGCCAGTCCGACCCCCATGACATGCATACACCTACATTCTCTTGGGCACAACCAAATTATGTAATTGACAAGAATGCTCTTGAATTGGTAATGTGCAACTTCCTCAGTGATCTCTTGCCAGAAGTTGGGCCGGCTTTGTCCGGTGGGAGAGTGGCAACGATCAGAGAGATCACGACCATACCTGAACAGGTTCAATTCACCGGCTTCATAGTATCGTATACATCCTTGCGGGGATGTTCGTTGGCGAATATCCGCCGAAATAACGAACATTTCCCGACCTGGAGATGAAAGGGGGTATTTGGCCGGGCGTGGGGTTCCCCATGGGGATAGCATCAAAAAACTGGTCGGTACTTACGACCATGGACAGGAGCAAGAAAAGCAAAATCAAACAACATCTCGGTATTCCGCTTTCTAGGGCCTGTCCCATCGCCAACAATTTGATTTTGGAGGGACAACCATGAAACGATTAATTATTGCTGTACTAGTCATGACTATGACGCTCGCAATGCCCGCACTCGCAGGCAAGATCAATGACACCAACCTGGAAGCACAAAGCAGCCCCTGGCCATGCAACCAGCAGGGAGATTCCGGACTCTGCATACCTCTGGATACTTCCTGGACTGTGGTGGAATTCACCAATGGCCTCCCCGATTGCTTCGAAAACGACGACGGCTCCTCGGTAGTGACTCCACTGGGCTTCAGTTTCGACCTTTTCGGTTCACCCCAGACCGAGTGCTACATCAACAACAACGGCAACATCAGCTTCGGAGCGCCTTTCTTCACCTACTCACCCGAGGGCTTTCCCGTGAACGACTTTCCCATGGTCGCACCGTTCTGGGGTGATGTTGATACCCGTTCCCTGTTTGACAACGCGGGAGTTGTCTGGATGACCAGCGGTCCCGGTTGGTTCGCCATAACCTGGGATCACACCGGCTACTATTCAAATCACACGGACCTGCAGAACACCTTTCAGTTGATCATCAGCGATGGTTCTGCGGATGCGCCTCCTGGGGCGGGCAACAACGTCTGCTTCTGCTACGGTGACATGTCCTGGACCACCGGCGATGCATCCGGCGGTGCCGGCGGTTTCGGCGGCTCTCCAGCCACTGTGGGCGTGAACAAGGGTGACGGGGTCGACTTTTTCAACATCGGTCGCTTCGATCATCCCGGCAATGACTACGTCGGCCCCGAGGGAATCAGCGGAGTCGACTGGCTGGACTACAGCAACATCTGCTTCGCAGTCGGTGGCGAGACGAACCAGTGCCCCGTGGCCCTGAACTTCCCGCCGGGCAACATCGTGACTCTGAATGAGGACGGACCGACCATGGAACTTACGGTGAGTTTCATCGGGCCTGAAGCCGGGGATTTGGTAACGACACTGGTGGACAGTGGCGGCCTGGCCAACTTCACCGCCATCGTCACGGACGGGAATCCATCCACTGTGGTGATGACCTTCAATCCCGACGAAAATCAGATCGGGACCCACGTCATTCACTTCGCTGCCACCGACGACTACGATCCACCGTGCACAACCAACGTGGATCTGACCATCGTCGTCGATCAGTCCGTGCCTGCCGAAAAAGTGCCATTTGGAGCATTGAAGAGTCTCTATCGATAGAACCTTGCGATAAAACGGACTGTTGGAGGGCTGACCTCAGGGTCGGCCCTCTTTGCCACACATTGAAACCCACAAATTGACCAGTCCCGCAAAACATGTTAGACTTTTACTTCCCCGTTCACCCAATAATCAGCCAATAATCAGGATGAATCTCCCGTGGTCCAATCCATTGTACAAGGCATCAAGCGGCACGATTTTCTGCTTTTGACGATCTTGATGATGACCCTCTACATTTCAACCTTTTCGGGTGTCAGTTCCGTCGACGCCTACTACTATTACAACAACATCGACAATGGCCCTTTCTCTTATTTGTGCCATCCCCACCATCTGGCCTACCTTCTTGTGGGCAAAGGCTGGGTATTGTCTTGGCAGGCCCTGGGCTTCAGTGGCACCGCATTGTTGCCCTTGAAAGTGATGAGCCTGTTGGGCGCCTTGGGAATCCTGATCGCCTTCAGGAAAACCCTGCTCCTGGTTCTTCCCCGGGGACCAGCAGCCCGTTTCACCTTCCTGGCCATGGGTTGCAGTTATTTGCCCTGGCACTACTCCACTGAAGGTGAACCCGTCATTTTCTTCCAGTTCTTCTCCATTTGGATTCTTTACCTGTTGGTGCGGTGGTATTGCGAACCAGAGCCCTCAGCCGGCCTGGCCTGGAAGATGGGGGTCGTCGTCAGTCTGGGAACCCTGTTCCACCAGGCACTTATCTTTGCCGCTCCTTTGTGCGCCCTTGCCCTGATACACCGAAGCGATCAATCCAAGCGTCTACCCTTGCTGGTCAAGTTCCTGGTGCCGGTATTTTTCCTGGTGGCCATCCCCTACCTGGTCCTTGGTTATGTGGTAACCCACAGTTTCAATCCAGGGGATTTGATCGCCTGGGCTACCGGGTACCTCGAAGAATTTTCAGGAACTTATGGCTGGAACGCGAGTGAGGGTCCCAAACTGGTTCTCAGGGGGGTAGCGTCGGCTTTCCTCGGCGGTACCGCCCTTAAACCCTATTTTTACGGTGGTCTGGCCCACGATTTCCAATTCTACCTGTCAGTGGCCATTCAGTTGCTGACCATGGGAATGCTTGCCACCGGAATCCTGTCATTTTTTCTCCGGTGGCGTAGCTTTGAACCTCTCCAGAAAAAGAAATTGATGGTGGTGGGAATTTTCACCCTCGTCTTCATTACAGCGGCCATTTACTGGCAACCGGACAATCGAAAATTCTGGTCACCCAATGTCCCTGGTCTGATTCTTCTGACAGGATCGGGGTTGGTGGGATTGGGCAATATCACCAGGAAGCGTCACTTTCCGCCTCGATTCGGGGAGTCGATTTTGGCTGGCCTGTTTCTGGTTTTGTTGGTAGGAAACCTCCAGGGTGGGAT
>JAJRZA010000087.1 GCA_024275485.1 Candidatus Krumholzibacteriota bacterium | reverse complement strand
TGGTAGCGGGGACAGGATTTGAACCTGTGGCCTTTGGGTTATGAGCCCAACGAGCTACCAGACTGCTCCACCCCGCATCCATATTCGTTTGGTTAGCGCAATATAGGAGCCTGCTGTTGGGCTGTCAAGAAAGCCGAAAGGAAAATATCAGCTTTCTCCTGGCAATTAAAACAGATGCGTTATTGAATCTGGATATTCTGGACGGAATCCTCAGGAAGTACAGTTAGAACCTCTTCCTGGGGTTTTTGCATATTGTGTTCTTCTCTGGCAAGAGCCTCCAATACGGAGCGGCTGGTTGCCAATCCATGCAATTTTTGTCTCATGTCTTCGTTTTGCCCTTCCAATACACCAACATCATCGACCAGTTCCTTTTCATGAGATCGGAGCCTGAGGAAGGTGGCCAAGCCATCTTCCCCAAACTGGGACAGGGCCAACAAGACAATTACCACAGCCAGGGCGACCAAACCATTGGATCGCTGGGCCAGAGCTCTTTCACGGGCAGGAGTGTATGTGTGCTGGTTGCCCTGTCGAGATTGTTTCGACCAGGGAAAATATTCTGAAAACGATTTTGAATGCACCGAGCCACCTCCATGTGGTCCGTTGAAATCCTACACCTGGTGCGGGCGGGTCTGACCAACCCGCACCAAGGGGCAACTAGCGCAGATTGTAGAAACAATCCAATCCGGGGTACAGGGCCAGATCATCCAATTCTTCTTCAATGCGCAGAAGTTGGTTGTATTTGGCAATGCGATCGCTGCGGCACAGGGATCCGGTCTTGATCTGACCGGCGTTGGTGGCCACAGCCAGATCCGCGATGGTATTATCGGATGTTTCACCACTGCGATGACTGATCACATTGGTGAACCGGGCCCGTTTGGCGATCTCAATGGTTTCGAGAGTTTCGCTAAGGGTACCGATCTGGTTCAACTTGATCAGGATGCTGTTGGCAACACCTTCCTGGATGCCCCGGCGCAGCCGTTTCGGATTGGTAACAAAGAGATCGTCGCCGACAATCTGGATCCGGCTCCCAAGGGCTTCGAACATTTTTCCCCAGCCTTCCCAGTCGTTCTCGTCGAGGCCATCTTCGATGGACATGATGGGGTAGTTTTCCACAAGATCCTTGTAGAAGGTAATCAGTTGATCGGCATCCCAGTCTTCGCCACCTTCGGCTTCGAGGTGGTATTTCCCTTCCTTGAACATTTCGCTGGCAGCAACATCCATGGCCAGGACAATATCCTCGCCAGGCTTGTAGCCGGCTTTCTCGATGGCCATCATCAGGTAATCAAGGGCCTCGCGGTTGCTGCCCAGATTGGGGGCGAATCCACCTTCATCGCCAACGGAGGTGGCCAAGCCCTTTTCACCCAGGATACCTTTCAGGCTATGGAATATTTCTGCGCCGTAGCGAAGGGCTTCGGCAAAGGAGGGAGCGCCAACCGGCATTATCATGAATTCCTGAATGTCCACATTGTTGTCGGCGTGGCTGCCGCCATTCAGGACATTCATCATGGGTACGGGCAGAGTGCGAGCCGCCACACCACCGATATACTGATAAAGGGGCAGTCCCACCGAATCGGCGGCGGCTTTGGCCACCGCCATGGAAACACCCAGGACAGCGTTGGCGCCCAGTTTGCTTTTGTTATCGGTGCCATCCAATTCCAGCATGATGCGATCGATAAGGATTTGATCCGTGGCGTCCACACCGGTCAATTCCGATTCCAGACCGCGAACGTTTCCCACGGCATCGAGCACGCCTTTGCCGAGGTAACGATTCTTATCGCCATCGCGCAATTCCATGGCTTCGTGTTCACCTGTGGAAGCTCCACTGGGAACTGCGGCCCGGCCCACGCTGCCATCTTCCAAAAAGACATCCACTTCAATGGTGGGGTTACCGCGTGAATCCAGAATCTCTCTGGCCTGAATAAACTCAATGTTGCTCATGAAATTCTCCCTGACTCGGTTTGGTTGGCCGAATATTTGGCCATCGTCCCTTCGAGGGGCTGACTGAATCTTCTCAGACGGCAGTTTAATTCCGACTACATCCTCTGTCAATCAAAGGAAACCCGGTTGACCACTGATGGTACGGCGGGCTATCTTCCGACCCGAAAACCAACTGGAGGCACCATGTTCGATCGGCATCAGGATCTGAAAACCATCCGCCGTTGCAAGCGGGGCGAAGAGGCGGCATTCGCCGAAATCCTCACCCGCTATCGTGGTGCCATCTACAATCTCTGCTATCGAATGTCCCGCAACAACGAAGACGCTACCGATCTGGCCCAGGAAGTTTTCATCAAGGTTTTTAATCTTCTGGATCGTTTCGACGAGAGTTACGCCTTCAGCAGTTGGCTATTTCGCATTGCCACCAACCACTGTATCGATTTTCTAAGACGCAAGCGCATGCGTTTTCAATCCATCGAAGGAGCCACCAGCGCCGATGGAGAAGAATATGAGCTCCAGTTGCCGGACAGCGGCCCTGGGCCCGATACGGTGCTGCAACGCAAAGAGGCTCTGGCCAAGCTGGAAGAGGTTATTGGGGATCTGCCACCCCATTACAAGGCCATCACCATGCTGCGTCATGATCAACAACTTTCCTATGAGGAGATCGCCGTGGTGTTGCAATTGCCGCTCGGCACGGTGAAGGCCCGCATCCACAGGGCTCGCAACATGATCCAGCAAATGCTGAAGGCCCGGTCCTATGATATCTGAACTGCCTGTTTTCTAAAAAAGAGGTGGTTTTTTTGAAACAAAGCCTTTCCGGGGGCGTAATCGCTCACCAGACAGGTGATCAAGTCAATGTCGGGGGATATGACGCCTGTCGGCCGAGGGGTGCCACGGCCGGTGGTTCGAAACCGGTTGTGGTCCCCGGCTAGAATGATCAACAACGGAATTCCCGGGTGAACGGTCTACCCCACGAAACCCGGGAAAGCGAAGTTTTTCGCCAAACAAGGAGGCGGTCATGGGCCGCAAGGAAACCAATCCCAACCCATCCATGAAATGTGGATCGTGCCGGGATGATCTTCAGGAATACCTCGATGGTACTCTGGAGAAAAAAACAAGTCTTCAACTCTTTCTGCATCTTCGCGAATGCGTCGATTGCCAGGTGGAGCACGATCGTTTGGAGGGTATGTTCCAATTGCTGGACAACCTTCCCGACTATCAGGCCCCCGCCAATTTTGATGAGAAAATCCTCGCCTCGGTTAATTACCAGAGGTATCGTGCCATGGAAAAGATCAGGCGCGAGCGGGTTCCGGTTTATCTTGAAAAGGAATTCCTGCCCGCCATGGTCCGTTCCCGGGTGACCCGGTTGGCGGGTGTTGGTGTTTCGATTCTGTCTCTGCTGGGCATGGTTGCCATGGATCTTCCTATCCTCTCCGGCTTCCTGCCATTGATGGTGGTCGCGGGGGTGGTGCCTGAACTGTTGGTACGGATTCAGGGCATCGGCCGCCGGGTTGTCCTGGCTCAGCAATCAGAAAGTTGATCCAAATATGTCGATGCAAGGTGTTCTGACAACTCAAGGGCGCGGTTCATTGGTGAATCGCGCCCCTGTTTACGCCTTGTTGTTAAGCATCTTGTCTTTGCTCCTCATCACCGTGTTTGATCTTTGGCAACCAAAATGTGCCCTTTCCCAGGAACTCATCATTGTTCAGGCAGAACCCGATGAGGCTCCTGTTGCACCGGAATTTCCTGCATTTCCCCGAATCCTGAAGATAGCCACCACTGTCAACACGGCCTCCCGAGACAGTTTGCGGTTGGAAATTCAGGAATACAGTCGGGCCATTGCCGGCCTGCGCGACAGTCTGGATCTGGAGCAATTCGATTTTGAGATAACAGAGGAGCAACGCCAGCGCCTGCAAAACACCATTGAGGATTTCACCCACATCATCGAAGGAATCGGTGGGGAACTCAGCCAAATGGAACTGGAGATCGCCAACAACCGCATCTCCCTGCTGGATGCCGAGGGCGAAGGAATCATCATTGATATTCCTGAAAACCTGGATGAACAGCTCACTCAGGGCTTTGAATTGCTGCAGAAGTTTATTCTCAGCGAGTTGCCCGAAGCCCAGAGTGACGAAATCCGACGGTCCTGGTCCTGGGGATTCAACGGGGAAGAATCAAAGAAACCCCAGCGAAAAATCTTGAAAGGCAACATCGTCAAGGTTTGGGATAATCTGTTGATTTCAGCCAACGAGGATGTGCGTGGCAATGTGGTGATTGTTTTTGGTGATGGCGAAATCTCCGGCCGGGTCGATGGGGATGTCGTCACTGTTTTTGGGAATTTGGGGCTCACTGAAACAGCCGAAGTTACTGGCCAGATCGTGACCGTTGGTGGCCGGCTGGATCAGGATATCCTGGCAGAAGTTGGCGATGTGGTCGTCGTCGATCCCTTCCCCGGTTGGGATGACGGGGGTTCCATTCTGGCTTCGGAGCACGGGCTGTTGGGATTGCTGTTGGGAGTGGGTGAATTGGTTTTGGTGGTTCTACTGACCCTTTTGATCCTGGCCATCACTCCTCGCGGTCAACTTGATAGGATTCTTGCCGGATTGAATGAGCGCCCACTGCCCAGCCTCTGGGTGGGAATGGGTGGAACTTTTGTGATCTATCTGCTTGGACTCATCCTCATTGGGGTTTTGGTTCTGACGGTCATTGGCATTCCGGTGGCTCTCCTGGTTCTGGTGGCCCTGATGGTGCTTTCGGTGCTTTCTGTCGGAGTGGTGGCCATAGTTCTCGGCCGCCGTATCTGCACCATGATTGCCGGATCCTGCAAATCGGATTGGGTGGTTTTGGTACTGGGAATATTGGTTCTGGACGGCGTTTATCTGCTTGGCGTATTGGCAGGCCTTGTTCCTTCACTCGGCATGGTGGCCGATGGTCTGGTTATCATTGGTGCCGGCATCAAGTTGGTGGCTTACCTTTTCGGCATGGGGGCGATGCTGGTCAGTCGATTTGGACGCGCCTGACCCCGGGAGGAGTTTTCAACAACCTGCTTGATACCGGGCCACAACCCAACCATTCAAAATGACCCCCAGAAAATTCCCTACAGTTTTTATTATTAGCAAGGGGAAAATTCCCCAGATAAAATGTAAAAAATCCCCACTCGGTGTCTTGTTGTGGTATAATTCTGCATGTTGAGTGGGTGAAAATTCAACCCAAATTGGGTAAAAATCCCCATTCTGCCCTTGGGGTCATCGCTGAAACTCCTTCGGGGTGGAATTACCAGTATTTATTTCCAAAAAAGAATATTTGTAATGTGCTAATAATTAACGAGATATGCAGGTTTTGGTCCATTCCCGCTCAAGCATTTCGTCAGGGGCTCCTGATTGCCCATACAGGTATGAAACCTGCCTTATATTGGGTACAGACCAACAGGGTAGCCGGCAGGGCAGCAGAAGGCTCCAGGATTTCGAAAAAGGGACAGAGAGGGATCATGATGACTCAGCGCAACAGCAATACCAAATTGATGACATTTTT
This sequence comes from Candidatus Krumholzibacteriota bacterium, assembly GCA_024275485.1. GTDB lineage: Bacteria > Krumholzibacteriota > Krumholzibacteriia > LZORAL124-64-63 > LZORAL124-64-63 > LZORAL124-64-63. The sequence continues at coordinate 26,745 of JAJRZA010000087.1, read as the reverse complement.
GCTGATGCTGATTCTGACCCTTGTCATTGGCGTTGCCGCCGCCGCTTCTGAGGTGCATGAGTTGGCCAACGGTATCAAGGTTACCATTTATGGTGCCGACGAAATTCGCCTCAATCCCGCCGTCTGCAACATCAATTTGGCTGCCAACCAAAGCAATTACGTGCCATTCGACAATGATGAAGTGTTGGGTGCCCTGGCGGATATGAATGGTTTCAGCCTTGACCTGGACGTGACGGTGTATCTGCTGCCTGCCCCTGCGGCCAGCATCAACAGCAGCTATGCCCGGGGCAACAGCATCTACCTGGCTCCCGGCACCGGTACCATCGCCGCCGCCACCCAGGCTTACATCACTACCCACGAGATGGGTCATGTCCTGACCGCATCCTACATGGACAACAGCTCAATTCGCTGGGATTCGTATCTGCAACTTCGTGGCTTGGATCTAGAAATGAACGGCCCCAGCGCTCCACACGCCGACCGTGCCCGGGAAATCGTAGCCGAGGATTTTCGTTTCCTGTTTGGTGGCAGCCTGGCCACCAGCACCGGCAGCATCGAAAACCACTATCTGGACCTGCCCACCGAGGTGGATGGTCTTAACGATTTGATGCTTGGGTTCCTGGCGGAGAAAGCCCAGGCAACGAGCACGACGGCTTCAGTCACTGCCTATCCCAATCCCTGCAACCCCCGAACTACCATCAAGATGGCACTGCCCAGTGGTGTCAACGTCGGTAATTCAGTCCGCCTGAGCATTTTCGATGTTCGTGGCTCCCTGGTTCGCACCATCATTGGCGGGCGCATCGCCGGCGACAACGTATCGGTGGACTGGAACGGGGACAACGATCAAGGACAAGGCGTTTCAAGTGGTCGCTACCTCTATGTGATTCAGACCAACGGTGTTTTGGCCAAAGGTGCTGTTACCCTGGTCAGGTGATTTCTTTTGATTGAGACTGTTCTTTTTTAGAATATTTCTTAAATTTAGTAAGATGAAGCCGATATACCAAACAGTTAGGTAATTAACCGGAATTTGGGCCTGTGGTTTGCTGTGTCTGCCGGTTCTAGAAGTTGGAACAAGGAGAATTTTAATGCGTGTATTTGGCAGCTTAACTTTGGCGACAATTCTGATGCTGGTCTTGATTGCTGGTTGCAGCAGTGACGACAGCACCAGCCCTGCGCCACCGGCCAGGGTTCCGGTGATTTTCCAAGTCACCAACAATGATGACTTTGAAGGAAATCCCAACTACAGTCCTGACGGCAACTGGATTCTTTTTGAATCCGATTCCGCCGGCAACATGGATATCTGGCGGGTGCCCCCCACTGGTGGTACGCCCGAGCAGTTGACCACCGATGGCGCTTTCGACAGCTCGCCCTGCTGGTCGCCCGACGGCAACAGCATTGCTTTCGAATCCGAACGGGCCGGCGCCAAGGACATCTGGGTCCTGGATCTGGTTACGCCTGGATCCCAGCCCATTCAGCTGACCAGTGGAGCAACCGATGATGGCAGTCCCAACTGGTCGCCCAACAATAACTTTATCAGTTTTGAATCGAATCGGGACAAGGCCGGTGGCTCTGATTTGTGGCTGGTCCCAGTTGGCGGGGGAGACCCCCAGCGCCTGACCACTTCGGCTGACGGTATCTACAGCCGCAGTTCCGACTGGTCTCCCGATGGGGAGAATCTGGTTTTTGAATCCAATCGGGATGGTTTCGTTGCCTTGTACACCATCACCAGGTTGGGCTTGAATCCTACCCAGATAACCAGCGTGAGCGGCTATGTGGGACACCCTTCCTGGTCACCTGATGGTCAAGAGATCGTCTTTGAAAGTACTATTTCCGGGATTTCCGAGATCTACACCGTTGCGTCCGTGGGTGGCGAAGCCTTCCGCGTGACCATGCATGGCGGATATTGGCCTGACTACTCGCCGGATGGGTCGAAAGTTGTTTATTGCAGCTATGGTGCAACCCAGCCCAACATCTGGAGTGTGGAAGTGGATTGGTAGTTGGCTGGTTGATTCAGGATATTGTTTTTGCGCCCTTCGGAAACCCGGAGGGCGTTTATGTATTTTGGCATCCCCAACGGGGATCGAACCCGTGTTGCCGCCGTGAAAGGGCGGTGTCCTAACCACTAGACGATGGGGACGCCTTGAGCTGAGGCAGTAAACTACTCCCTGACCTGCGAATTGTCAAATTCCTTCGACAATTTACTATCGTTATTCAAAAAGCACTCAAAAATGCCTATTTGGCCGCTTCACTCATGAGGATGGCCGAAGTTCTGATCCCCCTCCAGAAATTATCCAGATGGAATTTCTCGTTGGGGCTGTGAATGTTGTCCGTATTCAGCCCGTACCCGAGCAACAACACCGGTGACTTCAGACAATCCTGGAAAGTGCCCACGATGGGAATGCTACCGCCTTCCCTGATAAACACCGGTTTGGCACCGAATCCCTGCTCCAGGGCAGCCATGCCGGCAGCCATCATTTCGGATTTGCGGTGCACCAGAACCGGAGCCGCGTTGTGGTGGTTGGTGACGTCCACTTCAACTCCCGCCGGAGCGATTTCCTTTACGTAGGCAGCAAAGGCGGTGGCGATTTTTTCCGGGTCCTGATTGGGCACCAGACGCATGCTAACCTTGGCCATACCCTGGGCCGGGATGATGGTCTTGGCTCCTTCACCACCATAGCCGCAGGAAATGCCGTTGACGTCGCAGGTGGGGCGGGCCCACATGCGTTCCAGGGTGGTGAATCCCTCTTCGCCAAAGGCCACGGGTGCCCCGGTCTCCTGGCACAAAATTTCATCGGTGTAACCCAGCTCGGCAAAACCCTCGCGCTCCTCCTGATCCAACTCCAGCACATCGTCGTAGAAGCCGGGAACCCGGCAGCGCCCGTTTTCATCCTTCAGCTTGGCGATGATCTCGGCCAGGGCGTTGCCGGGGTTCTGAACCGTGCCGCCATAGCTGCCCGAATGCAGGTCCATGGCTGGGCCTCGGACGGTGATTTCCATGTAGGCCAGACCCTTGAGACTGTAACAAATCCCCGGTGTCGTTTCGTTGTACAAGGTGGTGTCCGAGACGATCACCGCGTCGCAGGAAAGTTTGTCGGGGTTCGCTTCGGTGAATTTGTAGATGCTCTCGCCGCCAGCTTCCTCCTCCCCTTCAATGATGAATTTTACATTCACCGGTAATTCCACACCCTCGCGCACATAGGCTTCCAACGCCTTGATGTGGGTATAGACCTGGCCCTTGTCATCGCTGGAACCGCGCCCATAGATAATGCCGTCCTTGATGATCGGTTCGAAAGGAGGGTTGTCCCAGAGGTCCAAGGGGTCCACCGGCTGCACATCGTAATGGCCGTAAAAGAGCAATGTTTTGCGATCGGGACGAATTTCGGATTGGGCGAAAACCAGTGGATGGCCGCCCAGATCGATCACTTCCACTTCCAGACCCAGCTCTTTTAACTCGTTGCTGACAAAGGCGGCAGCTCGTTTGGTATCTTCATTGTGGGCGCTCACCGAACTGATGCTGGGGATTCGCAAAAATTCGCAAAGCTGGTCCACATGGTTTTGACGTTGACTATCCAGATAGGAAAGAACTTTTTCACTGGCCATTAGTAGCTCCTTATTGTAGATTTCCGGGACTTGGGGGCTGATTGGGGCCGATTGCCCTTTTCATCCTCAAGACAAAAATACGCTTGACAGAGCCGCCTGCCAAGGCGATTGTGTCGCAGCTTGCCGGTGAAGGAATGTTGGTCCCGGCAATGAGTCAAATTAGGTCCGCTCTCGCCTGCGGCCGGGGTAACCCACGGCGGTGAACGGAAACGGACCAAACCCCCTAGGGAGGAACCCAATTATGGCTGACATGATTATCAGCAAAAGCAAGACCAAGGAAAATGTCAAAGAATGCAATGTATCCGGCGAGTTCTACGGTGCTCTGGATATCAAAGTTCGTGAAATGATCGCCGGTGCCGAAAAGCGTGCCCTGGCCAACGGCCGCAAGACCGTGCGTCCTTGCGATCTGTAGGATATTCAGGATAGGAGACCGGGTATTTCCGGTTCTTCGCCCGGATTTTTGGGGAGCTTCGGCTCCCCTTTTTTATTGACCGCCAATCCGTCAATCCTGCCAGTAAATTCCGGATGTCATTTCATTGTTTTATGTAAACTCCCCGGCACCCAAGGATACTGACTTCCCGCCTGAAAATCCCTCATTTCGCTATTTTCCTGAAGGCCCGTATGGCCCGTCCCTTGCAACCACTCTTAATTTTCAGGAGGTGTAAATGGTCACAAAAATCAAATCAGGCGCCTTGGCGGGAATTGACGGTTTGGCGGTCACCGTGGAAGTGGATATTTGTCGTGGGTTGCCAGGGTTTCACCTGGTGGGTCTTCCCAATGCCGAAGTCAGGGAGAGCCGTCAGCGGGTTCTGGCTGCCCTGCGGAACAGCGGCGTCAGTCTTCCACCAGGAAAAATAACGGTCAATCTTGCCCCGGCGGGGGTGCGCAAGCAGGGAGCTTCATTTGACCTTGCCATTGCCATGGGAGTCATGGCTGCCCGGAGTGATGGGATGAGCAGACGCTGTGTCACCGGGGCAGAGATTCCCTTGTTCCTGGGTGAGCTCTCCCTCTTTGGTCAATTGCGGCCCGTGCGGGGCCTGCTGGCCATGGTGTTGGCGGCAGCGGAAAAGGGTGACCGACTGGTGGTGGTGCCGGCGCAGCAGGCCAGGGAAGCGTCTCTGGCCAAGGGCGTCAGGGTGGTCGGAGCAAAAAATCTGGCTGATGTCATTCATTGGTGGCGCACCGGCGAGGAGCCACAGCTTGAATTGGTCGCAGAAAACAGAAACCGGCAGCCAACGGATCTGACGGAGGGACAATTGCTGGGGTTGGAGGGACAGCCATCCTTGTTGAAGGCCGCCGTGGTGGCTGTGGCCGGGCGCCACAACATCCTGATGGTTGGGCCGCCGGGCACCGGGAAAACCCGCCTGGCCCGTATCCTGGGGGCTTTTCAATCACCCATGGGGCCAACTGAAGCCATGGAGGTGACCAGAATCCATAGTGCAGCGGGAATCCTGCCTGATGGTGGACTCATGAATAAAAGGCCCTTTCGCGCACCTCACCATACCTTGACCCGTGCGGGATTGATTGGCGGGGGAAACAGTTTGCGGCCGGGAGAGGTCACCCTGGCTCATGGCGGGGTGCTCTATTTGGATGAACTCTCAGAATTTCAACCGGCGGTTCTGGATGTCTTGCGTGAACCTTTGGAAGAAAAAAGTATCACTCTGGACAGGGGGTCAGGGCACCGGGTTTATCCAGCCAATTTTCAGTTGGTGACATCCATGAATCCTTGCCGTTGCGGGTTCCTGGGCAGCGACATCAAACCCTGTCGGTGCAGTTCAGCAGAGCGGCGTCGTTATCTTTCCAGATTATCGGGACCTTTGCTGGACAGGATTGATTTGTTTGTTCAGGTAGGCACCTGGAATGGGGAATTCCTGGCAGAGGACGATGGTCCGGTAGTTCGTGCACCGGCCAAGGATTGGCGGCAGTTGACGACCACAGGTTGTTGGCCTGACCTCAGTCGACGATGGAGCGAAACCCCGGAGCCAAAACTATCAATTTCTGCCAAGCGCTATTTGAATGCCATCAGACGCCCGCTGGGTCTGTCCCTGCGGGCGGTTCACAGTTGTTTGATGGTGGCCTCGACTATCGCCAGGTTGGATCGCAGCATAGCCGTGCAAAAGTCCCATGTGCTGGAGGCCTTGGAGTTCCGACTGGATAACCTGGCACTGGAAGCGTTGGCCTGATTCCATAAATAATTTAGGCGGCCCGAAGGCCGCCCTGTAGGGAAAATCGATCTGGCAGAATTAGAAACTACCCTGGATGCCGATGGAGATACCCAAGCTGCCGATGGATTGGGAAGAAAATTCGGTCACGGGTGTTTGGATCAGACCTTCATCGACAACGAAGAATTCATCCAGAGGTACCACGACCGTGCCATCATTGAGATTGGTGAATTCTTTCGAGGGATTAAACTGGAGATTGTTGAAGTGAAAAAGGGCTTCCAGCCGAATGCTGATGTTGCGATCGGCCAACAGACGAATACCGCCCCCGATGTTGGTGTCCAAGGTGGAGGCGGGGTCGTCGACGTAATTCGAGTTCACCGAGTACCACATGTTGCCGACGCCACCGGTAGCGTAAGGTTGCCAGCGACCGCTGCCATCGCCGTCAAAATTCAGGAAATATATAGAGGCATTGATACCCAGGCTGGCGGTGAAGAGGGAGCGGACCTCCAGGTCGAACTCTCCAAGAGGAGGCTCCAGGACATCCACGGAGGACCCGGGCTCGTTGGACCGTCGATGACGGTTTTCGACTGAAGAAGTGTAATCCGCAAAGGCGACTCCGGTAATGCCTTCGATGCTAAACCAGGTAGAAACATTGTAACCGATCCTGAACTGGGGATTGAAGGCATTGGCACCTTCCATTTTCATGTCGCCCCAGTAGGTAGCTTCTTCGATGTATTTGTAGATAATCTGATCATGTTCCAGAATGGGGGTGTTCAAGTTCAGGATACCCAGGGCAAAGCTGACTTCAATAGTTCCCTTGTGAATACCAGGGATCCAGGCTTCATCCTCTTCATCTGCTATTTCCTGATCCGAGTCGGCATGACCTTTATCGCGCAGAAGTTTGAAGGTTCGCTCCTCCTTGCCTTTGTCCTCTTGTCCGGCCTCCTGCTGGGCAACAACTGGAAGACAAACCAAGACAAAGGCCGTGATGAGCAGGGCAACCAAGGATTTGAAGGACATGTACAGGCTCCTGTCGGGGCCGAAGCCCGGGACTGGCGGGGGTGTTGCCGAAAAATTCTCAATAGTACCGACATTAATTTCAGGTGCGGCGCCTTGAGTGTCAATAATAAATGGCAACCCTTTTGTCCAGCGACCGTGATAACCGTATACTTAAGACATCCCAAAAGTGTGGAAAGTTGGTGAAATTGCTTCCGAATCTCTTGAAATCAATTCTGGCCAGGTCTGGGTCCAGCCTGGGCTTTTTGTCTTTTTTAATGCTGACCATCCTGCTGCCGGTAGTGTTCCCGTCAAATTCCTTTGGGGCACTGGAGTTTCCGGGCCCGATTGAGCAACCCATGCTGGCCTCTCCTTTGTGTGCCTACTCGATCCCTTGGGAAGACGGAACCACGGATTATGCCGTGGTGGGTGATGATGGTGGTTTTCTGAACCTGGTGTATCACGTTTTCGGCGATATCAATTTTGGTATTTTTGCCCGGTTTTTTCTGGATGGCGAGGTCCTGTGGGTTGGGCCCTGGGAGGGTGGGCCCCATGGACTGCGCGGATTGGTGGTAGCCACTGCCAACCCCGACCGCCTGTTTTTTCTCGAATTGAACTACTCTGAACCTCTTTTTACCGTCGAACAAATCGTTGAATTGCCTGAAGATCCCGGAACGGTGGATTTCCTCAGTCCGGGTCCACAGGGGCAGGCCCAGCTTGCCTTGAGTTTGCCTGGCATTGATCAGGTTCTGATTTTACGGGAAAATGATGGTCAGTGGACCATCTTTCAGACTCTGGCAACAGGAGATGAACCCTGGTCCCTGGTTGCCATCGATTTAGATGGTGACCAGGTGTTGGAGCTGGTGACTGCTGATCAGGGCGTTTTGTCGGGAACCCTGGGCGTTTTTGGGCAACAGCCGGACGGTTCCTATGTGCTGCAGTACCACGAACAATTGTCCGGCAAAGTTCGTCAGGTCGGGGTAGAGGATTTTAATCTGGATGGGGTGCAGGAACTGATTGTTTCCTACACCGATGTGGCTCAACTGAGTATCCTCTCGGGGGAGACCGGTGACCTGATTGTTCACGAAACTATTGAAACTGCTCTTGCATCGGACTTTTTTCAGGTGATCACCCTGCCCGGAGGGGACTGGGGGCTGTTGTCCTCGGTGCAGGATCGTGGTTTTATGGATTTTTTTAGGCTGGACCAGGGCTTTTGGCTGCATGAGGATTCCTACTATGTCGGTTGTCGTCCAGCAATGATTCTCAGCAGTGACTTGAATGGCGATGGGGTCAATGACGTTGTCTGTCTGGGGAAGTCCCAGAACATTGTCAGTATCCTCTTGGGCAATAGCAGATCAGCTTTTTGGGGTTACCCGGCCATCCCTATACCGCCCTTTCCCGGATCCTCCGTGTTGGCGGATTTTGATCTGGATGGAAATGATGAGTTGGTTGTCGGTAGTTTTGGTGAAGATTTGCTTAGCCGGTATTCGTTTCAAGCATCGGGGGGACTGTTTACTCCGCCGTTTCACCAGGACCTAGGCTTTTTCTCCTCAATTCTCGCGGCCGGTGATTTTTTGGGGGATGCCTCATTGGAACTGGTGGCTTGGCATGCGTCGGATCAGCAATTGCTCTTGTTGACTCAGGACCCTGGGGCGGGCTTTATTCCCCACACATCAATAGAACTGTTGTCGAGTCCATCCCGTATGAAGGTGGCGGACGTCGATGACGATGGATTTTTCGATATTATTTTGGTCCTTCCCGGACCGAAAGGAATCGAAATTCTCTTCGGCGAGGGTGATGGGATCTTTTCTTTGCCGGTGGCCCTGGGTCTCCCCATTGGGGTTTTTGATATGGTCGCAATACAGATGAATCAGGATTCTTTTCTTGATCTTGTGGTGTCTGATGGGATTAGCCGTGTATGGACGGTGCCCAACAATGACGGGCGTTCCTTTGGTCCGCCTGTGGCTATCGATGCCAACAGCGGTGCCAGATATTTGGCTGTGGCTGACATGGACGGGGATTTGGATATGGATGTGGTGGTAGCCAATACCACCAGCGAGTCATTGACCGTCCTGGAAAATCTGGGCAATGGGGAGCTGTTGCGTCGGATTGGCAGTCTCAGTGTGGGCGGGCGACCTTCCAGTGTCTATTGTCAGGATATGGATGGAGATGAGATTCCGGATCTGGTTGTGCAACTGGTGGGAGACGGTGGTCTGCAAGTTGTGTTGGCCAATGATGTGTGGGGATATGTCTTCCCCCTGGAGTTTCAGACCAGCAACAACGTGGTCTTTACACAGGTTGCAGACTTTAGTCAGGATGGTCTGCCGGATGTGTTGAACATTGACACGGGGCTTTCCTTGGCGGTCGTGCTGGTCAACACGGAACGGGTTTTGGTTTCGGTGGACCCCTCGGCTCTGAGCTTGAATTACACCGCGGAAGGATTCGCCGTTCAAATTTTCCCTGACCGATCAGGGCCCTGGGAACTTGCCCTGGGCAAGCCTGGGCATTGGCAAATTCTGGCCGCCAATGGACATGCCCAAACCGGACAGATTGATTTTGATGGCCAAGGTTGGGTTCTGGAATTCAGTCGGCAGGAGGTGGGATTTCCTGATAGTTCCATGCGCTTGCAACTGACTGTCGGAATAGTGGGGAATCAGGAAGTATTGACCTTGGAGCTCGGTGAAAATTGTATTGCCGGGCCAGGGCAATTGCCACGATTGCGTTGGATGGATCAGCCATGGCCTAATCCTTTCAACCCCCGCATTCAAGGTCGGATTCAATTGGATTCTGCGGCGGAGGTTGACGTGGCTGTGTTTGATGTGGCTGGGCATCGGGTGGCCACACTGCTGAAAGACTTTATGCCGGCAGGGGTTCATTCCATCAGTTGGGATGGGATGCGCCAAGGGCGACCGGCCGCTGCGGGTCTTTACCTGCTGCGAATCAGGTCGACCAACGCTCTGCTGTCGAGGAAGATAATGTTGTTGAAATAGCTTGTATGAATAGCCTCTGTCAAGGGAGAGAACCAGGGCCGGCGGCCTCACCGGTAGCTTCCAGATACCGGACTTCCTGGATCAGGTCCACCTGGAATTTTTCTGCCACGGCCTTTTTCATGCGCCTGGCCAACATCTTCACCTGGGCGCAGGTGGCTTCGCCGGTGTTGACAATCATGTTGGCATGGCCTGAAAAAACCTGGGCATCCCCTTCGGACATCTCCTTGGCCCCAACTTTTTCCAGCAGAGAACCAGCGGCCACCCGGTGCTGTCCCGGTCCAGGGGCGGGCAGGTTGCGGAACCAGCTGCCGGCGCTCGGCAGATTGTTGGGATGCTTGCTATGGCGGTCCAGAATTTTTTCTTCCCTGGTGGAAATGGCTTGCTCGATTCCGCCGATTCGAAGACCCAAGGTGGCTTGAAGCAGGATCTCGCCGCTTTCCCGCAGGGCTGTTGCCCGATACCCGAAGCCAAATTCTTCAGGTCCCCGCCGTCTGATATTTCCATCCGGGGATAGGGTGATTGCTTCCAATAGAAACTCGCTTATTTCATGCCCATAGCAGCCAGCGTTGCCCATTATGGCTCCGCCAAGGGTGCCGGGAATGCCTGAGGCGAATTCCAATCCTGACAGTCCGGCAGCCAGGCTGCGTTGAATCAACTGGTCGAAATCCAGACCAGCACCGGCAACCAGGGTATTGCCCGAAGTGGTGAATCCATTGGTGGCCACTCGCAAAACCAGCCCGGGAAAGCCCTCATCGGCTGCCAGCAGGTTGCTTCCTCCGCCAAGGATGAAGAAGGGCAATTCGTGCTGATGGGCAATTTCCTGGAACCGGCGAGCCTGGTCTGCGTTTCGAGCTTCACACAGCAGGGCGGCAGGGCCACCAATTTGCAGGGTGGTCCGGTCTCGCAGGGGGGCTTGACGATGAATGAGCAAATTCAGGTCATCGGACAACCCGGACAGTATTTTTTCAGTGTTGAGCACGATAGCCTCTCGATTGCAGGGAATGTTTATTAAAATGTGCATGGTCCCATTCGTCAAGACAGTGAATTTGTGCTGAAGGTTGGCATTTTTGTGGGTGGTGGGTAGATTTGATCCTCCGGCTGGCTTGTCAGAGTAGTCCCATCGTCAATTCATCTTCAGATAATATGTCAGGATAGCGGGTCGTTGAAAGAGAACAGGATAATCTGGGGTGCTTTTATAATATCCCTGCTGTTGCACATAGTGCTGGCAGGCGTCTTCTGGCGCATCCCCTTGTCCAGTGACTCTGAACTGGCTCTGGCCCAGGCCAGGGCTGAAGCTGCTGAAGTGGAATTCTATCTTCTGGATGAAGATGACCCGGAATCAAAACTTCCCACCAAGTTTACCTCGGTTCCGGAACGCCTGGCCAGCGATGAAATGCCTGAGGATCCCGATTTTGCTGCCCTTTACAACAGCCAGGCCGCCGACCGGCTTGATGGGGGCGACGGCAATTCCCCCGCCGCCGAGGAAGAATGGATCGCCCCTCAAATTGCCATCCGGGAGGATAACCTGGCCGGTGCTGGAGGTGTTGAAGTTGTGCCCCAGCCCCTTCCCCAAGCCCCGGAACAATCAAGCCAGGGTCCCAGTGGAGACCAGGGTGAGACCGGGGAAGAAAAGACCGGCGAGGATCAGGACGAACTTGGCCAGTGGGCCTTGCCCCAGGAAGATCCGGCTCCTGGAGAGGAAAACGACCAGGATGCCCAGGACCAAGAACAAGAGAATCCTGACCTTGAAGACTGGTGGGGAGCCGATTCGCCCACCTTGTTGAAAGAAGGCGAAGAGGGGCAGTCCGGAGATCGGGGATTCGACTTCAACCAGGCCGAGCGGGGTACTCCCAGCGCCGGGGTTTCATACTATGGTGAGTTCAGCCTGAACACATATGAATGGAACTTTGCGCCCTGGTTGCATAGTTTCGGCAACCAACTCCAACGACATTGGATCCCGCCTTATGCCTATAGCAGGCTGGGCATGATCCACGGCATGACCAGGGTGCGCTTGGTTATTGCCAAAAATGGCAGGATGTTGTCCTTTGAGGTTCTGGAAACCGATGGACATCAATCGCTTCATGAAGCGTCCGAAGCGGCATTGAAGGCCTTTGCGCCCTACAAACCTTTGCCGCCGAGCTTCCCCGAGGAGCATCTTGTGCTTACTATTGGACTGTATTATCCTGCGCTGCGGTGATTTCATCGTGGCTGTTTCAACATTCGGAGGACTGGCGCTAACATGTGGGAAATGATACTTGCTGGAAGATACATGATGATTCCCATCGGAATGGCTTCCCTGGTGGGGTTGACGGTGATTATCGAACGACTTCTTGTTTTGCAGAAGCAGCGCATTGTATTCCCGGAGATTGCCGGAGCAGTGGAGAGCATGTCTGCCAGTGCGGATCTGTCCGTGGTGCGGGCGACTTGCGAGCGACACCCCGGACCTTTTGCCAATATCGTAATGGCGGGGCTTGATCATTCCGAAAATGATTGGGTCATCATCCGGGATGTGCTGCAGGAGGCCGGGCGCCATGAGGCCACCCTGCTGTCCCGTCGCCTTGGTGTACTGGAAACCGTGGCCGCGGTATCACCCCTGCTGGGGTTGCTGGGAACGGTGCTGGGCATGATTCGGGTTTTTACTTCCATCTCCGCTGCAGGAATGGGCAGTCCCCAGGTTCTTTCCAACGGAATCAGTGAAGCCATGGTGACCACCGCTGCCGGTCTGATCATCGGTATTCCTGCCCTGGTGGCCTACAACTGGTTGAATGCACGGGCGGACCGAATTATTTTCGACCTGGAATTCTACTCCACCAAGGTTCTCGATACACTACGGCGTCGGCAGAAGAAAAGCGCTGGTGTTTAATGGACTTCCGTCCCATGAGAAAAGGCCGCAGCCTAATCCTCAACGTGACTTCTCTTATCGACGTCATGTTTCTGCTGTTGATTTTTTTCATGGTGACCTCCACCTTCCGGAACCAACCGGCGATTACTCTGGTTCTGCCCAGGTCGGCCACCGCAGCTGACACCGTCGACACACCGGTCATTATTTTCCTCACCGCCACAGGTGAGGTTTATCTGAATGACGCCCGAGTGCCCGACGCGGAATTGGCGGCTAGATTGGAAATGTTGCATACCACGTCCAAAGACAACCGCATGGTTTTGCGTGCCGATGAGAAGGCCAGCCATGGTGATGTGGTGAGTTTGATCGACACCATCAAGCAGAGTGGATTTACCCGCATCAGTCTTTCCGCCCGTTTGGCCGGAGGGCAATAATGCCGAAGGAGCACAACAAATTGTTCGGAATCCGGATTCCCCAACCCAACAAAGGTGGCTACCAAACTGGTCTGGTGATTTGTCTGTTTTCCCTGGCTACTGCCTGGCAAATGACCGGTTGTACCAGCGATATTCCCAATGAGGTGGGCACTGGCCTGGTCAATTCCCAGATCGATGTGGTGTTGGAGCCTTTGGCCCTGGAAGAGATCGAACTTTATACGGCGAAAAATATCAGTGATGATGAGGTGTCGTTGCTGGAGCAAGAGGTTCTCTACTTTGGCGACCAGGACGGCAACAGCTCGTCCATTCTCTTGAACTATGATTTTTCTGATATTTTTACTGAAGAATTTCCTGATACCGCCTGGACTATTGAACACATTACCAAAGTTGAACTCCGCCTGGTAAGGCTGAAGGCATTTGGTGGAACATTGCCTGGTGAAGAGGATGATGAGGACGAAATCGTGGTTGAGAAATATTATCAGGTATTCGAATTGGATGAACCATTCGATGGTGCGAATTATCCCGGCTCGGTGCCCGCCCATGGACTGCTCAACCTGAACACCGCCTATGGAACCAATTTGGCCGCTGCGGAACCTCGGATGGTTTTCACCGAGTCTCGCCTGGTCAGTTGGGTGGAAGCGGCACAGGTTCAGGGGTTGATTATTTCTGATGGTCCGGAATCATCAACCGGGCTTATCGGTTTTGCATCCCTTGATTTGACTCATCCGAATGAACTTGAACTCATCCATGTGGACCCTGGGGCTTTCCCGGTAATTATTGTGGATTTTGATTTCACTGAAGAGGTGGCCTTTATTGCTCCATCAGCCGATATCTCCACTTTCCATGATTTGAAGCCCGCTCCCCTGGATCCGGCGGATGGCATGATGCTCAGAACTTGTTTGCGCACTTATCCCATGCTGCGATTTGACTTTTCTTCCCTGCCCGAAAATATATTTGTCAACCGGGCGGTTCTGTCGGTCACCAACAATATCAGCACCAGCTTCGGACAACTCGAGTCGATTGTTGTTTCGGAAATTGACGTCAACCTTTTTGGTGTACCGGGAGATTCGATGCCTTTGGCCAACCTGGATGGCGCCACCTATACCATCAGTGGAATGACCAGCCTGGACCCGGTTACCCAGGAGCTCATGGAGTTTGCCGTGACATCGGCCGTGCAGCGCATTGTCAACAACGTCTACGAGGGGGAACGGGCTTTTATACTGACTGCAGGCGAGAATATTTTTCCGACCTACAATTTCACTCCGGTGAGCCCTGACTTCTATTTTAATCAGTTTGATTTCTACGGGCTTGCGGCTGCCGATACCCTGAGGCCCAAGTTGAAGATCACCTACAGTTCCATCGATGATCTCACCGGGGGTGGCAAATAATGCGCGGTGTGCGATTCTTGCTCCCAATCCTGGTATTGGTTGTGCTGGTTCAGGTGGGAATGACCGGTGCAGCCCGGGCCCAATCGGTTTTTGCCCTGACCAATCTCGGCCAACCCATCGATTCCAATGACGCCAGAATGATGGGGCGCGGAGGCTGGGGCATGGCGGTGCACGATTCCCTCAATCCCGGTTTTTTGAACGTGGCTTCCCTGACCGCCTTGCGGCATGTCGCCGTGAAATTCACCGCCTATGGCGAAAAAAACAAAACCACGGATGAACACGGCTCCCGCACCACCCATCGTACTTTGATCCCCGACATCCGTGTCGGCCTACCCATCATCAAGGGGCGTTTGGCTTTTTCCACGGGCATACAGGTGGGGCGTTCCTTTGAGTACCGCACTCTTACGACCATGACCTGGTTCTCGGAGGGTGATACGCTAAATGGAGAAAAGCAATTTCGCCGAGAAGGCACTCTCTGGCAGATTCCCACGGCCCTGAGCCTTCGGCTATTCAAGGGTGTATCGGTGGCCGGGACCATCGGGCTGGTCAATGGAACCATCCGTGAGACAACGGACAACTTTTTTCTGGAGCCGTTCAATCGTATCGGCAACCCCTTGTATTTGTCCAACCGCAGGGCCCAGGAAGATGAATTCACCGGGCGGATGACCACTTGGTCCCTTCATATCGGTACGGAACATGGAGTCGCTTTCGGAGCCAGCTGGACCCCGGCCCATGACTTGGATGCAGAACGAAAAGTTTCCATGGGTGGTGTTGCCGAACGCATCAGCTCGCCATGGGTCCTGGATATTCCGGAAACCTACCGGGCGGGACTCCAGGTCAAACTCTCCAGACGTTGGCGCATGGGTGGCGATGCCTCCCTACAAAAATTTGGCGATTTTGCCGGCAACGATGATTGGTCTGACGATACCGTCGACGAGTACTCCATGTCTTTTGGTCTGGAGAGGGACCTCTCATTCGAACGGCATGGCGGCATGAACAACATTCCCCTGCGGTTTGGAATAAAATACCGTCGCTGGGCCTATCAGGTTGGGGGTGCTGACGTGGAAGAGGAAACCGCCAGTTTGGGCACGGGCTTTCCTTTTCACAACAAAATGGGTATGCTGGATGTTGCTTTATCCTACAGCCTGATCGGCGATCAGTCGAAAAACGGGATGGAAAGCAAGGTCTGGAGAATGACGTTTTCAGTTACCGGACTGGAGAATTGGTGGTAAGGTTCGCCCGCTCCTGGTGGAGTGAAGGGAATTCACCGAACAACCTCGAATTGAAATAAGGGAGATAGGTCATGCGCGGCTCCAATGTTGTTTTGTTTTTTATTACGCTTGTCCTTGTTGGGGGGGCAATGGTGGGATGCAAGGATGGCATTCCTGAATCAGAGTTGGATCAATTCATATCCGAGATGAGCAAATTGGACCCAGCAGTGCAGGCTGATTCCTTGCAAACAATTGCCAGGAGCGGTGATGCTTCTGCATCTTTTGCCACCTACATGATCGGCAATAATTTTTACAAAGCGGCTTCCGATTCGGCTCGTCTCAGCGGTTGGGGATCAGAGGGTGCCAGCGCTCTGCTGGACAGCTCCGAAGCTTATTTTAACGCAGCGGTGAGCATGGACAGTACTTTTGTCGAGGCCCTGGTGAATTTGGGTTCCCTGTGGGACGACCGTTCCGAACAGTTGAGTAGCCGCGAAGATAGGGACTTCAGGGTTGCCAAGGCGGAAAGCTTCTACCAGATGGCCATCTCGGTTTCTCCTTTGGACGAAAAAGCCCGGTGTAATCTGGGCAGTTTATACCTTCGCCAACGCCGGACCATGGATGCGAAGAACGAATTTCAAAAGGTCCTGGAGGCCAACCCCCACAGCTCGCTGGCCCACTACAACATGGCTATCATGTTTGCCGAGTCGAAAATCTACCGGGAAGCCATTTCCGAATGGAAACTGGCCGTCAAATATGATCCTGACGGAGATATCGGTGGTCGCTCCCGGGACAACATCGATATCGTCAAGGAATTGATGAAAACGCCAATGCCAAACGACGCCAAAAAGAAACAGTAATGTCTTTTCCGTTGGAAATCCCTGAACCCCTGCGTCGGGCCCTGCCGCCTGGAACAGGGGTTCTTCTTGGAATCAGCGGGGGCGTCGACAGCGCTCTGGCTTTGGCGGTGTTGCAGGAGCTGGGCTGCGATGTCCAGTGCGTGACCTTCAAGAATTTTTGCTACTCCGAAGAAGATATTCAGCCCGATCCGCAGAGTTGCTGTTCCCTGGATGCCATTGAGGACGCCCGACGCCTGGCCCGGCGTTTTGGGGCCGTGCACTGGGTCCACTCGGTGGTGGAGCCTTTCCGGATTAAGGTCATCGATCCCTTCATTCGAGATTACAGCTCCGCCCTGACTCCCAACCCCTGCCTCGATTGCAATGCCGACGTTCGTTTTCCGGAATTCGTGCGTTTGGCGCGACGCCAGGGGTGCCGATTTGCAGCCACCGGACACTACGCCCGCATCGATCATTCTCTTGCTGCGCCCGGCCTCCTGAAAGGCCTTGATCCGGCCAAGGACCAAAGCTATTTCCTGCATCGTGTCCCGGCGCAGTTGTTTGGCGATCTTATTTTCCCCCTCGGTTGGTGGCCCAAAACCGAAGTACGCAGGGCGGCGGCCGAACTGGGCATTGAAGTGGCGGACAAACGGGATAGTCAGGAAATTTGCTTTGTTCCCCATGGCGACCGATCCTTCCTCTTCGGCGATGACCAGGCCACCCGCCCTGGGGAAATTGTAGGACGAAACGGTGTGGTGTTGGGAGCCCACAAGGGGCTGATTCACTACACAGTGGGCCAACGAAAAGGGTTGGGTATTGCTGCTCCAGAGCCTCTGTATGTACTGAGCCTGGATCTGGAGTCGAGCCGTCTGGTAGTGGGTAAAAAACAGGAGTTGGCGGTCAATGGTGTTCTGGCAGTGGGTTTTGTAGCCGCAGTTCAGGATTTTCCCTCCACAGGACCGATGCCGGGCAAGCCAGTGACTGCCCGTTTGCGGCATAGACACGATGGAGCCCGGGTAAGTTCCTGGCAACTGGCTCAGGATGGTTCGCTGCGCGTTGAATTGGCTGAGCCCGTTGACGGTGCGGCTCCCGGTCAGGGCTTGGTGCTTTATCAGGACGACCTTGTTCTGGGGGGTGGCCGGATTTCAGGTTCATTCTGTTGGGGAGATGGAATTCAGTGAAAAAGTTTTTGCGCAAAACCCTGATCATTACCGGAGTCTTGCTGTTGGTTCCCATTGTTGTCATCACGGTGGCTGCTCTTTTTCTGCCCACGGATCGCCTCATCGACAGAGTGGAAGTGGAACTGGAAAAATCCACCGGAGCCAAGGTGACCATCACTGCTGCTGGTGTGCAGTGGTGGCCCAAATTGGGCATCACTCTCAAGGATATTGCCATCGAAGGCAACGGTCCGGATCTGGCCCGGGCCAGCGGTTCACCCAACGATCTGGGTGATTATTCCCTCAGGTTGCACCGTTTTGTGACACAGCTGGCACCAGGCCCCCTGCTGAAAAAAGAAATTCTCGTGGATGCAGTGCGAGTGGAAGGGATACAGCTGAAGGCGGTTTTCAAAGACCATCCCATTGAACTGGAGAATGCGAACCTGTCAGTGACGGGCCTCCAAATTTCCATGGAGGAGGCACAAGCGGCCGGACAAAAACCGAACCAGTCCGCTGCCAAACTCCCCGTTGGGGATTTGATTCCTGAAGAACTGGTCTTGGTTTTTCGGGGCCAGGTAGAGTCTCTTCTTGTTCAGGGACTGCCCCTGGAGGATGTGAAATTCAGCGGAAACCTGGACCACCGGATTCTATCCGTAGAAAGCCTTCTGGCGCAGTTGGGTGAAGGTGAATTGTCGGGCACCCTGGGAATCGATTACGAACGTGATCCCCGTGGCTGGCTGGATTTCGATTTCCGCGCCAACAAGGTTCCCGCCGATGTCATTTTGCAGCCGTGGGCCAAGGACCTGGCGGAAAAACTGGAGACCAATCTGGATGCCGCGCTTCGGGGCAGTTGCGTCCTGGGTGAACAGGACGTCGTGGAGCAGACATTGATCCTCTCCGGTGAAGTATCCAGTGAGGAAGGCACTCTCTGGGCCAGGGATTGGCTTGGAGATGTTGCTCCTTATCTGGGACAAAGACAGGATCTGGCCGACATTCGTTTCCACAGTCTCGATCACAGTCTTCGTATTGAGCAGGGGAAATACGTTGTCGAGAAAATTGTGATCGACGGTCTGGACACTCAATGGCAGGGACAGGGGAATTTCGGATTGGACGGGACCATCGACATGTCGGTGCTGGTCAAACTGCCGGCAGGCTTCACGCCTGACTTGGGTCAATGGTCTTTCATGGCCGAGACCCTGCGCGATGAAAATGGCCGTGTGAACCTGAATTTTCACCTGACGGGAATGGCTGCCAAGCCCAAGGTGGGAGTAAATTTAGGGTCGTTGCAGGGTGGTGGCGCCGGCAACTCGGGAAAGGCCTTGAAAAAAGGTTTGAGTGGTCTCCTTGACAAATGGAAGAGCAGATAGTACCGTGCCTTTCCGCTGATATGCGGAATGGATCTGACTAATCTGGGATCAGGCAGATTACCAATTGGAGGGCTAGTCCTAATTGGTAAGGCAGCGGTCTTGAAAACCGCCGGGTTCACGCCCATGGGGGTTCGAGTCCCCCGCCCTCCGCCAGAATTTCTGGAGAATCCGTGGAGAGGTGGCCGAGTGGCTGAAGGCGCACGCCTGCTAAGCGTGTGTGGGGAAACTCACCGAGGGTTCGAATCCCTCCCTCTCCGCCATGACTATATAGTTAAGAATATAGTTAAGAAATCTCAATAAGGTGCGCCCATAGCTCAACTGGATAGAGCGTCTGGCTACGGACCAGGAGGCTGGGGGTTCGAATCCTCCTGGGCGTACCACTTTTTAAGCCCCGCCATTTTGGCGGGGCTTTTTCTGTGGTTTCCAGGTGACCGGTGAAGGTCTGTGGGCGGTTTGCCGGCAGTCATTCGGAACCTTACTGCTTTTCAAGTGTCTGAAATGATTGATGGTGGAATTCTATTCGGGTCCATTTCTTGCCTTTAAATCAAGGTAATCCAGGCTAGTTTACGGAAAACCCCTATTATTTAGGAAGTTTTGGTGTTTTGAATGCTGTTCCGGCGCTGGTCGGTTCGGGAAAGGACAGTGGTGATCATTTTCAAACCATCTTCAAGATGCTGGTTGGTTGTTTTGCTGCTCATTGTGCCGTCGGTAAACCTCGCGGCTGATTTTATTCCTTTGGCGGAAATCAACCGGGGCATGAAGGGCTACGGCCTGACGGTTTTCGAGGGTGTTCGCATCGATACATTCGCCGTTGAGGTCATTGGTGTGCAGAAAAAAAGTCGTGTCGACGGCAGCCTCATCATTATTGAGCTGTCTGGCCATGGTCTGGAGCAGACCAGCATTGCCCAGGGCATGAGCGGCAGTCCCATCTACATTGATGGCCGTTTTGCCGGAGCATTGGCGTTTGGATGGTCCGGAGCTTTGCGGCCCATTGCCGGGGTGACACCGGCCCGGGATATTCTGGGGTTGCCGGTGAATCCTGAGGGCAATGCGATTTCTGTTGGAATGTCTGGCCAGGCCGGAGATATTGGCCGGAAAGGATCCCAGAACATGCATTCCCTCCTGCAGGGACATTCAACAAACAGCCATCTGGCCGGCGCTGTGCTGGATGGTTTTCCTGAAGGGATCGGGGATTTCCAGAACACATCCTTCGGGGCCGGATCCTGGCCCTCCCCAGAGCATCTGGTCCTGGACCTGTTGCAGGCTGCTACCTTGGACAGGGGACTGGAGATGCCTACTGCCGATCATTGGTTCTTCAATCCGGTTGGGGGAGTGTCGGCTGCCGGGAATTTGGCCCCCGAAGGCCCGTCCGCCCTGGTGCCGGGCGCAGCCTGCGCCGTCCCCTTGGTTACCGGCGATGCAATGCTTGGGGTGACCGGCACCGTCACTTGGACTCAGGGTGATGATGTGCTGATTATGGGGCATCCTTTCATGCAACGTGGGCCGGTGAATCTTCCCTTGGCCACTGCAGAAATTCTGACGGTGTTTCCCAGCCGGGAGATGTCCTTCAAAATGGGTTCGGTGGGAAACATTGTGGGATCAGTGCATCATGACCAAAGGGCTGGTCTGGCCGGGAAGCTGGGGCCTGCGCCGCAAATGGTTCCCGTAACAGTCGAGGTCAATCTGACCGAAGCCGGAACCGGTCAGGAAGCACGTCCCCGAAAGTACCAATTCCAGGTGGTGGATGATCCCCTGCTGACACCCAGCCTCGTCTTTTGGACGCTCTACAACTCCATCCTGGCCGAGGGTGACGACGCGAGCAGTCAGAATGTGTCCTATGAGTTGACCAGCTATTGGGAAGGTTCCCATGCCTTGGCCGAAACCCCTCTGGTTATTCGGGGGATGGCCACCGGACCCGGCGGTGCCATGGCCCTGGCCGGCGACTGGATGGCTCCATTTTCCCTGCTCCTGGACAATCCCTTTCAAAAGCTGGAACTGAAGTCGGTACAGGCAAAGATTGAATTGTCAAGACCTCAAGCCACCGCCCGGATTACCGGACTGGATAGTCCCCGCAATCTTGTGGCTGGTACCGGACCCCTGAAAGTTCAGATTGAAATTTCACCCCGCCGGGGCGAAAAGCTCATGGTGGAAGTTGAACTGCCTCTGCCGGCTAACCTGCAGCCTGGTCCTTACCGATTGGTGGTGGCCAGCGCATCTGAGTTCTTTGCACTTGAAACTCAACGTGCGGCAGGACGGTTCCGGGTGACAAGTCTTGATGGAGCCCTGGAAATATTGCGCCTGGATCGTGCTTCTGACGAGTTGGTGGTTGCCTTGATGGCTCCCGGAAAAGGGCTCATGCTGGCCGATCAGGAGATGAGTCATCTTCCTGGCAGCGTCTCCGGGCTCTTGAAACAGGGAAACATGCAGATCAAGTCGACCATGGCCGATTTTGTGGCCAGGCATTCACATAATATGCCGTTTGCCCTCAGTGGTCACGCGGTTCGCAAACTGCGGGTGATGCCCGCCTCTACGCCGATCAGGGAGGAAAGGCGCCCATGATGAAATTTTTCGCTGATCTAATTTCTGCACCCCGTCTCCTGGCTCCCCTTGTGGTGATGATTGTGCTGCCGGCCAGTGTCTTGGCTGCCGGCCAGATTTTCTGGGATTGGCCTTCAGGGCGTCAATTCACTGAGATGGTGCTTCAGGGCCTGGCCCTGGATGATCGCGGTTCACTGGTGCCCGGCCTGCAAGCTACCGAGGTGGGACCGGTTGGTCCGGAGGTCTGCTGGCGGGTGGTCCCAGATTCCAGAGGTGGATTCTTTACCGGTACGGGCCATGGCGGAGAGATTTTCCATACTGACAAGAAAGGCCAGACCCGGGTTTTCACCACTCTTGAAGGTGCCGAGGTTTTCAGTCTGATTGCCTTGTCCAATGGCGGATTGTTGGCTGGTTGCGGTCCTGATGGGTACCTGTACCGCGTCAATGCGGAGGGTGAAAGCACCCTGCTGGGCCAGGTCACCGGTGGGTACATCTGGGGCATGGCAGTTTCTGCCAACAGTGAAACTATTTGGTTGGCCGTGGGCAGTCCCGCTGCCATCTACAGCTACACCGATGGTCAGGGGCTCCAGGAACGGGTCACCTTTCCGGCCGAGAACACCCTGGATGTGATGCTGGACACCGACGGCTCCCTTCTGGCTGCAACCCAAGGTCCAGGTCTGGTCTATCGTGTTGATGTGGACCTACCCGCGTCCCCCTGGTTGATTTGTGAAACACGCCAGGACGAAGTGCGTCAGTTTATCCGCGGCAATGAAGACAGGGTGTTTTTCCTGGCCTTGGACAGTGATGTCGGCGGGCCTGCAGGCCAGGATGTGAAACTCAACCATATGCCCACGGTTTCTCCCTCGCTAATTTCGATTTTTGGTGAACCCATGGAGCCGGAAGTTGATAAGGCCGCTCTGTTCCGTTTGGAAGAGGGCAACCAATACTCCACCTGGTGGACCGGCAATCTGGACCTCATGATCGTGGCCTGGAGTGAACAGTGGGGATGGCTGGGTGGTGGTCCCTTGTCCGCTGAAGGCGGACAATCCGTGGTTCACCGCCTGATTCCACCTGCGGGCCATCATCCCATGGCCGGATGGTCGGGTGGAGATGTCCTTGATCTTAATTTGTTGGATCCGAAAGACGGCGGCCGTGAATTGCTGGTGGGGCAAGCCCATCCCGGTGGCGTTCAGCGACTGGGCGCTCAAGGCGATGGTGCGTTGCAGGCCCTGAGTCCTGCGTTGGATGCGGGACGATCCGTCAGTTGGGGGCGCCTCAGTTGGACAGCCACAACCGGACCGGGCAAGACGCGATGGTCAGTTCGGGGCGGAAACCGATCTGTTCCGGATGAGAGCTGGACCCCCTGGAGTGCTTCCTGGACCGCCAATGATCACGAATTGGATCTTCCAGCCTGCCGCTTTCTGCAGTGGCGGGTGGAATTGCCCCGGAGGAAAGCCGGAACCCAGGAGCATTGGGCCATCACTTCGGTCTCTGTCAGCGCCTGGCAGGACAATGCACAACCGGTTATTAGGGCATTTACCGTGGAAAATCTGAGCGATATCAGCCATGGCGGATTGTTAGGATCAAACGATAATATCACCCAGGAATTTACCAGTGGTCTGCGGGTTGAATTCGGCCGGAAATCGGCTGCCGGCCGGAAGGCCGGTCCAACCCGGGCAGCCTATACCCGACCCGTGCGGGTGATGACCTGGCAGGGTCGGGACCCCAACTCCGATCGCCTGGTTTATCGGCTGGAATATCGCCGTGAAGGGGACAGAACCTGGCGCACGATCCTGGCTGAAACCGGGGAACAACTGGGTAGCTGGGACACCAGTGATGTTCCGGATGGCCAGTACGATCTTCGCCTGACGGCCAGCGATCATCTCGACAACCCGGGCGGCCTGGCATTGAGCAGCCAAAAAGAATCCGGCCCGCTCATGGTGGACAACACCGCTCCTGAAATTTCCGGCTTTCGCGTGCGCGAAGTTCCCGGTGGGCTGCGACTGGTTTTTGAAGTCCGGGATAAATCGAGCAAACTGGGGCAGGCAATTTTGCGACTGCCTGATGGACAGGTGCAGCGTCTGGATCCGGTGGATCGAATTTGTGACAGCCTGAAAGAGGAATTCGACACCGAGGTTTCCTGGCCCGTCAAGGGCAGGGACCCAGGCGATGCGCCTTGGCGTTTGCGGGTTGAGGTGTGGGACCTGTCCGGGAATGTGGCCGTGGCCGAAGGAGAGGTTCGATGACCGAGTCGAATCTTTTTGCCGATTTTCGCAGCCATGAACGATGGTTGCGTGAGGCCATCACTGAAGCGGAAATGGCAGCTGACAAAGACGAGGTGCCTGTGGGTGCGGTGGTTGTCCGTGGGGACAGAATCATCGGCCGGGGGCACAACCAGGTGGAACTGCTGAGAGATCCCACCGCCCACGCCGAAATTCTGGCCATTGGTGCCGCCGGTGGCCAGGGGGAGAACTGGCGACTGGATGATTGCACCCTCTACGTGACCCTGGAACCCTGCACCATGTGCACCGGTGCCATGCTGTTGGGCCGGGTTGGCCGGGTTGTATTCGGGGCCGCTGATCCCAGGGCCGGAGCAGTTGCCTCCACCGGGCGGCTTTTGGAAGGCAATCCCTATAATCATGGGGTGGAAATTGTTGGGGGTATATTGGCCGAGGAGTGCAGTGCTCTTCTCAAGGAGTTTTTCCGGAAAAACGATGAGTGCCCAGCTTGTTGATTTTCCGGAAAACGGGTGCTATATTGCTCGCCACTTGCTCGCGGAGAGGTGCGAGAGTGGCTTAATCGGCACGATTGGAAATCGTGTGTGCCGCAAGGTACCGAGGGTTCGAATCCCTCCCTCTCCGCCACTGCAACTAAATTTTTTTCCCATTCCGGGTTTGTGGATTTCCTCATTTGGTGGAGAGGTGCCGGAGTGGTTGAACGGGGCGGTCTCGAAAACCGTTGAGCATCTTCGATGTTCCCAGGGTTCGAATCCCTGCCTCTCCGCCAGTTTGATCATGTGGGGGTGTAGCTCAGTTGGGAGAGCGCTTCGTTCGCAACGAAGAGGTCAGCGGTTCGATCCCGCTCATCTCCACCATGCTAAATAATTCTGAAATGCATGTTTTTGGATTTGAATTAAATTGATATAGATGGGTCAGGCCCGGTGTGACGGTGAAAGACTAACTCCGTCAGGACTGGAAGGTAGCAGCGGTATGTTCCCTTCAGCGTGTGCACCGTAAGCCTGGCCCGCTCTTTGCTTGGCGGGTTTGTTGAATAGTGCTACTGCGGGGGTTGATCGACCCCCTGGGTGGTATTAATTGTAAAAACTCCCAGGAAGAGCCAAAGGCTCAATGTCGAAAAATGCCAACTCGCCCGGACACCTTGCCCCTGTTTGTCAATCAGAATCGACACCCCAGCCTTCGCCCCAGGCGAAGGCTTTGGACAACAATTTCCGCAACTCCATAGCGAATCTTCGCCGGGACTTGGTTCGCACAATTTACTACCTTCGGTTGATCTACGACCTCAAAGTCTATCGACTTATGGGCTACCAAAACATCCGCCACTACGCAAGTAAGGCCGGAGGCCTGAATGAATCTCAATGCAAGGCATTCTTGAAAATTGGCGCCAAACTGGGAGATCTGCCCCAAATGAAACGAGCCCTCGAAGAGGGGTCGTTGAGTTGGCGCAAGGCAGAGATAATTGTTGGGCAGGCAGATGAGCTAAGCGAAGCCGAGCTCATTGAAACAGCGAGATCGTTAAGTACGGTTGAGTTGAAGAGGCCTTCGGCGGAGCCGAAGGCTCCCCCATACCCACCGCCATCGGCGAAGCCGATGGCTAAAAGGACTGAGGTTCGTCCAGAGGACGAACCTTGTTACATAAGCTACAAACTAACCCCAGAGCAATATTCTATCTGGGCGGCTATTCTGGCGGCTCAGAATAGATCCAAGGAAGAACTCTTGATGGAGGCCTTGGAGGCGTATGGTGAAAACAGAAATGAAGCCAAGAACAATGAGGGAAGACATGGGCCTGGGTATTTGATTGTGTTGCAGGAGTGCCCCGACTGTGGGCGGGGCACTTTGGCCAACAATCGGGGTACCTTCCAAGCGCCGCAGGCGCTTCTTGAATCAGCCCGCTGCGACGCCCTGATCGAAGATTCAGAAGCCCGCCGCAAGCGTGTAATCCCTCCTCGTTTGCGGCGAATGGTTCTAAAGCGCGATCAATACCGCTGCCAAGCCGAAGGCTGTCCAAACACTCTGAATCTGCAAATGCACCATAGAATCCCCATAGCTCAGGGGGGCAAAACCGATTTGGCAAACATTGTAACCCTTTGCCGCCGGTGCCACCGG
This sequence comes from Candidatus Krumholzibacteriota bacterium, assembly GCA_024275485.1. Classification (GTDB taxonomy): domain Bacteria; phylum Krumholzibacteriota; class Krumholzibacteriia; order LZORAL124-64-63; family LZORAL124-64-63; genus LZORAL124-64-63. The sequence continues at coordinate 890 of JAJRZA010000087.1, read as the reverse complement.
CGGCTGCATCAAGTGGAAGAAGCCCTCAGGATCGCCAATCGAGACCCTGCAAACTAAGTTTGGTCAATCAGTCTAGTGGGAGGCCCCATCTCCTTGAATAAAGATCCGGCTTCCCTGCTGGCGGTTCCATTGCCGATGGCAACCGCTTTGATGTTGTAATTCAAAAATTTGATTTAAACCAATTCGATGAGGTCAACGAGTGACAGGGAAGGATTAAACAGTCCAAACAGGGAAGAATCCAGGAATTGCCCCCCACATAAAAGCAAAATCTATAGCATGGAATTCCGGGATTGGCAGTAGTGGATAATCAGGATGTTGGGTCCAAAGTTCTTACCGAAAATGAAATAATTGTTCTGTTGGAGAAGCATCCGCTTGGGGAAGTTGTTCTGCAGGTGATTGACCAGGCAACGCCTGGAATTCTTCAAAAGCACATCGAAGGATTGCAGAATGCTACGCTTGTGGAAGTAGCTCCTGGCACGAAAATCCATCTTGAAGCAGCCAAAGCGGAACTTGAGCAGGCTCGGCGGAAAGCTACTTTTAAGGCTCATTTGAATCTGGGCAAAGCGATCTCACGGGTGGCTTCAACCAACGGCATGGATGTTGGGAAAAACGAGGCTGGCCCAAAAAATAAAGCCCCATTGCCAGGGGTCGCCTTAGGCGGAAAGAGGTCCATTCCAAAGTAATGGAAGCACTGCCTGAAAATAAAATTGAAGGTTTGTCAGGGGCGTCTCTTGCCAAAGAAGTTGGTATTAGTCCATGCATGAAACCCCCCGGCTCTGCCGGGGGACCCGTAAAGTTTGACAATTCCGGGATGCAATGAAAAACTCCCTTTCGTGAACCGCTTGAGGCTCGGCCGAAAGGGAGTAACTGTGGCAGTTACTGAGAGTTTA
>JAJRZA010000086.1 GCA_024275485.1 Candidatus Krumholzibacteriota bacterium | reverse complement strand
CGCCGACCTGTTCCACGGCGGCAAACCCGTCTACGTGCAGTTGTCCTCACCGAACACCGAGGGCCTGCTGGCTGCCGGGCGTCAACTCAAGGCGGAACTGGCCACCTACCCCGGAGTCCAGGACATCACCGATACCTTCCGGGAAGGCAAGGTTGAGATGAAGCTCAGCCTCAAGCCCGAGGCCCGCACCCTGGGCATCACCTTGTCGGATCTGGCCCGTCAGGTGCGCGCTGGATTCTATGGATACGAGGCCATGCGCATCCAACGTGGCCGCGATGAAGTGAAGGTCATGATCCGCTATCCGGATGATGAACGAAAGAGCATAGGAAACATCGAATCCATGCGCATCCGCACCCCCAATGGGGATCAAGTACCGTTCAACCGCGTTGCCAGGGTGGATATCGGCCGTGGGTTCGCCTCCATCGAGCGATCCGACCGCAAACGTGTGGTCGGTGTTACCGCGGATGTGGATCAGTCGGTTGCCAACGCCGATGAGATCAACCGGGACCTGCGTCAGAATATCCTACCCCGTTTGCTGGCCGACTATCCCGGCCTGCACTTCAGCATGGAAGGCCAGCAGAAAGAGCAGGCCGAGTCCATTGGCAGCCTGATGAGAGGCTTCCTCATGGCCATGTTCCTGGTCTTCGTCCTGCTCGCTGTGATGTTCAAATCCTACATGCAGCCGATCATCGTCATGTCGGCCATTCCTTTCGGCATTGTGGGTGCCATTTGGGGCCACATCCTGATGGGACTGAACCTGACATTGATCAGCATGTTCGGGGTTGTTGCCCTAACCGGCGTGGTGGTGAACGATTCACTCATTATGATCGACTTCATCAACCGCAGTCGGCGCGGGGGTATGTCGATCACCGAATCGCTGATGAGCTCCGGCATGCGACGCTTTCGGCCCATCATGCTGACTTCGGTGACCACCTTTGCCGGACTGATGCCCCTGATCCTGGAAAAAAGCCTGCAGGCCAAGTTCCTCATTCCCATGGCCACCAGCCTGGGCTTCGGGGTCATGTTTGCCACCTTTATCACCTTGTTGCTGGTGCCGGTTAGCTATTCTCTTGTGGAGGATTTCAAAAACAAATTTGGGGTGGCCGACCCTGACGATGATGCTGAAGAGGATCAACTTGAGGGTGGGCGCCCAACCGACCCGGCCCCTGTTTGATCCCTTTTTCTGCAAGGCGACCGGGGCCCCAAAAACCCCATGTTTTTTTTCGCTTGTTTTCCGGAACCCTGGCGTTTGGTGTTTGTGATTACAGAGCCAACCGGCTCACCCCTTCAGTGTCTTGGGGTCGGTTGGCTCTTCCATTAATCCCCAAAAGAGCGAGAAACTGCATGAAACGATTGATTCTTGCCACCATGATTTCCCTGCTTATCCCTATCTCAGGTGTGCAAGCCGAGGAGAGCCCCGACAGTTCACCCAATCTCACCGGTTATTGGACCATCAATGAAAAACTTAGTGACGATCTTCAACAAGTCATGATGAAAGCCATGGGCGGTGGCCGTGGTGGCGGCAAAGGTGGCGGCGGCGGGCACGGAGGCGGTGGTGGCGGTATGGGTGGTGGCGGTCGAGGTGGCGGTATGGGTGGCGGAGGTCGAGGTGGCGGTATGGGTGGCGGTGGTCGAGGCGGCGGTATGAGCGGTGGTGGTGGTGATAGCTCGGCCAACAACCCACAGGCCCAAAAGCGCGCCGAAGAAATGAAACAGCAATACTCCCGTCTGGAAATTTTCCAGGACGGCGATGAGCTCAACGTCACCAATGGATTGGACATCACCCGTTTGCTGTACACCGATGGCCGAACCAACACCATCTGGACCCAACGCGGTGAAGCTGCCGCCACGGCCATCTGGGAAGGTTCAACGCTGGTCATAAGATGGAAAACACGTCAAGAGACTTTGGCCCGGGTCCGGTACTACAGCCTGGATGAAGAAAAAAAACGGCTGACGGTCAGTGAAGAAATCCAGATCCCGAACAAGGATGAAGTGGTGAAGATCAGAATGGTCTACGATCGTTAGTTGACCTCCGACGCGAGAGCTTGAGCCATCAATGCAGGTAGGAAATCCGGGTGGGCGTCACCCCAGGCATCCTGTGCAATTTTCAAGTGATCACGGGCTTGCCCGATTTTTCCCAGATCCTTCAGAGCCCAGGCCATTTCCAGATGTATTTCAGGGTGAGCCGGATCCATTTTCAGTGCTGATTCCAGCACTTCTTTGGCGTCTTCCGGTTGGCCGTTTTTTCGCAAGGCGCGGGCCAATCTGATCTGGAAAAGAGGCTGCATCTCCAAGGTTGTCTCAAGAGCTGTCCTGAACAGGGAAACGGCAGTATCGAGGTCACCTTCGTTTTCCGCCGCCATTGCACCCACCAAAGAAAGATGTGCCCGAAATGTTTCGAACTGGAAGGCTTCCACCACTTCAGTGGCCCCTGCTAGAGCCACTCTGGCTTCTTTTGTGCGGCCTCATCAAACTTACCTGATTTGATATCCACATCAACCAAACCCAAAACAAGATCCAGCTCACCGGGATCGATGAGTTGAGCCTTTTCCAACGCCTCGCGAGCCTCGATCAATTGGCCGGTTGAACTGTAAAAATAAGCCAAGTCGCAGTAACCCTTGGTATCGGTGGGGAACCTTTCCACATATTGAAAAAAGTACCGTTCAGCCTCATCAAGATTTCCCGATTGCTGGTAAAGAGAAGCGATTTTCCTCAGCAGTTTCACCTGGCCGGGATCAATGGTCAGAATTTTTTCATAGGCCGCTATCGTGTTGGGCAAGTCCTGTCGAATAAAGTAATAAAGCGCCTGCATCGAGTAGGCTTCAACATCGTTGGGGTAGATCTGACTCCACATCTTCAGCACGGCCATGGACTTGTCGGCATCCTGTTTCACGTTGAAATAATACTGGGACTTGATCATGAAACTGGTGCGTTCCGGAACCCGAAAAAGATTCTCCATGGCAATGGTGATCGCCTCGGTGGATTCTTCCGGCTGCCCGAGTGTTTGGTAAACGGCGAAACGCAGAAATTGGGCCATGGCATAACCCGGATCCCGCTCCACCGCATCATCAAGCAGGGAAGCGGCCTTGGCCCAGTCGTTTTCATGGGTGATGGCAATCATGCCCTCCACCTGGCTCTTCACCGCTACCAGATCACTGCTGGTTAGTTCGGCTATCGGAAAATCCTGACTTCTTTCCAGGTGCGAAGAAGGAATCCCCAGGTCTTCCCTGATTTGGCGGGATGTCAGATCAGCCAAAGTGAAAAGGTCGGTTGCTTCGGCTGTCCGATTGGCCAGGATGCGCCCTGACTCGCTCTCGTGCAACTCACTGGCGAAAGTCCAAACGCCATTTTCCTGATTGATGGTACTGGTCAGGAAATAAGCCAGATGTCCATCATGGGCAATTTTGCGCTGAAGAGGTCGAGTCAGACCATGCCCATCGTCACAGCCTGCGTCCTGCAGGGATTCCACGATGGACATGGGTGTGATGGGGTCCACAAATACATCCTGATCAAGGTCCAACGCCTGAAGGACGTTGATGGTTTCACGAGCCCAATCGTTTTCCTGGGCACCAATATTTTCCGGATAATAAATCAGGATTCTGCGTCGGAACTGGTTCTTTGGAACCACCCTTTCACTGACGGTTCCATTTTCGTCCTGAACTTCGATGGTTTTGGTAATGGCCCCCAGATCCTGGCCTCTGAACATAAAGAAAAGCAAAAGCACGATGGCCAGAAAATTTGCCGGTAAAAGCACCTTGGGAATGCGTCCCCAGGTATCGCGCCCGGGACGTCCGTGGGTCCAGGCCGAAACCACCACTGAAGGCAAAAGCAAGAGCAGGCCAATGCCTACCAGGTTGACCAGATTTGGAGAAACCGTCATTCGGCTCTCAAAAAACTCCAGGAACTGGATAAGCCCCCAACTGGCGACAACATAGGCACTTGTGATTTGGGGAACCCGGCGTTGGCGCAACTCCTGGAATATATTCATCGATAGGTCTCTCCATGGATGGGCAAAAGGCGATTCTTTGAAAGAGGAAACCTAGCATAAGGGTGAATTGGCTGTCAATTATTGGGTTGTGCCCGGCAGGCTGTTCTCGTTTTAAAATCTGATCAACAACCCCATCATGACCAGGACTTCGACTGAAGGTTGATCCACCGCTGCGTCGGCATCCGAATATTCATATCCGTCGCGTGGATTCACGTGATCACCATCGGGTGTGTAGATCGTATCGTGGCCGGCCAATTCCACATCCTGATAGTAGTCTACACCCATCTGCAGTTGGAAACTGGTGTTGTCGTTGATGGCAAACCGGGTTTCCAGGCCCAGACCAAGGCCCCAGGGGTTGGCTGTCACCTCGAAGTTTTCGTTGCCGCCCACATAAACGAAGTTGGCCGAGTAGCGGGCATGGCGGGGACCTCCGAAGAGGAAGATCTCCTGGGGTCCAATTTGGAACACCGGAAAAAGGAGATCGAATCGGAATTGCCACTGGTGGGCGCTGTCTTCGGGGGTGCCGTTGGTATTGTCATTGATGAATACCCGGCGGGCGGCGTAGGGATCGCCCGCATTGCCGGAGTGATATCCCAGAACAAAACGTGCGGACAAAGGCAGATCGCGGGTGAAGTCGGCCAGGGTCGCGCTGGCTTGAATTCCCAGGCCCCCGCTGGTGCCGACGCCCAATCCGCCAACGAACTCACCCGCAAAACCAAGGTTGGGGAAGGAACCAAAAGACAGCAACAGAACCATGATGATGCCAACGGAGATTTTCATCCGCAACATGACGCACCCTTTCATTCAACGGTGAAGAAGCAATGGAATTGTTAGCAGTATTTTGGCCACATTTCCGATGATGGTCTATGATGGTGAGGAATTCCACAACATTCCTTCCCACGGGGGACCAGTGATCGTTAGCGGGGCAAAGTGCAATTCTACAAGATGAAACGAGTCCAGTTTGCATCCAGAATGGGCGGATCATTTTGAAATCCACACGGGGTTTGCACGGGGCAAAATCAGCTGTTAGGATGGCCCAGTTCCAACACCCCAACCAGGAGATGCCATGCCCGCCAATCCGGATGTTCAGCAAGACAAGAGCCTGATCAAGATACACTTCTGATGGCCTTTATTCGAATAAAAAACCGGCGTGGGCTCCTGGTTTTGATTGTGGTGCTGTTCTCGGTACTGATTCGCCTGTTGCACCTCGTTGAAAGTGGGGACGATCCGTCTGCCAATCAGCCGTTGGTGGATTCCCGCACCTACCACCAACTGGCTGTGGGCCTGGCCGAAGAGGGAATCCTGGATGAACATTTTCTGTGGCAGGCACCTCTGTATCCTCTTCTTCTGGCCGGAATTTACCGTCTGTTCGGCGTATCGATGTTGGTTGTCAAACTCCTGCAAATCCTCCTGGCCGGCGGAACCTGCCTGTTGACCATACGTCTGGGCCGAAAGCTCTTTAATGAAAGAGTCGGCCTGCTTGCGGGAATTTTGGTGGCCCTGTGCGGCCCCCTTTTGTTCTTCGATCAGCAGTTGCTGGCTACCGGGTTGGCGGTATTCTGGATGGTTGCCTTGGCCAACCTTGTTCTTCAGGTTCGGCAACAGGATCATACCCCTGCCTCATGGTCCGCCCTTGGTCTGGGCCTGGTTGGGGCCTTGGCAATTCTAACCCGCCCCACTTTTTTGCCCATCGTTTGCCTGTTGTTGGGATGCCTTCTTTGCTGGCGTCTTCCTGCCAGGCGTCTTGCCCTCAACCTGGTTGGTTTGGTGGTGGTCCTGGTGCCCTTCGCCTTGACCATGCAGAATCTGACCGGTCACACTGGTCTGCTGCCGCCATCCGGAGCCATCAATCTTTTCATCGGAAACAACGCCAACTTCGACGAGACCATCGGCATCCGCACCGGCTTGCCCTGGGAGAATCTGATCAGTGAGCCGATGCGGCACGGTTTTCCGCCAGGCCCCTGGCATGGCCAGCCCTATTTCCGTTCCCTGGTGTGGCAGTTTGTCAGCGAAAGGCCGGGAGAATTCCTGGGGCTTCTGGTTCGAAAAACATGCCATCTTATTTCCAGTCGTGAACTGCCTCGAAACCTTGATATGTATGTGCACCGTCAATGGTCAACCGTGCTTTCATTGCTGGTCTTCAAGGCAGGGCCATGGGGATTCCCCATGGCCCTGCTCTGGCCTTTGGCCGCCATCGGCGTGATGGTGTCCGGGTTTCGAAAGCTGGGCCCCATCTTGTGGATGCTTTTGGCTTTTTCCGTTTCGCTGGTGTTGGTTTTTGTGACCAGCAGGTACCGGGCCCCCCTTTTGCCTTTGTTGTGTGTTCTGAGTGCCCATAGCCTGATGTGGTCTTGGGGCCAGGTTCGGCAAAAGAACTGGCGTTCGTTGGCTCCTGCTGCCGCTTTGTTCCTCGGGATGACTTTGTTGGTTTCACTGCCCGGCCCTTTCGCCCAGGAAAAAGTCGATCTGCAAAGTGAATTGCACTACGGTGTCGGCTGGAACCATTACCGTCAGGAAAACTGGCTGGAAGCGGAAAATGAACTGCGGCGGGCAGTGTCTTTGGATGATGACTTCCCCGAAGCGCACCACTTTCTGGCACTGGTCCTGGCCCACCAGGAGCGGTGGGACGAAGCCATGGAACACTTTCTGGACGCCGTCCGCCTTGATCCTGATTATACCGATGCCGTCAACAATCTGGTGTTGTGCAGGGGCAAGCGAGCCGAGTCTCATTATCGCAGGGGACGGGCTCTCGAGGGAAGCAACCCGGAAGGAGCCATGGAAATCTACTGGGGGATCATATCCATTTTCCCTGACTGGCCCGAAGTTTCTGTCCGATTGGCCTGGATGTTGTCCACTTGTGAGGAGAAAAACCTGAGGGATGCTGACCGGGCTCTCGAACTGTTGTCACAACCATCGGTGACCAAGGTGTTGAAGGATCCCTACGTGATGCATGTGAAGTCGGCGGCCCTTGCCGAGGCCGGACGCTTTGACGAGGCGATCCAAATGGTGGAAATGGCCCTGGGAAAGATTGCCGAGGGAACTCGGCGTGACTTGGCAATTCAGTTGAACCAGGCTTTGATCTTGTACCGGGCGGGAAAAACCCTGCATTAAAAATTATTGCAAACAACACACTTGAGAAAGGAATCAACCCCAATGAGCCAATACACGAAGCCAACCACTGGCGACTATTCCGAATACTTCGAGCACTATCTGGAACATCTGGTTGGCGACGAACGGGATGTGCTGATCATGCTTCGGGAACAGGGCCGACAGGTCCTCCATGGCCTCCAACAAATCACAAACGAGCAGGCAAACCACCGCTACGCCCCGGACAAGTGGTCGGTCAAGGAAGTCATCGGCCACCTGATTGATACCGAGCGTCTTTTCGCCTTTCGGGCCCTGTGGATCGCCCGCGGCGAAACCAACGTCCAACCGGGCATGGACGAAAATCTATGGACGGCCAGCAGCAACGCCCATGCGCGCTCGACTCAAGACATTTGGCAAGAGTTCGAAAGCACCCGCTCCAACCATCTGCACCTTTTTCGCAGTTTTGATTCGGCGGCACTGACTCGCACCGGTCTTTCCGGCGGATCTCCCACCATGGTCAACGCCTTTCCCTGGCTGATTGCGGCCCACGAGCGGCACCATCTGGTCGTTTTGCGCGACCGTTACGGCTTTGATTTTCTTGAAAACAAGTAAATGGAAAATCGACTAGAACGTCGCAGATGATTTTGGGGAATCCCGAAAATATTCATTCGGAACCCCAATTTCCCCAGCAAAATAGTCCTTATATGCCATGCGTCCCGCATTCAAATGATCCAAACTGAAATGAATGGTGGCCAGGTGCCCTTTGAAACCGGCTCCCGATAGCCGCACGGCGATGCCGGTGCCGCTGGTCAGCCAGCCGGCTTCGACCTTGATCAAGCCAAAACCCAGGGCATCGGCCCAAAGAGACCGGTCGTTCTCCAGATCAGGGAGGGACATCTGCCAGTTCTCCACGTCCGGTGTTCCGAGATTCTTTCCCAGAGCATCCTTCACTTTCTCATAGTCGGTGAAATAGTCGTCCAGGTCGTCATGATTCGGCAGCAAGTGGGTGAAACCCATGATCAGTCGGTTTTCCAGAAAGAAATAGATCACCTCGGATGGCATTCCTTGAAATTCGTCATGGAAAATGAGCAGGCTTTGGTCTTTGTAGAATGGTGGGGAATCCTCAAGGAGTTCCACATCCTGGGGACTCTGACCCCACAGGGCGGAGCGGAAGTCGCCCTCGGCATTGGCCGAATTCTGGCCAAAGGCGGGCAAGCATCCTGCCAACACCAGGCATAGGAAAACAGTGGTCCCTGTGGTGAACTTCATTGAAACTCCCAATCTGCGTGTCCATGTTGCCGGATTCAAGACATCCGGATCACACACATTTATCAAGGATTGGGCCGGAAGGCGGGTAATAGGCTATTCGTAGGTCAGGGTGATGATATAGCGTGTTGGTTGATTGGAAGAATCTCCTTCCAGCGGCAGACCATCAAAAGGAATATCCAAATTCAAATTCCCGTGCGGGTCATGATGGGAGGCGATGGAAAGGCCCGGCATAGAAACCTGATCCGACCACTGGGATTCCGGGTCCAGGACGGTCAACTGCACTTCCACATTATAATTGGCAGGGCCGCTGAGGTTGAAATGGCTGGGAATGTTCGAATCTTCCGGGGCCAAATACTCCTGGTTCCCGGGGGCCAGGGTAGCTTCCATGCCCTGCACCAGGTTCACCTTGGCAAAGCTGTCAATGGCAGCGGCATCACAGAAGCCTGCCGAGAACAGCAAACCGAGGACAAAACCCATTGCAACAAATGCGAAACACGATGCAACAATTGATAGACGCATGAAACCAACCTGGGAATTTTGAGATCAACCTGATTTTTTCAATGGACCATGAGAAACATAAGTATACCACGGGGAGCCATCGGATGTAAACCCACCCCACAGGCCCACAATCCGTCCTCTCAAATTACTGCCCGGGAGAGAAAGTCCAGTGATTCGCAGGGGGTTTCCCACGCCCTGATGGGAACTTATGGATCTTTGTGCGTGGGATCGATTATTTTGTGACGGCTCCATCTCGGAAAAAAAATTAAAAAACATTAAAGCCCATCAATTCTCTTCCGATTACAACCTCAGCCCTCAACAGAATTGAGGCGGCCCATTTGGGTTTACAATGGATTGAAAACCGTCACTGTTTGAAAAGGAGTTAGCGATGAAGAACCTTAAAACACTCACAGTCTTGGCCGTTGTCGCACTGACAGCCACAAGTGCATTTGCTTTTGACCTTCCTACAACCGCCGCTGTTGAAGTTGTTGAGGGTATCAATGTAACCCAGACAACGGGCATGGATTTTGGCCAAGTTGCCGATTTCAATGGTGCCTTGGTGCTGGCCAGCGATCCTACCACTGCCATGGTCGATGCCTCAAGTATCTCTTATGATCCTACCGGCTACAGTCCCGCAGTTTTCTCGGTCACCAGTATCATTGGCGCTACCCTGAATGCCACTTTTTCCGACACTGATGCCGCTGACGGCCTGGCTCTGGCTACTTTCGTCGTTTCCCTCGATGGTGGAACCACCGACGAACTGGACATCACCGCCATTACTCAGGTTGCCGGTACCGACACCTGGAATATTGGCTGCACCCTGACTGTTGACGCTGCTACCGCCGTGGTTGGTGTCGCAACCGTGGGATACAATCTGAATGTCGTGCTGAACTAGTTCAAGCCTTTTGGTTTCGAGCAGTGATTGGTGGGCAGGTTCCTTTTCAGAACCTGCCCGCCTTTTATTTTGGCATATCATTTGCTAATCTTACCCCTGAGAAATCACCAAAAATGACAGGGATGTCGGCCATGCACTGTAACATGTAACAATGACAACAGTTGCCGACTTTGCTGCCTGGCCCTCAATAGCAAAAGAATTTTGCTTTGAAGGGTGGGGAGAAAGTTCTCATGGGCTTGTTGGTAAAATTTTATCCTTGGGGAGGGCCAGTTTGGTTCAGCCTCATTGTGCTTTTGGCTGGGGTGGTGTTCCCGGTTCCGACTGGGAAGGCGGCGCCAAATCCAGATAGAGAACCTGAGGTCCAGCCGGCAGTGGCGGTGAGCATCAGTACTGATCAACAGATGGATTTCGGTCAACTCGCCGACAAGGATGGTACCGTCACCCTCGGCCTGGCTGATTCCATTACTTCTGACCCGAGTCTGATACATTATGGTGGGTCGCCATATTCGGGAATCTACTCTCTAACCGGTGATCCAAGCACCCTGGTTGATATCAGCGTAAGCACCAGTTCCAGCAATGGTTTCACCCTGGCTTCATTTATTTCAAGTGAAGGCAATCTGCCGCTGATAGGAGTCACCCTAGACGGCAGTGGAAATTTGGTTTTAACCGTTGGCGCAACCCTCACTCTCGATTCCGCCACCGCCACCGTTGGCAGTGGCCAGAGCGTTTCCTTCACCATCACCTCCACATACAATTAATACTTCTTTCCCATTTGGGATACCTTTCACGTGTATCTGTTTACTTCCCAACCGCATAGTAGTTTTGGCACACCAATTGCCTATTCCCTGGTGACGTGCTGGCGCAGGATAGTTTAAGTCCTTGCGTCGTTAATGATTACACTATTGGGAGGTTAATTGATGCACCTGAGAAGGTTCTGCACCGCGTGTATTGTGTCCGTACTTGCTTTGGTTTTTGCCGGACCCTTGGTCCAGAGCAGCTTGGCTCAAGGTGTCTCCATAGCACCATTGCGGGTTCTTTTCGATGGAAGAACCCGGTCCGCCACGGTTTTCCTGACCAACCGCACCTCGGAAACGGCCACCTACCGGATCTCCCTGGTCAACAGGAGAATGTTGGAAACCGGGGCCATCGTTGTGGCGGATAAGGCAGATGAAGACGAATACTTTGCCGACGACCTTATTCGGTTTTCTCCACGCCGTGTCACCATCGCGCCGTATACATCCCAAACGATCCGTCTTTTGGCGCGACGTCCGCGGGGGGGTTTTCCTGAAAACATCGAATTCCGTACTCATTTGGCAATTCGTTCAATTCCGGTGACGCCCCGTCTCAAGGATCTGGAAAATGAGGAGGCCCTGATTGCCGAAGGAAAACTTTCGGTCACTGCCGTTGCCACCATTGAAACGGTGATTCCCATTTTGATGCGCTTGGGAAATCCCCAGGCCACCATCAAAATTACAAATCCCAGCCTCCAGCTTAAGCATCCCCAATCGAGCTACCCGGTTTTGTCTGTGGATCTCGTCCGTAGGGGCGAACGGTCAGTTTACGGCGAGCTTGAGGTCTTGCATGTGGGGCTCGACGGCAAAGAGACCCACCTCCACCTTGGCCGGGGACTGGCTGTGTATTTTCCCACTCCCAAGCGCACACGGATCATCACCCTCAAAAAGGCCAACGCGCAAATGTTGAGCTCTGGGAAATTGATCGTGCGATACACTGAAACCGAAGATATGCACGGCGATCAAGCTGCAGAATTGACTATTCCATTGGGTAAAGGTCAAGAACAACTGCAATGATCCACCGGCTGGCATTCATCAGCCGGGCGATGTTCGTCCTGCTTTTGACCGGAACCCTGATGGTTCCGGTGTCGGTGTCTTTTGCCCAGCAGGCAGAACTCCCCAGCAGCAAGCCGACAGACTCCCAATACCTGCCAATTGATGAGGAAAATCTTCTGGTTCTGGAAGTGAGAATCGGCTCCAAGAGTACCGGGCACGGATTGATCGCCTACCAGCACCAGGATGTTGTCCTGATGCCCTTGGGTGAACTCTGTTCCATCCTGGAATTGGGCATCATGGTCGATTCCGTCAACGGCACCGCCCAAGGTTGGATTGTGACCGAAGACCGACCCTTCAGTCTGAATCTTCCGGCCCAAACCATTTCCCGGAATGGCAACCTCACTCCTCTGGGTCCGATCCTCATTGGTTATGATAATAACGATATCTACATCCAATCTACCATTATGGAACAATGGCTGCCGGTGGATCTGGAAATCAACCTTTCGCGTATGCACGTCAAAATCACGCCGCGCGAAATTCTTCCCTTCCAGAGCCGACTCAAACGTGATGAGCAACGCAGCTACTGGCTGTCACGCCATGGCAAAGACACCGCAAAATATCCCTTGCAGTTGGCCCCCTACCGCCTGTGGAGTTATCCGCTGGTGGATGCTACGGCAAGTTTCTTCGCCGGCCGGCAGAGTCCCACTCGTCGATTGGCCCTGCAGAGCCATGCTGATCTGGCGGGACTATCGACCAGTCTTTTCGTCTCGCATCTGGGCAACAAGGACCATAGTCAGACCATTGCCCGGCTGAAGGCTGGACGATGGAATCCGGAAGGCGGCCTGCTGGGACCTGCTTCGTCCACCCAATACGAAATCGGTGATCTCTACATTTCCCGGGTCCCGTTGATCTCCACCAGCAAGCAGGGGTTGGGGATGATGGTTTCTAATCAGAACCTCAGCCACACCCGTGAAATCGACACCACCGAAATTCAGGGCGATGCCCCTCCCGGCTGGGAAGCGGAATTGTATATCAACGGTTCTCTCTACGATTTCCAGACCATCGGAGAGTCGGGGCAATACTTCTTTGTGGATGTGCCTCTGGTTTTTGGCAACAATATTTTCCGAACGGTCTTGTACGGACCCCGGGGTGAAACCAGGGAAATTGTCAAGAATTCCAACATCAGCACCGAAATGGCGGATGTGGGAAAATTAAAATACAAAGCCATCGTTGTGCAGGAAGGCAAGGGGCTGCTGACAACTCCGCCATCACGGGACTATGTATTGGCCAAGGCCTGGAATCAGCAGTTGGAATTGAGTTACGCCGTGACATCGAAGCATGCCCTGGTAGCCAACGTTTCACGATTGAAGGTAGAAGGTAGGCAAGAACTCTTCAGCAGTTTGACCAGCCACAACTCCCTGGGCCGGGTGTACCTGGAATCCATTTTGGCCAAGAGTATGCGCGGTGGAGCTGCCTATTCCTTGGCTGCCAGGGCCAGGTTCCAGGACCAGAACCTGTTCGCTTCACACAAGGCCAGTTTCAATTACAGGGCCGAAGCCTACTATGGTTTCAGCTACCTGACTCGCCAAACCCTTTTGCGCAGCAGTGGAAATCTGATGAGCCTTCCCAATGGAACGCTCTTCTATAATCTGTCAGCCACCAACCGTCACTTCGAAGACAGCCGCCTGAAACATGATAATGAGTTGAAATTCCACCTATCAGCCAACGTGAACCGGTTCCTGCTTTCTCATAGCCTGCGATACCGTGAGAGAGAGTTCGACATCCTGAGCGACCAGGAATTGTTGGGGACTCAATTGATCCGGACCCAACTGGGCCCCATCTCCCTGCGTGGTGACTTGAACTACGAAATTAGCCCTGGACGGGTGCGTTCTGCCGGGGCCTCGGTGAACTGGTTCCAAACCGACAGGCTTCAATTCGTTGGCCGGGGATCCCATTTCCTCAAACCTGAATTCGGCAACGACAACATCAGCCTCGACTTGACTGTCTTTTTTGATAATTTTTCCCTGGGTGCGAACTACAGCTATTTCAAGGCCGGCGGAGCAGCCATCGGACTGACCCTCGGCACCTCACTGACCCGGGACAATCGATCCAGTTGCTACGCTGTTCAGTATCGGCGCCTGGCCAACCGCTCCGCAGCTTCGGTACGGACTTACATCGACATGAATGCAAACCGGGTTTTCGACGAAGGTGACAAACCCCTGCCCGGTGTGGGATTCCTGAGCCTCACCGCCTGGCGGAAAATCCGAACCAATGACGATGGAGTCGCTCTCTTGACCGGCTTGCAGGTGCACCGAACCCAGACCATCAAACTGGATCTTTCCACCGTGGCGGACCCCTACATGATTCCCATATCCGAGGGAGTCAACGTTGTGGGGCATCCGGGCAGCTTTGTGGATGTGGACTTCCCCTTCTCTTATGTGGGAGAGATGGAGGGCCTGGTCCTGGACTCGGGTGAGATGGACGCACCGGTGCGCCACGTGGGACTGGAAATCCTGGACAGTGAAGGAAACCGCGTAAAAAGCAGCGTTGGGGAATTCGATGGCTACTATTATTTCTCGGAAATTTTCCCGGGCGAATACAGATTGGGCGTCATTCCTGCCACCGTCAACACCACCAGGTTTGAAATCCCCGAGCCGGTGCCTTTCCTGATTCCCGCCGAAGGTGGTTTTGTCGTTGGACCGGATATTATTCTGCAGAGGAAGGATGTCGTTGAATCGGAAATGCCGGTCATCGCCTCAATCGTTCCTGAAGTGGTTGAGCAAGATGAAGACAAAGTCGAAATTGCAGTGCTTGAAACGGCTGAGCCGGCCACCCCTGGAGTTGTCATTGGAGACAAGACCATCGCCGAACCCGAGCCCGAAACACCCGTGGTGACCCAGACGGCTCGGTTGCATTTGGACGAGGGCTATCCCGAGTTCGACAAGGAATTAACTCTGTCTCTCATCTTCGAAGTATTGTACCGTAACTCTCTGTGGCCGGATGATCCGGCTCCATAAGCGGTGTCCCAAATCAGAGGTGCGCGCAATTTGTTTTCCCTAAAAACGGTGATCCTTTCGGTTTTGTTGTGGGCCTTGTTGGGAGGTGGTTCCATGGCGTATGCGATTCAGACCGAAGATGTGTCCCTGGATCGTGATCAGGTCATTCTGCGCATGGTCCAGTTTGCCCGGGCCGGTCGAATTGCCGAGGCTCAGGGGGTTCTTCGCACCTACCTTCAGGAAAATCCCGCCGATGGCACCATGCACTACAACCTTACTTGCCTGGACCTCCTTCTTCAGCAAAAAGAATTGGCCATGGAAGATCTCCAGCGGGCCCTAGAAAACGGATACACCAATTTCCGTCTTATTGAGGTGGACAAGGACCTGGACCTTTTGCGGGATGACCCCCGGTTTGCCCAAATGGTGGGCCGCTTCCAGGAAAAATTTCTCCAGGATTTTCAGTCTCGTGCCCTGTATCTGGACGAAGGTTATGCCGGGCAGAAACTTTCCCTCCAGCCACAGGATTCCGCCATCAAGGCATCATCGCCCCAGGTTACGGTGGCTTTCAACGCCCATGAACTGCTGATCACCCTATCGGTGGAAGATCCGTCTTACGCAGGGGAAAAGCCGCCTTGGCAGGATGGTTGCGGAGTGTTGATCAACCTGATCCATCCCGTATCTCCTGATGACTACGAGTCCCGTCGCTATTATTCCTATGGATTTTTTGCTCGTGATGGCGATCCCGAAGCGACGTTGGTTGGCAAACACGGCCAGGTGCTGCTGCAGCCGGTTCCCCAGTTGAAACCAGTCATCACCCGTAAGGCCCATCAAACCACTTACAAGATCTCCATCCCCTGGGAATTTTTCACACCCTACGCTCCATCACTTGATCCGGAAATGGGTTTGAACATTCTGTATTTTGGTGGAGGCCAAGGCTCTACTCAACCTGTCTTTTCCCTGATTCCCGAAAAGAAAATGACCTTTCAGCCCAACACCTGGCGGCGATACATCCCCGTGTTCTTCCTGGACAGTGACCGATCCACTCCCATGATGAGGGGCCGACTTTACGATCAATTGTGTGAGGGCGAAACCCTGGGTTTGCAACTTGCTCTTTGGTCCGGGGCCGAGGGGCAGGCCGAGTGCCGTTTGACGATCCATCCCCTGGGCGATCCGGCCACCATGGAGGGCACTCCTGTTTTGGAGAAGGCATCCTGTGAATTTGAACTGAATTTTTTCAATTACTCCCTGGATCTGGCGGATCTTCCCACCGGGTCATACTTGTTGCGGGCTGAAATGACCGGCCCCGACGGGCAGGTATTTACCCGTGACTTTCCGTTCGACAACTTCCAACGGGATTGGCTCGGTTCCCTGAACGTGAGGGTCCACAAGCTGCGCAATGCCGAACAATCCACTCTCAAGTATTATCTGTTCACCCTGACCAGGCAGGCTGAAAATCGTCATCCCCAAAGCAGCGCGTCTCATCTTCACGAGGCTTATGACCGTGTGGTTCGCCTGATCGAATTGAGCGAAGCTGGCTTGTCATGTCTGCCTGACCAGGGATTTTTCCGCGGTGGATTCGCCTCCGGGGTTATGACCATGCGTTTTTGCGCCATGCATCTGCCGGTGGGGTACAAGAAAAAGGAGAATCTCCAAATTTTGATGGTATTGCCCCCGGAACCGGGCATCGAAGACCAATTGGCCCAGAGTCTTGGCTCAGCCCTTGAGGGGAAAACCGATGCCATAGTCCTGGTTCCCCAATCCCATGGTTACAGCAGCCTTGCCACCGAGACGGCCGCCAAGGAAACGCTGCTGGCCATGCAGTGGGCCAAGGAGTTGTTTGGGCAGGAAACCATCACCCTGGTTGGACTTGGCAATGGAACCGATGCGGCCCTTGAAGCCAGCCTGCTCAATCCGGACCTTTGCCGTGAAATCCTTCTGGATGGTGATCAACTCTACCGGGACATGGAGGAGTTTTCCGCAGCCGGTGTGGACGAAGCCCTGGGCAACCGATTGAATCATCGTCCCTACACCATCGTCTCAACCCTGTCTTCTTCAGATCGGTTGCCTGTGATTGAATCGACCATGAAGGAACTTGGTTACCAAATCAAAATGGTTTTTCAAGACCGAAAGGCCCTGGACTCTGCCTGGTTGAGCAGTTGGTTTCTCGCCATACATTGATCCCGTGTTGCAAAATGCCCCATCATGGGTCGTGGTGGGCTCGGGTTTTGCATGATTCCTAACTCTTTCCCCAATCACCTTCCCATAGCGCCCCCTTCTTCTCCAGTTCCCATTGATCCTCAAGATTCCCCATTGCATCGCATAGGGGCGCTCTGAATTTAATGGTACGGATTTTCCTTACATGGTTTGCAACGAGAACTCTTCCGCATGAGCGGATGCGGGCAAATCAGCAAGGAGTCACTACATGTTTGCCAGAACCAGGACCACACTGATGATATTGCTATTCACGGGTTTATTGGCATTTCCAGCGGGAGCAGTTGACCTGGATACATCAGCCCTTTTGGATATTGTGGAAGGAATCACTGTAACCGAAATCACCGCCTTGAACTTCGGAGATGTGGCCCTGAACACTGGCACCCTGACCGTGGCCACATCCGGCGGATTGACGGATCCTGATTTTCTATCCTTCAATGCCACCAACGTCAGCCAGGGGGTCTTCACCATTGACGCCATCTCCGGCAGCGGCTACGACATCACCTTGATCGAAAATGCTCCGGTGGCGGGGTTGATCCTGGACAATTTTCAGATCAACATCGACGGTGCCGCAGATGAAGCGGGTGCGAATACTTTTGTGGGAGTGGTTCTGGTAAATTCCAGTTCCACCTTGAACATTGGCGCCGATCTCACAGTCGATGCAGCCACCGCAATCCTGGGTGACAACCAGACCATCGGCTACCGGATTTCAGTGAACTTCAACTGATCAGAAAATCCACTGCGGCAACTGCAAGGCCGTCCAAGCAGTCCCACTTGCTTCCATCACGTTTTGAAGTATTGCGGGACCAGGGTGTCACGGATTTTCGCGCCCAATCTGCAGAACAACAGACAACAATCTCAAAAAAGATTTCGAGTTGAGTCCCCGCTGAAACTGCCGATATTGGATTGAAGGAACTGACTTTTCAGATCACGGGGGATATTTCGATGCTCAAAGGCGACCTAACCAAATTCTCACCGGGGGATCTACTCACCTTTCTGAGCCACCTGAATCAGGAAGGCGTGCTTACGGTAAGCCGCGGCGATCAGGGTCTTAGCATCTACTTCAAGAACGGTTTCCTGGTGGCGGCCCACTCGGAACAGGCTGACGGCAAGATCCTTAACTCGCTCCAGACCAACGGGCTGATTTCCGCTGAACAATTTGCCGACCTGGACCAGGCCCGCCGAGAGACCGGTCTGCCATTGCAGCAAATCCTTGATGATACCGTTACCATCGATTTGACCGGGGCCTCTTCAATCCTTGATGCAGGGATCCGTGAAGTTATTTTCCAGCTGTTCATTTGGGAAACGGGAGAATTCCAGTTCAACGAGATCCCCATTGCGCACTCGTCCGAAAGGCAGGTTTTTGACTGCACGGGAATGACACTGGACGCAGCCAGGCAAGTTGATGAGTACAGGGAGTTTCTCCGAAACATCGCTTCGGAGGATCTGGTACTGGCACTGACCGAACCCGGACGACAGGCACCCGGGTGCTCCGCTGAAATGCGCTTTGTCCTGGATCACGCCACCGCAGAGGAATCTGTCCGGCAAGTGATGGCGGACGGACCCTTTACAAGTTTCGCCATCATGAAGGCCATCGAGGAAGCCTTGGAGAGGAGTTGGATCGAATTGCGGCCCAACCAGGCATCGGGACCGGTTCCAGATGTCGACATTTCATCCGAAGGCAAACTTTTTCTCTCCTACAAACGATCGACCCTGAAGGTTCTGCAGGCGCCGGACAAACAGGGGCAGATCTCGGAAATACTCAGCTACTGCCGGGATCATTTCGACTACTTCCTGCTGTTGGCATTCAAGCAGGACAAGTTGACGCGAGGCCGCCGTTTCCAACGGGATGAGAATGGTCGGCTTCTGGGAGTCGAGTTGGCCAACCTCGAGGTCAGCCTTGAGAGCGACCCCACCTTCAGCTTCGTTTTTGGATCGAAATCCCCATTCTTCGGCAAGGCCATCGCCTCCCCGTTGCTGATGGGTCTCGGGGAACCGGACCCGGCTGGAGAGTGCGCCATCATTCCACTGGGAGCCCAGGGCGAGAGGAACTTTCTGCTCTTCGTCTCCTCGGATCAGGAAGAGCAGATTCCCTGCCCCCTGCATTATCTGGAAATGATCTTCTGGCAGATTCACCCCCCTCGCCTAGAAGACCCGGTTTCACGGGGCGCAACCGATTCCGAAAATCTTCGTTCCGACTCCGAAGCAACTCCGAAAATGGCCGCTCCGGGCCAAATTAACACCGCCGATGCGATGGTCGCTGCGGTGAATGAATTGCCGCCCATGCCACAGGTTGTTGCCAAAGTCATGGAACTACTCTCGGATGCGGACAGCCAGATGTCCGACATGGTCGAGGTGCTTTCCACGGACCCGACCCTGGTGGCCCGCTTGATCCGGGTCAGCAATTCCTCTCTTTACGGTCGCGGCCAGGAGACCTCCTCCCTGGGCCAGGCGGTGGTGCGCCTGGGCGGCAATACAGTGCGCAGCCTGGTCATGGCCGCCTCGATGAAATCGTTGTTCCCGTTGGACAAAACCAATGTCGGCATCTGGGGCCAATCCCTTTGGCAGCATTCCCTCGAGTGCGGACTGGCTGCCCGACGGGTTGCCCAGTTTACAGGGTACCCGGATCCGGAGGAGGCCTTCGTCGCCGGCGTGCTCCATGATATCGGCAAGGTGGTCATTCTGCTCAACAAGCCAGAGGAATTCAGGCTCATCCTCAAAAGGCAGGCCGCGGCCAAGGAGAGTCTCGGCACGGCCGAGCGAGCCGTTCTGGGCTTCGACCACACCGCCGTTGGCGAGTTGCTGCTGGCGAAATGGCAGATGCCGGAAAATCTGCAGGCCTGTGTGAAACACCACCACAACCCAACCGAGGCCGGCCAGGACAATCGACTGCCGCACATCGTCGCGGCCGGTAATTTTCTGAGCCACGCCTACGGCACCCAGCCCGATCCGGCCCTTGCCGAGAACTCCGGCGATTTTGAACAGACCTGCATTGAGTTGAACCTGACCCCTGAGCGGATCCAGGATCTTATGGGCGAAATCGGTTCCTACCTGGAACAGAGTGGCTTTGCGGACTAAATTTCAACCCGCGGCATGGTGACCCTGTTGTGCTTGAATCCCGCCCTGACTCACGGCCGGAAAATCGGATCCACCACCCAAAGCTTCCCGTCACCCAGATAGTCCGCAGTGAAACGGACCTCGTTGCGAACCGAGCGATACACCGTCCAACTCAGCGCCTGATCCACGCCTTCTTCACCACCCAATACACTTTCAATCAGGTCTTTTGATTCCGGCAAGTGCCACAAGGTCACCGATTCGTTCACCGCAATTCCGGCTTCTTTCTTGGCCAACAAAACCGCTTCATATTGCCCACCAAGCTCATCCACCAATTTATTGCCCATGGCCTGCCGACCCGTCCAAACACGTCCCATGCAAAGACTGTCGATGTCCGTGGTGGCGATGTCCCGAAAAGCGGCCACATCGTTCATCCAGTTCCGGAAATCGGTCCAGTGGTTTTCATTGAAACGCTCGAACTCTTCTTCGGTAAACGGTTGGTCGTCGGACCACATCAACGCATTGGGTCCCTTGCTCACATGGTCGGTTGTGACCCCGATTTTTTCATACCAGCCCGACATATCGAACTTGGCACTGATGGAGCCGATGGAGCCGGTGACGGTCATAGGGTTGGCCATGATCAGGGGCGCCCGATAGGCCATCATGTAACCGCCGCTGGCAGCCACATCCACCATGGAAACGATGACCGGTTTCTTCTGGCTGACCATGTGTACCGCATGGCCCATCAGGTCGCTGCCCAGACTCTCGCCGCCGCCGCTGTCCACACGCAGGACGATGGCCGCCACATCATCATCATTGGCCGCCCGGTTCAATTCACGCACGATGCTTTCGTGCCCCATCATCAAGCCCAGAAGGGGGTTGACCCCGTTTTCCCGACCACCAATGTTTCCCTGGGCGTGCACGATGGCGATGGTCTTGTCGCCTTTCAGATCCAGGTCTTCAGGATCCTCGTCCGCGTATCGTTCGTGGCTGACCACCGCCAGCTGATCTTCTCCTTCTGGCTTGAATTGATCCTTGATCTCATCCCAGTATTTCAACCCGTCGAACATTCCTGCGGCCACCGCTTCTTTCGGCGTGAACAGGGCATGCTCCATCAATTCGTTCACCCGCTCCTCGCTGAATCCCCGATCCTTTTGCAGTGCGTCGCAGAACATGTCCCAGAATTCATCCATCATCCAGTTCATGTTCTTTTTGGCCTCGGGGGACAGGTCTACCCGGGTGACCAGTTGAGCTGCGGCCTTGTAATGACGAATGGCCGACACCTGCGGGGCAATCCCAAGTTTTTCAAGTGTGCCCTTGATGTGTTTGGAAGTTCTGGAAAAACCGGTAAACATTATGTACCCAGCAGGCGGGCAATACAGGGAGTCGCAAACCGCGGCCAGGTAATAGGTCCGCGCATCAATGGCATCGGCAAATCCAATCACGGGTTTGCCCGCTTTCTGGACCCGTGCCACCGCGCCGCGGATTTCCTCCATCTTGCCCCACCCGGCATTGTGGCTAGAGCTCATTTGCAACAGGACACCGTCGATGCGTTCGTCCACCGCCGCCTTGTCCAGATTCTCCAGAATCTTCTGCAGGGTCAGGCTGCCACCGCTACCGGTTGCCTGGGCCATCACCCCGCCGGGAGGATCGTACTCAAGAACATCCCCATAGAGATCCAGATGCAACCAGCTGTGATCCTTGATTTCGGTATCACCGCCAAATTTCATGGCCAGCAGGCCGACCGCCACCAGAACCAAAACCATCAACGCCAGAAAAGACGCCAAAAACGACCGCAAGAATGACTTCACAGTGGAACCTCCAGAGTATCAAAAGCCTGTCGGGGAACAGGTTTCAAAAGCAGGAACGACCAGGACCCTACCATCATTGAGCTCATCTGTTAACCCATGAACAGCCAATTACCTGTTCAAAGTTGCGAATTTCCTAAAGTGTGTTTCCTTTGGAACGATATAGCACATGGGGAAAAAGCTTGGAACCCCTTGATTCCTGTTGATCCGGTCGCCAAGATTTCTCGACCGATCACTGTCTGCAGAAAAGGTGGATCATCGTGAGCGATACGAACCTGGTCGGCATTACTGACACCGCCACCGAAGCCTTCAAGGACTTTGACTGGGCCGAACACAACGGCAAAGGGGTTCGCCTTTTTGTCCAGGGCTTTGGCTGAGGCGGCCCCAGTATTGGCATGGCTCTGGATGAGCCTAAAGACGACGATCTGACTGTGGAAGAAGGCGGCATTAAATTTGTGATGGACAGCCAAACCACCGACATCCTGCGCCAGAGCGGCGGCTTGACCATCGATTACGTCAACGAGTCGTATCGACGGGGTTACATGCTCCGCCTGGGCATCAGTAGCGACTGCGGCGAAAGCAGCAGCGGGTGCAGTGGGTGTGGTTGATCTTCCAATGGTTTGAATTGAAATCGATTGAAAAGGAACCTCGACCGTGGTTCCTTTTTTTTCGGCTGAAATTGAATACTAAAAATCTTCCGGCTTGATATTGTAGTCATCGTCCAACAAGTCTTCCTCATCATCATTATCTTCAAAACCGATATTTTCGATGTCCCCGAGATCATCATCATCGTCGGCGTCGTCGGCGGCCAGTTCATCAATAAGTGGTTCATCCTTATCCAGAAAATCCTGCTCGTATTGTTCGCAGCAATCGTCGCTGCAAAAAAATTTTCCGCGATACTGGATTCCTGTCTCCTCGATATCACCACCGCACTGAGTGCATTCGATGTAGTCGGACATGTTCCTATCTCTCCCGAAAAACCCGAAGGCCCTGATGGAAAATTTCAAACGCCAGTGGGGGACTACGTGTCCACCGACGGCTCTCTCAAGAAGTGTGTGTGGATCCGACACACCGTCCGGGCAAACGATTCATCGAATCGTCCCAATTGGCAAGATAAATTTCTCTTTGGTAATCGGTCATGGGTCACTGCTTGTGTAACAAGATTTCCTTAGGGAAAGGCGATAATATAGGAAACCCATGATGGAGCCAGATCTCCCTTGTTGTCCGGATTGAAAACTCCGCTGGGTTCGCCATCCTTGTCGGTCCCTTCCCAATAAACAATCACCTTGCGGAAACCGCACTCTTTGAGCAGGTCGCAGGCTTCGGGCAACGACCACAAGCGCCAGTTGTAGGCGAAAGCGTTGTCCATGCGACTGCCGTCGGGGAACTGAAAGTGAATGTAGCAGCGGATGTCGCCGGTGATGGGATTAAAATCATCCTGGTCCCAGAGGTAATCAAAACCTTCAACTTCCCGCTCTTCGATTTGCGGTACCTGGGCTTCGGGCCCACCGTATATATCCAGCAGAAGCATGCCATCATCCTGCAATGATTGCCGTGAAAGGGCGAAATACTCCTTCAGCTCCGCCCTGGTTTTGAACCCCCACCAACTGAAGTTGGTGGCGGCCAGCACCTCGGTCTTCGGTGTGGAAACTTTGCGCACATCATCCTGGACCAGCGTAACTGCAGAAGCCCGCTCTCCAAGTGGTGCCAGATTGTTGACCCGACCCCATTCCAGGGTGGGGCCGTCATAATCGACACCCAAGGCCGTGTTCGAGCGACGACGTTGGACCCACTCACTGCAAAGCAGGGCGGTGCCGCAAAAATCTTCGCGAATAAATGAGGGAGAACGGCCATATTCCCTGTGGAAAACCCGGTCGATGAACTGGACTTCGGCTTCCACATTCTGCACCGATTGTTCGTACAGCCAATGCAGGTCGGCGTTGTGGGCGCTAAGTTCTCCCGCTGCGGCCAATTCTTCCATGACCTGGGACACCGGCTCCAGGACGGTTCCGCCCTGGCCTTTGACTTGTTTCTTTGACATTCGTTCCTGTTGTCCTTCCCGGTGGAATCGCTAACGCAGGGGCTTGTGCTCCCTGGAGAAATATTCGTTGGTCATGGAACGCACCTTCTTGCTCAGGAAAACCAGGGCAATCAAGTTTGGCAAGGCCATCAAACCGAGGGCACTGTCGCCGAAATTCCAGACGATCTCAAGGGAGAAAATCGCTCCCAGGAAATTCATCAGCACAAAGACCAGCTTGTATGGCAGGACGTAATTCGGCCCAGCCAGGTAAACAATGGCCCGATCACCGTAATAACTCCAACTGATAGCCGTGGAAATTCCAAAAAGCAAAACGCCCAGGGTGATGATCAGATAACCCCACTCGCCCATGATTGGCCGCAAACCTTCCTTAAAAGCCCAGGCAGTCAGAGGCGATCCATTTTGGGCCATCAAGCCGGAAAGTTTCAAATCGTCCAGATTTTTCAGTTGGATTTCACCGGCAGTCACTTCCATGGCCCCGGTGAAACCGTCTCCTTGGGAATTCAAAATCCGAGCCGCATCAACGATGCTGTGGTTGCGAATCATGTGCACACCCATAAACCGGCCACCTTCGATGGGGATGGTGCCGGTGAATTTGTCCGCATCACGCACCCAGCCGTCGGTCTGAACCATGCCGTCGTCCACTATCACACTGATGGCGTTCTGGGCGTTGATATCAAGGGTCTCCTCTTTTTTGTCCTTCCACACACCGGTTGAGAGAATGACCAGCCCGGTGATGGAACAGATGATCAACGTATCAATCATGGGTCCCATCATGGCCACCACGCCTTCGCGAACCGGCTCGTCGGTCTTGGCCGCGGCATGGGCAATGGGCGCCGATCCCTGTCCAGATTCATTGGAAAACAGCCCTCGCTTGACACCCCAGGTCAGCATGAAAATAAAAGTACCACCAGCAAAGCCGCCAATCTGGGCCGCGGGGCGAAAAGCCGAAGAGAAAATTTCCGTCACCACACCCGGTATGGCTGAAAAATTCATGAAGAGCACCGCCAGACCACCGGCGATGTAGATGGAAGCCATGTAAGGCACCAATTTGCTGGTCACCTTGCCGATCCGTTTGATCCCGCCCAGGATGACCAGGGCCACCAGGCCCGCCGAGAGCACACCCGTCAACCAGGTGGGCACGCCGAGATCACTGCGCATCTGATCGGCCACCGTGAAGGCCTGGATGCTGTTGCCGGAACCGAAACTGGAAATCACCGCGCACACGGCAAAGAAAACCGCCAGTGGCTTCCAGGACTTGCCCAGCCCTTTTTCGATGTAGTACATGGGCCCGCCCGAAGCGCTGCCGTCCGGCAGGATTACCCGGTATTTGATGGCCAGGGTGCACTCGGCGTATTTCAGGCCCATGCCGAAGATGGCCGTCACCCACATCCAGAACAGTGCCCCGGGTCCGCCGTAATGCAGAGCCGTGGCCACCCCCGCAATGTTGCCGATGCCGACGGTGGCGGACAAGGCCGTGGTCAGAGCCTGAAAATGAGAGAGGTCGCCATCGTGGCTGGGGTCGTCGTATTTTCCACGGATCACGTCCAAGCTGTGTTTGAGGCGGCGTATCTGGATAAAGCGCAACATCACCGTGATAAACAGGCCGGTGACCAGCAACAAGGCCACCATGAGAGGGAAAATTGAGGGCCAGCCCCAAACGGTACCGGCTATGTCGGCGGACAGGTTGGTTAGGAATTCCATGGGGACCTTTCGGAGGGCAGGGACGAGTGTTTTGTTCACTGATACACGATATGGGGCCTTAAAATCAAGTCTTAACGCAAATGCCCCGCCTGAAAACAGGCGGGGCATAAGAATACATCCGATCAATTGCCAATTCAAATCTCGATCATCTCATCCTCATCCAGTGGGATTACACATTCCGCCGCCCCCGACCGAGACACTGGCGGTCCCATGTCAAAATCCTGGGATTTCCATGTCGCCGGTGCAGACGAGGCCGTGCAGGCGACCGAATGCAACGGGGCGGAATTTCCTCCGTGACTGTAGTTTTCAGCATTTCCGCCTTCAACAATCGCAGTCAGGATATTGACCATCACGTTCAACTCACGGGCCTGACTCGAAAGTTCCTCGCTTGCCGAAGCCGACTCCTCGGCGCTGGCGGCATTGCTCTGGGTCACCAGATCAAGGTTGCCGACGGCGCGGTTGATTTCCTCCACGCTGCGGCTCTGCTCCTCGTTGGATTGGCTCACCGCATTAACCAGTTCACTGACCCGGCTGACACCACCGACGATGTCGCCCAGGATTTCCGTTACTTCCCGGGTGACGTCCACGCCACCGTTGGCATTGGCCTGGGACTGGTCTATCAAATCGGCAGTATCCTGGGCGGCTTCGGCGCTGCGCTGGGCCAGGTTTCTCACTTCTTCGGCAACCACGGCAAAGCCCTTGCCCGCATCGCCAGCCCGTGCCGCCTCCACTGCCGCGTTCAGGGCCAATAGGTTGGTTTGGAAGGCAATTTCATCAATGGTCTTGATGATGCGTGCTGTCTGGTCCGATGATTCCTTGATTTTTTCGATGGCGGTGGTCATTCGACCCATGGCACTCTGGCCGGTTTCAGCAACATCCTGCAGTTTGTCAGTCAGGTCGTTGGCTTCCTGGGCGTTGGCGGCATTCTCCTTGGTCATGGACGCCATCTCTTCCAGGGTGGCCGATGTTTCTTCCAAACTCGACGCCTGGTTGCTGGCTCCTTCAGCCATATCATGGCTGGCCTGAGCAACCTGGCCCGATGCAACCGACACCTGCTCGCCACCACGACCAAGATCCGCCATCACCCTGCTAAGAGCCTTGACGATGCTCCGGGTAATGGTGATTCCAAGGGCAATCCCCAACACCACCGCGATGGCGCAAAGAACAGACACACCCAGTTTGGTGGATTGGGCCTTGGCCAGCATGACCTCATCGGTCATCACATTTTCCGATACCAATTGGGATGCTTCGTCCAGGAGAGCCTTGACTTCGGCCAAAGATTCGGTGGTCTGGGTTCCGTAAATTTCCTGGGCTTTCAACATTCCCGCCACTTCCTGGCTGTCCAGGACCAGGAACTTATCAATTCCGGCCAGAACCTTGCCCGCAGTGGGGACAATGGTATCAAGGTATAAAGAAAGGGCTTCCCCTTCTTCATCCCTTTTCATCAAGGCATGGACGGCTTCGGCGCTCTTATGCAAATGGGCATGGTCCTTCTCGATCCTGGTCCAGATTGCAGCGAACTCAGCATCTCCCGCTTTGGCGGCCCGAACCTCATCCCCATAAAGCCACTTGCCAAAACCACACTTGTGGGGGTCCATCTGCACCCCTGTCAGGTCGTTCACATCAGCGTCCAGAAATGCTCCTGCCACTTTGGATTCCCAGGCCAGATGAGCCACTTTGGATTCAATCAGAAAACCAGACATGTTCAAATCAGCCTGGCGAAAGTTTTCACTGATAGCCGCGGCGCTGGCATGAAGCCGGTTGTGAGGACCCTCAATGCGAGTCAATATCCCAACCAATCCAGGGACCAGAGCTTCCGCCTCATTGCGGCCCTTGCTGTAATACCACTGTCCGAAACCACATTTGTGGGGGTCCGTTTGCACCGTCAACTCGGTTACCTGGTCATTGGTAATCAATTCACTCACTTGGCTGGCCCAGTTCAGGTGGTCCACTTCCTTCTGCACCATCAGGCCTCTGAGTTGGTTGCCAGCAATCACTTCTTTGGCATTGGTCACAACCCCGATGATACCCAGCAGGGACCAAACCCCAACCACACACAGCAAAGTCAAAACCGTTCCAAACCCAATCCCGATTTTTTTCCCCAAGCTCCAGTTCCCGAACATATCATTCCTCCCCGATTTCGAAACCACCACGTCCCATTGCTATGTCGTATTCTGAATCAAGTTATCGGAGAATCATGGATTATCTTTATAGTTTTTATAGCATTTTTTCTAGGGAACTCCGGGCAAATCCTATGATTTTTATAGGAGTTACGTCAATCGAATCAGCAAATCGTCCAATCCATAACCGGGCTACTTTTGAATAGCAGGATTGGCGTATTCGATGTTGCCTTCGGCGTCGGCGATCGCATACCGCTTATCCTCGTTTCAGCTCTTTCAACAAGCGAATATCGTCAGCCTTAACCACCCGACCGGCCCACAGCATCACCGGATACAATCCCAACATCAAAATCGAAGAAACCAAAAAGGGCCCCCAACCCAGATTCAAGGGTAATCCCTGCCAACCCACGAACCAGGTAGGAACCACCAGGCGCAAAATCAAGGCACCCAAGGCCCAACTGGCACCCACGGCGGCAAATGGCCCCAACAACGCCCTGCGCAAGGGAGGCAAAAAATCCGTACCCCTCAGGAAATAAACATGCATGCCCGCATTCACCATAAGACTTATGACAGTAGCGACAGCCGCGCCGTAATATGTGTATCGGGGAATAAGAACCATGTTCAGGGCCAGATTAACCAACATGGGAACCAACCCGATGATGACAAAATATTTTTCCTTTTCCGCGGTCATCAGCACACGATTCATGACCACCGAGATGGCATGCATGGGCAAGCCCCAGATGCCGATCATCATCACGATGATGGAGTCGTCAAAACTGGTTCCATCACCAAACCAATGGATGATGGGACCAGCCACAAACATGATGAACAGGGCGACGGGAACGACACCAACCAGGATGAAACGCAAAGCCCGTTCACCCAGTCGAGCCGCATCGGCCGGTGAATTTTGGCCGTAGCGGGTCATGGTCGGGAAAAACGCCAGGCCAAAAAGACCGGGCAGCATCACCAGGATGTTCAGGGCCTGCCGACCCTGTCCGTAAATACCAGTGTCGGAAGTTCCCTTGATGGCCTCCAACATCACCGAATCGATCTGGCTGTAAATGGTGGCAAAGGTCGTGGCCAAAAAAAGTGGAAATCCCATGCGCATGAGGTATCGCATGTTGATTGATCCGCCGGGGCCTTGCCGTTGCCACGGCCCGGTGTGTTTCAGCATCAGCGGAATCATCACCAGCAGGCGCCCCACCCGACTGGCCAGGTTGGCCCACACCAAACCCAGGATGCCGTAACCCGCAGAAAGCCACCACCAACCCAGACCAAAATAAACCAACGCCGAAACGATCTGGGCCAGGCTCTGGAACTGGACCTTTTCGTGGGCCTGCAGCACCGCATCACAG
The DNA here is from genome assembly GCA_024275485.1 of Candidatus Krumholzibacteriota bacterium. GTDB lineage: Bacteria > Krumholzibacteriota > Krumholzibacteriia > LZORAL124-64-63 > LZORAL124-64-63 > LZORAL124-64-63. The sequence goes on along the minus strand of JAJRZA010000086.1, from coordinate 4,329 downwards.
GCCAGGCCGGTGCCTTCGATGAAGATGGCCACCCCCATGAGCAGCACCACTGTTCGGTCCACATTTTCCCAACCCGAAGCCTGGGCGTATCCCAAAAGGGAAGCATAACAAATGGCGGCGATGAGCCAGCGTACTTTAAGGGTGGTCCAGAACAGTGGCAGGGTCATGGCCCGGGCTTTGGAAATTTCACGGGTGAGCAAATTGCCCAGGCCAAAATTGGAAATGGTCTGCATGATGCCCGTGATGCTCAGGGCCAGGGTCCACAGGCCGATGCCCTCGGGGCCCAGAATGGGCGTCATTTTTTTGCGCAAAAAGAGAGCCAGCAATCGGCCGGAATACAAACCGACCGCGAGCAGGATGGTATTTTTGGCTATGTTTCTGGATGCGCCCAAAGATTTGTCTCCTTTTTAGGTTGACGGAGCGCTAGAAGAATCCTCTTGTCGCAGCGGTGAAAACCGGCCCGCGCGACCCATCAAGAGCCCAACTGATGTCCAGTTTGCTGATCAGGGCATTGGCCGATCTTGTGGGTCCCAGGCGCACGCCCAAACCCATTTCGTGCCTGGTATCGGACAAGCCGCGGTCTTCATCATCCCAATGGGCCACCCCGCCACTGTAAAAGGCCGCAAACCCCATCTGAAAGAACCCCAGAGCCTCCCAGGGCATCGCTTTGCCTTGCTCCACGTTCCAGCGAACAAGGCGGTCGCCGGCCATGCCGTCGAAATCGAGGGTGCGCAATCCGTTGTTCAAACCCAGGGTGAAGGCGCTTTCGCCCGTCAAGTTGCTGCCGTGACCCGCTTCACCCGTGATCCGGGTCAACCAGGGGCTGCGCTCGGCGCCGTGGCTCGCCAGCCAACCAGTCTGAACGTTTAAACGATGATAACGGTTGGCAGACGCGCCTGTCTGCGCCACACCCCAGCCCTGCAACTTGAAATGGCCGGACCCCAATTGCCACCATTTGGTGGCGATGATTTCTGTTCGCCAAATGGAGCCGCCAAAACCTGTGGTCGAGCCCATGGCCGGACCTGCGGGCCCGGTTTTAAAATCAATGCTCAGATCCATGGGGATGTCTTCCACCGGGCCGTACTGCAAAATGAAACGGGCCTTGCTCCAGTTTCGTCCCTTGGTATTCAACCAGAGGTGGGGATAAACCTGAACGCCCTGATCCCGGGCCACAGGCTGGTTTGGTTCAGTGAGGTAGCCAAGATCAACCTCCCGGCCGTCCGAGAGAAAAAAGTTTGAGGTGTAAACAAATTGGTACTCGGTGTCCTTGATGTCCAAGCCGGCACCAAGGCGCCAAATTCGACCTTCATCCCTGTCCGACAGCCGAATCAAGGTTCCCAGTTTCAGGCCTGTTACCTGCCGGGGAATGCGGGCATACAGGCTGGCCTGGCTGGTTGGATCCACGCCCGACGGCCCCCCATTGCTCAAATAAAACCGCACATCAGCCTGGGAGTCGTAGGCCCTGGTTTCAACGGTCCACTTATCGCCCAAGGCGTAAAAAGGACGACTGAGAAACAGATTGCGGAAGAAACCATCTTCCCGCTTGGAATAGTCCACCCCCAGCACAAGACCCACGTTGGTAATTCTGCGTTTTCGAAACCAGAAACTGTGGAAGGAACTGTTTTCATCGGCACCAATACCCGCCCCCAGGGTGACCGCGTGGCCCAGAAAATTGACCTCGGACAAGGAGATGTTCCAACGGGTTTCACCGGCTGCGGCCCGGGTCCAGGTCAAGGTTGTTTTCAGGGACCAGGAATCGCGCACTTCAACCCTTACTTTGACCCGGCCATCCTGTGTGGTGTCCACGGCCGTGACACTGATGTTGTTCAGAAAACCCAGCTCCCGCAAATTGCGTTCGGTTTCAGCCAGTCTTTCGGGACGGAAGGTTTCGCCTTCTGAAAACAGCAACTCCCGACGAACCACATATTCACGAGTGTTGATGTGTAAGCCATTCATACCGTTTCGCACAAGGGAAAGGGGGCCAACAGTGCTGTCGGTTTCCGCTTGGCTGAAGATGTTGTTGCGGATGATTTCAATCTCGCCCACCACCAGATCCGATGTACCCTGGCCCGCAAGCAAAGGAGCCGGTATCAAGACCATCAGAATCATGACAAAACTGGTCAAAACAGACAAAATACTGCCATTTTGGCATATCAGGTCTGTCATAACTCCCCCTAAGGTATCTCTATGAGGATGGACCAAGAAGCTCAAATCCTTATGTATATCATTTAATGGCACCAGGTTAAAAAATCTTTCCAAAATTTACCCCTGAAGGCACGGCCCTTGTATATAGACCAGTGTATTGGCGAACAACGTGGCTGGAATGATCTGGCCCATACTTACCACAGGAACCCAAGGAGGACCAGAAATGAATACCTTTTTCCCCATGACTCAAGTACTCAACGCCGCCCTGAACGCCCAGCACCCACAACACGCTGTGGGCGAACTGGACCAGTTTTCCTGGGGTCGCAATCCGCAGGCCGATGTTCTGGAAGGCGAGAAGGAATTCCGCATCCTCATGGACCTGCCGGGAGTTCAACTCAGCGACCTGGACATCAGTCTGGAAAACCAGACCCTCAGCGTGAAGGCTGCTCGCGAGACGGAAGTTCCCGAAGGCTTCGAGTTGGTGCGCCACGAGCGTCCGGGCAAGTCGGAGTTCCACCGCACCTTCAACCTGGGCAACTCCGTGGACGCCGCCAGCATTGAGGCTGCTTTTGACAACGGCATGTTGACGCTGACTTTGCCCAAGAGTCAACAGAGTTTGCCTCGGAGAATTGAAGTCAAGTAACCCTGTCCATGACCGGACGGGAGAGCAGGCGCACCGGGAGGGTTCCCGGTGCGCCTTTTTGTTGCCGATTTTTTGTTGCCCTGCTCACCCAATGAGTCATAATCACCCCCATGAAACTTATTACTTTTATGCAGGGGACGGCGCCGTCATGCGGCCTGGCCCTGAGCGACACCCTCGGCGTTGATTTGCAGGTGGCCGATTCGAATCTTCCCGACAACTGGCACGCCCTGATGCAAGACCTGGGACGAGTCCACGAAATTCATGACCGGCTGGTGCCCCGCACCGGGGAATTGGAAAGAAGCCGTCTGGGTGGCCAGCCCCTTCCGGCCCCATTTTTTGACCTGCGGGAAATGGATTTGCTGACACCCATAGTTTTGCCTTCCAAAATCATCGCCGTGGGATTGAACTATCGCGACCATGCCGAGGAGCAAAACAAGAAACTGCCCGAGCGGCCGATGCTGTTCAGCAAGGCGTCCACTTGCCTGCAAATGCCCGGCGGCCCCATCGAACTTCTGCCCGAATGCAAAATGGTTGATGCGGAAGCCGAGTTGGCGGTGATCATCGGCAAACCGGGAAGGTCCATCGCCAGGGAAAATGCCCACGAGCACATCGCCGGCTACACCTGCTTCAACGATGTCAGTGATCGCGAGGCGCAGTATTCGGATCGGCAGTATTTCCGCGGCAAGAGCATGGATACGGGCGGACCGTGTGGACCATGGATTGTCACGCCCGATGAGTTGCCTGATTTCGGACACGGATTGGATATCACCTGCCACTGGAACGATACGCTGATGCAGACCAGCAATACGAATCAGCTGATTTTCCCGGTGGATGAACTGATCAGTTATATCAGCCGGACGATGACTTTGATGCCGGGGGACATCATCACCACCGGGACTCCTGGCGGAGTTGGGGTTTTTCGGGATCCGCAGGTGTTCTTGAAACCCGGGGATGTGGTGACGGTGGAGATTCAAGGGATTGGGAAGTTGGTTAATCCGGTTGTTGAGTGGGTTGATGGTGACGGTTGACGAGGCTGCAACGGTTTCGTTGACACTCTAGGGTTGAAAACAAATTCCAAGCAAAAAAGTATTGGCGGCACGAATGCTTGCAGATAATGTGGAGAACTCCTTTTCCGGTGTATCCATCCATGGAACGACTGAGAGCTACATTCGAGACTGTAATATTTCAGTGGAAACCGATGGGGTGTTTTTTGTTAACGTCCAGAATGCTGATTATTTCCGGGGGAGCAGGCGGGATTGGTTTGGCCAATTGCGGAAGTGTGTCAATTGACAATTGCGCTATATCAAATGTTGCTGTAAATGGGATTTTTATTGGCTCCACAGAAGGTGTTCAAGTCAGCAATGTCATTGTAGCTGATAATGTAGAGATTGGGATTCCTATATATGGCAATGACGGCCTTACCGTCCAAAACTCCATCTTCCAAGGATCTTTTGCCTCTGTCGTCATTATGTCACAGGTCCCAGTAGTGCAATTCCAGAACAACCACATCCTCCAAGCTGACGATGGGTGGTGGGTGTATG
>JAJRZA010000085.1 GCA_024275485.1 Candidatus Krumholzibacteriota bacterium | reverse complement strand
GTTCCGACGGGGAATCTTGGGACCGCGTTGGGGAACAATACGGTTTTGCGGTCCTTCCGATTTTTGTTGATGCCACCGATGGCATGACCCAACTCAACGGCACCCATGGACCCATTGAAGTTGTTGAGTCGGCTTTGCCTTTGGTCACGTCCATGGATCCTCCTTTTCCCAATCCCTTCAATCCTGAGACAAAAATTCATTTTTCTCTGGCCAAGGCCCAGACGGTCGATTTGTCGGTGTATGATGTCAGAGGTTACCATGTGGCGAACCTCGCCCAAGGGCACCATCCCGCTGGAAGATATGATGTGTCCTGGTCTGGAGTTGATGCCAATGGAAGTTCAGTGGCCAGTGGGGTGTATTTTGCCAGATTCAGAGCTGGGGATGTGGTGACCAATCATCGGGTTGTCTTGATCAAGTGATGCCCCTGAACAGGGGATAACGCCACTCTGTTTTCAGACTGGAAGAATGTTTGGTGGTTGGAATGTTGGGTAAGGACGCCATGCCACTATAATGCCTATTCTCAAACATTACACTTTCTGATCACAGCCGAAACCAGGCAGGTTGACGACTGGTTTTTTTTGTAGTGCAATTGGTCTGAGCCGGACCAACCTCAACCTGGAAGATCCGCTTTCAGGATGTGTGTTTCGGGACTGAAGCCTGTCCGTCGACTTAGCTAATCCTTTATCCACAAGCACTTAAGTCAATTGAAAGTCGCCAGATGCGTGTGCCCGCTGCTCGAACTGCTGGTTGCCGATTCAGTGCCACCGGCAGCAATGCTGATGACCTGCGCCTCGGTCAGGGCCACGCTGTGGGTGTGACCGTTGCCGCTTGTCAGGGTCAGGGTCACTGCATTTTCAGCGGCGATCTGGGCCGCCGTGATGATGACGGTGTGTCCATGGTTTGAACTCACCTGTCCTGCCACATCACCGGGGTTGGTATTCGGGGCCGCGGGATCATCGTCGTCATAACATCCTGAAAATACTACGGACAATCAACGCCGGAAATCCTGCACCCAATTCTGAACCAATACAATGGAAGTCCAGTTGTCTCCGCCCAGCCGCTCATTCACCAGGAGGCGCTGTCCGACACCAGTGACGCAAAAGATATCGCCGGGCCGAACTTGAGAGCGGTTGGCTACACACCAATCATCCAAAACGAGGAGAAAACGCTGGAATGATTTCGATTTCTCACTGCAACTTATTTCCCTTGAATTTGGTGTTATTTCTCAACAGCGCTGTGCGTTTCGAACTCAAGAATGGAGATGCCATGCGAATTTTCCCCATGCTGGTTGTGACCGTTGCCATGCTTCTGTCCCCTTCCTCAGCCGAGGCCCAGCGCCCAGTCAGCGGCATGCCTGTGCCTGTACTCTACATGATGGATGACATGGTCCAGGCCTACATGGATTCCTTTGAGCTCGACTCTGCCGTGGTGGGTTTCTCTTTTCGGGGAAGAATCATCTATTTGCGCGGGTTTGGCTGGGAAGATGAGAATCTGGAGATTCCCTTGCAGGAAAACGCCACTTTTCGCGTGGCCAGCATCACCAAAACATTCACTGCCGCCATCATCAGGGATCTGGTTGATCGCGGTATGCTCGGTCTGAATGATATCGCCTTTGATGTTGGTCAAAGTGGGGGTGGAATCCTGGATCTTCCTCCTTTCCCTGCAATGATCGACCCCAGGATTGGGGACATCACTGTCTGGTATTTGCTGCAACATACCGCCGGTTGGGATCGGAATCTGGCTCCTGACCTGACCGGGGACGACCTCCTCATCCAGGCCGAAATGGGCTTGTCCCAGCTGGCAACCAGGGAAGAGATGATGCGCTGGATCCTTGGTCATGACCTTCAACATGATCAGGGCGCTGAAAACAACTATTCCAATGAGGGCTACCATGCCCTCGGTCTCATCGCCGAGCAGGTCAGCGGCATCGACCTGCTCACTTATGTCCGGACCTACTTGTTGAAAGATGAGTTGTGGTTTCCCGCCGAAGATATTTTTATGGGCCGCAGTTTCGCCGCTGATCAGGACCCACGCGAACCCTATTACAATTATCCATATTATGTGACCAACGTCTTCGATCCGGATGGGCCCGAGGTGTATGCGCCCTACGGGGGCTGGAACCACGAGGTGAAGGAGAGTTACGGCAGCATCGTCTCCTCGGGCATCCCTTTGCTCCATCAAGCCAACAACTTCCAGCTCAATGGCACCGATCGAGGCCTGCCCCTCGATGAATTCCACGGAACCTACAATCACGGCGGTGCCCAAAGGGGAAACAACAGTTTGCTGCAACAAAGGTCAGACGGCATCGACTATATAATCATGACCAATCGCTACGATACTGTTGAAATGATCCATGCACGGCGAATTGGCTTCCGAATCAACAAGCTTCTGCTTCAATATTATATCCCATGGCCCTATGAAACCGTCGACTGCACCTGGTTTGATCTGAATTATTCCGGTGCTGAGGAAGGCACTTATAACCTGCCGTTTGGCGCCGTCAATGACCTTGACAACATCAACCCGTTCACCAAGGTAAAGTTCAAGCCCGGGTCGACCTCTTGGACTGGAGTGTTGAACCAGGATCATATCGCCATCTCGGCTCAGGGCGGTGGGTCGATGATCTTTGGGCAATGAAGGATCTGAAGAAAGCGGCGGTAGACCGGGCCTCGGGCCCGGGTCGAATAGGGACCCGGGGCGCCGGTTGGGCCTAGATAAAATCCCGACTCAGGGTACCAGAACACCCCGACGCTTTAATGTTCCTGCATGGGCAGCATCCAGAACACTATTAATATCCTCCAGCGCAAATTTTTCCACAAACGGTGATACCTGAATCCGCCCATCACCAATCCACTCCAGAACTTCAGGATATAGCGCCGCATCGCAACCCCAGTTTCCCTGGACGGTGGCGTCGAATGCCATCAGATTGCTCAACCGCAATTCGGACTTGGCCATGGTAAAACCGACCACGGACAAATGGGCGCCCTGATTCAACAACGCAAAGGCTGTTTCCTGCCCGGGCTTGGAACCTGAAGTCTCGTAAATGCGCCATCGTGCCGATGGAGCACCCATCTCCTTGGCCGCAGCCTTCACCCTGCCCTTGATTTCGCGGATGTCCAATCCCGTGGTGTTGATCACCGCGTCGGCACCGTACTCGGAGGCCACCGTCAGCTTATTGTCGTCAATATCAAGGGCAATGACCTTGGCTCCCACGGCGGAAGCAATCTGCACGCCGTGAATCCCGATGCCGCCGACTCCGATGCAAACCGCCAGGTCCCCTGCCGTCAATCCGGAACTGCGAACCGCCTGGAAAGGCGTGGTGATGGCGTCGGCCACCACCGAAAGCTCCCACAACTCGTGCTTGATCATGACATTTTCGGGAACCAAGCACAGGTAACGGGCAGGCACCGTCACATGACTGGCAAAACCACCGTGGCGATCGTTGCCGGGCATGACCTGGGCGCGGCAGATTCGTCGATGACCATTGCGGCAAAGCTCACACTCGCCGCAGGGCATCACCGCAGGCACCAGCACTGTTTTGCCGAGCAGGCTGTCGTCTGCGCCTTCGCCCAATTGCACCACAACACCGCTGATTTCATGGCCCAGGGCCAATGGCAGCTTTCCTCGGGTCGGAACACCCTGATGCAAGAAAGAGATGTCGGTATGGCAAACCCCGCACCCGGCCACTTCCACGATGGCTTCTCCAGCGGGGGGGGTGTCCAGATTTTCCTGACGCATTTCGCAGGGCTCAGCCTGGGCCGTCATGACCCAACGGGTAACTTGAATATCGCTCATCGGTTTTCTCCTTGTTTGCAGAGAGGGATGTTCTTTTCCTTGAAAACCCACAGGGCCGCGCCCAGGGCTCCGGCCAGAATCGGTTGGGACACGGCGGAAACATGGTTGCCGGTTTTGTCGGCCATGGCCGTCAAAACTCCCGGAAAATATTCGGCCACCCCACCGGTCACGAAGACCTTGTCGCTGGACCAGCCAATTTCAATGACCCGGTCGGCGATGGAATTGATGCAGCCCAGGGCCAACGCCTCGCGGGAAACACCCTCCCGCAGCTTTTCCAGGATTTCCTGTCCCGAGAACAGGCTGCAATAGCTTCCCACCTCACAACCTTCGTCGGTGCAGAAGGCCAGTTCCTGCATGCGGCTGGGATGAACATCCAGATGGCGGGCGGCAAAAATAAGGAAGGTGCCGATTCCCGTGGCGCACCGCCGAAGGGTCAGGACCGACGTAGGGTGCCCCTTTTCATTGACGGTGATGACTTTGGGTTCGCGTCCACCGATATCCACCAGGCACATGGCGCCAGGGTGATGATGAAAGGCCCCCATGGCATGGCAGGCGGTCTCCCCTTTGAAGATGGTTGCCATGGGCACGCAATTCTCGGCAAAACCAGTGGCGCAAATCCCCAGGATATCTTCGGATTGAACCTGGGCATCATCCAGGGCGATGGGAAATGCCTCCGCCACCCGGTCCTGAAAATATCCCCTGCGGGCCACCACGGAACTGCCCTGCAACGTGCCCTGTTCATCTACCACCGCCACTTTGATGCATTCGGAACCCACATCGATACCCACACTGATTCTGGGTTTGGCCATTTCGTTCCCTTCATCCATTGGCCACCGAGGCCATTTCCTGAATTTCAATGAAATCTCGAAGTTTCTGCATGACCTGGCTCATGGAGAATAAACGTTGATCGTGTGTATCACCTTCGATAACCAGGGCGTTCAAACCGGTGCGACGACGCAAGCGCACTTCCAGCCCATAACGCACATTGCTTTGCGATGGTGCCGTGCGACCCTCGTGGTAGATCACCCCGTCGACACCATGGTCGTTGAATGCGCTCACCAGCTGGTCTTCCTTCCAGGCGTCGGACCGATTGTGGAAGATGCTGGAATACATCCTGGCCATGCTATCAATGGGATTTTTGGGATCGATCCCGGGCATGGCTGAAATGCTGCAATAGGTCGAGCCAACCACGGCCACCTTGTTGTTCAAGAACAGGTCGGCCAGGGGGCGCAGGCCTGGCCAAATGGGCGGCCCTTCCCAATAGAAACGAAAGCGTTCACCAGGCACGGCGGCCACTCCGTTGGTGACCCGATCTTCAACTTCGGCCTTCAACAGGGTGTAATATTCCACCGCCTCTTCGGTCCCGCGCATGATGATGGATGGCGCCAGGTGGATCAAGGTGTCGAAAAAGGTCATGGGAGTTGGCACCAGGCGACACAATTTGAGGATATCACCCCAGAGTCGAGTACACTTGTTGGACAGGCGAATCACCCGGGCCAGTTCGTCGTAGTCCAACCTGAGGCCAAACTCCAGCTCCAGTTTTTCCACCAGGCCAAGGAATTGCAAAGTGGCCGCACCCACTTCCATCTCCCCAATTTCCCCAAGGGATGCCGAGGGGTGCAATCCCATCACGGGTGTTTCGAAAATTCGACCGTAGTATTCGAACCATCGAATGAGATCGTGGCCGTAATTGGTATTGTAGGTCAGCACATCGGCCGGAGGCGGACCGGCGATGCCGTGAACCGAGACCAGGGGGCTGTCACCCGCCAGCATGGCTCCGATGTCGCTGGCCATGGCGCTGTTGGCGAACTGGGAGAAGCCTTCCTGAAGCGCCCGGGGAATGTAGCTTCCGGATTGCCGACTGGCTCCGATCAGGGCCGCATGATTTTCCGGAAAATAAACCGAAAAACCCATGGCCCGCAAAATCTCCACCGGACCTGTGCCCGAGCACCAGGCCACCTTTCGGGTCGGGTCATCACTGGCCTCCTGCAATTTTCGATAGTAACCGGTCAACAGTTCCTTGAGTTTGGGAGCCGTTTCCAGCGGAACACGGCTGGCTGGCATTCCTCCTCCAGGCGCCGGACGAATGGGTCGCAGGGCCCGGGCCGTTCGTTTCTGGGGCGGTTTGATCGCAGGTTTTCCAGTGGTCTCTTCAGCAGCCTCTTCAGCAGACTGGGCGGCGGCCGAACGAAGGGTGGCTGCCACATCCTGCTTGCGCAGGAAACTCTGGTTCTCGCGGGAATGGATGAAATTGACGAGGCCCTTGTTGTGGGGGGCCGGCAGTCCCAGTTTTTCCGCCTCCCGCACCACGGCGCCGTTGATGGTATCGACTTCGGTCAAACAGGACCGGGCCAGATCCTGCCACATGGAAGGCCGGTTCTTGCCCAGGGCTTTTTGTGAGGCAATCACCGGTGCATAAGGATCGTCCTCGTTGACGATGGGCACCCCTCTGGCTTTCATCACCCCAATGATTTCCAGACACAATTCGCGCATGAAACTTTGCAGATGGACGTCGTCCAGCAACTCCCGGCAGGTCAAACCGGTCAGGGCCGAAACAGGATTGACCACGGCGTTGTGTAGCAGTTTCTGCCAGATCACATCGTCGATTTGTTCGGCCACTTCGGTTTCCAGACCCGAGCGCAGGAACACTTCGCCAACCTCCCTGACCTTGTCGGTGAGTTCACCGTCGTAGGGAGCAATCTGGATGGGTTTGATTCCTGGTCGGTAACGAATGCGGTTCGGTCCCACGTGCTGAATGCTGTGATAGGTAATGCCGCTGAGGACCTGTTTCGGTTGGATGATCCCGGCCATGACCTCGGTGTTGCCGATGCCGTTTTGCAGGGAGAGGACAAAGGTATCGGGACCGATCACCGGCAAACTGGCACGCAGGGCGGGTTCCGTCTGGTAGCTTTTAACCGAGATGAGAACAAGGTCTGCGGTGGGAAGATTTTCGACGCTGGTGGCAACTTTTACCCGAATGCAGGCTTCGCCCTTGGTTCCTTCGGCCACAAAGAGTCCGGTTTCGTTCAGCAGCCGGGTTCGAGCCTCGTTGATTTCAACCAAGGTGACGTCTTCGCCACCGGCGGTCAGTTGGCCACCGATCAACCCACCAAGAGCTCCGGCCCCCACGATGACGATATTCATGCGTTTCTCCATTCGGGCGCGCTCTTGGCGTAAAAAGCCTCAATGCCCACTACCGGATCCTCGGAAGTCATCAGTTCTGCCAAAAACACATCTTCGGCCTGTCCCAGTTTGTCGGCAAAAGAACCCGAGCGGCTTGCCTTGAGAGTGCGTGTATTCAGGCGCAAAACCAGAGGGCTGGCGGCGCGGAAATCGTTAAGGACATTCTCCATGGCTTCTTCAAGTTCATCATCGGCCACCACCTGACTGACCAGTCCCATATCAGCCATCTCATGGGCGCTGTAGGCTCTTCCCGTGCAGGTGATTTCCATGGCCCGGGCCCGTCCCACCAATTCCGGCAGCACAACCACACCCACGGGAGCAAAGAATCCCAGGCGGATTTCCGGTTGGCCGAATTTTGCCCGCTGGGTGGCCAACAGCACATCGGCCATGAGGATCAGCTCGAAGCCGGCACCCATGGCAGCGCCCCCAACGGCCATCACAACGGGAATTTCCAGCGCATCAAGAAGGCGAAAAAGACGGCCGAAGGATGCAATCATCCCGGCGGCATTTTCCGGTCGATGCTCACCCACATCCGCTCCCGCACAAAATGCCTTGCCGGCGGCGGTGATGGCCACGGCTTTGAGATCGCGATCGCCGGCCATCGTTTCCAGAAGACCGCTCATCTGGTCCATCATCGCGGCGGACATGATGTTCACCGGTGGATTGTTGAGGTGCAGATAAGCCACATTGTTTTCCACGCGGTATTCCACAAGAGTAGAGTCGGACATGGTCATTCTCCTCGGTCGGGACCGGTTTTTACCCAGGTTGTCCCTGGTTTTTCAAGGGTGTAATGAATTTTGATGCTTTCTGATTCCTCAAGCAGACGTGGAACCACCTGCACGGGCATGTCGATGGCTATTTCCTGCGGGTCGATGGTCTCGCCGAAGCAGGCCAACAGGCGACCTGTCTCTTCCAGATCGATCACGCCCAGATAGAACGGGACGTCGTTTTCGAAACCGGCCGGAGCCGCGTCGATGGAGGTGAAGGTCAGCAGGGTGCCCCGCCCGCTCAGTTCGGTGAAGGTGAATTCCCCGTGAAGGCACGCCGGACAATCGGCCCGGGGAGGAAAGTTCAGATTCCCGCACGCCGTGCAGGTCGACCCCATCAGACGACCGTCCCTGAGGTGGGCGGCAAAACCGTCGACCTTGGTGTGGGGACAGAAATTGATTTTTCCAAACCATTCAAACATCGTATCAATCCTTCACGAAGATATTCACGAAACAATACTGCCCGATGCCGCCCACGTTGTGGGTCAGTCCGATGTCCGCTGCGGGAACCTGACGGTCGCCGGCCTCACCCCGCAGTTGCCGCACCATTTCGCAGGCCATGGAAACCCCGGTGGCTCCCACGGGGTGGCCCTTGGCCTTCAACCCGCCGTCCACATTCACCGGAGTGGAACCGCCGATGTAGGATTGCCGATCGGTCACGAAGGCGCCGCCGGCACCCTTTTCGCAGAAGCCCAGATCCTCGTAGGCCATGATCTCGGCGATGGTGAAACAGTCGTGTACCTCGGCCACCTTGATATCCTTGGCCGATACTCCGGCCATGCGGTAGGCCTGGGCCGCAGCTTCGCGAGCCGACGGCACTCCTGTCAGATCAGGGCGACGCAATACCGACATGCTGGCCGTGGCGCAGCCATTTCCTTCCAACCAAACCACCCGACCGCCGGCGAGCTTGCGGGCCGCCGGTTCGCTGGCCAGAATCACACAGGCGGCACCGTCGGCGTTGGCACAGCAGTCGTACACTGTCAGTGGGTTGGCCACCGGGTCCGAGGACAAAGCTTTTACCACGGTGATTTCCTTGCGAAAAAGCGCCTTGTGATTGCGGGCTCCGTAGTGATGGTTCTTGACCGCCACCTGGGCCAACTGTTCGGCAGTGGTGCCGAATTCGTGCATGTGCCGCTGGGCGAACATGGCGTAATAACCGGGGAAGGTGGTGCCGAAACAGGACTCCCACTGGACATCCCCGACCCGCCCCATCAACGCCAGGATTTCCGCCGTTTCCAACTCCGTCATTTTCTGGCAGCCGATGACCGCCACCACATCGTGCAGACCGGCCTTGATGCTCATCCAGGCGGTGCGAATGGCCGCCGATCCCGAGGCGCAGGCCACTTCCGTCAGCCAGGTCGGCTTTGGGTTAAGGTTCAGGTACTCCTGAATCACCCCGGCCAGGGAACGCTGTTTGTGATATTCGGGCACCGAACCGATCACCGTGGCTTCGATGACCTCGGGGTCCAGATCGCCATCCATCAGGGCGCCGCGATAGGCCTCGAAAGCCAGTTCCTGGACGGTCGCATCGCTGCGTCGTCCGAAAACAGTATGACCGATGCCGACGATGCCGACTCTGCTCATGGAGTACTCCACTTGGTTGAAGGTCCCGCTAAATGTACTGGCCCCCGTCGACCCGGATCACCTGTCCGGTCACGTGTCGGGCAAAGTCCGAACATAGAAAGGCCACCATGTGGGCAATGTCCGCCGGGTCGGCCAACCGGCCCAGCATGGATTCGCGCACGGCGGCGTTGCGGAATTCCGGAGCCAGTTTTTGGGCCATCTCGGTGGCCACCATACCCGGCGCCACGGCGTTGACCGTGACGTTGAATTTACCCAGCTCACGGGCCAGGGTGCGGGTCATGGCGTTCACGCCGCCCTTGGCCGCGGTGTAGTTGACCTGACCGAATTTTCCCCGTTCACCATTGATGGACGAAACATTGACGATGCGCCCACGGCGCTGATCCTTGAACAGGCGCGCAGCAGCCCGGTTGAAGGTGAAATACCCCTTCAGGTTCACTGCCAGCACATCGTCCCAGGCCTTGTCCGACATATTCCAGATCACGGCGTCACGAGTGATCCCCGCGTTGCAGACCAGACAATCGAGGCCACCCAACTCGGCAACGACCCGACCGAAAGCCTCGTCCGTGGCAGCGGAATCGGCGGCGTCGGCCAACAATGGCAGTACCTTGCGACCTTCACCTTTGATGGCCGCCACGGTGGCGTCGGCTTCGGATGGCTCACCCACGTAGGTGAATGCCACATGGCAACCCTGGGCAGCCAGTTCCAGACACACCGCCGCCCCAATGCCCTGGCTGCCGCCGGTCACCAGGGCGACCCGATCGTCTAGACCCAATTTCATGGTTTGCTTTCCCGTCATTCGTTTCCACCCTTGAGGCCGTTCATGACCATGTCCACCATCTCGGAGCCCAGGTTTTCCACCGAATCGTCCTTCTCGGGCACATACCACATGAACACCCAGTTCAACATGCCGAAGATGAACAACGTGCGTTGCCGAATTTTCCCGTGCTCCTCCACCTGGTCCACAGGAACGCCGAGCATTTCGCCCACCACCCGGGCCATGCAGAGAAAGTAACGACGCCGAAGCTGGGCAATTTTTTCATACCGTTCACCCTTGAGCGAATCCAACTCGAAAGTGCAAACCTTCAGCTCATTGAAATGACTGATGAAATAGGCCAGATGATTTTTCACCAACCGCTGCAGACGCTCTTCAGCGGAGCCTCCCTCGGTGATGGTCTTTTCCTGGATCTCCAGCAGAGAGCCGAAAGTTTTTTCCTGAATGAGGAAGAGCAGGTCTTCCTTGTTCTTGAAGTAGTAGTACATGCCACCGAGACTCAAACCGGTTTCTGCGGCCACGTCCCGTATGGAGGTCTGACTGAATCCGCGGGCCGACATCAGGGCGGCCGAGGCGCTCAGCAACCGGTCCAGTTTGGGCGCCGTGCGGGATGTCTTCCCACCGTTCGGGACGGGGATTTCAAAGGGAGTTCCCTCAGCCACGATTCTCTTCCTCCAGTTTCTTCAGGCCCGCCAGGATTTTTTCCGGTGTGATGGGCAACTCGGTGATGCGCACTCCGCAAGCGTGATACACGGCGTTGCCGATAGCGGCAGGTATTGGAGGCAAGCAACCTTCACCAATTTCCTTGGCCCCAAAAGGCCCCCGCGGTTCGTAACTTTCCACGGCCTTGGATTGGATCACCGGCGACTCGGCAATGGTCGGCACCAGGTAACCGTGTAGATCAGGATTGACCATAGAACCGTCGGGCCGAACCAGAGTGTCCTCCAACAGGGCCTCACCCAGGCCCATGATGATTCCCCCCTCAACCTGACCATGAAAAGTCACCGGGTTGATCACCGTGCCGGAATCGCTGAAATCGTAGAACTTGTCCACGTCCACGTAACCGGTTTTCAGGTCGACGGTGACCTCGCAGACCGCCGTTGAAAAACTGTAGGCGGGCGAAGTGCCCACCGCGGCGCCCTTGTATTTGCCGCCCAAACCAGGTGGGGGCGAATAGTGCCCGGTGCCGGTCACCGGACCGTTGCGCGAAAAGACTTTTCGGGCCACCAAATCCCATTCAACACCCACCTCCGGATGACGCGTCACGAATATTCGCCCGTCCCTGGCTTCCATACCGTGAGCATCGCAACCCAGCAGTTCGCCGGCCATTATCAACAGTTTGGCTTTCACTTCGGCGGCGGCCATGCGCACGGCGTTGCCCGCCATCAGGGTCACCCGGCTGGAATAGGAACCGAGGTCCGTCGGTCCGAGCACCGAATCACTTTCCACCAGCCACATCCGGTGGTAGGGAATGCCCAATTCCTCGGCCGCGATCTGGGGCAGGATGGTGTTGCAACCCTGGCCGATTTCCGACGCCGCGATGTGCAGGGAGGCGGCCATGCCGTCCTCCGACAATCGGATCAGGGCGTTGGAGTGGGGAAACTTTGAACGGTATATGGGATATCCCGCACCGGAAACAAAACCGCCGCACCCCACACCGATCCCCTTACCCTTGGGTAGGGATTTTCTTTTGCTGTCCCACTCGGTGAATTCGCGCGCCTGTTCCAAGGTCGCGGTGAACTCGCAGGACGAAATATCCAGGTCGTTGCAGGTCAGGGTATTCGGCTGCATGGCGTTTTTCAGACGCACATCAAACGGATCCAGCCCCAGTTTTTCAGCCGCCACATCCAGCAGCGACTCGAAGGCGTAACGCGGTTGAGGCACTCCGTGACCACGCATGGCCCCACTGGCGGGCAAGTTGGTGTACATGCGATAACCGTCGTATTTGTAGTTGGGAATGTTGTAGAGGGTGGGCACCATTGACCCGGCATAGTAGGCGGTCACGATGCCGTAGGATGTGTAGGCCCCGCCATCGAGCAGAATATGCGACCGGCAGGCGGTGATGCTACCGTCCTTCTTCAGGCCCAGCTTCATGTCGATGTGTTGTTTGTGACGACCACGGAAGTGATGGGCCATCTCCTCCCGTGAATACTTCATCATCACCGGTCGTCCGGTCAGGCGCGCAAATACAACCGCGCACAAATCCAGGGGCGTGGCTTCGGCCTTCACGCCAAATCCACCACCCACACAAGGGGTGATGGTGCGGATATCGCCCTGGGGAAGATCGAAAATACGGCTGAGCATGTGGCGCAGATAATGGGGCGCCATGGATGACGACCAGATCGTCAGCCTACCCGCATGATGTTCCCAGCGTGCAACCGAAGCGTGGGGTTCGATGGGCGACTGAAAGGTCCGGTTGCCCACAAAAGTATCTTCGACAACAACTTCGGCCTCATCAAAGCCCTTGTCGACATCGCCGAAGTGCCACTCGACCCGGGTGTTGATGTTGTTGGCGTACTTCTCGCCCTCTTCCGGATGAATCAAAGGGGCGCCGTCCTTGATGGCCTCATGCGCGTCGAAAATGGCCGGCAATACCTCGTATTCGACCTTGATCAATTTGAGAGCCTCTTCGGCGGTGGCTTCGTCTTCGGCCACCACCGCGGCCACCTCGTCGCCAACATAGCGCACTCGTTCAATGGCCAGGATATTTTCATCGTACCGCGCGGGCGATACCCCGTACTTGAGATCCGGAACATCCTTGGCGGTGATCACGGCCAGCACACCTGGAATTTTCTCGGCAGCACTGGTGTCGATACTCTTGATCAGTCCGTGGGCAATGGGACTGCCCAAAATCTTGCCGTGGATCATGCCGGGCAGTTTCAGATCGGCGGTGTATTGCTCGCGACCCGTCACCTTGTTGGGGCCGTCATAACGAGTCACCCCTTTGCCGACCACGCTGTGATCGCGCTGCTGGTCCCGCTCATCATCGTCGCCCGGTTCGGTGTCCAGTTCCACGCCCTGGAAATCCTGCCAGGTGCTCACCGCCTTGATGACCCGCGGATAGGTGCCGCAACGGCACAGATTTCCCCCGAGGGCTTTCTTGATTTCCGCAGATTCGGGTTTTGGATTTTTCTCGATCAGTTCCAGGCTGGAAATGATCATGCCTGGCGTGCAAAACCCACACTGCAGAGCGCCGTTCTTGATGAAACTCTTCTGCAACGGATGCAGTTCCTGACCATCGGCCACCCCTTCGATGGTTTTGATATCCGCCCCATCGCAGGTAGCTGCCAGCACCAGACACGAGTTGACGGCCTTGCCGTTCAGCAAAACACTGCAGGCTCCACAGTCGCCCACGTCACAGCCGCTCTTGGTACCGGTCAGGCCCAGATCCTCGCGGATGATCTGCTTGAGAGTGGCTTCAGGCGAGACGGCCAGCATATGGCTGCGGCTGTTCACCGTAAAATTGATCATCAAGCCCTGTTTTGTGTTCCGTCCCATCAGCACGACCCTTCCGCACGTTCACAGGCTTGTTGCAAGGCACGTTCAGTCAAGACCCGGACCACATCGCGACGATACTGATCGCTGCCGCGCAGGTCCGAAATCGGCTGGGCCTCTTTGGCTGCCAGGGCGCCCGCCTGGGCAAAAATCTCATCGTCCGGTTTTTGGTCCACCAACAGAGCGGCCGCCTTGATGGCCGGCAGCGGAATCGGCCCCACGGCGCCAAGAAAAATCCGGGCTTCCCTGATGATTTTTTCCTCCATTCGCACCCAAACTGAAACCGAAGCCACAGCCAGGGCCGATCCCTTGCGCAAAGCGAAACGCTTGAAGCTGGCCCCTGTGCCTTTTGGTTGCTCGGGAATGCGAATTTCCGTGAGGATTTCCCCGGGATTGAGCACCGTCACCCGAGGGGCGAGGACAAATTGTTGCGCCTCCACCGTCCTGGTTCCCTCAGGCCCCACCAGCACCACTTCGGCTGCGGCGGCGCAGGCGATCGGAGGTGTGTCTGAACAGGGAACTCCACAGCAAAAATTGCCGCCCATGGTGCCCCGGTTGCGGATTTGTCGGCCGGCCATGGTCTCAATGGCGTTGCTCAGGGCGGGAAACCGGCTTTGAACGGCTTCCGATTCGGCAATGTCGCTCAGGGGGACCAAGGCACCGATATGCAAGGCGCCGTCTTCAATGGTGATGTTTTTCAGTTCGTCCAATCCATCCAATGAGATGACATGATCCACTTTCTTGCGACCGGAGCGCAGATCCACCAACAGTTCGGTTCCTCCGGCCAAAAAAGCCGATTGTCGACCGTATTCGAGGCCCAGAGCGCAGGCTTCGCTGGTTGTGGATGGTTGATGAAATTGGAAACGACCTAAAGACATAGGGTTATGCCGCCTTTGGAAGTAGGTATCATCTTTCGAACTAACGTTCGATAGACTACCTTGTGACGGGCGGCGAAGTCAATAAAAATCGGGATTCAATTATGAATTGACTCTCCGAAAATGGGCTGTCATTGCTCAGGTATAGGGAGTTACGAACTGTGGTTCGGGGATGGCGAAAACGTTACTGAGGTGGCTAATTCGGTCGATTCAATGTTCCATTCGTTTCCAAATCTCCAAACCGGAAGGCGATCTTTCTAACAAAGACCAGCGCCGACCTGCAGGATCGGTGGCTTCATTTTTCCCGGCAAATCTTTCAAAAAATGCTTTATCTCCGCTTGGAAATGCACTGCCTGACTCCAGGTATTCGGCCATGGATTTGTCGAAAAATCGTGAATAGAAACTGTTGCTGAAACCAAGAAAGTCGGGACTATTCGAATTCAGAGCTTTGTCCCAGCCGGACCAATACATACGCACGTTGGAGTCATATTCATAACTAAACGGGAATAAGGGTGAAACGACGAATCGATACCCCTGCATTTGCAGGTCTTTCACCGTCTCGAACGTTTTTTCAATTTCTGAGTGTTTTCCGGTTTGCAAGGTCATCATTCCATCAATACCAACTGGAGTAAACCCAACCGACATTTTCCACACAAGGACCAGCCCAATTAAAAACGCCGGCCGCCAACGCTGGGACAATAGACCCTGAATCCTGATATTCAAAAAAAGAGCCGAGCATAAAAGTGAAACTGCGACAAAGGGGATCAAATAGTAATTGTGGATGGACACAATTCTGCGGGAAAACAAAAGGGCCAGAGGCAGGTGCATTACCAAAATGAAAATTGTTGTTGTTTTTGCCGAATCAGATCTCTTGTTGCCAAACAAAACCGCCAAAAAAAACAAAAATAACAATGGCAAGGCCATTTGGTGGGCGTATAACCCCAGCCACTCCAGGATAGACTCGACCGTCGGAGCCCCTGAGAAAACCGATTGATTCATCATGGCATGGAAATTCTTGTCCACCTGAATGCTGGCAGGAAAACCAATGGCAAAAAACGCCAGGTAAAACCATCCGAAAAAATTCATGATCTTTTTGAGTGATGAACGGCCCCAATGAAACCACACCAGAATCAAAACAGCTGGGAGGAAAAACAGGATGGTCAGTTTGGTGGCCGCAGCGAAACCCCAGACCAAGGCGGCAATTTTAAATTGCCTTGAGTTTTCGGGATTTTGGACTGATTGAAAAAACAGAATTGTGGCAACGGCAACAAGCAACCCAAAAAGATGATCGGGATGAGCCCTGAAAACAAATTTTAGCCAAACTTCATTACTTAGGAACAGAAAAGAAAGAAAGGCAGTGCCCATTATTCGAAAAGAAAGATCCGATACAATACTGGAAACCAAAAGAAAACTCAGAAAGACAAGGCTAAAATAAGAAATCAGCATCAGAATGAAGTGGTGACTTTTTTCCATTGCTTCCATTTTTGAGAGGTCATTTCCACCAACTTCATTTGGCGACAAGGATGCTACAACATGGGCAAGTCGATTGTAAACCGGGCCATAGTAGTGATTTGTAACCTGGTTATAGAATCGAGTGATCACAGCCTTGTCAATGGCAGCAGCCGCATCGTCGTCAAAAGCTGCGACAATCCCTCTATGATTGCTGGCTTGCTGCAAATGGCCAATCATGAAGGTCAATTGCCCCACTAGAATTAGACCAGCAAGACTCAACAAAAATGGTTTTTGGAACTTTTTAATTCTGTGCATTCTTTTTTCTTGTCCTTAACCCAATGAAAGATACCAAAGATTGGAGATTGGTCCAGGCTTTCATTTTTAATCATCCTACCTTATCCGCCAACCTGACATAAATAAGGCTGGCGCATTCCTGTAATTCCATGGTATAAAAAGATTTACCACAACAAAATTACCATACAACAGGAACACGCCATTGGTATGACAATCCCACAACACAGCTTCGCTTTCAATAAGTCAATTCCAGACACACCCCGTCTCCGGCCATCTGCTCCATCTCCGGCCAATCCTCTGCCTATCCCTCCTTGGGCTTCGGCAAAACCGCTTCAAACAAATCGTCATCCATCAACGCCCCCGCTGCAAGGAGCTGCCGATACTGGATGAAATCGATGGTATCAAAACCGGTCAGCTTCCGGTTGTTGAACGCGGTAAAGCCCAGGAAGGCTTCGCCGCTCATGTTGGCCGCCAGCCAGTGACGATTGGCCAGTTTGGTCTGATCCCAGAAGAATTTCTTCTTGGCCCGAATCCCATCGATGGATTTGATCAGGCAACCGGGAAAGAGGTTCGTGAAACGCCAGATGATGGTGTTGATTTCCGCATCCAGGCCCGACAAATCGATCTCCCCGGATTTGAGGGTGGCCCTGGCCGCCTTGGCCTCATCACCGGTTTTCATTTCACCATAAACGATGGCACCATCGAGCAGGTATTGCTCGGTAACCACGCCGGGGTTGCGCACCAATTCGCCACCAACTTTCAGCACCGGCACCGCCGCGGTGATCAAGCCCTTCTGTTTCATTTTGTAGGACGACCACATCTCACAGGAGATGCAGTTCCACATGGCGTCTTCGGTGGGCAGCATCCAGGGCAGAAAGTCGGTGCTGCCGCCGTCGGGAGCCGAGCCGTGTTTGGGTCCCGCCTGACCAAAGATGGCCAGATCAGACGACAAGGTCAGATCGCAGGCCATGCCGATTTCCTGACCACCGGCTATCCGCATGCCGTTGACCCGGCAAATGGTCGGTTTTTTGCACCCCAGGATACCGTCTACCATGGCGTTGAAAAGATCCATGTACTCACCGTATTCGCTGGGACGACGACTGTAGTATTCCGAGTATTCCTTGGTATTTCCGCCGGTGCAAAAGGCCCTGTCGCCGGCGCCGGTGAAGACCACCGCAACAACGCTGCGATCCGAGGACGCGGCCTGGAAACCGGCGATCACGCCCTTGACCATTTCAGTGGTGTAGGAGTTGTACTGGGCAGGGTTGTTCAGGGTGATCCAGGCAGTGAAAAGGCCATCCACTTCCTTGCCGTCGGCGTCGATGATGGCACGCTTTTCGTAGATTGTGCAAGGAGCCTCCGTTCCCCAATGCTCAGTCCCGAACAGGGCGTGATTCTTTTGTTCATTGTCGCGGGGCAACCAATCGAGTGACATGATCCGTCCTCCAGAGTTGAAAAGTGTGGCTAACGAAAAGCCGGGATTCCCGTAATTTCGGCGCCGACGATGAGCGTGTGCACATCGTGAGTGCCTTCGTAAGTGATGACCGATTCCAGGTTGGCCATGTGCCGTCCGGGCGAGAACTCATCCGTAATACCGGCTGCCCCCAGAATATCCCTGGCGGTGCGCGCGCAATCCAGGGCCATGGCCACGTTGTTGCGCTTGGCCAGCGAGACGATGGGCACCGGATTGATGCCCTCATCCTTCAGCCGTCCCATTTGCTGGCAAAGACCCTGGGCCTTGGTGATCTCAGTCAGCATGTGCACCAGTTTTTGCTGCACCAACTGGAACGAGGCAATGGGTTTTCCAAATTGTTCACGCTCGCCGGCGTAGCGCAGGGCAGTGTCGTAACAATCGGCCGCCGCGCCCACCACGCCCCAGGCAATTCCGTACCTTGCCTGGTTCAGGCAGTCCAACGGAGCCTTCAGGCCGATGGCTCCTGGCAGACGGCTGCTTTCGGGCACCCGCACCTCGTCGAAGACCAATTCACCGGTGTCGCTGGCCCGCAAGCTGTACTTGCCGTGGATGACATTGGTGGAGTAGCCCTCCATGCCGCGCTCAACCAGGAAACCGCGCACCCCTTCTTCGGTGCGGGCCCAGACCACCGCCACGTCGGACATGTTGGCGTTGGTGATCCAGAGCTTGCTGCCATGGAGGATCCAGTCGTCGCCATCGCGAACGGCCCGGGTTTCCATCCCGCCTGGATCCGACCCGTGATTCGCCTCGGTCAAACCGAAACAACCAATCTTGGTACCTGCGGCCAGCTCGGGCAGCCACCGCTCCTGCTGTTCCTCGGTGCCGAAATTGGCGATGGGCCACATAACAAGGCTACCCTGCACCGAACAGAAGCTGCGCAAACCGCTGTCGCCGCGCTCCAGTTCTTCGCAGATGATCCCGTACATGGTGCCGCTCAAACCCGGGCAACCAGGGCCCTTGATGCTTGAACCCAACAACCCCAAAGACCCCAGTTCGGGGATGAGTTCGTTGGGGAAAGTTCCCGCCTTGAAGTGCTCCCGCACCACCGGCAGGAAACGATTATCCACGAATTGTCGCACCGTTTCGCGCACACTGCGTTCCTCATCGCTGCAGTTGCGGTCAAAACGATAGAAATCCACACCCTGATAACTTGCCATCTTTGCTGACCTTTCCGAAGGCTTGTTTGTTGGATTCTTCAGTGAAGGGCACTTTATACGAGATTGGTTGGGGATTCAAGAGGGAGGATTTTGCGATGCAGCCCATTTCTGAGTCCCGAGAGCAAACGCTATGGCGTTGAAGTGGCCTCCTCCCTGCACTTTTCCCGCCATACGACCAGGATTGGCCACATTCTGCACCGTTTGCCACAATTTGTCCAACT
>JAJRZA010000084.1 GCA_024275485.1 Candidatus Krumholzibacteriota bacterium | reverse complement strand
GTTTGATGATATTTTTTCGGAGCGGATCTTTCGTGATCACATTGAGTTACCGGAACGTTGGTCGGAATACTACGATGGCAAGGTCAAGACCCGGGCATTGGAGAGGAACTGTGAACATGAGTTGAGTTACGCACGGTAGGGAGTTAATGGATGGCTGGGGAACACACCAACGATAGAAGGGAGAAACATTTTCGGGGGCACAACTATTAGAATATATAGCGGACATTCAAACCAAAACCACCGGTACTAAATTCCGTTTTTTCCACTATTCTGAAGGCAGGTCTCCAGTCCGCACTCACTGAAATTGGGAAACTGAATCGGTATTCCAAACCAATTTCACCAACAATCCCAAGTGAAAACGGATCGTCGAAGATCGCGTATGGTCCGACACCGGCATACCAGTTCAACGCTTCTTCACCTAATGGCTTGTATATGAAATCCCAGAGCAGATCAATTCCGACTCCATCGCCAAACGATAAATCAGCGTGTGTTCTTGAATACTTCCCGAGTGAGAAAATGGCATCAAGAGCAACGTCTCCACCGGAAACGTCACCAAACCTTGCCCCTAATTCCTGAGCAGATGCAAATGTCGTACACAACATTAGGATCGCAACAACCATCAGTAGTTTTTTCAAGGTGATTCCCCTTGTCTAATTGGACCCCTGGAATGAGTGTATCGGGAAAAAATCGCAAAGTCCGGGAGCAATAAGACGATGTGCGCACCAAAGCCCTGCCCACCCGAAAAGACCAGCCTTTCCCATTCCTGATAGAACCGAATAATAGGAAAATGGGCAATATTATCCAGTTGAATTTTGATGCCCGGCATCGTCCACCAACGAGATGGCAGGTTCGATCAGCCATCAGTCCAATTCGTGTAACCAGGCCGCATGGCGCGGAGCCTTCTTGGTCCGGCTCCACTCATCCAGCATTTTCGGCGCCACCTTGTGCAGCTCCGCCATCTGCTCTGGAGTACGGGTGTTGGCGACCAGTTCGAGTCGGTGGCCGTTGGGGTCAAAGAAATAAATGGACTTGAAAATGCCGTGATTGGTGGGCCCCAACACATCCAAACCCTCGGCTTCCGCCAATTCCTTGGCCTCCAACAGCGTCTCCATGTCCTTCACTTCAAAAGCGATATGCTGCACCCAGATGGGGGTGTTCTCGTCGCGGCCCATCTCGGGCGAATTGGGCAACTCGAAAAAGGCCAGGATATTTCCCCCGCCCGCATCCATGAAAACGTGCATATACGGATCGGGTTCCTTGGTGGATGGCACCTGGTCTTCGGCGATGGACAGCACGAAGTCCATTTTCAAGACCCGCTGGTAAAACTCCACCGTTTCCTTGGCATCGCGGCAGCGGTAGGCTACGTGGTGAATGCGTTGCAATTCAACAGCCATGGTGGGCCCCTAGCTTTCTTCGGTTTCGATAACGCCACGGCGTATCTGGTCACGTTCCATCGATTTGAACAGGGCCTTGAAGTTGCCCTCGCCAAAGCCCTCGTCACCCTTGCGCTGGATGAACTCAAAAAAGATCGGGCCGATCATTTTCTGAGAGAAAATCTGCAACAAAAGGCGCGCATGGCCATCCTCGCTGGAGCCGTCCAGCAGGATCCCGCGTTTTTGCAACTCCCCTGTGGGTTCACCATGACCCGGCAAACGCTCTTCAAGCATTTCATAGTAGGTTTCCGGAGGTGCGGTCAGAAACGGCACACCGAGGTCCTTCAAATTCTGCCAGCAGGAGATCAAATCGTCACAGATGAAAGCGACGTGTTGAATGCCTTCACCCTTGTATTCGCGCAGGTATTCTTCGATCTGTCCGATCTGGTCGCCCTTTTCCTCGTTCAGGGGTATACGAATCAGGCCGTCGGGGGCAGTCAAAGCCCTGGACAGCAACCCCGTATATTCGCCTTTGATGTCGAAGAAGCGAATTTCGCGAAAATTGAAAATCTTTTCGTAGTATTCGGCCCAGTAGTTCATCCTGCCCTTGTAGACATTGTGGGTAAGGTGGTCGATGATGTCGAACCCTGCCCCTGCCGGATGGATATCCACCCCTTCAAGGTACTCGAAATCGATGTCGTAGATAGAGTTGCCGTCCTCAAAACGATCTATCAGATAGACGGTTGAGCCGCCGATGCCACGAATGGCAGGCAAGCGCAATTCCATCATGCCTGGTTCCTGGACCACCGGTTGCGCACCTTGTTTGAGTGCATGGGCATACGCCTTGGCCGAATCCTTCACCCGAAAGGCCATGCCACAGGCCGAAGGGCCATGCTCGGCGGCAAAGTAGGCTGCTGCAGAACCGGGTTCGTAATTGATGATCATGTTGATGCCGCCCTGACGCCAGAGATCGACATCCTTGGATCGGTGGCGGCCAATGTGAGCGAAACCCAGGGTTTTGAATACCGGTTCCAGGATACCCCGTTCAGGGGCCGTGAACTCTACAAACTCGAATCCGCACAAACCCATTGGGTTTTCGAAGAGGTCTGCCATCTTTTATTCCTCGGAAAAAGTTGCAAGCATAGCACCAGTTTCACTGACATTTGTGCACCCCCAAATCCTAGCATATCGGTTGTTCTACTGAAAATGTTTCCAGGCTGGAAAATGGGTTTAATCAAGATGAAAGATATCCTATAAAGGTAAATTGTGCAAATTCAGGAGGGGATTTTTGCTGGTGAACTGCCGATCCAAGGATTTCGAGTTCTCAATTTTAAGAAGCCCTATGGCAATGAATCCCATTTTCAGTTAGATTGTTGTTTCACCGTCCTTTTTAGCAATCCCCCGGAGGCATGCCAACAATGCACAATTCGCCACGGCTTTTCTTTGTCTTGCTGTGTACAGTTTTCATCGCCATTCCTGCCGTGGCGGAAACAACGGCCTTCGTCGGAGCCCACCTCATTCCCATTGATGGCCCTGAGATTCCCAGCGGAACCCTCGTCGTTGAAGATGGAGTCATCACCGGCATCGGCCCCCAAAACGAGATCAAAGTGCCCAGGGGTGCCACGATTTTCGACGTCCAGGGCCAGTTCATCATGCCGGGCCTGGTCGACACCCACAGCCACCTTGGTGGATTCCAGGCGGCTGACCAAAGTGGCCCGATCCAGCCTGGTGTTCGCATCATGGACGGCCTCAATGTTTTTGATGCCGGGTACCGTCGCGCCGTAGCCGGTGGTCTGACAACCTTGAACGTGATGCCCGGCAGCGGGTTTCTCAGCAGCGGACAAACCATCTACCTGAAAATGCGCCGCACCGGGCCGGGCACTCAAATTTTTACTCCCGAAGGCCTGGCCTACACCATCGATGACGGCTACGGCGGCCTTCGTGTGCTGGGCGGCTTGAAGATGGCCAACGGCACCAACAGCCAGCGTGCGGCCCCCTTCCCCGGTACCCGGGCCAAAGCCGCCTTTCTGGTGCGGGAAAAGTTCATCCAGGCCCAGGAATACGCGGCCAAAATCGAAGCTGCCGATGGTGATGCCGCCAAATTCCCCCCCCGCGATCTGGACCTGGAAATCCTGGTCGAGGTGATGGCCGGCCAGCGCGTCGTGCACCACCATACCCATCGTGCCGACGACATCATGACGGTCTTGCGGCTCAAGGATGAGTTTGGTTTCAAGGTCATTTTGCACCACCTGAGCGAAGGCTGGAAGGTGGCCGATCAGATTGCCGCCTCCGGCGCCGGATGCAGCATCATCACCATCGACAGCCCCGGCGGCAAGCTTGAAGCGGTGGAATTGCGTTTCGAAACCGGAGCTGTTCTGGCCGAAGCCGGCGCCTTGGTAGCCTATCACACCGACGACTGGATCACCGACAGCCGCCTCTTCCTGCGCTCGGCCGCCTTGGGAGTGCGTGGTGGCCTGGACCGCGAAACGGCCCTGAAATCAGTCACCATCAATGGGGCCATCATGCTGGATCTGGACCATCGCACAGGAAGTCTGACCCAAGGCAAAGACGCGGACTTCATCATTCTCAACGGCGATCCCCTGAGTGTTTACACTCGTGTGCAACAAACCTGGGTGGAAGGCAAAAAGGTGTTCGATATCACCGATCCCGAAGATCGCCTGCATGCTGAAGGCGGCCAGGGTGCGGGCAAGGACATGGAGCCGTTCCTGTGCTGTTATGAAAATGGAGGTGAGTCATGAAGAAGCTTCTGATTCTTCTTGGCCTTCTCCTTTCAAATTTCTCCCTGGCCGAGGCCCAGATTGCAGTGCGCGGCGGTATCATTCACACCATGGACGGAGCATCGATCACTGATGGTGTTGTGGTCATCAAAGACGGAATAATCAAGGAAATCGGCCCGGCAAGTCAGGTGAGAATTCCGGACGGATTTGAGGTGCTGGAGGCAGCAGTGGTCACCCCGGGCCTGGTGGATATCCACAGCACCCTAGGGTTGACGGGCATCTACAACATTCCCCATGATCAGGATCATCTTGATGAGTCCGCCCCCATCCAGCCGGAACTCCGGGCCATTGACGCCTACAACCCCCAGGAAGCCCTCATTGCCTGGGTGCGTTCATTCGGCGTGACAACCGTGCACACGGGTCACTCCCCCGGTGCGCCGGTTTCGGGCCAGACCATGATCGTCAAAACCCGAGGCACAACCATTGATGATGCCGTTGTTGACGATGCCACTGCCCTGGCCGTCACCCTGACACCCCCGGGGGCTTTCGGGGGGCAAAGCAAACAGTTCACCACCCGTGCCAAAACCATTGCCCTGCTGCGTCAGGAACTGATCAAGGCACAGGAGTACCGCGACAAACTGCGTCGTTCGGAAAACGACGACGATACTCCGGCTCCTGCCCACGATCTGCATCTGGAAACCATGGTGCGGGTTTTGGAGGGCGATCTGGCCCTGATGGTCACCGCCCATCGCACACGGGACATGATCAATGCCCTGCGTTTGGCCGACGAATTCGGTCTCCGTCTTTGGCTCGATGGTGCAGCCGAAGCCCACCAGATCCTGCCGATCATCAAAGAAGCTGGTGTTCCGGTTTTGTTGCATCCGACCATGATGAGGGCCTTCTTGGAAACTGAAAATGCCAGCATGGAAACAGCCGCTTTGTTGCGCGAAGCGGGGATTCCATTTGGAATTCAGAGTGGGTACGAAGCCTATGTGCCCAAAGTGCGTGTGGTTTTGTTTGAGGCGGCCATTGCCAGTGCCCATGGTTTGAGCTTCGACGACGCACTGGCGGCGGTGACCATTGATCCGGCAAGGATTCTCGGCATTGACGAGAGGGTCGGATCGCTGGTGAAGGGAAAGGATGGGGATTTGGCTTTGTATGATGGGGATCCGTTTGAATACTCATCGCATTGTGTCGGGGTCGTTGTTGAAGGTGTGGTTGTTTCGCAAGAGAAACGGTAGGCCAGACGGTGGAAGCATTGCTGGAAATCATTCGACAGGGAGTGTTGTGATAGTGCGTAGTCATTGCTACCTTCAAGCAACTAGTACCAATCATGGCTATTTTTTGGTAAGGTGTTTTCAAAATACATCACCCCAGGGGGAATCGCCGGTCAATTAGTCACTTGCAGTATGTCAATCCACCAACCCAAAGGCTCCATTATGCATATATTCACTCGACAAACCCTATTTTCCATGGCCATCACTTTGACACTGGGATTCGTTTCCATTGGGCAAGCCTTCGCCTGAGGTGTTCCTTCACCAGGCGGTCCGCCTGCACAATGTTACGGCTCAATCTCTCACCGAAACCAATATCAACTGGGCCTCGGTTTTGGCTCCATGAAATCTACCATTCGCTTCGATGGTGGCCGGGAAGTCGATCTTGAAATGACCACGATCTCCCTTTCCGGGGCCTGGCTCATCAATAGGCAGTGGGCAATTCGGGCGGTTGCGGGGGTATTGTTGGATGGAGGTTTGCAACCCGAGGGCCAGGCTTCCCATGATTTTGAACCTGGCGGACTGGTGGCCGCAGGTGTGGAGTATCGGGCATCAGAAGGTCAGGGAAAAACTCCGTCTGTTGATCTTTCATTTTTTCTCGGTGCATCATGGTCACAAACAGTGGCCCCGGGCACGGATGCCAAGACCAGTTACTTCGCGGGAGATGCCCGCCTTGGTGCCCGTTTCGGTTGGGTCATTCAGGAAAAAATATTCCCGTATGTGGCAGCTCGTGTATTTGGTGGTCCGGTGAACTGGGAGTTGGACGGGGAAGATGTTGTGGGCACCGATGTCCATCATTATCAACTGGCCCTGGGAGTGGCCACCAGCCTGGGTAAGGTGGGATTGTTTGCCGAGTGGGCAGGCCTTGGTGAGCAGGCTTTGAGTGCCGGGATGAGCACTGCCTGGTAACTGTTCCCCGCATGAAACGCCCAAGCCTGAACGGGCACCTTACTATGAGGTGCCCGTTCTTAAATGGGAAATATTCCTTTACCTATACATCCCTTTTACAGCATCCCAGGCACGCATTTCGTTGGCCACTGAACCACTGGTCAAGTGCAGGCGGAAAGGCACGTCATTGTTGCTGCTGCCGAACCAGGGGCCATCAATACCATTGAGGGAAGTCACACGATTGCCACCATCGTAGCAATCGGAACCGTCACCATAAGCGAAGTGGAAGGAACAATTGCGTTCAACCGTCGTGTAGGCTGAAAACTGATACAGGCCGGCAGGCACTACCATGCCAGCGGGGAATGAAAATTCCAGCCACCCGTTGAAAACATCAGCAGGCACGGTGTTCGTGGCAGTGGCCAGAATGTTTCCATCGGCATCGATAAGAGCAACGTGGATTTCATCACCGGCAATCATGGAAGGGATTCCCCCGTTGGGGTTGCCGGTCACCTGGAACATGAAATCAATGCCCAGAACGGTGCTGTCACAGATCAGGGTGGCGGTTTGTCCCTGGCCCACATTGGCACCATCGTGTCGCAAACCGAACCAGGCCGTGCCACCGGCACAATCGGCTTCGATCAGTTCAGGGCAATCCTGGGCCATGACGGGGATGGAGCTCAGAAGAAAAATCGACAAGGTGAGCAGCAGGATTCGCGGCGGTAGCAGTTTCAGCATTTTGGGTTCCTCCAGGGTTTATTTGGGCGCATAGCACAACAATCAGAAATTGACCAAAGGATTACCCAATTTGGTCTGTCAATTATAAAGACCAATCTCAATGGAGAAAAGTTGCAGCCTGATCTTGTCCTACCGACCATCCAATTCCTGCAATCCCTCATCCTGGGGATCAATATATGTGCAGGAGAAACCCGCCGAGACAACATTGGGTAACTCGGCAATCAACTTCAACTTATCCGACTCGTCGGCGTCATCGTCTCCCTCAATCACCGCCACAATGCGACCCTGGTCGTCATTAAAATGAACCTCACAAAGACCGCTTTCTTCCAGGGCGGTTTTCACTTCCTCAAGATGCTCAGGGAGGGTTTTCACCACAACGCTCGAAATATTCATGATTCTTCCACTTCCAATTCAGGGATGGCTTCGGGTCGCACCTCGATGGCGTCCACCGGACAAACAGGGACACATAAATTGCACCAGGTGCAGCGCGAATCGATGATGCGCGGGTTCATCATGCCCACAAAGAGAAGGGCGTTTTCGGGGCAAACGCGTTCACAACTGTTGCAGATGCCACGGCCCCAGGCGAGGCAAAGATCCACCTTGAGGATGATATTGACGCCGGCCGGCAATTCAGGCGAACAAATTTCCGCCTGCGCGGCCGCTTCGGTGACCGGTTTGAGGAGCCGGGTCAGAAAATCCCGGCGCGAACTGTTGAAAGCCACCGTCTACTCGACCCCTTCGTTCAGGATATCCAGCAGATTGGACTGGGATGCCCCGTCTTCGGTCCTGAAGTAGGGTTCGAAAGTATTGGCCACCAGTGGCGCCACCTCGGCCTGGGTGGCGTGGCATTGGGTGCAGTTGAAGTTGGCCGGGTTCAGATCGGACAACTGCCGGCCACGCCGCATATCGTAAAGGTGGCTGGCCGGGGTCGCGGTGGCACCTGAATCCTCCGCATTTTCAGGCAGATGGCAATCGAGGCACTGATTATCCCCGATGCTGATAGGCAACAGGTCATCGGTGTTGTGGGGTATCAGCGGGGGCGAATTTTCGAAAGCACGGGCCAGCAATTCCGAATCACCGGGGTCGGCGGCATCAAAAGTTGGCTTTGGTGTATCCGAAGGATCCATCAGCGGTTGGTTCCGATAACTCAGTTCGTCATCGGTCACCAACACGGGAGCCACTGCAGGGGCGTCCTGATTCACGGCAGCCTTTTGCGTGGAACAGCCCACCACTAACACCAGCAGGATCAGCATTCCCACCAGGATCACTTTGTTCGTCTTCAACATCCGGATTAACATCAGGAACCTCCCGATTCGAGGGACATGGCTTCTTTGCGAAAATTGAAGCGGAGCGCATCGTCGTGGCAGACTTCGATGCAGCGGCCGCAATTGGTACAGACTCCATCCAGGACCGAACCGCTGGCTTTGCCGACCAGTTCCAGGATTTCATTTTCAGGGCACACCTTCAGGCAGTCCATGCATGAGGTGCATTTATGGTGATCGTGCTGAATGCGCACCAGGCTCATAGGCGAGATGGCAGTATAAAAAGCTCCGAGAGGGCACAAATGGCCGCAAAAACCGTTGCGTTGCACGGCCAGATCGAACACGAAAGCAGCCAGCACCACCATCCACCCCGCCCCCATGCCGAACACCAATCCGCGGTGCAGCATGCCGATGGGGCTGATGGCTTCGAAGGCGGCAATTCCCAGAACTAAGGACAGAACCACAGCCAGGATCAAGGCAACGAAGCGTGAACTTCGTGAAAACATCCGGGCTTTTTGGCCCTTGTTCCAACCCAGGCGACGGGCCAGCCGGTTGGCCAGATCCGTCACCGGGTTCATGGGACAAACCCAGGCGCAGAACGTGCGACCGCCAAGCAATCCATAGAACACCACGGTGATCAGGGATCCCAGCAAAGCATTGCTCGCCAACATTCCACCGGCGGCCAACAACTGCAAAACAGCAAATGGATCGGCCAAGGGCACCGTGCCCAACAGGATGGATTGGCTGAGGTTTCCCCGCAGCACGGTCCAGCCCCAGAGGTTGCCACCGACCAGCAACAGCATCACTGCAGCCTGAACCACTCGCCGACCTATCAGGTAACGCAGATGTTTGGATTTATTCATATTCCAAACCTTCGTCATTCAGATAGTCGAGTGGGTCGACAATTTGCTGCTGCCGGATTTCATCCGGCGGCACAGCGTCCATAATTCGTTTTTGGTCTTCTTCGTCCCAACCACGCAGGTAATTGTCGCCGACCTTGCCCAAAGCAACATCCCGGGGCAAGACAATGATCGCCGCCTCTTCCAAAATGCAGGCTCTTTCACAAAGACCGCATCCGGTGCAGGCATCGGTTTGCACCTTGGGCAGCAAAATGGCGTGCCGTCCGGTGCGTTCATTGCGGCTGTATTCCAGAGTGATAGCCTTGTCGATCAACGGGCAGGCCCGATAACAGGCATCACAACGCAGCCCCCAGGCGGCGATGCAATTGTGGTAGTCCATCACCGCCAGACCCATGCGGGCCCGGTTGACATCCAAAACTCTACCACCGTCACTGCTGACCAGGGCGACATCCAAGGCACCGGTGGGACATTCCACGGTGCAGGGGATATCCTGGCACAAATAGCAGGGTACCACCCGGGGAATGAATTCCGGAGTTCCCGAAGGAACACCGGAGCCCGGTGTGGCCAAAGAAAGCGTATCGTAGGGACATGCTTCGACACACAATCCACAACGAATGCATCTGGTCAGGAAATCGTCCGTGGGTACAGCTCCGGGAGGTCGCAGTACCAGGGGAGCGTCTTTGGCCTCGCGGACAAAGCCACCCCACATCACGCCTGCGGCCAAAGCGGCAGCCCCGCCTTTCAGCAGTGTCGAGAAAAATTCTCGCCGATTGGTGCCCATGTTGACCGACATGGTTTCCAGCTATGCCCTGGTCACTTTGACAGCACATTTCTTGAAATCCGTCTCCTTGGAGATGGGACAAGTGGCGTCGAGGCAGACCTTGTTGATCAACACCCGTTCATCGAAGAAAGGCACAAAGACCATCCCCTTGGGCATGGTATTGCGGCCGCGCAACTCCAAACGCGCCTTGACCTTGCCTCGTCGGCTTTCAATCCAGACACTGTCACTGCCGGACAAACCCATCTTTCTTGCGTCGGCACCATTCATGTAGCAGACGGCATCCGGCACCGCCCGGTACAACTCGGGAACGCGCATGGTCATGGTCCCGGTGTGCCAGTGTTCGAGCACCCGGCCGGTCACCAACCACAGAGGGAATTTGTCATCGGGCATTTCCGGAGGATCCATGTAGGGCCGGAAGAAGATTTTGGCCTTGTTGGCCAAATTGACCTTGTCGCCCTTCACCGGGCCTTCAAGGTTGCCCGCAGGCATGGCCTTCAGGGCCGGCCCATAGAAGGCGTACTTGTTGTTCGGTGATTTGTCGGCGACATAGGAATCGTATTCAGCGTTGAAGCGCCACTCGGTTTCCTTGCCGTTGATTACGGGCCACTTCAAGCCGCGCGCCTTGTGGTAGGCGTCGAATTCGGCCAGGTCGTGCATATGACCCACACCAAACTTGCGATACTCTTCCCACAGGTATTTGTGCACGAAGTAACCATAACCCTCAAAACCGGCGACCTTGCGTTTGTCGCCTTCGGCCATGGTGTTGAGAGTATCTTTGCCGATGGGGTCGGGCCATCGGTAACTGTGGGCTTCCTCGTTGTTGAAGAGCACATCGAAGAGGGTATCGTCATCCTTGTAACCCATGGCATGTGCTTCGGCCATCACCGAAGGCAGGGTCAGTTCAGGTGTGATTTTCTGTTCGCCCCACACCTCTTTCAGGGTGAAACGCTTGGCAAACTCGAATGCCTGCCAGATATCGGGCATGGAGTCGCCAACAGGAGTGACGAATTGTTTCCAGTGCTGAGTGCGACGCTCGGCATTGCCATAGGCGCCCCACTTCTCGAAGATCATCGCACTCGGAAGAATGAGATCGGCAACCTTGGCCGAGATGGTCGGATACACATCCGAACAAACGATGAAGTTATCCATCTCCCGGGCGGCTTTGAACCAGTGGTTGGCACTGGCGGTATTCTGCCAGGGATTGCAAACCTGCACCCAGGCCCACTTGATTTTTCCGTCCTCAATATCGCGCAAAAGCTTGGTGTAATGACTGCCCGGTTTGCCGTTCAGGGTTTTGGCCGGCAACTTCCACAGATTTTCCGTGAAGGCACGATGTTTCGGGTTCTTGACCACCAGATCCGCAGGCAAACGATGAGCAAACGTACCCACTTCGCGAGCAGTGCCGCAAGCACTGGGCTGACCGGTCAAGCTGAAGGCGCCATTGCCAGGCTGAGCCTGTTTGCCCAACAGCAGGTGAACGCTGTAAGCCATTTCGTTGCACCAGCTACCGCGTGTATGCTGATTCATGCCCATGGTCCAGTAACTGACAACCTTGCGATCTTTTTCGAGATACAAATCGGCCAGCATTTGCAACTTGGCCTTGAACTCTTCCAGGGGTTCGTCAGGATCGCCCTTGGCCAATTCGCCCACAAAATCCAGGGTATAGGGTTCGAGGCCTGTTTTGAAATCCTCGAAGCCGATGATCCAGTGCTTGGCGGCTCCGGCGGCGTTCTTGTTCACCAGTGTATCGCCGGCCTTGTAACCCAGATATGCCAGGGTCTTGCCTTCGGCTTCACTCAATACCTTGGAGACCTGTTTGGACATGGTCTCGCGTTCCAGGGCCGAATACTTGGGATGATCAGGGTTGTTGCGCATGCCGTAACCCACATCAACCTTACCGGTGGCAAAGACCGTGTACTTGTCCACGAATTCCTGGTCGATGGCCTCGGGATGGTTGTGCACGATCTCATGGGCGATGTAATTCCAGATGGCCAGATCGGTCTGGGGTTTGAAGATGATTTCGGTATCTGCAAGATTCGAACAACGGTTCTTGTAAACCGTCAGATTGATCAGTTTGACCTTGTCCGGATTGGACAACTTGCGGTCCGAGATGCGGGACCACAGAATGGGATGCATCTCGGCCATGTTGGCGCCCCAGAGCACGGCGGTGTCGGTATACTCGATATCGTCGTAATTGCCGGAAGGTTCATCGATACCGAAAGTCTGGATGAAACCCACCACGGCGCTGGCCATGCAGTGCCGGGCGTTGGGATCGATGTTGTTGCTGCGGAAACCACCCTTGATCAGTTTGACCATGGCGTAGCCTTCCTGGATCGTATACTGACCTGATCCGAAAACACCAATGCCGGTGGGGCCCAGTTCTCCGTAAGCTTCTTTGAATTTATCGGCCATGACGTCGAAGGCCTTGTCCCAGGACACCGGCTGAAACTTACCCTGCTTGTCGAATTCACCCTGGCTGTTGACCCGCAAAAGTGGTTGCGTCAGGCGGTCCTTGCCGTACATGATCTTGGCATTGAAATAACCCTTGATGCAATTCAGGCCACGGTTGACCGGAGCTGCCGGATCACCCTTGACCGCGACGATCTTGTCGTTGCGTGTGGCCAACATCAATCCACACCCCGTTCCACAAAAGCGGCAAACACCTTTGTCCCACTTCCAACCACTTTCCATCTGGGCCACCTGTGCCAGAGCCGATTCGGGAATTTTCATCCCGATGGCACCAGCCGCGCTCACCGCAGCGGCCCTTTTGATAAATTCACGACGAGTAAGAGACATCTAAAACCTCTTTCGGTCAGGTTTGGCTCGAACCCCGCGCCGAAGAATTGGCTGCACGGGGAATTGGCCAATAACAGGAGTAATTTACTGGGATTCTTGAATTTTCGTAAAGTTAAATATTACAAGGAGATAAGGGATCGCAGATGTCCACTTTCGAAAGACGGTGTCTTTTCTTGATTTGGATCATTTTGTCTAGTTTTATCAAAACCTGCAAAAGCTGCTAAAAAAAACACAGCTTACCCCGGTGCAGAAGCCAAAATCTTATTCAAGGACTGCCGTGTTGGGATAGAATGCACTCCAGGCAAACCAAAAGGCATCAAGCACCTGAATTTCCTGGTCGTTGTCAACACGCACCGCACGCACTCCACCATCGGCACCGCGGGTGATGATCAGCTCTACGCCTCCCAGATCGTGGCGCAATTTTTCACCGGTGTTCAAGGCATCATCAGTTACGGCCAAGGCATGGGGCCCGAGAGTAATGCCGTGAACAATAGCCTTCCCCGGCATCCGATCCTCCAGCCAGAATGTACGAAAAAGTCCTGCCTTGTCGGGGTCATCAAAGTAACCCTGATATTGGGACGATTTGATCTCTTCGGA
Source organism: Candidatus Krumholzibacteriota bacterium (assembly GCA_024275485.1). Classification (GTDB taxonomy): domain Bacteria; phylum Krumholzibacteriota; class Krumholzibacteriia; order LZORAL124-64-63; family LZORAL124-64-63; genus LZORAL124-64-63. Next base: position 30,303 of record JAJRZA010000084.1, on the reverse strand, counting down.
TTTTTTCAAAACCCGTGTCTTCGGATGGTCGGCGTGCCATTGGGCCCAGCTGGTTTGCACCGAGGGTATTTGCTTCAACTCGTCACCCTTGTGTTCACCCTCCAGACAAATCCCGGTGATATGACTCCACAGGGAGCCGGTTTCCTTGTCCTGCATCACCAAGCTGTTGCGCCACAGTTTTCCCGAAACAATAAAGGTAAAAGTTTGGTCTTCAATTTTGCGGACGTGAACCACGGCCGTATGGCAAAGAGGTCACCAGGTGGCCGCGATGGGAGTATCGCCAATATGATCGTCGACAATTTCGTGGTGGTCCAGTTGCCACGCAGACCAGCAGACGGCGTCATCACCAGTGGCAACGCCGATGATGGGCTCCTCGGGCATCATCTGGGCGGCGGCTTCATCGCCGGTGACATATTCCGGGGAGGTGATGGCCGGGATGGCATCGGGGGGCAACAAGGTGTACATCTCATCGCCGTCAAATACGCCGTGTACTTTGGGCTCTGGGCGTTCGGTCAGAGCAGATCCAAAGGTAGGGAAGAGGAGCAATGAGCAAATGCACAAGATGGAGCGGGACAATGATCTGGCGAACATAATGGTCCTTTCGGGATTTAATTCCGGATACCAGAAATGATAGGAATGTTCTTGTTATTCGCAAATGATTCAGACATTTAAACTACTTCGTATTGCCGTCCCCCGTCACGATGATTTTCCCTTGGAATAATGGACATCAAAAAAGAACGTTTAAGGTTGACGTTCAAGGAGGTGCCCACCAGCCACGCAGTTCGAGAGGCTCGCGGGTTCAGCCGCAAGCCCAGCAAAACACCCCCTATCGCCATCAGAACGACGCAGATTCCACGTGCGTCAATGGGCCAGTTCGCCATCGGCACCTCGTCTACTCGAATTTCGCCCAAAATGCAGCAAGTGTTGTTCGCATTGCATGATTGACTACCAAGGCGATGACCAGCGCGTTCCCAGCCCCGGGCCAAGCAGCACGGCGTTCATGAACATGCGCTCGGAATCTTTCATCCAGCGGCGGAACACCGGGTTGGCGGCAAAGAGAATAACCTGCCCCCGGCCCACTCCTTCGCGGGTGGCGTAAGCAGTGTTGGCCATGCGCGCAGCCCCTTCGGGCCACAACAATCCACCCAGATGCATCCGCTCCACTTCAGGAAAAAGGGCGCCAACAGTGACTGGTGATGAAGCAATGATGGTATCATCGCCACCGAACCAGACGGTTATTTCGTCTGCCAGGCCGAAGTTGAGCCAGAATTCGGGGTCGAGGTCCACACTCAACAAGGCACCCTGGGGCATGAATCGCCGCAGGCGAGCGTCGGCAGCAGCCAGGTCGCTATCTTCGGCGGCCTTGCGGCCCTGGGGCAGAACGCTCTTGATCCATTCAGCCAAGGGCATGGGTTTGGTTCTCAGTGCAGTTCCCTGATCATGTCCCTTGGCAAAGGATGCTGCGCCTGGCCCCAGGATGGGCGCGATGTCGTAAAGGGAACCATGCCCCACCGGATCCACCGCATCCTCATCTTTCTTGGTGGCGGCTACCCTCAACCCCGTGGCCTGCCTCTGACCTGCAGCTTCGGCTTCCTCGGCCGACAGACTCCACACCGGGCTGGGGTGGACAGCCAGGGCCTGACTGCGGAACCGGGCAGTGGTCATTTCGGTCTTTTCGTCGGCCAGCATCTTGGCACCGCCGCCGAAACCGATGGCCGTACCGCCGGCCTGGATCCATTGGCGCAGATTCTCCATACCGCCGGGGCCAATATTTTGGCGATACATTTCCGGTCCGCCCATCACCGAGGGAAAGACCAGCACGTTGTAGCGCGACAGATCGGTGCGCCCGAAACGCCCCACGTCGATGCTGCTGAAACGCAGGTCGAGTTCCTGGTCCAGCAGGTGCCAGATGACGCCGAATTCAGTTGGCGAGACGGGCATCCCCGCCAGAACTCCCACCCGTGGCTCCACCAGCACGTCGAAATGACTTCCCCCCAGGTCCGGACCCTCGCTGCTGCGCGAAGTGTTCACCGGAATCATGGCAAATTGGTGACGCGCGGCGATGGTTTCCAGCCGCTCGGTGAGGTGATGCTCATTGGTCTCCTTGCGGATGACCATGGCCCCGCGGTTGAAGCTGTGCCCATCTACGGTGAAGGGTTTCTGGGCCACCCTCACGTTGATGCCCGCCTGCAGCAGGTCGGCCAACACCCGCGGAGCGGTGTCAGGATCGCCATCAATAATCAAGGAAGTAAAATCGGTCGGCACTTCCGTCAATGGTGCACCCTGGGCCGGACCACCGATGCCTGCCCAGGATCCTCCAGGCAGTCGGTCCACCCAATAAAAGGGTGTCCCCTGGGTCAACGCCAGGGACCAGGCCGTGGTTTCATAAAGGCGGCTGCCCTTGCCTTTTTCCAAATATTCGCGTTCTTCCTGGAAGAATTTCGTTTCCATGGCCACATGGGGATCCAGCAGCGCGTGGGCCAGAAAACCCGAAGGTTGATCCATCCTCACCATGAAAGTGCCTGGAGCAAGTTCGAGATCAATTTTTTCACCGGTCTCGACTGAATGCAGGCCCTTTGCCTTGACCACTTTGTCCGACAATACCTGCACTTCAATACCCTGGCGAACCAGCAGACGGGCGAGTTTCTCCGCACGCTCTGGATGACGAGGATCGGGCGCAAAGACCCAAGCCTTGACCGGGCCCTTGCGCCCGTTATCGATGGCGGTTTGGCGAGCGGCAATTTGGTCGTGCAGAATCTGTGCCGGATTGGCCGCCAGACTGGACAGGTTGGCCACCGATGAAGTGACCTGGTGCTCCACGGCCTGGGCGAAGGTGCGCAGGGTGCCGCCCCGTTTGCGAACCAAGGTGCCCGAGGTGCGGCTCATTTCATAAAGGATGCCGATGGTCCCATGATAGGAGACCCAGGAGGAACCGTAACCGGGAAAAAACTCTTCATTCCATTCACCGCTGAAATAGGGAAAGCCGTGCTGGTCCAGGGCATGGGCCTGATCGTTGGAAAAGGCCAATTCCCACTTGCCGGTGTTGGGCGGCAGGTAGGGGTTGAAAGGATGTCGGGGTGGCGGGAACAGGTAGCTGGCATTGGCACCCATTTCGTGGCTGTCCACCAGTACCTGCGGAATCCAGCGGGCGATGTGTGCTGAACGGGCACTCTCGGGCTGGCTCATGGTGAACCAGTCGCGGTTCATGTCGAAGAGGTAGTGGTTGCCGCGGCCCCAGGGCCAGACCGCGCGGTGAGATAAATCGTCTTGGTCGGGGTTGGCCGTGTGGTGGGCAAAGGACGTGATCTGGGCCAGGTAGCGGCTCCGGCCGTCCGGGTTCTCGTTGGGATCGATGAGCACCACCAGTTTTTCACGCAGTTCGTTTGCAGCCGAGTCCTGGCCTGCTACCAGCCAGTAGGCCAGCGCGACCGCCGCGTCGGAGCTGCTCAGTTCGTCGCCATGAATACCGTAGGCCATCCAGGCCACGGCCTTGACTCCAGCCAGATCGGAGACCTCCGGCACTCCTCCATTTCGAGGGTCCAGCAGGGCAGCATGATCTTTTTGGAAGTCATCCCAACGGGAAATTGTCTGCTCGTCGGAAACAGCCAGAACAACAAGAGGGCGGCCCTCATGACTGCGGGCGTATTCGATCAGTCGGGCTCGTGGGGAGGCCTCGGCCAGAGCCGTGTAGAAAGCCAGCACTTCTTCCGGACGCAGGGGGCGATCACCGGGGACCACACCCGTGACATCCAGTTGGCTGGGAATGCCTGTCTGGAAGTTGGTGCCTGGAAAAAGAGACTGCAGATCGATGGGGTCGACTCCCTGGTTGAGTTCGCTTGCTCCGGCAGGCAATGCCAGCACCATCAACAGGCAGCCAAATAGTGCAGACTTGTCAAAACTGAAAGAACCGAGCAGACTCATGAAACGCTCCTGGAAAGGGGATAAAGACTGTGCTAGGGAAAGTTGCGATATTTCGCAGTAGACTACCACCGTTTTCGCACCGTGTCCACTTTTGCTGGGTTGTGCACCAAGGCCTTCTCACCAATCGGTGGAAATAACATGAGCAAAACCATGGCGAAGGGAGGAAGTGATTTCAATCAATACCCAATCAGAAATTATTCCTTGGGAGCCTTCTTCTTCGCAGAAGCCTTTTTTGCCTTCTTCTCCTTCTTCTTCGCGGCCTTGGACTTTTTAGTTTTGACCTTCTTTGGCTTACCGGTTCCTGGTTTTCCGGTTCCGGTTTCACCGCCCGTTACCTTTCCACCTTTCACCCTTGCTGATTTTGGCTTTCCCGCTTTTGTCTCCCACCCAGGTTTTTCCCTCGGACCACCCCCACCCTGACCTTCATTCCGAATCCTGGAAATCCGCATCTGCTTGGGCCCCACATGGGTGGTTTTCAAATGGTCGACAATACTCTGGGGCAAATCGTCCGGCAACTCGATGGTGGAGAAATCCTGTTGGATCCTGATCTGCCCAATAAACCGACTGCGAATGCTGGTTTCATTGGCAACCGCGCCAACAATGTTGCGAATTTCTACGCCATCGGCAGAACCAATTTCGATGCGGTACAAGGCCATATTTTTCATCTGCCGGCCCTTGGGCCCTCCCCGCTCCTTACGACCCTGCCGTCCCTGCCTCGGTTCATCCCAGTGAGGACTGCTCAAAGCTCGGCTGTCCTCAGCCTGCAATGGACGATCTTTCTGAGCCATGCACAAAGCACCTGCTGCCAGTTGCAGCATATCAATATCCATCTCTTCCATCAGTTCAAAGCTCAGGTCCTGGAAGAATTCCAGGGAATCTTGCTTCTCCATCATCTGCACCAGGCTGTCGCGGAATTTCTCGATGCGCTTGCGGGTCACCGTATCATGACTGGGCATCTCCATGCGCTTCAATGGTTGGCGGGTAGCCCGTTCAATGGCCAGCAGCAAACGTTTTTCGCGAGGGTTGGCAAACAGGATCGCCTTACCATATCGACCAACCCGTCCCGTGCGTCCGATACGGTGAATATAGGCTTCCGAATCGCCGGGAATATCGTAGTTGATCACCATGGAAATGCGTTCCACGTCCAAGCCGCGGGCGGCCACATCAGTGGCCACCACGATATCAATCTTGCCGGTCTTCAGGCGTTTGATGGTTCGTTCCCTCGACTCCTGGCTCATATCGCCATTCAGGGCCGACACATCGAATCCACGGGCGGCCATTTTTTCGGCCAGTTCCGTGGTGGCAACCCTCGTGCGGGTGAAAATCAGAATCCCGTCGTAGGATTCGGTTTCCAGGATTCGGGCCAGGGCTTCAAATTTGGCGTGGTTGGGCACGACCAGATACACCTGCTCAATGTTGTCTGCGGTGCTGGTTTTTGACTCGATTTTTATTTCCACCGGATCGGTCAGATACTTCTTTGAAATGCGTTTGATTTGCGGAGGCATGGTGGCCGAAAACAAGGCCATTTGCTTTTCGTCTGGAGCATGGGACATGATGTTTTCCACATCCTCCACAAACCCCATGCGCAGCATTTCATCGGCTTCATCAAGCACCACGGTAGTGATGCCACCCAGATTCAGGGTACGCCTTTTGAGGTGATCCAGGAGACGCCCAGGAGTTCCAACAATAACCTGCGGCCCACGATGCAACTGATTGAATTGAAAGGAATAACGCTGACCTCCATAAATGGGAACAACGTGGAACCCACGCAGATGGCGGGCATAGGCCTGAAAAGCCTCCGCCACCTGAATGGCCAACTCGCGAGTGGGCGTCAACACCAGCACCTGGGGTGTATTATTGGACAAATCGATGTTGGAAAGCAAAGGCAAAGCGAAAGCGGCCGTTTTCCCGGTTCCCGTTTGGGCCAGGCCCAGAACATCCCTACCTTCGAGTAGGGGCGGAATGCAGGCCGCCTGGATGGGCAGCGTGGATTCGTAACCCAATTCGGCGACGGCTTTGACAAGAGGATCAGCCAGATTCAGTTCGCTGAACCCCTGGGCAGGTTGGGACATGGGAAACTCCGAATTGAGAGAAGAAGAAAATTGCGGGGATCTGCCACAAATGAAATACAAAACCTGAAAAAAGCCACAAATACAGTCCTTTGTAGCCTTGACAAAGCCCCAGAACTGGCCGGATACTGGATTTTGAATTCAAGGAACTCTCCTTCTTTCGCCAAACCCTGCCTTGGAAATTCTCAGGCAGGTGCATCCATCATGAAAAAATTTTCCCGATTGACCATGACCCTCCTGGCTGTCTTGTTGGTCACTCCCCAGGCCCAAGCCGAGGAGCGCACTTATCAGGAAAGGGAATGGGGCCTGGGCATGATCATGAGGGGCGCCACCATCCCCTTTGCCACCGATGAAACCAAAGTGGCCAGCATGGTCCCCATGATGTGGTTTGAAGGTGATCATGTTTATTTTCAGGGCACTGAAGGTGGGTTGCGATTTTATAAAAAAGACCGTTGGCGGCTCAGTGTTCTCGGTCGGTTGCACTTTTTCGACATCCCTGAGGAATTTCAAAACGACTACCAGGGCGACACCATTGATTTTGGCGTGCAAGCACGCTACACAGTCTTCGGCCCGACCCATTTGGATTTAGAATTGATGACTGATTTTGAAGGCAATGGCCTGGCCAACATTCGTTACGGTGCCTCCTGGAAAAGCAGACGATTCCTGTTCTATCCCTATGCGGAGCTCAAAATCAAAAATCGCCAATACAACTCGTACTACTTTGGGTTGGACCGGGAGAATATTGCCGCCGGAGCCGATCTCTCTGTTGGATTCCAGGGGACCTACCATTTTGTGAGCAGCTTGTACGCCTACGGCTCTGCCAAATTCACCCTTTTGGACCAACAGGTCCGAGAGTCTCCTTTGGTGAACAAAGATGGTTTGAGTGAAATCCAATTGGGTTTGGGTCTGTCCAATGGACGCACTGAGGATCTCAAACCGGTGGTTGATAATACGGCCTATTGGCGCGTGGCTCATGGCTGGGCGACTCCGTCCTCTCTGTCTGATATTTTTAATGGTCAGGCGGCCAAGGATGAATTCAACAATCAACTGACTTCGGTTTTTTACGGCTATCCATTGACCGACCGGTTGTTAGGTCTGCCGATTCACATGTTCGCCACCGGTGGATTGGTCTGGCATTGGAAGTCTTCGGTTCAGGACAATGCCCAGGAAGTCGTGGCCAACATCAAAATGTACTACACCATTCCCCTGCCGATACGGTTAAGAGTTGGTGCCGCCGAAGGTGTCTCCTACGTCAATTCAATTCCCTATGTGGAAGAAACCCAGTTGGGCAAAAAAGGCTACAAGCCCAGCAAGATGCTCAATTTTCTGGATTTTTCAGCTGACATCAACATAGGTGATATTACCGGCGGCAAGGATATGAAGCACTGGTGGCTGGGTTATGGCATCCATCACAGGTCAGCCATATTTGAGAGTGTTCAGCACTTTGGCCGCATCAAGGGTGGCAGCAATTTCCAGACTGTTTACTTGCAGTGGCATTACTAACCGCCCCCTGAAATCGGGGCCAATGTGGCAATTACCAATTTTGGTTTGACGAGAAAAGGCCCCGGTCATTGACCCTGGGCCATCATATTGATGTGGATTTACTTCAACCAAATCGTACCGTTCACTGGGTCGGTTTCTTCAAGCAGAAGCGCCCTCAAATCAGGCCAGTCCCCTGGCGGGAATGCATTTTGGCGGGCAAGAGTCACCGTTCGAATCAGCGTGAGCCAACCATCTTCTTCCAACACCTCCAATTCAAACGACCCTGCCTTGTTTTGTATGGATTTCGGTTCAGGACGATGGAGAACATCTTCCGGATCCACCATTATCCTTACGGTTACCACCTGGACCAGTCCTTCAAGCCCCATGACGGGTGTGGAGCGTGTTGGTTCATAGAGGTGAACATCACCGGGAAGTTTGGAGGAGATTCCACCGGCGGGCGCTCCCACCTGAAACTTCATGGTCTCGGCAGCATCGTCATCGGATTCGCTGATCTTGATATCGAAACCAATCTCCACCAGGTCAGGGTCAATCCTGATGGGATTGGCACCGGTGACTTCAACTCCCGAGATAACCGAACCGACGAGTTTTGCCAAGAACCCTGATCTCAGATCATCGTCTGCAACAACCTGGCTGAACGGACTCAGGACTGTCGCTCCTCGAAAGTTACCCGAACCCATCCAGACGCCATCGGATCCAGGTTCCAGGGATATGGCCACCTTAAAACCAATTTCCCCATGGGGCAGATGCCGAGGATGGGGCTCGCTGAGATACATCGAAGCAATATCAAGAAAGGGATGGCCATAGGCTTCATCAGGGCCGACAACCTTGCCTGTAGCCGGGTTCAGGTAACCTTCCATGATCTGAGGGACCCGAACCAATATTCGGCCCATGTCCTGAAGCCTTGGGATTTCAGGGGAGGCCAGAAAAACCCCTTCACCAACAAATTTCGGTTCAACGTTGAATCCGGTCTCCTTCAAAAGAGCCATGGCCAATACAGCCCGGTCCAAATCATGGCCGTAGGCGGTGGACATTGTTTGCGCAGCGGACCGTGGTACAAATCGCCAAAATCGATCATCGTAGTGCACCCGGCGGACCATCTCGTTCAGATAATCTCCGACAACTGCGATTTTTTCCCACTGGCTCATGGTTGGATAAAGTCTCTCATGGAGAGATTCAACCAGGCCAGGGTCGATGGTGGCAGCATCGTTGATTGAAGCCAGCCAGTGGTCGGCAAGTTTTCCCCAGTTTTCCCAGGATGACCAAACCACTGCAGGCTCATAGGCTTCGGGACTGGATGTAACGGGTCTTTTGAGGGCGTTTGTGTTTTCCCTTTTCCACAGCCGGGTGGTGAGGTTGCTCTCATCGAGCACCGTTGGTGCTGCAACTCCGTTCAACTCCTCGTGTCTGATATCCAAAGTGGATGGAGCGATCACCTTCAACTCGGTCAACACTGCAGGATCATTCCGGGGAAGAATAAAAATCCCGCCACGGGCAGGGACATTTCGCTCGGTGATGGAATAGGCTGTTTCCATGATACAGCCCAACTCCACTCCATCGTGCAGCAGCATGGTCTCACGCATGGTAGTGTAATCATCGGCTCGGTCCAGGGCGTGCGGCAAGGTATGAACCACTGCGGTGTCGCTGATCTTTTCCTCATCAGGCCACCAGCGACCTTCACGCCAGGTGCGCAGAATTTCAACTTCAAGAGTGGATGAGGCGGTGTTCCAGGGGATCCGCAAGTCGGCATAGCCGCGGATTCCCACCGATGTTCCAACCCAAGCTACACGGTGAACGCGGGTTGTTATGTCACCGGTCTGGGTGAAGGTTACCTGCTTGCTTTCCAGCAATAGAATCGCGTCTTCCTCCTCCAAATCATAATGCGATTGTGCCTGGGCCCACAGGGCGTCCAAATCATACCCCGCTGATTGGCCGAGGCCATTATCATTATCACCAGTTGCCATCAGGGCACCGGGTAACAAGACAAGAACAAGAGCCATGGCGGTTTGGATAAAGCGCTTCATTTTTTGCCCTCCTTCGCCACGCGGATGGTCATGTTGCCCCACTCCTGGGCCGCGATCATTGCTTTGCGGAAGCCGTCATATCCTTCAGGAGGAATTTGTCGGCGCCGGACTTCCGTTTGGCTGCTGATCGCAAGGTCCCGACCGTCTTGTGTCAATGATCCCGAAAAACCGGCATAGGTTTCATCCACCTCATCCGGTGTATCGACGTCCTCCAGCTTCATCCCCCTGGGCAGCCGGATGGTTTCGTTGAGTTCAACCTGTTGGGTGTAGTAAAGAAGGATGTCCGTCTCACGTTTCTCGGGCCACTGGGAGGCTCCAGCGCGAAAAAGACTACCATCACTGAGAACAATTTTCATGGCAGGGCTGGCGAATTCCAATCCTCCGTCCAGGTGCAGGGCAAAACCCGGGATGCGGTAACTGAACTTGATCCACATATCCTTGCTGAAGTCCGCAGGGTTGTGATGTTGGACCACTACATCTTCTACCCGGTTGCTCAAAACAGACAGGAGCCGCGCAAAACGGAGGTCGATCTCACCAATTCGAGTACCTGAGACAATGCGTCGCAAACGGCCATCAAGAGCCCCTGAACCCTGAAATCTGACGACTCCGCTGAGGGTTCCTTCATCATCAAGTGTGGCTTCATGGATAACTTTCAGTGGGGATTCCCGAGGAGCACTGTAACGGATGCGGCTTAAGGACTCGCCTTCGGGTGTCCCCACCAGAAAGTGTTGTTCGGTTTCCAACAGCGACCATATGTCGTTGTTGTAGGGCACCCAGGTTGGATCGTACATGCGGAAGGTTCCGTCCTCCAGGCGAAGTGCTGTTACACAGTGATTGAATTGGTCGGCAGGCACGGCGTCGATGCGGCTGCCGGCCATGGTCATGGCGGCGTAACTATCCATGTCCGCGGCGCGCATCATGGCCACCAGCATGCCGGCAATGTCTTTGCACACACCACTGCGCTGGTCAAAAATCATGCTGGCCGAGTGCAAGGTGAACCCTTCGCCTTCACCCATTGTTTGGCCTGAATAACGGATGTTTTGGGCTACCCAATGAAGCAGGGCTTTGGCTTTGCGTTCTTCATCTGCATTGGTCAGGCCGGCATCCTTCAGGATCTCGTCCACTTTTTCCTGGATGGCCGGAGTGACCTCAAACTGGTCGCGATTAACATCGAAGAACCAACGGCTTTTTGCTTCCCAACTCTGTGCGGTGGCCAGGACAACCTTGGGCACAAAATCGCTGGCTGACGGCTGGCTGGCTTCATGCAACCGGGCGGGAAGATCGAGCCCCCACCAGGCATACTCGGTGATTTCGTCATCATAGGTCACGCTGCTGTAGAGGGCGCCGTTGTAGACTTCGGCGTGCAGGCGTTTGTCGGCGGGAAGGCGAAGTACGTAGCGTTTTTCGATGATGGGTGCGTTTTCGGAAAAGAGGACGATGTCGAAATACTCTCCTGGCATGGGAGGAATGTAGCGGTCGTCATCCGGGGCGTCGGAACCGGTGGCACCTGCCTGGCCTTCAGCCAGCAAGGCGTAGGTGAAACCCTTACGGAAGGTGATCACCTCGATACCATCGCCCACTTCCAGACGAGGCAATTGCAGGGTCAAAATGCGGTCACGCCAGTAGATGGCCGCCTGGGGTGCAGGAAGATCGTGTACCCGGGCTGCATCCACGGGCAGGCGTTCACCATCACGGAGGATGGTCACCTCTCGAACCTCGACATAACTGCTTTGGGGGTCGAAGCGCCAACTCAACACGCTCTGGTTGCGACAGCCTGCGGGTGTCAAGACCTTCACCAAGTCGTAGCCGTCGACGTAGGTGACTCCGCTGGGTTTGACCTTGTTCACGGCCGTGGTCAGGACGATGACATGGTCAGCATCCGGATGGTCGTCGGTAGTGCCTGCATCGGCCAGGCGGCTGAAGACATCCGGGGTGGGTAAATCGCCAGGTGGGGTGTCGGCGAAGGCAAGTGCGGTCAAGAGCAAGAGCAGGGAAAAAGCCGTTACCAGGGTTAACGGCCGCAGGAGTTGCATGGCAACCTTGATCAATTCAGATACCTCGTCAGGGTTGGAGGAGGTTGTAAAGTTTAACATTGCGTGCATATTACCATTATGGGGAGAATTCGACAATACCCTCTTGCACGGCCCCACCTGGAACTGCATGGTACATGATCCACTCGCTGCGTTCGTCCCGCACCGCGGCCACTATCCGGAAAATGGAACCTGCACCGCCGGGAATAATTCTCGCCTCTCGGCTCAGGTTCCACATTTCGGCATCATCGCCGTCTTCGGTGGCAAAGAACTGGTGATCCGAGGCAGGGTCGTCCTGCCGATAGTAATACCACCGATAGCTTCCCTGCTCGGACAAAAGCAGTTCCGGGTCAAAGGGCGACGTATACTGCTCGTGATAAAAATCCACCACCAGATAATAGGTCCACCTTTCATACCGGGGAATGCTGACCCGATCCGCCACCCGAACCGTACCTTGGATGAAGGGATACCAGGTTTGGGAAATATCCGCATTGTTGAGATCCTCTGTGGTGGCGTCTTCCTTTTCAATCGCTACCACTCCAAAACTGTAAACCTGGGCGTTGTGGTTGGTGTTGAGGCCACCAAGGCGTCCGGTATGGCGAATGGCAAGATTGCGGGTGACATCCACCATCAGACCCGATTGCAACGAGGCACGAAACCGAACCTGACAGGCAAACCGGTCGGCCAGGGCGAACGTTGCCATTTGCTCCTGGGGGTTCATGCCGGCCACCTGCTGGGGAGTCAATTCCTTCAGCCAGGCATCAACAGCCGTCTTGGTGGGGGGCGATCCGGCAGCGGGTCCGATAAGCTCTTCGGCCAAAACCACCATCACCGGGTCATCCAGAACTTCCGGCAGGGCCGATGAGATCAACAGAGCCGAATCGGGAACCACCCACTGGAAACTCTGGGTCAGAAAACCATCCTCGTCGGTGATGGGAAAGGGTGGGCTCAGGGCCAGAAAGTTTCGTTCCACACCATCGGTTTCGTACAACCCGCGATCGAAATCCTGGGCCACGCGCCAAGTGATATCCAACTCATCCGGATCAGGGGTTTGGGCCATCAGGGTCACCATAACCGTATCACCGGGTGCGGCTTCCGGCGGTTCGACAATCACTGCATAGGGACGGGTTTTGTTTGCGATTCCAAAGTGCATTTCTTCGTCTGGAAAACCTTCACCACAACCGGTCACACCGGCAACAGTGAGCATCAACAGGACGGCAACTAGATATGATTTCAAATCAAGCCTCCTAGAATTCCACCCGAACGCCCAGAGCGGGAAAAAAGATCCAGCCGTATTCGGTGCGTTTGGAGTGATCGTAGTTGTAGGTGTAGCCCTCGGGGCTGTTGTAGATGAAGTAGTTGGCATTTTGAAAATCCAGGTACACCGACCAGATGGAGTTCTCGCGGATGAACTTTTTATCGATGCGCAGATCGGTACGGAAGTAAGGCGAAATGCGATCCGAGAGATACTCTCCTTCAACTATCACGTAATCCCCAGTATCGGCGTCGAATTCGTAGCGATTTCCGGTGTAGCCCAGGATCGGTGTGACGGGCACTCCCGAGACGTATTGAATTCTTGAACCGAAAGACCAGTTTTTGCCCAGCTCCCATGAGCCCACTGCTTCCAGGTGATGGGTCTGATCCATGTCGTGCAGGGACCAAACCGAAGAATTCCAATCGGATCCGTCCCCGGGGTCCCTTGCAAAACGGCGCTGGCTGCGACCCAGGCTGTAGGATATCCAGCCAAAGAAACCGCCGTTTGATTCGTGCCGCAGCATGAATTCCAGACCGTACATGCGGGCCTCGGCATCGGCCAGAAAATTGATATTGTTGGTATCGGCCAATGCAGGAACCTGATCCTGGGTATTGTGGTAGGCCTCCACTTTCAACGACAACCGGTCACCCAAACGCCACTCGTGGCCCAGGGTAGAATGGCGGGCCAGGGTTGGCGGCAGATCAGGGTTCCCGTAAACAGGATCCGTGGATTGACCGATGGGCCGCGGCGACTGATTGTACGTGCCGACCGAAGCGGTGATCGTACGGCTTTGCCGATAGTTCCAGCGGGCTGAAGAACGAAAACTGGCTATGCCTTCGTCCAGATGATGATAGTAGTCGTAACGAATACCGACGTTGAGCAGCACATCCGGCAGGGGGCGGTATTCGATATTGGCGTAACTGCCCAGATCGGAATATTTCTTGCGGGTGGCACTCGACTCCGGATAGCCGTTGACCTTGACCGCGTAGTCGTAGGGCGTGTAGATCAGGTCCACTCCCAGATGGGTCACAAATTCCGGACGCCAGGCCATGGCCAGGTCATCCCGTAAACTGTAGATGGGGCCATCTCCATCAAAACGGAACTCGCCCAGGGCATGCACGGAACTTTTATCCCGGCCCGCGGCAATTCTCAATTCGTTGCGCATACGCGAGCCGATCTCCGCGTCATAGCCAAAAATGAAACGGGAAAAGGCCAGGCTCATCTCCAGGGTGTCGGTGGCTTCACTCACTTCCGGACTGCCCGACCTTGCTTCAGGAACAATCATCTTCATGCGATCGCTGGCGGCAAAAAAAGTAAAAAAGAACTCATGGGCAGTGCCCCTGCCGTGGTCCAGACGGGCCACGGTGTCCCAGTAATAAGGTGCCACCGCCAGGTTGACATCGTCGTTGTTCTTGAGTGCAGCGTTGGCCAGCTCGCCTATGAAGCTTCGCCGACCACTGAGAGTAAGGCCAAAACCATTTCCCAACGGACCTTCGGTATGGAAACTGGCGTCGAGCATGCTGGCATCCAAAATCGTGTGCCAGCGATCCGACCGGGAAGGTCGGCCGGTGAGTTCCACAACACCACCGATGCATCCACCGTATCGGGTGCCAAAACCACCTGGATACAAATCAACCCCACCTAGACTCAGTGAATTGTAGGTGGATTTCACGCCGCCGAAATGGAACAGCATAGGAATATCAATTCCATCGAGCAAAAACCGGGTATCGTAGTTGCCACTGCCACGCACTATGATGGCGCCGGGGTTGTTCATGGTTGGCCGCGCCACACCGGGCAGGGCCTGCAGGCTTTTGATCACGTCACCGCCAAAACCCGGCAGGCGTTCCACCTCGAACAACGAAAGAGACTGTCGGGAAACCTCCTTCTCGGGTCCCTTGCCGTAAACCACCACTTCATACTCGTTGTATTGAGTGCGCTGCAATCGAAAGACGGCATCTTTCAACTCGTTGGTTCGAATCTCCAAGCGCGTGGACAATGGCGAGTAGCCGACATTCGGGAACGACAAAACCAGCTGCCCGGGAGGTAATGAGCGGAAGGCAAAATGGCCTGTGGAATCGGCAAAGGTGACCAAGCGATCATCATCGATGAATTGGTTTTCTAAGGATCCGATTTGGGCTAGATATTGCTGCCAGGTCACAGAAAGGGCCGTGGTATCCGGGTTGTCAAAAGTGACCATCACCAGGGCACCCGCAACAGGTTGACCGGTTACCTCTTCAAGGACCTGTCCACGAAGATTGACAACCTCGGTGAGAGAAACCTCCTGCGCCGGAACCGCCCCCGCCAGAAGCGTCAATAACAAAAATAAACATCCCTTCACTCTGGGCTTCTCCAATTCTTCCGGCAAATCTGCTGGGATGACCATTTGCAATTTGGCAATTGTTTTGATTCTGACGAAATAACCGCAAACGATAATTGCAGTGATTGTGCCAAAGGACAAATTGCCTGAAGCATCTTTAACCAACTGTTGTTTCATCTGTTACCACACCCATGATCTCTTTCACAAGCAAATGTGTGCAAACAGGCTGTAGCGAGAATTCACACTCAGGCGCCGACTGTTGTCTTCAGGCACAGGAAAGAATTTCACCTCCCCTAACTAAACCGCCTCCTAACAGGTTCATTTTCAACATAATAGGCTGAGTAATTCCTTTTTTTGCCATCGGCACACCCTTTGCGCATAGGGAAACAGCCCTCGCACTCAGTTTAACAACAAGGAGTCCCGACATGTACCTCTTCCGACCACTTCGCGCCGCATCAGGCCTGATGGCCCTGGCCGCCATCATGTTCCTCGTCGCCTTCAATCTTGGTGGGTGTTCCGAATCCGAGAATACCCCTACCTCCCCCGAAACCACTATTGCCCCCACTCTTCCCTCTACCGAACAACTGGAGTTCGATTTCAGCTTCTTCGGTCCCGCCGATCAACTGGACAAATCCAGCGGCGAATACGACAACTTCATCAACGCCTACCTGCGAACGGTGTTGCTTGATGTGATGGCCCACCTGGTTCTGGCCGCTCCGGTAGAAGCCTTCTCCAACGCCATCCACACCGTGCCAACCGTTCAGCCCGATGGCTCCTGGCGTTGGACCTACGACTGGCAAGTGGCCGGTGAACGAGTGGGAATTGTTCTGCTCGGTATGCCGGCGGGCGAAGTGGTGGAATGGGAACTTTATCTGGTGCCCGATGGCACCAACCTGGAATATCTCTGGTTCTCCGGAACCACCACCGACAACGGTGAAGATGGCCACTGGGTGTTCCTGGATCTGGACGACGAAGACTTCCCCGTCTGTGGTGAAATCGCCTGGGGCACCAATGCCGACGGCCGTTTCCTCGAGTTCATCAGCCGCCAACCCGACAGTTACGGCGATCGTCTGGCCTTTTACGACAACGATCCTGATTTCCGCATTGAGTTCACTCTGGGCGCAGGTGGGGATTCCAGCTTCATTCAGTGGCATGCCGCCGGCGATGGTAGTCTGAAGATTCCTGACTACAACAATGGTGTTGAAGCCTGCTGGAACATTTATCAGCAGAATGTTGATTGTCGGTAGATCCATATCCGGACGATGATCAATGGGGTTACCCTGGCCTGGGTGACCCCATCATTTTTCCATGGCTTCAATCAGAACCAAACCATCACCCCGAGGCCAACCCGCCAGCCATAATTTGAGGTTCGGACCTGCCATTTTTCTTCAGGCCATGGTTTGTTATCGGTGTTGTCATACACCTCAAGGTAGTTGGAAAAAGTGGCCACCGTTTCCAGTTCCAGGGAAAACCGGCTGCTTAGACGGATTTGAAACCCACCACCGGCGATGGCCGCAGTTCCGTAGGAAACAACATTCCCCGAATCTTCAATAAGTTCCAATACTTCGCTGGCACCACCAAACCCCCCACGCAAGAAAGGTTGCAAGGTATCCTTCGGACGAAAAATAACCGTTCCCGTAAGCAGGGCTTCAGCATCGATAAGATGATCTTGGCTGCCAATGATACTGTGCCGGGCGAAGACAAGCTGGAACCCGACCAGGAAACGTTCGCCAAAACGGTGGCCGACCAGCAGCCCGCCGCCACGACCTTGGTCTTCAACAGTGCCACTTGGTAACTCATCCCGACCAAAAACATCGTACCGATTCCGTTGCCCGGAGGCAGTCTGCCAACCGAAGAACCAGCCTCGCAGCTTCACATCGGACGCGGCACACTCCCCCTTACCGGGCAAAACCAAAGCCAAGGTCAAAAGGACAACCAGGACCAGTTGCCTCATTACCCACCACCTTTTTCGGGCTCGCGCCCGGATGACAAATCGTAGGTCTGGATTTTCTTGTGCAAGTTGGTGCGGTCAATGCCCAACAACCGGGCAGCCTTGCTGACATTGCCACCGGATTGAGTGAGGGCCTCGGCGATGAGGCTTTTTTCATACTGCTGCCGGGCTGCCACCAAACCTCCGGCAGCCAGGACAGAAGATAGATCGCAAGGCAAAATGGTGCCGGCCGTTCCCTCCTGATTGGTCGAATCACCGGCAACAAGGTCGCCACCAACTCCGAAAAGGGTGAGGTCGTCCGGGCCTATGCTTTCGCCAGTGCTGAGAATGGCCAAACGTTCCACCGCGTTGGCCAACTCTCGAATATTTCCCGGCCAGGCCAAGCTCTGAAGAACCATCAACGCATCCTCGGTGAAAGATCTTTGGGTGAGGCCGTTTTCATCCTGATAGACCGACAAAAAATGCTCGGCCAACAGAGGTATATCCGTGGGCCGGTCCCGTAAGGTGGGCACCAGTAGCGGCACTACATTCAAGCGGAAAAAAAGGTCTTCCCTAAAGTTCCCGGAACCCACTTCAGCGGCCAGATCCTTGTTTGTTGCCGCCAGAACACGCACATCAACGGTGTAGGTCTTGTTACCCCCCACCATCTCAATTTCGCCCTCCTGCAACGCCCGCAGGACTTTGGCCTGGGCCTTCAAGGACATATCACCGATTTCGTCCATGAAGAGAGTGCCGCCGTCGGCCTGCAGAAACTTTCCATCGCGGGTTTGCGTGGCTCCGGTAAAAGCGCCTTTCACGGCACCGAAGAGCTCGCTCTCGATCAGCTCCTCGGGGATGGCTGCGCAGTTTATTTTCACGAATGGCTTGTCGCGTCGGTCACCGGCCTCGTGAACGGCCCGAGCCACCAATTCCTTGCCGGTGCCACTTTCACCCGAAATCAAAACCCGGGCATTGGTACCGGCAACCCTCTCGATTTGTTGGCGGATGGCCTGCATGGAAGCCGACTCGCCAACCATCAGGTGACGCCGGTTCACCCGCTCCCGCAGAACACGCACCTCGCGGTTCAAATTGCGCACATCCAGGGCATTGCGAATTGCCACCAGCAAACGCTCCTTGCTGAGTGGTTTCTCCAGGAAATCAAAAGCTCCATGACGGGTGGCCTCCACTGCCGTGGCAATGGTGCCGTGACCGGAAATCATGATCACCGGCAGGCTCGCATCCGCGGCCTGGATCTGCCGCAGGACCTCCATGCCGTCCATGCCCGGCAACCGCACATCCAGCAACACCACATCCGGACGATGGGCTTTGAACCGAGCCAGACCATCCTCCCCGGATTCGGCCACATCCACGGCCATGCCTTCACTTGTGAGCACCATCTTGAAGGTGCGACGGATGTTGCGTTCGTCATCAATGATCAGCACTTTCGGAGTCATTGTTCGCCGTCCCGGGAAGACTGCCGCCCCGCACCTGGAGTCAGGGGTAGCGTGATGGTGAATTGTGTACCGTGCCCCACTTCGCTCTCAACTTTGATGTGTCCACCGTGGCCGATGATGATGTTTTCAACAATGGCCAATCCCAGCCCCATACCGCCGCTCTTGGTGGTGAAATCAGGTTCAAATATTCTTGTTTGATGGTCTTCGGGAATTCCCGTGCCGTTGTCCATGACCACCAGCTGAACTCCAGATTCACTGGGCGTCGAAATTAATTGCACTTTTTTCGGTTTTCCTGCTTCTTCGCAGGCCTCCAACCCATTGTCGATGAGATTGATCAGCGCCCGTCTGAGGGCGTCGTGGTCGAACCATCCGCTTTCAGCGGTGGAACTGGATTCCAGTTGTAAACATTCAGGGCCATAAAGTTGGGCCAGTTCGCCCAGCATTTCTTGCAAATTCCCTGGTTTCAAAACGGGTTTGGGCAATCGGGCAAAATCGCCAAAATCCCTTACCAACCGACGCAAACTCTCCACTTCTTCGCCAACTATTTCCGAAACTTAAGCCAACAGGGACCGATATTGGTCATCGTCGCCGTCGTAACAGTCGCGCGCCTGATTCACCGCCAGCAAAATTGGCGTCAGAGGGTTTTTCACTTCGTGAGCCAGCGTGCGCGCCATGCCCCGCCAAGCCGCCGCCCTTTCCAGTCGAGCCAAATCCCGACGCTGCTCTGCCAGGTTCCCGATCATCTGATCAAAACTTTGAACCAATTCGCCCACCTCCCCCGGGCCCTGCCGTTCAATTCGAAATTCCAGATCACCCTCAGCCACACGCCGGGTGGCACCCACCAGGACTTCCAGGGGCTTGACCATGCGACGGGACCAGATAATCCCGACTGCAAGGGCCACCAAAATGAGAATGCCGTAGACAAGCAGGAACGGCCCCACAAAGCTGAGGACCACCCTGCCGTTTTCACCGCGAATTATCCGCAGAATACTTAATCCGGAGGTAAGGTCCCCTGCTCGTGCGACCATCCCCACAGGCAAAGGCTGCAGAATGACAGAAACTGCTCCATAGGCACCCTTGACGCGGACAGCCAGCGCATCGCCGAGGCGTTCCACCTTTGCAACAGATCCGGACTCAAAGATTTCCAAACCCCGGGCTTTGTCCCAGAGGCCCGGCCGCTCAGCCAGAAAAACATCCAGGGAGTCTGCGCGTTGAACATGACCGCCAAGGTCCAGCAGATACCCCCCCTCGTCCAGAACTCCAGCACTCAATTCATTGGCTCGGTACCCAAAATTCGTGCGCAATTCCTGCAGATGTGCGCGGCTCTCAGCCAACCCCGATTCCAGCGCCTGCTCCAAGGGTTCGGCAATGGCGGGACCAAAACGACGTTCCAGCAACTCCCGCACCACCAGTGACAAAGGCAGTGTCGGCAAAAGGGCAACGATCAGGAATGACACCACCAGTTGTGTGCTAATTCGATTCATGATCCAACTCCCTGGAGGTAAACCAGCCCGAAAGCTGCACACTGCCCCCTCGATCGTCGTTGCCATCCTTGTAGAAGAAGCGAATCAGGCGCCCCAGACTCACCGAGGCTTCCTGTTGATCCTGCCCTTCCCGATGAGGACGTTGGTCTCCGGCAATCACTTCCTCCACACGTTTTTGTTCATCCCGGGCGATGGGACTCACAACCAGTTCCACCTGTATGCGATAGCGCTGATTCTTGTCCAGGGAAGAGGCGGTAGTCACCGGCAGATTTCCCAGATCAGCCAGATATTTTTCCAAATCGGTCAGGGAATGAAAACGGCGTTCCTGGCCATCATCGCGCACGGAAAAAACTTCCTCCCACAGGTCGAAGGCCAGACGCAAAGTCATGGTATTGCCGCCCAGCGAGTGGTTGTTTTCGTCCAGCAAGGACAACTTCAATTCCACGGATGAAACCAAGCCCGAGCGCATGGACTGGAGCTGTTTTTCAGCGGGCAGACCCATGGTCTTCAAGTTGCAGACCACAAGGTTGCCAACTCGTTCCGGAGTAATACCGACCACCCGGGCCGTTTCATCGCCACCAACAACAAAAGACGGCACCAGAGACCACCACAAAGATAAAATCAGCAATACCACCGCGCGCCGCATCAGAACGACCACCCGATGGATGCGGTAACCTGGAACCGCATGTCAAGGGGACGCTCAGTCACAGGGAAGCCTATATCCAATCCGATCCAGTCCAACCACCAAACCCGTAGGCGCAAGCCGTACCCGGCACCGACGGCGAAACCGGTGTATGGGTCCACCAGATCGGAAGACCCGCTGGCGCCCGCATCCAAGAATAAAACACCTGCCAGCTTGGTACCCTTTTTATCTCCCAGAATTCGACTGCGGTACTCAATTGAGCTCGAGAAAAGCCAGGTATCGCCTCCCGGAGCTGATAGGGAGTTGGTTGAAAAACCACGAACCGTGTACATTCCGCCCAGGTACAACCGATCGTAAAAGGCTGCTCTCTCTCCAACCCAGGCGCCTCGCACCCGAGCCGCAAAAACACCTCCAGGCATGTTTCGGTAGGCCCTCAGATCGGCCTGGACACCCGGAAAACTACCTGCTACCTGCAGGATGATTCGCCCCTTCAGTCGTCCCCAAATTCCCGATACGGGAGTACCCGCACGTTTGACCTTGGACCGTGTATCATATTGCCAGTCGGTATGAATAATCGTGCGAAACTTCTCGCCCACCGCAGCCTGAATGGCCGGGGGCAAATCCTGCTCCCGGATTTGATCGCCAAATGTGATGGATCCGTCCTGAGACACGGTGTGTGCCGAAGAATAATCAGCTACCTTGACCCCCTCAAATTCCAAACCGATTTCGGCCAAACGATTATCAGAATATCGTCGGCCAAACACCGAAGCCAACCCGGCTGTTTTCACTTCGTGACGATATTCAACACCCTCGGAAAAATAGGGCCAGTCAGTGGAAATCGAGCTGAATTTGGCACCCCAATAATTGCGTCCATCACCTGCTCGAGGTTGTCCATAACGCAGCAGAACGCCACTGTGGCGAAAACCGATCCGGAATTGCAGATCCAGCATGCCGCCTTTGCCAAAAGCATTGTCATAAGCGAGCATGGCCGGCACCAGATACCAACCGTCGATGTCGGTATTACCTGCCGCCCATCGAAAATCCAGACCGTGCTCTTGCACATCCAAAACGAGGATCAGCTGCCCACGTTCCCGGCCCGGTTTGGTATAGAATGATACGGACTTGAACAACCCACCCTTGCGAAGAGCCTCTACCGCCTCCAACAATGTATTCTGGTCAATAGGCTGGCCGGGGTGCAAAGGCAAAAAACGGTAAACGGTAGCCAGGGAAGTTCTGGTGGCGCCCGAAAGCTCCACATCGGCCAGCCGCAGCAAATAGGGCGATGAGATGTTGCGATTTTTATTGTCCGATGTTGGGATCTGGCCTAAAGCAGGACAGGAAAACAAAACCACCAACCCACATAAAACCAACCACCCGAAACAGCACAGTAGGAGAGGCTTCAAGCCCCTCCGGAAACTGCCCATTCCAATGAGGGATATGCCCGTTGGGATACCGCCTGCCCTTGGTGGACGAATCATGTTGTAGCGACGATTCATGCTATGGTTTGTACCCCTGTCATCCAACGGCCCACAAGGTGGGGAGCGCTACAAGTACCAATTGAACTGCACGACCAGGCCCCCGACACCAACACCGTCATCCTCGAATCCCGAAGCCCCTCCCCCATCGATACCCATGGAATCCAGGGACAAGCCGAGGGACATGTGGTCGTTCAACCACCAATCGTACCCTATGCTGAACAGAAAAGCCATGCGCTCGTCGAGGGTTATTTTATCTCCGCTATTGGGATGGGTGATATACCCATCCCCGACACCCATTCCCACCCGCAAAAAGAAACCTGAACCACAGGGATGGAAGGTAGTCGCTAAAAATACTGCATCAATCTCCCAATCCTCCTCATTTTTCGTTGTGGTGAAACCAAATCCTTCCAGGCTCAAGGCAAACTTGGGCGAAAAAGCATATCCAAATCGTAAAGAGCCAAATCCACCTTTTTTCGCTTCTTCGGTTATGGAACTGGACCCATCCTTGTATAGGAGAACGCCACCGCCGCTTCCAGCACTGACTCCCAGGAACAGGCCTTGTCTGGCTCCATCGTCTTGTTGCTCCTGGATGATTTCATGAGCCAGGGTTGAATCGGCTGGCAAAGTTACTGCCAACAGGGCCAGGACAACGGGGACGAGCAGGAATCTGACTATGCGTATGTTGGGTTTCATTTTCTTTCCTCCCGAAGGCTTGTATTTGCTTTCGGTTCAATACAGGCACGAATTGTACCCATTTCAGGAGGAATTGAAATTACCGGGAACACCGTGTAATCAATTATATTACAGTTGGTTGCATTTTCTCTTGGGGATGGCCTATTGGGGCAATCGTGTGCCGAATCACCACACTTTTCAGGAACCTGCAGCTATAGGTCACATGGCTTTTCGGTTGTACTCTGTCTGCCAAACCCTGCCGTTTCCAAAAAATCCAGGAAGACCAACGAATTTTCTTCAAACCGCTTCACCGATGTATGCCCTGCATTGGGAATAATTTCAAATTTTGGAGTCTGCCCCTGATACTTGTCCCGAATGGCTTTCATATCAGCCACCGGCACCGTTCGGTCAGCCTCGCCATGCACCATCAAAACCGGACATTCCACCTTGCCGACCGTGTTGATGGGAGCAATATCATCGTACCGCCGCCCGATGATGAATTCCACATACAACAAAACCAGCGGTGCAACAAGATCGGGAACCCGGGCATTCTTCATGAAACGCCGCATCATATCGGTGGGATGGGCAAAGGTTGCCAGGCTGATCACCGCACTGATATCGCTGCGCTCGGCTGCTGCCAGCAATACCGCACCCCCACCGAGGGAATGGCCGAACAAGGCCACAGGGCCATGGTGCTTTGACTGTTGTTTGAGCCAATCTACGGCACTGCTCGTATCGGCAGCGAATTTAGGCAATGATGAGTGGCCGTCATCATCGCTTTGACCGTGATTGCGGGCATCGACAAGCAGGACATCCAGGCCAAAATTCAGGAAAGATCGTACCAGGGGCAGAAGGAAGTGAGCGTTGCCGCCCCAGCCGTGGATCATGATCAGGGTGCCGGTGGAAGGGGCGGTTTTGTCCGTGGCCGGCAGCAACCAGGCAAACAGACGTTTTCCTTTGGCAGTTGGGATCCATACCTGACGGAAGTCCAGATTATGGTCACCGGGATCGCCTTGTTCCGGGACCCGGGGAGCGCGAAAACTCCGGTGGACCAAGTAGGCCATGCCTGCGATACCGGCCAAAGATATCAGGGCAAGAAAGCCGAGGATGTAGATGGTATTGATTGGCAAGCTCCCAGAAATGTTACCCCATCGTCGTCACATATTTTGGTTTTCGTCAATCTTTCAAACCCAGGGCCCGAAAAAGATGGGCAACGGGACAAAACCCGGTAAACCCCGATTGGAAAAGATTCAGACCCACAAAGGTGGTGAGCCATGACCAGCTCATGTGTGTGAGGTCGATCTGACCTGTGAAATGTCCCAAACCCAGGCTCAACAAAACCATGAATCCGGCAAAACTGCTGATGGCACTGCTCACGCTCATTTTTTTCTCCTTAAAGTTGGCAGGAAGCTTTCCTGTATTGGACAAAACTCCAATGATCCAAGGACCAAAAAAGCCATCCCTTCTTTCACAACCTGCAAATTCAGACCCCACTTTGTAAATCATTTTTTGTTTGAGCGCAAAATTAAATCTAAATTGCCGCCGTGACGATATTGAATCCATCAACTGATCCTGCTCACCATATCCAGATTCTTCTCAAAAAACGACGTGGCCCGCGGCGCCTTCAGGGCCAGGCCCATGAAAGCCACGGCTGCAAACGGCAGAACGATCGTGAAGCTGGAACTCAAAATGGCCAGGACCAATCCAATAACCACCACAGCTTCCCGCATGGTCCAAACCACGATCATCGCAGTCTGATACTGGGCCCCAAGAGCGGCCAACCGTTTTTCCGTATCGGAAAAGGCTTCGTAAACAGATTCCAATTCGGTGTCATGTTTCACCAGAATACCAACTGGGAGACTGTACACTAAAAACATGAATTTGCCACAAAAGATCGCCCGGGGCTTGACCCTCAGGTAGTGTGCCGGCATCTCCTCTGGGCAAAGCAATAGAGCCCCAAGGATAAGATCATTCAAATATGGGCCGGGATTCAAAGCTTAACCGTTCGCCCGATTCCGGATCTTCAAAGGCGAGAAATGCAGCATGGAGTTTCAGCTGACCAGGGGCTGTGCCCGAACCGTACAAACGATCGCCAACGATGGGACAGCCGAGTCCAAGATTGTGTGCAGCGTGAAGTCGCAGCTGATGGGTTCGACCGGTTAGCGGGATGAATTCAACGCGTGTGCAGCCGTCTTCTACGCTCAGCTTGCGCCACCGGGTTGTTCCCACCTTGCCCTGCACTGGGTCGTAGACCTGATAAGGACGATTTTCGGGGTCCAGACGGAAGGCCAATTCAATTTCACCAGAATCCTCGTCAAAAATCCCATCCAGAATTGCGATATATTTTTTTCCGACCCGGCGCTCTTGGAACTGAATCGAGAGATTGCGCCGGGCCTCTTTGGTCAATGCCAAGACCAGGAGGCCGGATGTATCCATGTCCAAACGATGAACTGAAGGCTGTTCAATACAGTCCGGGATAAGGGATTTCAAGCGATTGACGACACAATCCTGCATATCAGGTCCACGGCCGGGGACAGAGAGCAAACCACTCGGTTTGAATACCACGACAAAGGATTCTTCCTGATAAACAATCTTCAACCCGTTCATGGCCCTGCCCCACACAACATAAAACCCAGGATAGGTAGACAATTGTCGATGCAGCTGGAATAGAAACGGCCGTGCTCGCGAGTTCCTGATGGATTCGTTTTCCCCCAGTAGAATTCCGCAATGCCGAGCGGTCGAAGGTTGTGGCGGGCGGCATGATTCAGGAGCTTTGGTGCACAACAATCCCCCGCCCCTGTCGGGATGCCATTGGCGATCTTAAAAACCTCCGTCAAAGGCATCTTTTCACCACGAAAATTCATCAGTTCGTAGAGTTTGTGCAGTTCCATCATGATCGACCGGGAGAGATGTTTCCGTTGGCGCTTAAGAACTGGGAGATCTTCATCACCTGAATTCAAGGCATCAATTTCCCGCCCAAACTCTTTGATCCTTCTATCACCCGGGACCATGATCTTCTCGTAATCTTCGACATCGAACAATGGAGAAACCCAACCATCGAGGTTCCAGGCTGCGTTGTACTGGCAGGAGAAAGCGCGCAGGACAACGACCTTTCCCCCGCCATCCTCGCATTCCAACACACCAAACATCTTTCCACAGGCTTTGCCAAAGAGGTAATCCGTGGAAAACCTGGGGTCCGCATCGGTTGAATCACGGCGGTAATCGATGCGTTTGAGCTCCTCCAACTCCTTCATCAATTCCAGGGCATGACGGTGAGCATTGCCCTGTTCCAGGCGGTGTTCAACGTTGCATTGGCTGCACCAGCCGAAGGAGGCATGAGGGGTGGATGATTTGCTGGAATGCTGCTTCATTTCTTCCCATCGGGACCCAATATTCAAGGGGCCAATCCCCTTGCCGAACGAGAGACAAGCAGACCATCACTATTTCCATAAATCTCAACTGCAGAAATAATTTCAGCAAGGTCAATTTCCGCTTTTCAATTTGGTGATCGATTCGCACTTGAGGTGATACCCATTCTTTTGACAGTTCAGTGGCCGACTTAGGGTGGACGGCCGGGATGCCGCCCAAGGGGATTTCATGTTTGATTCCATCAGGGCTCCAAGGTGGTTACCCGCAAATTGGCCCATGTTCGCTGAGATTAATTGCCAACCCAGATCCCGTTTGCAGAATTCGTTTGGAGGGGAAGAAAAGTTGGTATCCAGATCAATCGCAGGATTGGAAATAGCGACCGCCGTTGCCGGGGATCATGTTTCCATATTCATCCCGAACAACCAGGTCGTTCGAAGAGTCAAAACGGAAATGACGCAGGCGGCCGCATTCATTTGTATTCGGATTCTTGGCTGGTCACGCCAGGAAGTCGGGAGTCAAGCCGTTGGCATCCGATTCCCTTTCGGCATGGTCAATGCATTGCTTGAATAACCCAGTGCAGAAAACAGGCCAGCGTTCAACCTGCTATCATTGAACAATTTATGCAAATCAACCTGCTTGGGTCGCTCTTTTTAGAAGAATATTCTTCACTTTTCTATAGAATATTCTTCAGCGTTCACCAATTGCCCGTACTCCAACCCCGGGATTCGGAATGAAAACCGCCAACGGCAACCCGAATTTAACTTTTTTTAATCAGTATTGGATGGTGGTACTGCTGATCGGTTTCGTTTCCACCTTGCACTACATCACTCCCCACGGAGATCATGGTGAACATGGAGCCCACGCCCGCCACATCATGGAATCGGCAAATTCCTTTGACTGGAACGCGGCTGCTCACGGTATTTATCGTCGACTGTACTACTTCCCCATCATCCTGGCTGCTTTCAGGGGAGGGATGATTGGAGGTCTTGGCGCCGCCCTTCTGGTGGTGGCCATCTATCTGCCCCACGCTTTTGCCACCGAATGGGGACTTGACCACTGGGTGATGGCGGACCCAGGTATGCGGGCCGAAAAAATCCTGGAAATCCTGCTCTACCTGGCCATGGGATTGTTGGCCGGACAACTGGTGGAGCGGTTGAATTTGACCAGTTGCAATTTGGCGATGACGGCCCAGAATCTGCAGCACACCCTGGACGAGAAAATCGCGGTTGAGCAGGAGTTGGTGCGTTCGGCCCGCTTGGCCGCAGTTGGTCGATTGTCTGCCGGTTTGGCCCATGAAATCCGTAATCCCCTGGCCAGCATCCAGGGAGCGGCTGAAGTTTTGAATGACGATTTTCCCGCAGACAACCCCAAACATCGACTCCTGGATATTCTGCTCCGGGAATCGGAGCGCCTCAACCAGGTGTTGACCCGGTTTCTGGAATTCGCCCGCAGCCGGCCCGGAAATCCCGAAAGAATCGATCTTGTTCAGGAAGTGTCTGCGGTGATTGATTTGCTGGCCAACCAAAAAGATATTCCACAATTGGTTGCCAAAATGCCGGACACCTGCAAAGTTCGGGGTAACGGTGAAGAAGTGCGGCAGATCCTGGTTAATGTTATCCTGAATGCAGCGGCCATTGATTCGTCCGGCAATCCCATCCAACTGGTTGTGTCAGCAGACCATGACACTGGCCGGGTCAGGGTGATGGACACGGGTCCCGGGTTTTCTGCCGAAGCCATTGAAAATTTCGGCACCCCATTCTACTCATCCCGCGACGGCGGCACCGGGTTGGGATTGGCCACCAGCTTGCGATCCGCCGAGAACATGGGTGGAACACTTTGGGTTGATGAGAAGTACGATGGTGGGGCCTGTGTGGTGTTGGCCCTCGCCCTCGACAACAACACCGGTAACCAATTGGGAAGTGAACTTTCTTGAAACAAAGATTTATCACCCTGGCTTTTTTGTTGGTCCTGGTCCTCATGATCGGTTCGGGTCTGGCCATCGAACCTGGAAAAGCCGGTGACCCCATGACTGGGGCGGATGACCCTGATCTGGTTCTTCAAAAACTCGAAGTGTCCGTGATCAAACGGGATTTTGATGAATACCGCAGTGTTCTGTCCGACAGTTTTGTTTATGTGGCCGATCTCGGCACCGTGTCGATGTATCCCGACATTAAATGGGACCATTGGGGCCTCACCAAAGAAGAAGGTTTCCTGACCAGATTGATGAGTCCTGTGCTCAAATGCGAATTGAATCTTACCGATAATATCACCGAACGCGGCATGCCGTACAACAAGGAAGCCCGCTATGAAATTACGTACATGTTGAAGATTCAAGGTAAAAAATATGTTGGCAGCGGATTGTTTGTATTTGAGGAAATCAACCAAAGATGGTTCCTGTTGAGATGGGAAGAAATAATGCCCATCACCGACAAATCCACTGGTACCTTTTTTACCAACAGCGGCGAGGTTCGCGCCTCGCTGATTCCTTGACGCCATGGCACGTATCCTCCTTATCGACGACGACATCAGTCTGCGCGAAGTGGTTTCCTTCATGCTCCAGGAAGCCGGACATGAAGTCCTGCCTGCCGCCAATGGCCAGGCGGGCCTCGACCGCCTGAATGAAGACCCCGACCTGGTCCTGACCGACATCCGCATGCCGGGCATGGATGGGATGGAAGTCCTTAAACAAATCGTTGAAGATGCCCCGGCAGGTGCTCCCCCGGTCATCGTTTTGACCGCCCATGGTACTGTCAAGCAGGCTGTTGAAGCCATGCGCCTGGGTGCCTTTTCCTACCTGCTGAAACCCTTTGCCCGTGACGAGTTGTTGTTGACGGTGGACCAGGCCCTGCATACCAGCGATCTGGAACGGGACAACGCCCGCCTGCGACGCTTGCTGAAGGAAAAGGCCACCCTTGACCCGGGTTTGGTTTATCGCAGTGGCAGCATGACCGAACTCATGGACCAGGTGCAACGGATTGCTGTCAGCGACGCCACGGTGCTGATCACCGGTGAGAGCGGCACCGGCAAGGAACTGGTCAGCCGTGCCTGCCATGATCTGTCTGCCAGGTATGACCGGCCATTCGTACCGGTAAACTGCGGCGCTATTCCCGCCGAATTGATGGAATCGGAACTCTTTGGCCATACCAAGGGTGCTTTCACGGGGGCCAGCCAGGCCTCCAGCGGAAAAATTCGTCTGGCCCAGGGTGGAACCCTCTTTCTGGACGAAGTTGCCGAGCTGCCCCTGGCGCTGCAACCCAAGCTTTTGCGGGTTTTGGAAACGCACCAGGTTGATCCGGTGGGAGGAAACCAACCCATCGATGTGGATTTCCGTTTGGTCTGTGCCACCAACCGAAACCTGGAATCCGAGGTGGCTGAAGGACGATTCAGGGAAGATCTATACTACCGTTTGAATGTTCTGCACCTGAATATTCCTCCCCTGCGGGAGCGTGATGAAGATATTGGCTATCTCTGGGACCACTTCACGCTGATGCACGGAGGCACCGGAGTGATCACCACCAAAGAGCTTCGAGTAAAGTTGGAACAAAAACCTTGGCGGGGCAATGTCAGGGAGCTGAAGAACATCAATCAGCGCCTGGTGCTCATGCGCAAAACCGATACCCTTGAGGTGGCGGACTTGCATCGGTTGGCCCCTCAATCAGGCACGATTTCACCTGCGGTTCAGGGCACCAACATCAATGCTGAAAAAGGCCGCCTCCCCCTGGGGCCACTGCCTGCCGAAGGGCTCTCGTTGGTGGAAATGGAAAAAGAAATAATCCGAAGGGCTCTGGTCATTTGTGGCGGAAATCGCAGCAAGACCGCGTTGTTTTTGAGTATCCCTCGGCATGTTCTGATTTATCGACTGGAGAAATACCAATTGGGCTGAGAATTCCCCCCACCCCCGTAAAAGAATCTTGAGTATAAACTGCCAATTGAGCGGGTCGAATTTAACCGTCTTCGCCTGCACAACAATCATGGCCCGGCTTGCACCGGGCCATGTTTTCAAGAACTGCAAAATCTCTAGTCGAGTAGACCCGGCGGTCTCCCGACCGGGCCCCTCTCCAGATCCGGACTAGGAGATTTCCACCATCCGGCTCTTCCGTTGTCGTGGCTCATGATTTCTAACCCCAGATCTGAACTGTTACCCGAGGTTCCGGGAG